>JARLJA010000012.1 GCA_031291445.1 Xanthobacteraceae bacterium | reverse complement strand
GGACCGCGGTCGCCCCGGCCTCCTGCATGTGATAGCCGGAAATCGAGATCGAATTGAACTTCGGCATCTTCTGCGAGGTGAAGGCGAAGATGTCCGAGATGATCCGCATCGACTGCGCCGGCGGGTAGATGTAGGTGTTGCGCACCATGAACTCTTTCAGAATGTCGTTCTGAATGGTTCCCGACAGCTTCTCGGGCGGCACACCCTGTTCCTCGGCCGCGACCACGAACAACGCGAGGATCGGCAGCACCGCGCCGTTCATGGTCATCGACACGCTCATCTGGTCGAGCGGAATTCCCCCGAACAGGGTGCGCATGTCGTAGATCGAGTCGATGGCCACGCCCGCCATGCCGACGTCGCCGGCGACTCGCGGGTGATCGGAATCGTAGCCGCGATGGGTGGCGAGGTCGAACGCGACCGACAGGCCCTTCTGCCCGGCGGCGAGATTGCGGCGATAGAATGCATTGGAGTCTTCCGCGGTCGAGAAGCCGGCATACTGGCGCACGGTCCACGGCTGGTTGACGTACATGGTGGGATAGGGGCCGCGCAGGTAGGGCGGAATTCCCGGCCATGTCTCGAGAAAGTCGATGCCGGCGAGATCGGCCTGTCCGTAGACCGGCTTGACCGGGATGCCTTCCGGTGTGAGCCACGGCGCTGCTTCGGCACCGGCCGCGCTGGCCTTGCCCGGCTCATAGGCGATCTTGGTAAAATCAGGAATGCGGGTCATTCTTGGCATCCTCAACTCGGCGATGGCGCTCGATCAACCATGTCAGGTCCGATCGCGGTCGTGGTGTCATCCGGCAGCGGGCTGCGGTCATTGTAGCCCATCATAGGCCGCCGCCAGCGTTACGACCGCGTCGATGCCGACATGCACGAATTCATCGACCCCGGCGGCGCGCAAGCTCGCCTCGAGGTCACCGGGCCGACCGGCGAGATAGATGCGTTTGGCGCCGCTCGATCGCAGCGCCTGCGCGATGGCCGCGGCCGCGCCGGGATAGACCTTGTCGGACGAGCAGAGGCAGGCCAGCGCCGCGCCGCTATCCTTGAACTGCGCCACGATCGCGGCGGGGTCGGAGCCGCCGTCGCCGTCGATGGCCTCGATGCCGCCGGCTTCGAACAGGCTCTTGGCGAAGGTCGCCCGCGCGGTGAAATCGGCATGGCTGCCGAGATTGGCGAGAAAGATCTTCGGCCGCGCGCCGCGCGCCGCCAGCATGGCATCGGAGCGGTCGCGCAGGCCTTCGAAGGCCGCGGCCAGCCGAATGGGCGCGAGGGCCGTGAAACTGACGGCGGCATTCTTGACGGCGGGCAGCCCCGCGCGGGTCGCCTCGAGCACGGCAACCGACAGTTCGTGCAGATTGGGAAATTCGCTGACGCCGGTCAGGACGTCCTTGCGCCTGGCGATGTTCTTCGCGCGTGCGTCGCGCACGGCGCCGACCTGCTCCTGAATCAGGTTCTGCTCAAGCGCGGCGAAGGCGCCGCCGGCCGCCTCGATCTGTTGGAACAAAGACCATGCCGCTCGCGCGAGGTCCGTGGTCAGGCTCTCGATGCCGCCCGCTCCGGCCGCCGGATCCGTCACCTTGTCCAGGTTGGATTCCTCGAGCAGAACGAGCTGGGTGTTGCGCGCCAGCCGGCGCGCGAACGGATCGGGCAGACCGAGCGCCAGCGAATGGGGCAGCACGGTGACGCTGTTGGCGCCGCCGAGGCCGGCGGCAAAGGTCGCGATGGTGGCGCGCAGCAGATTGACGTACGGGTCGCGCGCCGTGAGCATCCGCCACGCGCTGTCGGCGGCAATGCAGAGCGGCTGGGGCGCGAGGCCGCAGCTCTCTTCCACCCGCCACCACAGCTGCCGCAGCACCCGGAACTTGGTCAGCGTCAGGAACTGGTCGGCATCCGCGCTCAGCCGCACGTAGATGAGCCGGCGCGCCTGATCGAGGTCGATCCCGGCGGCCTCGAAGGCGCGAAGGGTGGCGACGGCGGTGGCCAGAACATAGGCGAGCTCCTGGGCCTCCGATCCGCCCGCATCGTGAATGATGCGTCCGTCCGCCATGGCCAGCGGTCCGGTGAAGCCGAGCCTCATGCAATCGGTTGCCGCGTGGCCGAGGGCCTTGGCAAGATCAGGCCATGCCGCGGCGCTTCCGCCGCCCACGGCAGCGATGCCGATCGGGTCGATCGCAAAGCGCACGTCGACGCTCGCGGGCGGGATCGAACGATCAGCGAGGATCTTTGCCAGATGCGCGGCCATGTCGGGCGTGTGCGCGCCGGCCTGGATTTCGACGCCGATCCCGGCTTCGGGATGGATGCCATCGAGGACGCCCGCGAGTGCCGCCGCCGTGGGGGGCAGGCCAAAGCCGTGCGCGCCGGGCGCGCCGGCGAAAACCAGCGCCAATGCCGTGGCGCCATTCTCGAGATCCTCCAGCGCCTGGGCATTGGCCGCCGCCGTGTCCGGGTGATCGATGCGCTGCATGATCCGCCACGGCGTCGCCGCGGCGCGCCCGCCGGTCACCTGGGCGGTCGTCGAGCGCGGATAGACCGGCTCGATGCGCAGGCCATCGTAGCTGTGGCTGACCAGCTTCTCGAACGGCGCGCCCTTGAGAACCCCGTCAACCAGCTTCTTCCAGTCGTCCCGGGTTGCCGGCGGAAATTCACGCGCCAGCGGCAAATCGTCGATGTGGGAGGGCATTCAGGGGTTTAGCTCCGGCCGGAATGAGAGTGTGGTGGAAACTGCCATGCCGGGCCGGCCCTGCCAATGGTTCGTTGGTTGGGAGGTCTAGGCGAGGGCCGGCAATCGGGTGATCCCCGTCGCCACAATCTTGGCGAGCGCCTGCCGGGGTGTCTGCCCTCCGATGGCGCGATCCGGTGCGATTTCGGCCAGCGGCACCAGGACGAACGCGCGTTCGAACCACCTCGGATGGGGGATGGTCAGCCCAGGCAGGTCGATCCGCTGATCGTCATAGGCCAGGATGTCGAGGTCGAGGGTTCGCGGTCCCCATCGCGTCTCGCCGGCGCGGTCGCGGCCGAACTCCTGTTCCACGTCGTGGAGGACCGCCAGCAGGTCGCCAGGCGCGAGCGGGGTTTCGATGGCGATGCAGGCGTTGATGAAGGAGGGCTGGTCCGGCTCGCCCCAGGGGGGCGTGCGGTAGTCCGATGAGCGTGCGCGCAGCGCCGCGTTGGCGCCGCCGCAGATCGCCGGGATGGCGCGGGCGAAGCTCAGGCGGGCGTCGCCGACATTGCCTCCCAAGCCGATCAGCGCGTCCGCCACGGGACTACCCGGCGGCAGGCGGCCGTCGCGACCGGGTCAGGATCACGCCGACGTCGTGAAAGATCGCAGCGATAGGCGCGTGCGGCTTGTGGACCGTGACCTTGACCGAGCCGACGCGGGGAAACGCCGAGAGGATGGCGTCGGCGACGGCGCCGGCGGCGCGTTCGAGCAGCCGGTAGTTCTGGTCGGCGAAAGCGGCGGTCGCTGCGTTCACCACCTCGGCATACGACACGGTATGCGACAGCTTGTCGGTGCGGGAGGATTCCGACAGGTCGGTCGAGAGTTCGAGATCGATCACGAAACGCTGGCCGACCTCGGCCTCGTGGTCCATGACGCCATGCCGGGCATGGATCAGAAGGCCCTGAATGAAGATCGTATCCGTCATCGCTTGTCCTCGATGGCCGCGGCCACCCGCAGTGCCTGCCTGGTTTCGGCGACGTCGTGGGTCCGGATGATGTGGGCGCCGTTCTGGACCGCAAGGAGATGCGCCGCGATCGAGCCGCCGAGGCGCTGGCGGGGCGGGGAAGGGGTTACCGTGTCGATGAAGCGCTTGCGCGATGCGCCGACCAGGATCGCACAGCCGAACACCTTGAGCGCAGCGAGGTGCGCCAATGCCGTCATGCTCTGTTCCGGCGTCTTGCCGAAACCGATCCCCGGGTCGAGGGCGATCCGGGCCTTAGGAATTCCGGCCTGTGCAGCGATCTCCAGCGAGCGGGCAAAAAACGCCAACATGTCGGCGACCACGTCGATCGCCGGGTCGACCGCCAGGCGATTGTGCATCACCACCACGGGCACGCTGGACCGGGCGACGATATCCGCCATGCCGGAGTCGTGCTGCAGGCCCCACACATCGTTGATCAAGGCGGCGCCGTTGGCGACAGCCCACTCGGCAACCTGCGCCTTCATGCTGTCGATCGATACCGGTATTCCGAGCTTGACGACTTCCGGTAGTACGGGCCGCAGCCGCGCCAGTTCCACCTCGGCCGAAACCGGTTCGGCGCCGGCATAGGGACGGGTCGACTCGGCGCCGATGTCGATCAGGTCCGCGCCCTCCTCGATCATGCGGCGCGCGTGCGCGAGCGCCAGCTCTGGCGCGGAGAACTGTCCGCCGTCGGAAAACGAGTCCGGGGTCACGTTGAGGATGCCCATGAGCAGCGGGGCGCGGCGCTCATGGGGTCGAGGCAGCTCGAAATGCTGGCGCTGGCCACTCGCCGGTGGCTGGCTGGGAGCTGGACGCATGCGGTCGCTTTGCGCGGTCCGGCGCGCGGAGTCAAGGCGCAGAACGGGCCGGCGCCTGAGACCGCATATGCCGGCTAGTAGGAGATCTTCAACGGAAGCTTGCGCGCGTGCTCGATCAACCGCTTCACCGACGCTTCAGAGGGCAGCACGCTGACCAGTTTTCGCTTTTCGTTCGCTTCCTTCATCGCCAGGGCGAGACGTTCCGGGTTGCGGTGAACGAATTCCCTGACGGTGGTGACGCCGGCGGCCCGCAGCAGTTCGGCGCGCGCCCTGCCCATGCCCTTGATGCGCATGCAGTCGGCGACGTTGGCCCACTCCAGCAGCTGCTGCTCGCTCAGCCCGGTCTGGGCGGCCAGCGCCTTGCGGCCCTTCACGGTGCGGGCGGCCTCCAGCAGGCCTTCCGTGGTGCGAATACCGACCGACTTCAGCTTTGACGCGGCGTGCGCGCTAAGACCGTCAATCTTGGCAATGGGATATGTCATGTTACTCGAACGGAAGAAAGAATTCAGGCGAACTGGCTGAGGCCCGGGGTGCCGGCAATGATCGCGTCGATCTTGTCCGCGCCAATTTTGTCGCGTCCGAACTTGAACAGTTCACGCGCGACGCCCTGAATTTCACCCATTCCAAGTCCGAGGCCCATCAGCTTGCCGCCGAGCGCCATCAGCCCCCCGCCAAGAAAGCCGCCCTTGAAGCCGCCGCTTGATGTGATTGCCGCATCCGCTCCGGGAAGCTTGTTGATCAGCTCCTGGACCGTCTCGGTCGGACCTTCGGTCCGCAAAAAATCGAGAATAATTCCGACGGTCTTCTCCGCCACAGCCTTATCGACACCGACTTTTGCAGCCAGCTGCTCAATCAGTTCGTCCATGATTGCCCCGCCTTCACCGGTTAAGCGCCGGCCATTCCTTATAGAAACAATCTTGTGCCCGCGAACGATAAATTTCAAGCGAAGCCTCAAGCGAACCGACAATTCGTTCGAAACGCACGCCGAGTGTTGCATCGCTGCACAGCCCACGGCACAATTCATTGCGGATTTCGCGTCCGCGGGTTCCTGCAATGCCACGCCCGGCCCACATGACCGATGCAAGCCGACTGATTGTCGCGGCGCAAGACATCGAACGATGCCGGACTGTCGACACCACGCCGAACGGAATGAGATTGAAGGCACACGAATGATTGCATCGGCGGCTACTGACACTGCGGAAGGCATCTATCTGGGCAAGGGTGACAACCCTTGTTATCTGACGCTGGCCCTTGCCAATCGCCACGGCCTCGTCACCGGAGCGACCGGAACCGGAAAAACCGTGTCGCTTCAGGTTCTGGCGGAAGGTTTCGCGCGCGCGGGGGTGCCGGTCTTCGCGGCCGACATCAAGGGCGACCTGTCGGGCATCGCCGAGGTCGGAGAAGCCAAGGACGCCATCGTGGCGCGGGCGCGCGACATGGGCCTGACGTTCCAGCCGGATCAGTTCTCGACCATTTTCTGGGACGTGTTCGGGGAGCAGGGGCACCCGATCCGGGCGACCGTTTCGGAAATGGGGCCCTTGCTGCTGTCGCGCATGATGGATCTCAACGACGTCCAGGAGGGCGTGTTGAACATCGCGTTCCGGGTCGCGGACGAGCAGGGCCTGCTGCTCCTCGACATGAAGGACCTCCGCGCGATCCTGGCCTTCGTGGCCGAACAGGCCGACCAGCTGACGGTGCAGTACGGCAATGTCTCGAAGCAGACGGTCGGGACGATCCAGCGCCAGCTCCTGGTGCTCGAGAACCAGGGCGGCGACAAGTTCTTCGGCGAGCCAGCCCTGGACTTGAAGGATTTCATGCGCACCGACCCGGACGGTCGCGGGATGATCAACATCCTGGTCGCCGACCGGCTGATGCAGAACCCGCGCCTCTACGCCACATTCCTGCTTTGGATGCTGTCCGAACTGTTCGAGCAGCTCCCGGAGGTCGGCGATCCGCCGAAGCCGAAGCTGGTGTTCTTCTTCGACGAGGCCCACCTCCTGTTCAACGACGCGCCGAAGGCGCTGATGGACAAGATCGAACAGGTGGTCCGGCTGATCCGCTCCAAGGGCGTCGGCGTCTATTTCGTCACACAGAACCCGATCGATGTCCCCGACAAGGTGCTCTCCCAGCTCGGCAACCGTGTCCAGCACGCGCTGCGGGCCTTCACCCCCAGAGACCAGAAGTCGGTGGCGGCGGCGGCGGAGACGTTCCGGCCCAATCCGAAGCTCGATACCGCCAAGGTGATCACCGAACTCGGCAAGGGCGAGGCGCTGGTGTCGTTCCTGGAGGGCAACGGCATCCCGGCGGTGGTCGAGCGGGTCATGGTCCGGCCGCCTTCGGCGCGGATCGGGCCGGTCAGCGCCGACGAGCGCAAGGCCATCATCGCCGCAAGCCCGGTGAAGGGCAAGTACGACACGGCGATCGACCGCGAGTCGGCCTATGAAGTACTGCAGAAGCGTGTGGCCGGCGGCGCGACCACCGCGGGCGGTGGCGGTGTCCTCGGCCAGATCGGGGCGGTGGTCGGGGAGATCTTCGGCACCAACGTGCCGCGCGGCAAGCTGTCGACCGGCCAGGTCATCGCCCGCAACGTGACGCGGTCCGTCGCCGACAAGGTGGTCGGGGGCGTGGTTGCCGATCTCGGCAAGTCCGTGGGCGGTTCGATCGGCGGCTCCGTCGGCCGGGCGATCGTCCGCGGCGCGCTCGGGGGGCTGCTGCGACGCTAGGGGACCGCCTCAGACTGCCAGCGCAACCCTCGTCTCCTCGCCACGGCAGTCGCGGCGATGGGGCTTTCGATGGTAGATTTCCTGCCCACGTCCGCCCGTCCGCGGTCACACAGCCAAGGCTCCTCGCATGTCCGACGTCGCAACCTCCAACGCCCGCCAATTGCCCGCCGTTCTCGCTCACGTCGACGCCGGGCTCGACGCGAGCCTCGATCGATTGTTCGCGCTGCTGCGCATCCGGTCGATTTCCGCCGATGGTGCCTTCGCCGACGATTGCCGGCGCGCGGCCCGCCACCTGGCCGATGAGATCGCCGCGCTCGGTTTCGCCGCCGAGGTCCGGCCGACGGCGGGGTTGCCGGCCATCGTCGCCACGCTTCCCGATCGTTCCGCCGCGGCCCCCCATGTCCTGTTCTACGGCCACTACGACGTTCAGCCGGTCGATCCGCTGGAGCTGTGGCGCCGTCCCCCGTTCGATCCGGTCATCGTCGATGATCCGGCTGGCCACAAGATCATCGTCGCCCGCGGTGCCCAGGACGACAAAGGCCAGCTCATGACATTCGTCGAGGCTTGCCGGGCATGGAAGGAGGTCACCGGCGCCTTGCCGCTGAACGTGACGATCCTGCTGGAAGGCGAGGAAGAGATCGGGTCGAAGAATTTCGGTCCGTTCCTGAGCGCGCACAAGAAAGACCTCGCCGCCGACTACGTGCTGGTCTGCGACACCGGGATGTGGGATCGCCAGACCCCGGCGATCACGACATCGCTGCGCGGACTGCTCTATGAGGAAGTGCGGATCAAGGCGGCGAACCGCGACCTGCATTCCGGGATCTATGGCGGCGGAGCGCAGAACCCGATCCGGATTCTGACGCGGATCCTCGGCGGCCTTCATGACGACGACGGCCGCATCGCGATCCCCGGCTTCTACGACGGCGTCGCCGATCTGCCGCCCGAGATCCTGGCGCAGTGGAGCCAACTGGGACTTACCCCGGAGACGTTCCTCAAGCCGATCGGTCTTGCGATCCCCGCGGGTGAAAAGGGACGGCTCCTGATCGAGCAGGTGTCGTCGCGGCCGACCTGCGACATCAACGGCATCGTCGGCGGCTATACCGGCGAGGGCTCCAAGACCGTGATCCCGGCCGAGGCGTCGGCGAAGGTCTCGTTCCGGCTGGTTCAGGGCCAGGATCCCGAGCGGATCCGCGCTGCGTTCCGCGACTTCGTCAGTGTCCGCGTCCCCTCCGACTGCAAGGTGGAGTTCATCGATCACGCTGCGGCGCCGGCCATCGCGCTGGACTGGCAGATGAAGCCGCTGGTCGCCGCCAAGCAGGCACTCACCGAGGAATGGGGCAAGGAGGCGGTCCTGATCGGCTCCGGCGCCTCGATCCCCATTGTCGCGGATTTCAAGCGGACGCTGGGGCTGGATACCGTGCTGATCGGCTTCGGCCTCGACGACGACAATATTCATTCGCCGAACGAGAAGTACGACCTGCGCAGCTTCCACAAGGGCATCCGCTCCTGGGTGCGCATCCTCGCGGCGCTGGCCGAGGCGCCCAAGGGCTGACAGTCGGGCTGCGAGCCGAGCGGGATGGGGCAAGACGCAGAAACGCCGCCCGGAATTGGGCGGCGTTTGATTCGAAGTGCAGAGGGTGTTGATCAACCCTAGCACGGGCCTCAGGTCTTGTAACCGGGGTCGATCCGGTCGAGCTTGCGCAGCAGCGGCGGCCACACCAGCTGGGTCGCTCGGCGTTCCATTGCATCGAGGTTGGATACCAGCCTCTCGTTCTTGTCGATCACCGCGCGCTCGACCGGGTAGGCCGTGGGGCCCAGCATGCGGGTGCGCACCTGCATGGTGCAGGCCCGCTCCAGATGGAACATGCGTTCGAACGCCGAGGCGACCGAGCGGCCGACCGTCAGGGTGCCGTGATTGCGCAACAGCATGTGGTTCTTGGTGCCAAGGTCCCGCTGCAGCCGCGGGCGCTCGTCGTGATCGAGCGCGATGCCTTCGTAGTCGTGGTAGGCAAGGTCCCCGGTCACGAGCTGGGCGGTCTGGTTCAACGGCAGAAGCCCCTCCATGCAGCTTGCGACCGCGGTGCCGTCGGGCGTGTGGAGGTGGAGCACGCAGCCGGCGTCCTCGCGCACCTCATGGATCGCCGAATGGATCGTGAAGCCGGCCGGGTTGATGCTGTAGTCGCTCTTGGTGAGCTGGTTGCCCTGCAGGTCGACCTTGACGAGGCTTGACGCGGTGATCTCGTCGAACATCAGGCCGTAGGGATTGATCAGGAAGTGGTGCTCCGGCCCGGGAACGCGCGCCGAGATATGGGTGTCGACGAGGTCGTCCCAGCCGTAGAAGGCAACCAGACGGTACGCCGCGGCGAGTTTGACGCGTTGGGCCCATTCAGCCGCGGTCATGCCCGTCCGGGGATCGTCGCGTCGTGCCTGCGCGTGTGACATGTCTTCCTCCGCATTTGATTTTGGGAAAGAGTAGTCCGAAGCGTCGAGAGAGCGCAATACGCGGCGTCGCGGATGAGGTCCGCGCCGACGTAATGCCGGACCGCCGTCACGGCGGCGGGATCGACAGCAGGTCGGAAATGTTCCGGCCGCGAATGTCATAGACCCTGGCGAACACCACGTCGTCACGCTTGATTTCGACCAGGATCGGGGCGTTCAAGCCCTTGCAGTAGAACTCGCCCAGGGTCATGGCGAAGTCGGCAGCCTTGCTGTCCCAGCCGATCGTGAAGTCCTGACCGAGTGCGACCTGGGCCGGGCGCTGCGGTCCGCAAACCGCGACCTTCCATTTGCGGTTCTTCGGCGGCTCTTCGTCGCGTTCGTCGAGCAGTTCCTGGAGCTCGTCCGAAGCCTGTTTGAACGCCAGCCCCCAGTAATCCAGCATGAAGTGCGAGTCGGCTGCCCGCACGGTGCCGGCGATATAGTTGAAGTGGGTGTATTGATACGGATGCAGCCGGATCATCTCGTGGAGCGGCAGCAGCAGCCCGAACGCGAACACGATGGCCGCGGCGCCCTGCGCCGAGCGACCATGGTCCTTGAGTGATTGCACGATCCAGTTGAAGGCGATGCCGCCGAGTACGGTCATCGGCGGCACGACGAAGACGAAATGGCGGATGCCATTGTACAGCGCCGGGCGCTTCACCATCGCGATGAGCAGAGGCAGAAAAGCCGCCTGGACCAGGATCAACAGAACGGTCTTGCGCTCGGCGGGGACGGCGGTTCGCGCCAGCGACACCATGGCGCCGCCAAGGCCGGCGAACAGCAGCGCGATCAGGACCTCGGGCAGCTGCAGGGCAAACAGCGTCGGCAGATAGGACCATGGCATGTCCGGGACGGAGACGAGGGCGCCGTCGAACATTTCCTTCCACGGCTTCTCGAAGAAATGGGAGAAATAGGTCAGCGCGTGAAACGGGTTGGATGCCTCCATGATCGACCACGGCCAGATCAGCCCCATGACCAGATAGCCGAGCAGCAAGCCGGGGAGGAGGACGTAGCCGACATGGACGAAGCGGCCCCAAGCTTGCCGGACTCCGAAGGCCCGCACCTCGGCGACGAACAGCGGAATGAACCCCACCAGCGCGTAGACCAGCGCGAGCCCGCCGAGGATGCGGCTTCCGATCGACAGGCCTGCCCCGAGCCCGACGATCAGGACGGTGTGAGGCGACGGCTTGGGATACTCCTGGGCGAGCCTCACCAGCCCAAGCATCAGGAAGATCATCGCCACCGCGAACGGCGCGTCCTTGGGATTCATGAACATGTGGCCGTAGTAGGTCGGACACAGCGCCAACAGGCACAGCGTCGCCAGACCTGCGATCGGGCCTCCGACGCGACGGCCGACGCGCCATGAGACGGCGAGGCCGATGACGCCGACCACGGCGCCGAGCAGGCGCCTGGTCTCGAACAGATCCAGCGGCAGGACCTTGTTCAGCAGGGCCGCGACCATGTCGAAGCCGCCGCCGTACATGTACAGGTTGGCAAAGGAGAGTGCGCTGGTGTCGTTGAATCCCGACCCATACATCTTGAGGAGCAGGTCGGCGTATTCGGCGTGGGTATAGTCGTCCCACCCCAGGCCATAATCCTGGAACGTCAGGCCGGCGACGACGGCCACGATGCCGAGACTAACCAGGGCCAGATCGTCACAATACTGTTCGATCGAGCGTCGCTGGGGCGTCTCAAGGGCGGAAGTCGTTATGGATGACATCGTAAATGTTGAACCGGGCGGGCCCCCAGGCCTGCGAAATACTCAGGCCGCGACTGATCGAGCGACTGTATAGCGCGGTGCGCGGCCCAAGTAATTGCCAATTGTGGCGCTATTGTCCTGATGCAGCGCAGCATTTTCCCCCTTTGGTGCGTGATGAGCTGGTACCGGGTCGGATGGATCCCGAGCGTCTCATGAATTTCAAGGGGATAAGGCGGTATTGCGATGACATTCGGGCCACTTGGAACGTATTTTGGGCGTTGTCGGTTTTAACATTATGACGGTATCGTGGCGGGCGGTTGTCGCGGCAGCGGCGGGTGTGGAGTAGCAGATGCTGGGGCTCTTGGTCGCCGGATTGGTCATCGGCGTTGCGGGACTGTTGTCAATCGTATTCGCAATCCCGATGAAGGAATTCAGCCTCGGCAATACGCTGATCGTGTCGGGGGTTACTGGCGTCTGCACCGGGGCCGTCCTGGTCGCGGCAACGATGCTGCTGCGCGAACTCAAAGTCATTTCCCGGGCGCTCCGCGAAGGCGGTCTGCCGGCTGCGGCATCCGGGCGCGACGCGATGCTTCACCCGGGCTCCGGGACGGCGGCCGCCGCCCCCGGCCTGTCCGCCCAGGCGGGAGAAGACGAGGGGGAGGCGCCATTGCCTCCGGCTTGGCAAGCTGACGCCGCCGCAGTCCAGACCGGCGCCCCGGAGCCGGACCAGGTCGCGACCGCGGCCCCGGCGAAAAAGCGCCGGAACCTGTTGTTCATGTCGACCCGCAGGGACCGCTCCCCGGGCCCAGCCGGTACGGCCGAGGACAACGCTGCCGCAGCGGCACCAGACGAAGCCCCCGCTCCGCCCAGTGCTTCGTTCGAGGATGCGTGGCCTCTCGCGGAGCGCAATCGCTCCGAACCCGCGCGCCACTCCTCACTTCCGCCGCGTCCCGCGGAGGCGGGCGCCGCACGGACCTCGCCGTCTCCACCCGTCCGCCGGTCTGCCGAAACGTCGCAAGTGACGGTTCTGAAATCCGGGGTGGTCGATGGCATGGCCTATTCGCTGTACTCGGACGGCTCCATCGAGGCGCAGCTGCCGGAAGGCATGATTCGCTTCGCGTCCATCGACGAACTTCGCCACCATCTCGACCAGCGCGGCTAGCGTCCGGCGGATCGGGGCAGGGGTGGGCGCTGATGTTCTTGTCAGTGCATCGACCTTGCGCGCATAGTCAGACAGTGGGGCCGCCCATGACAGCAATGATTGCCAAGGAGATTCTCGTCCAGGAGAGTCCCGGCATGTGCGGCGGGGCAGGGCTTGCAGAGAGACCCAAGCGATGAGCGACGGCCCGGGGAAGAACTTCATCGAACTCACGGCCAATATCGTGTCGGCCTATGTCGGCCACAACGCCACGCCGGCGTCCGAACTCCCGGCATTGATCAGCCAGATCCACGGTGCGCTGGTCAGGGTTTCCGCAGGCCATGTTGAAGCCATTGCCGAGCCCGCCAAGCCGGCGGTCCCGGTCAAGAAGTCCATGACCTCGGACTATCTGGTCTGTCTGGAAGACGGCAAGAAGTTCAAATCGCTCAAGCGCCATCTGCGCACGCAGTACAACATGACACCCGAGCAATACCGGGAGAAATGGGGATTGCCCCCGGACTACCCCATGGTGGCGCCGAGCTACGCGGTGGCTCGCTCCCAGCTGGCCAAGAAAATGGGACTTGGCCAGCAGCGGCGCCGGCGACGCTAGACCCACGGCGGCCGGGCCGGGAACATCCTGTTCGGCGACGGTTGTCCAGATGCCCAAGCCCAGATGCCCAAGTCCAGAAGCCGAAGTCGCGGCGATTTAAGTCGCGGCCGTGGCGATGGCCTCGCGGGCGTCGCGGCGGATGCGCTCGACCATGGCGCGGAAGCCGTTGGAGCGCTGCGGGGTCAGGTGCTCACGCAGACCCAGCTGCTCGAACAGAGCGATCGCGTCGGTGTCCAGGATCTGTTGCGGCGTCCTGTCCGAATAGAATGCCAGCAGGATGGCGACCAGCCCGCGTACGATATGCGCGTCGCTGTCCCCGACGAAATGCAGGACCTGCGCGCCGGAGGCGTCACGTGTCAGGCTGCGCGCCAGCCAGACTTGGCTGGTGCAGCCTTGTACCTTGTTTTCGCTGGTGTGGTCGGCCTCCGACATGGGCGCCAGGGTCCGTCCAAGTTCAATGACGTAACGGTAACGGTCGTCCCACTCGTCGAGCAGCGCGAAATTGTCCTTGATGTCGTCGATCGTCATTGCGCGCCTCGCAGCAGTCCGTCCGCTTCATATAATGAATGACCCGCCCGCCGGGAAGCCATGGTTCCATCGGGTGGGCCACTCTATATGCGGCGTGGTGCGCTATCTGACGCGGATCAGGGGGTCGGGCCAGTCTCGTCGGCGGCCGCTTTAGCGGCTGGAGCCTGCCACTCCACTTCGAGATCCACGGGCGTCAAGGTGTCACTGCCGCCGCCGTGGCCGGCCTCTCCGATCGATCCGGTATGATCGGGCGCGCGCTTTTCGGTGATGATGCCGTAGAGCTTCTTGGCTCCCATCTGGGCGCGATGGCCGATCACGGTCGCGGCCTGACCTCCGACGGCGCAGGCGCCGGGCTGGCGGCTGCAGAACTGGCTCATGTCGACCACTGCCGCGGTGGCGGCCGAGATCGCGTCGGAGGCGGCAACCTGCGGAGCCTTGTCCGAATCCTGTGACTTGTCCGTCGGCAGCAGCACGAGCACCAGCCCGAGCCAGAACGCCATGCGAAGCAGAAAGAACATTCCGCCACCCGATCTCTCGTGTTCTCATCCCGTCACGGTCGCCCCCGCAACCGTGATGTCACGCTAGCAGCAGCCGGTGAAACTGAAGTGAGAGTGGTCGCTTCAAGTTGCTTAAAGTTGCAACCAATTATTTTGCCGTAAATTTTCAATTGGTCGATGGAAGAGCCATGATTTCGCCCAGCTCCTCGCCGCGAACGCCGCCATCCACACTTTCGAAACCATAAATCAGCCATGGCCGGAAACTTCGCGTTCACCATTCCAAGGCAAATGCGCGTGTACGAGGCGGCGCGGCGGTCGGCATGCCCGATCGAGGCGCAGCGGAACACGGCGCCTTAGCGTTCGCTTAAGCTCGCTCTGACACGATCCGGCAATGATAACGGGGGCATTGCGGAGCGTCTGGTGGACGGCCGACCGCAGCGCGAGAACGACGTGATCCTTCTGAGCAAAATTCGAGACCATCTGGACGGGTTGTTGCACCCGTCGGCGCGCCGCGACGCGATGACCAGCGCGCGGCACCGCGCCTTCATCGCGCCGCGCCTGCTCGGCAGCCTGGTCGCGCTCGCCCTGCTTCCGATCTATCTGGTGCTGCGCGGCGCGCCCTCGGAGATCGAGGTTGTGATCTTCGCGTGGCTGATCGCGCCGATTCTCGTCGCCTATTTCCTCTCGCGGACCGGTCGCTACGAGAGCGCACATGTCCTGTCGTCCGCGGCGCTTTGCGCCATGGTCATGGCGGTGGCCGTGCGGACCGGCGGCATTGCGTCATTTGCGGCCGTCTGGCTGGTGGTGCTGCCGATCGAGGCTGCGCTGTCGGCCTCGCGTCGCGTGGTCGCCTTTGCCGCAGCTCTCGCGCTGATCTGTGTCGCCGCACTGGTGGTGCTCGGTCTCGCCGGAGTTCTGCCGCCGTCGCAGATCGGACCGCAGGTCGCTGCCGCTTACGCTGCCGCCGGCATCGCCTCGGCGACGGTCTTTGCCGTCGTTCTGGCCTATGCCGCCGAAGCCCTGGCGCGCGCAGGCGGCCGGCAACTGATCGCCGAGGAGGAGCGCTACCGCATGCTTGCGCTCAACATGAGCGACATCGTTTCGCGTCACCGCCGCAACGGCGCCATCGAATTCATTTCGCCGGCCGCCGAGGCGCTGCTCGGCGTCTCATCCAGCCAGTTGTCCGGCCACGGCCTGTTCGACCGCGTTCACGTCGGCGACCGCCCGGCCTACCTGAAGGCGCTTTCGGACGCCGCCCGCGGTGCGATCTCGGGCAATGTCGAATTTCGCGTGCGCCGTGATGGACCGCGTGGCGGCGTGGACTTCGTCTGGCTGGAGATGCGTTGCCGGCCGCTCGAACGCGCCGGTGCCGCTCCCGACGAACGTGAGCGCGAGGTCGTCGCGGTGATGCGCGACGTCACCGAACGCAAGAGCCAGGAAGACGCGCTCCAGGCGGCGCGGGCCGTGGCCGAGCGGGCGGACGCGGCGAAGAGCCGGTTTCTCGCGACCATGAGCCACGAGCTGCGCACGCCGCTCAACGCCATCATCGGCTTCTCGGAGATGATCGTCCGGGAGGATGACCTGATGGTCGATGCCGCGCGGCGCAAGGAATACGCCCAGTTGATCAATGATTCCGGACAGCACCTGCTGTCCGTCGTCAATGGAATCCTCGATCTGTCGAAGATGGAGGCCGGTAGCTTCGAAATTGCGCTGCATCCGTTCCTGCCGCGCGAGGCGATCCTGTCCTGCTGCAATCTGATGGCGTTGAAGGCGCGGGAGAACGGGCTCGATCTGCGGCTCCGTCTGCCCGAGGATCTTCCCGAGATCACCGCCGATCCGCGCGCTTTCAGGCAGGTCGTCCTGAACCTGGTGTCGAATGCGATCAAGTTCACCGAGCGGGGCGGATCGGTGACGGTTTCTTGCCGAATCGAGGGCGGCCGTCTCCTGCTGTCGGTCGCCGACACCGGGATCGGCATCGGCGGCGAGGATCTGAAGCGAATCGGTGAACCCTTCTTTCAGGCCGGGACGACATATCAGCGGCGCCACGAGGGGACCGGCCTCGGCCTTTCGATCGTCAAGACCCTGGTCGATCTCCATGGCGGCGAGATCAGCGTCTCCAGCAAGCTCAACGAGGGCACCGTGGTCGCGGTCGCCCTTCCGCTCGTCGCGGTTTCGCCGACCGAGCGTGCCGCATCCAACGTGACTCCGCTGGCGCCCGTTCCGCGCCCGGACAATGCCATCATGCAGGTGAAGAAAAGTGCCTAAAGCTCTCGTGATCGAAGACGATACGCCGCACCGCCGCGCTTCCCCGCGGGCGAATGGGTCTGCTGCTGTGCGGGACAGGAGCTTGCTGGTGCGCGCGCTGTTGCGAAACCCCAAGGACGTCATCGCGGGAGCCGTCGCCGGAATCGCAGCCATCGCCATCGTCGCCAACGCCGCGTTCCTGCAGGCCGGCCGTCACCCCGCGCCGATGTTCAGCGCGGTGTTTCCCGCAACGACGGAGCAGCCGTCGACCGCCGTGGCCGGCCCCAGCCCGCTGCCGCGCCCGCGCCCCTCCGACGCAGATGTCCACGCCGACCCCAAGGCCGCCGAAGCTCCTCCCCAAGCCGCACGAGCCGTGGCCCCACTGGCCGCCTCGCAGTCGAACGCCGCACCGCGACCGCCCGCGCCAATTCAGGCCCATGCGGATCCCGTCGGCGACCTGATCGTATCGACGCGGCGAATTTCGACCGTGCAGCGGGTTCTGACCGAATTTGGTTATGGGCAGCTCAAGCCCACCGGCATCGCGGGCCCCGAGACGAGGGCTGCGGTCGAGCGCTTCGAACGTGAGAGGAAACTTCCGGTCAGCGGCCAGATCTCCGATCGGCTGACGCGCGAACTGGCGGCGGCGACCGGCCGGCCGATCGACTAGCAGGCTGAACCGGCGCGTCGATGCGCCGGTCGCACGCACGCCGTCGCGGACGCTGACTTTTTCCCGCCGAACGACGACTTTGGCATTGCCTCGCGGCACGGCCGCCTTATCGTCCGCTCATGCGCTTGAAATCCACCATTTGGGTCGCGGCCTATCTGCGCCGCTGCCAGATCAACGGCATGTTCGGCGCGGTACGGCGTCATGGCGCCGACGAGGCCGGCGCGGTGTTCGTCAAAGTGGCGTTGCTCGACGGCACCGCCCTGTTGTTCGCGCCGGCACCGCAGACCGCCTACGAGGACAGCCGTCCCGTCGAGCGGGTGTTCGTGCCGACGTCGCCGCAACCGGTTCCGGAGCAGGAGGTGGAGGAGCGGCTGACTCGTGAAGTTCGCTTCGATCCTGATCTCTGGATCGTCGAGATCGAGGACAAGGCCGGGCGGCATTTTCTGGATCTGACCGGCGGCTAGTGTCCCGATTCCCGGCAATGCCGAAGCGAATGTCAAATCCATCACACCAGGGGTCCGAGGGCGATCAGCCCCTGGTGCCACCGCGCGCAGGCATGGTGGGCGCGGTCGGGCTGGACGCCGGCCTCGCCGCCGGGCTCGGGACAGACGTCGAACGCGCCCGCTGGCGTTCATCGTCATGGAGCGCGGGCTGATACCTGGCGCGTGTGCTGGCAAGCGAAGTGCCCCGCCAGGCGGCGAGCACGACCAGCGCCACGCGTTCGCTCAAGGTGTCATAGAGGCGTGACAGCCTGTAGACCCGCTGGACCGATGCCCCGAGCTCCGGGTCGAGGAACAGCAGGACGCGTTCGTAGATCTCGCTGGTCATGCCGAGGGCGCGGGCGGCGCAAGCCAGCGGCTCGCCGCTCGGATCCTCGACGATCTGCCGCGCCAGCCGTGCGGGCAGAATCAGGGCCTGCGCGATTTCGTGCACGAAGCCGATCATGTCCGCTTCCAGGGCCATGCGTTCCAGCGCGGCAATGCTGCGTGTCGCGCGGCCGGCGTCGATGCGCGGCGCCGGCTTGAGCGGCGCCGCCTCGAGATTGCGGAGGATCAGGATCCGCTCGGACTCGTCGGCTGCAAAGAACATGCTGTTCAGTTCGTAGGCATCCTGCGGCTGCATCGTCAGCGCGGCCGTTCGTTGCGGCACAGGCGGCTCCTCGCCGGCCTCGGGCGCCAGCATCGGCGGAGCTTCCAGTCTCGGAGCGAGAGGGATCGACGACGGATCGGCCGGGCTCAGCTCCAGCTTGTCGGCGATCTGTCGGGGGGTATTGGGATAGATCGACAGGCGTGCGCGGACCGCCGCGCGGGTCGCGTCGTCGACTTCGTCGATCAGCCGTGACGTCAGGGCGACGAACTGCTGTTCCTCGTCCGACGTGTGTGCCGTCGTCTGCACATAGAGATCGGTGAGAACCCGGAGCAGGGTCGGGCGGATGTCGACGCCCTCGCGGCGCGACAGCGTCATCAGTCCGTCGAAGCCGGGAAAGGTCGGAATTGGCGTCATCTTCATGGTGACCGGGAGATCCGGCGATGACGTTAGCGGGGGCTCTTTAACAAGCCGTTAAGGAAAACAGACCGTTAACCGGCTCGGATCGGGGGGGTGGAAGGGCAGCCATCGTTCGGCGGCGGTGGCGTGGCCCGTCGCCGCTCGCGCCATACCCCATCATTAAATAGTCATTAACCATGACGGGCTCTTATGGTCGGCGCCGCGGGGGCTGCATCCGGGAAGCGGCAAGGAGATACACGAGTATGGGCACCATCATCGAGTTTCCGACGGATGCGGTGTCGCGTCGCCTGGGCACCTGGCTGGATGAAATTCCACGCGGGGAAATGGGGACGGTCCTCATCCTTCCGGTGGTCAGGATCGAGCGCAACGTCGACGGAACCGCCGGCGGCAGCGGACCGGAAGAGGGCACCGCCACGGGGCGCCGCCGCCGCAGGCGCGCACGATCCTGAATTTGAGGTTTTCGCGATGCCAGGCGGCCCATATCGGAGGCCCGTGAGCCGCATCCGAGCGGCCGCCGTCATCACCGCGCTGGGACTGCTTTCCATCGTGCTTCCGGGGTGCTCCACCGGAGACTTCGGCCGGGCCCGCAACGACGTCCTCAACGAGGACATGCACCGCTGGGTCGGTGTCGAGGCCATCCAGAGCACCGGGCGGCGCGCTTCCGATTTCCAGCTGACCGACAGCGAACGATCGCTGCGCAACCAGGCCTATGCCTTCATCGAGCCGCCGCATTCGCGTTCGCTCTGGAAGGGCGTGTTCGGCGAATACGACCCGATCGCCGCGCCGTGGCACCAGGGCTACCGGTTCGATCGCACCATGTACGGCCGTCACCTGATCGACGAGCCGCATCTCTCGCACGCCTCGCGCTATGCGCAGGTGATCGACGACGCACGCGACGACATCCAGCGCCTCGATCGCTTCTTCGCGACGGCGGCGCAGGTCGCCGACCTCGACCAGAAACGAGACGCCAGCCTCAAATACATTACCGATCTGTCGCCGCGCGAGCGCGCGGACGCGCAGGCGCGGATGAAGGAAAATGCGCTGATCGTGCAGTGGGTGGGCGAATGTCTGCGGCAGCGGGTCGCGGGATATCACTGGGCGCTGGAGCGACTGGTCGTCCAGGGCCCCGATGACATGGCGGCGGGTGCCGACCGCCTGATCGGCGACCTGTCGGCGCATGTGGAGGCCGCTCTGCAACACACGCCGGTCGTCGCCCAGATCCTCACTGTCAAAGGCTGACCGGTCGCCCCGCGGCGGTCGCCGTCAGCGGGCGGCGACAGGCGTGGTCTGCACCTTGCAAGTCGCGGTCGCCAGTGACGCCTGCGCCTGCGGCATCAGGCCCGGCTCGGCCGCAAGCGCCTTCAGCACGATCAGACCGCGGTTGCCGGGAGAATCGATGATCAGCCGGTCCGCGGCGGTCACTTCTTCGTCTTCGGGCACTTCGGCGTGCTGGGCTTCGGTCATCAGGTCGAGTTCGATCACCTTGCGGCCGGCGGAGCGATCGTTGATCGCATAGTAGGCGATGTCGCTTCGGGTATAGAACGAGACCGAGGTATAGGCCTGGCTCACCGGGACCACGAGCTTGATCGGCCCATTCGACAGGTCATAGCGGCAAACCGCAACCGCGAAGGCGGGATCCATCAGCGGAATTCGGTTGTTGGTCGGCGATGCGGCCGGCAGCGCGGTGACCGTGTTCACTGGCGTCAGCGGCGCGAGGCGCGAATAGGCGTCGAGGCTTGCGATCCGCGGCAGCGACAGCACGCTGACGAGGTGGACGATACCGCCCATGACGATTCCGCTGACCAGGGCGACCAGAAATCGGATCATGAACAGCCCACCGTGGAGATCGTCGGCATCGGCGCGTCGCGCTGGGTACGCGTCGCGATGCCGACCGGCGTATCATACAGCCGCAGCACCAGGGTGTATCGGTCAAGCCCGCCGGTCGGAAGCCAGTTGCCGGCGCGCGCGCGCGGCGCAATCCGGATCTCGAACGATCCGTCGGATCCGCGCACGATCTCCTGGCTGGTGAATCCGTAGCGCTCCATGCTGTTCGCGACGAGTTGCCCCGTCGGATCGTAGAGCGTCAGCGTCCAGAACCGGGCCGCCGGCGTGACGCCGCTGACGATCACGTCGCAGCGTCCGTCCAGCGGGCGCTTGGCGTCGTCCGTGATCGCGGTGAAGGCGATGCCGTCACCCGCGCCGATCGGCAACTCGCCGCTGCGTGCGACCGATGCCCGGGCGTAAGGGTCGATGTCGCTGGTCCCGGTACGCGGGCGCGCCACCCATGAGCCGATGGTCAGCGTGCCCACGTTGACGCCGCGGGTCGCGGTGATCCAGGTGGCGCCGAGACCGATGGCGGTGGCCAGCAGGAGTGCCACCAGTGTGAGAAATATCAGCCGCACGGAATTCTCGTCATGTCACGCGGATTCAGTTCTTGCGCGCGGCGACCACAGCGGCTCCGCCGCTCGATGGCCCGGCCGCGGCCGAAGCGACGCCGCCGGGTGAATCGAGAGACGTCGAGGGCGAGGGTTTCGCGGGAGCCTTGGGTTGCGCCGGCGCCGTGAGCGAGGTCTTCGACACGGCCTTCGCGGCATCATCCATCAGTTTTTCGACCTGGACCAGGATGTCGGCGCCGCGCCGGGTGAGGATCGGGGGCGGCGCGGCGCTGACGTCCTGCGCCTTCGCCGAGGCCGCCGCCTCGGACACCATCCTCTTGCTGGGGCCGACGCCGGCCAGGTCGTGAATCTCGACGCCCTGGTGCGCAGCCACCATGATGTCGTGCCAGGTCTGCGCCGGCAGCGAGCCGCCGGTCATGCGGTTGGTCGGGGAATAGTCGTCGTTGCCGAACCACACCGCGCCGGTGAAATTGCCGGTGTAGCCGACGAACCATGCGTCGCGGAACGCGTTCGTGGTGCCGGTCTTTCCCGCCGCGGGGATGCCGTCGAGCTGGGCGCGCCGCGCGGTGCCTTCCTCGACCACGTGGCTCATCATTCCGGCCATGTCGGCGGCCACCGACGCGGGGATCGCCTGCGTCGGCTTCTTGCCGTCGCGGTCCCAGCGCCAGACCAGGTCGCCGGCGCCGGTGCGGACCTCGAGCACGGCATGCGGCGCGACGGCCTTGCCCTTGTTCGGGAACGTGGCATAGGCCACGGCATGTTCCACCACGCTGACCTCGTCGGATCCGATCGGCAGCGAGGGGGTGTCCGGGAGCGGAGCCTTGATGCCGAACTTGCGCGCCGTCTCGACGATCTTGGCGCGGCCGGCCTTCGGGCCGTCCTTGCCGCCGAGCGCGATCGACAGCTTGACCGGAACGACGTTGATCGAACGCGTGATGGCCTGCGTCAGGGTCACGGCGCCGGAATAGGAATGTCCGAAGTTCTGGGGGCACCAGTTGCCGATGCAGACCGGCCCGTCGATGATGACCGACGTCGGCTTGAAGCCGTTGAGCAGCGCCGTGGTGTAGACGTAGGGCTTGAAGGAGGATCCGGGCTGGCGCATGGCGTCGACCGCCCGGTTGAACTGGCTGGCGCCGTAATCGCGCCCGCCCACCATGGCGCGGACCCCGCCGTCGAGGTCGGCGATCACGGTCGCGGCCTGGGTGGCATGATAGTCGCGCCCGAACTGGCGCAGCTGGTTCTCGATCGTGTTCTCTGCCGCCCGCTGCACGTTCATGTCGATCGCGGTGCGGACCACGAAGACACGCTCCACGTAGGATTTCGGAAACGTGCTGACGAGCTTGCGCATCTCGTCGAACGCCCAGTCGAGATAGTAGTTGGGCGAGTTCTCGTCGCGGCGGTCGACCGCGGTGGCGGGATTGCGCCGGGCACCGAACACCTGGCCCTCGCTCATGAAGCCGGCTTCGACCAGGTTGTCGAGCACGACGTTGGCGCGGGCGCGGGCCGCGGGCAGGTTGATGTGCGGGGCGTATTTGGTCGGCGCCTTGAACAGCCCGGCCAGCATCGCGGCTTCTGCCAGAGTGACGTCGCGCGCCGACTTGTTGAAGTAGAAATGCGCCGCGCCGTCGACGCCGAAGGTGCCGCCGCCCATATAGGCGCGGTCGAGATACAGCTTGAGGATCTCGTTCTTGGTCAGCCGGGTTTCGAGCCAGACCGCCAGGAACGCCTCGTTGATCTTGCGCTCGATGGTGCGCTCGTTCGACAGGAAGAGGTTCTTGGCGAGCTGCTGCGTGATCGACGAACCGCCCTGGCGGACGCCGCCAGCCTGCGCGTTGGTCACCAGCGCGCGCAGGGTGCCGGCGACGTCGATCCCGAAATGGTCATAGAAGCGGCGATCCTCGGTCGCCAGCGTCGCCTTGATCAGATGATCGGGAAACTCCTCCAGCGGGATCGAATCGTTGTGCTTGATGCCGCGGCTGCCGATGACGTTGCCGTAGCGGTCGAGAAACGTGATGGCGAGATCGGATTTCTTCAGCCAGTCCTCGTCCGCCGTTTCGCGGAAGGCGGGGCCCGCAAGCGCGAGCATCAGGATCAGGCCGCCGAGGCCGAGCGTCGCGGCTTCAGACAGCGGTTCGATGAATACCCAGCGCTTCCAGCGACCGACATAGAAGCGGTCCATGAAGGTCGAAAAGCGCTCATAGAGCTCGCGCAGTCCCGCGCCCGACGAGAACAGTGTCGAGTCGATGCGCGCATCGATATCCAGCAGGGCGTGCCGGAGGCGAGTTTTCCAGTCGTTTGGCTGACGAGCGCTCAACGGAACCTTCGACCAACTTCACGTCGCTCAGGCCCACCTGTCGGCGCGCCGGGCAGACGATGCGGACCTGTTAAGGCAACCCTGTGGCGGATCACTGCGCCGGCAGGTGATGCGATCTTCTACCCGAGCGAAGGGCACAAACCAATGGTCTCCTTGGGATTTCCGGCGGAAAAGGCTAAGGAGAGCGGAGCGTCCGGGCGGGGCAGCTCTATGCCGTGACCGCCGCGTCCGCACCCGGCGGAGCTCGAGGCCGTCGGTTGAAGAAATCATGATGCAGCGAACCGTTCCATTGACAGGGCGAAAAGAATTGTTTTGGAAAACCAAGACGTTGGAGGAAATGTCCGATTCCGAGTGGGAGAGCCTTTGTGATGGCTGTGCCCGCTGCTGCCTGGAGAAGCTCGAGGACGAGGATACCGGCAAGATCTACTTCACCCATGTCGGCTGTACGCTGCTCGATTCGACCAGCTGTGCCTGCAAGGACTACCCCAACCGCTCCCAGAAGGTTCCGGATTGCGTCCGGCTGACGCCGGAGAACGTCCGGACGCTGAATTGGCTGCCACCCAGCTGTGCCTATCGCCTGGTCGCCGAGGGCCGCGATCTCTATTGGTGGCATCCCCTGGTGTCCGGCAGTCCGGACACGGTTCACGAGGCTGGCGTATCCGTCCGTGGCCGCGTGGAAGCGAGCGAGGACGACGTCGACGACGCCGACCTCGAGGATCACATCGTGCGCTGGCCGGCGCTGTTGCCGCGGATGGCGCGGGGTAGAACGCGGCCGAAGACCTGAAGCCGGGATCGCGCAAAGTTCACTGATTCGCGATGCCGCGTCCGGGCAGGGCCATGCGCTGGCTGGTCTTATTCGCAAGGCGACGGGCTGCTACGGGTAGCCATCGTTGATCTGCGGCGCCGAGGCGCCCGGGAGTTCCATGGACGGTCAGTTGCGACAGCGCGCCGCTTCGGCGGAAGGGGCGACGCCGGCCCCGCGTTCCGCCTTTGGAACGGACGCCGCCGGGTCCGCGGCGACGTCGCCGGCGCGGCTCAGCCACATCCAGGTTCGCGCCATCGTGCTCAGCCTGATGATGGCGATGTTTCTGACCGCGCTCGATCAGACCATCGTGGCGACGGCGTTGCCGACCATCGGTCGGCAGTTCAAGAACGTGGCCGACCTGTCCTGGGTCATCACGGCCTACCTCCTGTCCTCGACGTCGGTGGCGCCCGTCTTCGGTTCGCTGAGCGACATCTATGGCCGCCGCGCCATGATGACGGCGGCGCTGGGGCTGTTCCTGGCCGGGTCGCTCGCCTGCGCCGTGGCGCCGAACCTTCTCGTCCTGATCGGCGCGCGCTTCTTGCAGGGGCTGGGCGGTGGCGGCATCCTGCCGCTGGTCCAGACCGTCCTCGCCGACATCATCACACCGCGCGAGCGCGCCCGCTACCAGGCCTACTTCAGCATGGTCTGGGTGACGGCCGGTGCCGGCGGCCCGGTACTGGGCGGCGTCATCGCCGACCATCTGCACTGGTCGGTGATCTTCTGGATCAACCTGCCGCTGGTGCTGCTCGCCATGGCCGTGCTGCTGCCGCGCCTGAAGACGCTTCCCGCCCACCATCGGCCGCGCCGCCTCGATTGGGCGGGCGGCCTGCTGCTGATGGCCGCCGCCATGGCATTCCTGCTCGTGCTGACCTGGGGCGGCAACGTGCTGCCGTGGCGGTCCCCGTCGCTGCTTGCGCTGATCGGGCTCGTCCTGGTGCTGGCCGGCATCTTCGTGTGGCGCGCGGGTCGCGTGGCCGAGCCGTTCCTGCCGCTGCCGCTGCTGGCGGGGCCGGTAGTGCCGCTGGCCTTCACCGCGGCGGCCTGTGCGATCGGCACCATGGTCGGCCTGACCGTGCACCTGCCGATCTATTACGAGTCGGTCTATCACCTCAGCGCCAGCGAGGCCGGTTTGGCGCTGATTCCGATCGTCGCCCTGTCGGTGCCCGGCGCGACCGCCGCGGGGCGGGTGATGATGCATATGAAGCGCTACAAGTGGATCTCGGTGGTCGGCCTTGCGACCGGCGCCGTCGCGTCGCTGGTATTGGCGGCGGCGACGCCGCTGCCGCTGTGGCAGCTGCTGGCGTTGCTGTCGATCGTCGCCCTTGGCCTCGGCACCACCTTTCCGGTGGCCGTGGTGTCGGTGCAGTCGGCGGTGGCCCGCCACCAGGTCGGCACGGTGACGGGGGCGATGAACTTCTTCCGGTCGCTGATGGCGGCCATCGCGGTCGCGCTGTTTACGGCCATCCTGCTCGCCGAGCTCGGCGGTCCGTCGTCATCGCTTGACCAGCTCGATCTCGCGTCGGCCACGAGCCAGGACATGGTGGCGGCCTTCCGCTACGTCTTCCTCGCGTCGGCGGCGTTGCTTGCGGTCGGCGCGCTGGCGATCGTCGCGATGCAGGAGCGCCCGCTCGGAGACGCGCCGAAGCCGGGCGTCGACGTCGGCGAATAGCGGGGAGCCGCGGCCGGCGTTGGTCGGCCAAAATGGTTCGTGCCATGGTGCAGGGAACGATTCGGATCCCGCCGCTTGCTCCGATGCGTTTTGCCATCGCCGGCACGGGACCGGATGTCGCCTGCCGCGAGCGTGACAAAAATGTAATATTCGGACTTGCGCCGTTCATCGGGCATTCACGGCGTCGGAGACCATGCTGATGCCAGTCGGGCCAATACACAGTTGCGGAGCTGACCGTGCGCCTTCTCGTCGTTGAAGATGATCCAGATCTCAATCGCCAGCTCACCACGGCGCTGACCGACGCGGGCTACGTCGTCGATCGCGCCTACGACGGCGAGGAAGGCCATTTCCTCGGCGATACCGAACCCTACGACGCGGTCGTGCTCGACATCGGCCTGCCGAAGATGGACGGCATTTCCGTTCTCGAGGCCTGGCGCCGCAATGGCCGAACCATGCCGGTCCTCATTCTGACGGCGCGCGACCGCTGGAGCGACAAGGTCCAGGGCTTCGATGCCGGCGCCGACGACTACGTGGCGAAGCCCTTTCACCTCGAGGAGATCCTGGCCCGCGTGCGGGCCCTGTTGCGGCGTGCGACCGGCCACGCCCAGAGCGAACTGACCTGCGGGCCGGTCCGGCTCGATACCCGCACCGGCCGCGTCAGCGTCGACGGCAATCCGATCAAGATGACGTCGCACGAGTACCGGCTGCTCGCCTATCTGATGCATCACGCCGGTCGCGTGGTCTCGCGCACGGAGCTGGTCGAGCATCTCTACGACCAGGACTTCGACCGCGACTCCAACACGATCGAAGTCTTCGTCGGGCGAATTCGCAAGAAGCTCGACGTCGACATCATCCAGACCGTGCGCGGGCTGGGCTACCTGCTGACGCCGCCCGTCGATGCGCGCTAGCAACTCGGACGGCCCGTCGCGGCAATACGGCTTGCGGAACGGCGGGCCGGAAGCGACACTCGCGTCGTGGGACTTGCGATCGCCCTCTTGCCCACGACGACCGTGTAAGAGAACACCGTGATGTATCGCGAACTTCGGAGACAGAGCAGAAGTTCGCTCGCCATGCGGCTTTTTCTCTCGGCCACCGCGTGGGTCGTGGTGATCCTGGTGCTGACCGGTTTCGTGCTGTCGTCGGTCTATCGGCAGGCGGTCGAGCGTTCGTTCGACCGCCGCTTGAATCTGTATTTGCGCACGCTGGTGGCCGAGACTACGACGCCGGACGAAAACGGCGCCGAACACCAGTTTCAGTCGCTCGGCGAGCCGTTGTTCGAGATTCCGCTGTCCGGCTGGTACTGGCAGATCAGCCGCCTCGATTCCGACAAGCCGGACGTGCGGTCCTCGCGTTCGCTGTGGGACAAGCAACTGCCGAAGCTGGATGACGACAGCGGCCCGCTCACTGCGGCCGGGGTCCGGATCGGATATGTCGCCGGGCCGGAAGACCAGCGCCTGCGGCAGATCGAACGGCAGGTCGACTTCGGCAGCGACGGCAAGTTCCTGATCACGGTCGCCGGCGACGCAACCGAGATCTTCGACGAGACCCGTACCTTCGATTACTATCTGGGCGGCACGTTCCTCGCGCTGTCGCTGGTGCTGGTTTTCACCACCATCTTCCAGGTGCGGTTCGGGCTGGCGCCGCTCAAGCGCATCTCGGACTCGCTGGCGGCGATCAGATCCGGCCGCGCAGAGCGCCTGGAAGGCGAATTTCCGGTGGAGATCGAGCCCTTGGCGCGCGAGACCAACGCGCTGATCGACGCCAATCGCGAGATCGTCGAACGCGCCCGCACCCATGTCGGCAATCTCGCCCACGCGATCAAGACGCCGCTGTCGGTGATCGTCAACGAGGCCAATGTCCACGGCGCGGATCCGTTTGCCGCCAAGGTTCTCGAGCAGGCCGACGTCATGCGCGATCAGGTCGCCCACCATCTCGAGCGCGCGAGGATCGCCGCGCGGGTGACCGTGATCGGGACCGTGACCGACGTCGCCCCGGTGCTGGAGGGGTTGCGGCGCACGATGGAGAAGATCCATCGCGATCGGGGCATCACGATCGCATGCCGGAGCTCCGGTCATCCGCGGTTTCGCGGCGAACGTCAGGATCTTGAGGAGATGGTCGGCAACCTCGTCGACAATGCCTGCAAATGGGCTCGCACCCGGGTCGATGTCGAGGTGATGGCGGTCGCGTCCGGTAGCCCCGGCGGGGCGATGATGCGGATTCTGGTCGACGACGACGGGCCGGGGCTGTCGCCGGCCGAGCGGGCTCAGGTGGCGCGCCGAGGCCAGCGTCTGGACGAGTCCAAGCCGGGATCGGGGCTCGGGCTCGCAATCGTGGTGGACTTGGCGGCGCTGTATCAAGGCAGTCTCGCTCTCGGTGGCTCGCCGACCGGCGGCCTGCGGGCCGAGCTGACCCTTCCGGCGGCCTGACAACAATTTCGAATTACAATAATACCTCTAAGGGCTTGGCACGTCGTGCCGGTCGTGGGCCCTAAATTGTCGCCCCGGGCCTTGGCGGCGGCGGGCTCCAATCCCGCGATTCCGCCGCTGGTTCGGTCGGCAAAAAGTCAAATTGTTGTTTCTCAACGCGTTCTTAACAACGTTGCGGCGATAGTGGCGGGAAGGCTGCGGCCCCCCCAAACCCACGCATACTGGACTAATCGACGATGGAACTGCCGGCACGGTCGATCGAACGGCTGAAGGCCTATCTTGCTCAGCTCCCGCCCAAGTCACAGGCGCTGTTGATGCGGGAGTTCGAGAAGGCTGTCGAGAAGGGCAACGACGATGATCTCGCCCTTCTGGTCCTGGAGCAGTTGCGTCTGATCGTCCGCGCCGCCGACACCAACGACCGGCAGCGCGGCGTTCACACCTCCCGGACGTTCTTCCGCCCGGTCGAGCCGTTCCTGGTCGAGGATCGCGACACGCTGAGCCCCGGCCAGATCCGGCGGAGTTCGCTCGCGCAGATCTGGAACTGGCTGGCGCGCGACGCGATTTCCGAGGCGATCGCCGAGTTCGAACAGGTGGCTTCCGAGTCGGATTCGGCGTCCGAGCTCGCGCTTCGCAAGGTCCAGGTCGCGGCGGCGGTCGCGATCGAGCAGACCACCGCGCCGGCTGCGCGGGATGCCGACCAGCGCAGCCTCAGCCGGATCGGCGGATCGCGCGTGATCGAGGACCTGCGGTCCGTCGGCATCGTGCTCAAGAACCGGGAACCCCTCGAGACGTTCACCGCCCGGATCGCCGGCAACGTGCGCAACCTCGCCGATTCCCAGCTGGTCGCGGTTCAGGAGGCGCTGAACATTCCGGCGCTGCAAACGCCGCAGTGCCTGCCGTTCGCCCTGCAGGCGCTTCGGCAGAAGATGTCCGCGCCCTGGCAGATCATCCGGCTGGCGATCGCGATCGCCGGTTCAGACGACGAAACGCGGGTTGCGTCGACGCCCTACGGCGTCGCCGTGACCATGGCCATCAGCGAGACCTCCGATCATATCGCCCAGTTGCGCGAGGACATCGCGCGCGGGCGACTGGACAGCCTGTCGCACCGGCTCAAGGTCATTCACGACAGTCTGCGCGGTCTGCGTGCCGAACTCGATGTCCGAAACGATTCCGCGTGGGGCAAGCGGCTGTCCGCCATCCGGGCCGAGACCTCCAACGTCCTGAAATCGGAGATCGAGGTCGTTCCCGGACGCGTCCGGCGGCTGCTGCGCCAGCGGTCGGACAAGGACATCATCGCGGGCTTTCAGATCGATCCGGACGAGGTCAACGAGACCGCCGGCCTCATCGATTTCGTCGCGGTGTGCCGCACCTACGCCAGTGAGCTCGCGATCAACGAGGTCACGCTGCGCACGTTCTCTGATCTGCAGCATTACACCGAAGCCGCGACCGAGGCGTTGCTGGAATCGCTGCGGGCCAGCGACGCGAAAACGCGGCCGCTGCGGCAGATCCAGGTCGAGGCGGCGGTGCGGTTCTGCGAGATCCTGTTCGGCAGCGACTATGCGTCGCTGATGCGAAAGGCCGCCGACGTGGCGCTGACGGTCGAGCGCAAGAGCAAGGCCACGCGCGGCGGCTGACCGTCCCGACCGGCGCAATTGCCAATTGCGCGGCGGTTCTGCGTTGGTGTAAGCGGGCCTGGACGCGGAGGCCGCCGCCCGGGAACCCCGATAAATGTCGCTCTGGTTTGTTTTCGCAGTGATGACCGCGGCGGCCGTTTTTGCCGTGATCTGGCCGCTCGGCCGGCGCACCGCGCCCGGCCAGGGCGGCGCGGAAACGGTGGTCTACAAGGACCAGCTCGCGGAAATCGACCGCGATCGCGACGCGGGGCTGATCCAGCCGGCCGAGGCCGCGGCAGCGCGTGTCGAGATCGGCCGCCGCCTGATCGCCGCGGCCGAAGCCGAAACCGCGACACCCTCGGTGACGCGCCGCGGGGTGCGGCGGGCCGTCGCCGTCGTGGCCCTGATCGGCCTGCCCCTGCTGGCTCTGTCGATCTACTGGAACCTGGGGTCACCGCAACTCCCGGATTTTCCGCTCGCGTCGCGGGCGCTTTCGCCCGCGGCTTCGGCCTCGCTGGACGCCCTGGTGGCCCAGGTCGAAGCGCATCTCGAGAAGAACCCGTCGGATGCGCGTGGCTGGCAGGTGCTGGCACCGGTCTTGATGAAGCTCGGACGCTACGACGATGCGGTGCGGGCGGTCCGCAATGTGATCACCTACGGTGGCGACACCGCCGATCGCCGCGCCGATCTCGGCGAGGCGATGGCGGCGGCGGCCGGCGGCGTTGTCACCAAGGAGGCCAAGGACGAGTTCGAGCGGGCGGTCGCGCTCGACGCCGGCGAGGTCAAAGCGCGGTACTTCCTGGGTCTTGCGGCCGAGCAGGACGGGCGCAAGGCGGATGCCGCGGCGGCGTGGCGTGCCATGCTGGCCACCGCCCCGGCCGATGCGCCGTGGCGGCCGCTGGTCGAGGCGTCGCTGGCGCGGGTCGGAGGGCCGCCCATCGCCGCGGTTCCGGATACCGACGCCGCGGCGGTCGAGGCGATGCCCGACGGCGACCGGTCCGCCATGATCCAGCGCATGGTCGAGCGGCTGGCGGGGCGGTTAAAGCAGGACGGCCGCGACGTGGCCGGTTGGCTGCGCCTGGTTCGCGCCTATATGGTGCTGGGTGACGCCGACAAGTCCCGCGCCGCGGTCGCCGACGCGCGGCGGGCGGTTGGGGACGACCAGGGCCTTCTCAGGCAGCTCAACGACGGTCTGAAGGAGCTGGGAATTGTCGAATAGCGGCGGTGAGCTGGCATGACGCGCAAGCAGCGACGGCTGACGATGATCGGAGGCGCAATCGCGGTGCTGGCGGTTGCCGCCGCACTGGTGCTCAACGCGCTGCGGGATTCCATCGTCTTTTTCTCGACACCGACGATGGCGACCGAAAAGCACATCGCACCGGGGCGGCGCTTTCGGCTCGGCGGCATGGTGCGTCCGGGCTCCGTGGTCCGCGGTGATCGCCTCGCCGTCACGTTCGACGTGACCGACGGCAACGCCACGCTTCCGGTCGCCTATCAGGGCATGCTGCCCGACCTGTTTCGCGAGGGGCAGGGTGTGGTCACCGAGGGCGCGATCGATCAGTCCGGGGTCTTCAGGGCCGATACCGTGCTTGCCAAGCACGATGAGACCTACATGCCCAAGGAAGTCGCCGACGCGCTCAAGAAAGAGGGGCACTGGAAGGACGACTATGGCGCCAAGGAATCGGGCGCCAGGGAATCGGGCGCCAGTGAGTCCGTCGCCAGGTCGGTTGCGGCGCAAGGGGCCGGGCGATGATCGCCGAGGCCGGTCACTATGCGCTGGTCCTGGCGCTCGGCCTGGCGCTGATCCAGGCCACCGTGCCGTTCATCGGCGCGCGCCTGCGTGACCAGGGACTGATGAACGTCGCCCGGTCCACCGCGATGGCGCAGATGCTGTTCGCCATGATCGCGTTCGGCGCCCTGGTGACGTTGCACGTGACTTCGGATTTCTCGGTCGCCAACGTCTACGAGAATTCGCACTCGCTGAAGCCGCTGATCTACAAGATCACCGGCGTGTGGGGCAACCACGAGGGCTCGATGCTGCTCTGGGTGCTGATTCTCGCGGTGTTCGGTGGCCTGGTCGCGACCTTCGGCGGCAACTTGCCGACGTCGTTGCGCGCCCATGTGCTCGCGGTCCAGGCCTGGGTCGCCGCCTCCTTCTACCTGTTCATCCTCATCACCTCGAACCCGTTCATTCGCATCGCCAATCCTCCGATCGAGGGCCGCGACCTCAACCCGGTGCTGCAGGACATCGGGCTCGCGGTGCATCCGCCGCTGCTCTACCTCGGCTATGTCGGGTTCTCGATTTCGTTCTCCTTCGCCATCGCGGCGCTGGTCGAGGGTCGCATCGATGCGGCGTGGGCACGCTGGGTGCGGCCGTGGACGCTGATGGCCTGGATCTTTCTCACGCTCGGCATCGCGATGGGATCGTACTGGGCCTACTACGAGCTCGGATGGGGCGGCTGGTGGTTCTGGGATCCGGTCGAGAACGCCTCGCTGATGCCCTGGCTCGCCGGCACGGCCCTGCTGCACTCGGCGCTGGTGATGGAAAAGCGCGACGCGCTGAAAGTGTGGACGCTGCTGCTGGCGATCCTGACGTTTTCGCTTTCGTTGCTGGGCACGTTCCTGGTGCGATCCGGCGTGCTGACGTCGGTCCATGCGTTCGCGACCGACCCGCGTCGCGGCGTCTTCATCCTGCTGATACTGTGCTTCTTCATCGGCGGCAGCCTGGCGCTGTTCGCCTGGCGGGCATCGGCGCTGAAGCAGGGCGGCCTGTTCGCGCCGATCTCGCGCGAGGGCGCGCTGGTTCTGAACAATCTGCTGTTGACCACGGCCTGCGCGACCGTGCTGGTCGGAACGCTCTATCCCCTGATCCTCGAAGTCCTGACCGGCGACAAGATCTCGGTCGGTGCGCCGTTCTTCAACGTCACGTTCGCGCCGCTGTTCCTGCCGCTGCTGTTCGCGGTGCCGTTCGGCCCGCTGCTGGCGTGGAAGCGCGGCGACCTGCTCGGTGCCGCTCAGCGCTTGATCGCTGCCGGGATCGCCGGGCTCGTGGTGATGGCGGTGGTACTGGCGTGGACCCACGGCGGCGCGATGTTCGCGCCGCTCGCCATCGGTCTCGGGGTCTTCGTGATCGCCGGAGCGCTGACCGACCTTGCCGAGCGCACCGCCCTGTTTCGGGTTGCGGTGCCGACGGCGTTGCGGCGTGCACAAGGCATGCCGCGCTCGGCCTGGGGCAGCATCTTTGCCCATGCCGGGCTCGGCATCACCCTGATCGGAATCGTGTGCGAGACGACGTGGAGCAGCGAGCACATCGCGGTGATGAAGCCCGGTGACGTCGCCCAGATCAGCGGCTATAGCGCGACCCTCGACGACGTCGGCCAGCGGCAGGGCCCGAATTACCGCGAAATGATCGCACGCTTCACCGTCACGAACGGCAGTGATCTGGTCGGCATCATGACGCCGTCCAAGCGGAGCTTCACCACCCGCGGATCGTCGACCACGGAAGCCGCCTTGCTCGCCCGCGGCGCGAGCCAGCTCTACATCTCGCTGGGCGAACCGAACGGCGACGGCTCGATCGTGGTCCGCATCTATCACAAGCCGCTGGTGCTCCTGATCTGGTACGGGGCGCTGGCGATGGCGTTCGGCGGCCTGCTGTCGCTGTCGGATCGGCGCCTGCGGGTCGGCGCACCGAAGCCTGCCCGCGCGCCGCGGTCCCTGCAGCCGGCGGAGTGAGCCTTGCGCATCCGGGTCGCTCACATGCTTCGGCTCGTTGTCGCGATCGGACTGATCGCGTGCGCCGGCGCGGCCGGGGCGGTCCAGCCCGACGAGGTGATGACCGATCCGGTGCAGGAAGCGCGGGCGCGCGAACTGTCGCGCGAACTGCGCTGCATGGTGTGCCAGAATCAATCGATCGACGATTCCGAAGCGTCGCTCGCCCGTGACCTGCGCCTCTTGGTGCGGGAGCGTATCGCCGCCGGTGACAGCAACGCTCAGGTGATCGACTATCTTGTGGCCCGTTACGGCGAGTTCGTGCTGCTGAAGCCGAGGTTCAGGCCCGAGACGCTGCTGTTGTGGCTGGTGCCGCCACTCGCCCTCGGCGGCGGCGGCGTAGCCCTGTGGTTGCAGGCCCGCAGGCGAATGGCTGGCGCCGGCGCCGCGGCCGGGCTCACCGCCGAGGAGGAAAGCCGGTTGGCCCGGCTCGTCTCCGAAGACGGAGAGCCGGGGCATTCCGGCTAGCGTCCCGGCTCTGGCAATCCGCCATTTCCTGGGGTTTCCGGGGCCGGTCTTGCCGCAACCGCCAGCCTCGCGGGTGGCCCCGGTTGAGACCCGATCGCCGTCATATCATTGTTACAAAAGATTAATCCGGCCGACAGCGTGCCGTAAGGGCGCATATCCCATGTTCAGACCAACGGAATTGACCGTACGCGCCCATCGCATTGGCCTGGAGACTGCCATGAACGACCACACCGACCTGTCATCCTTCCCGTCCTTCAAGGCCGCGCGGCGGCCGCTGCTCGCCGCCCGCAGGCTGGCGCTCATGGCCTCCGTCGTGGCCGGCCTCGGCGTCGCCGCCTACGGCATCGGGCCGTCATTCTCGACCGGCGATTTCCTGACCAGCACCGCGCATGCGCAGGTCAACAACAGCGTTCGCGACGTGCCGCAGCCGGTCGGGTTCGCCGACATCGTCGAACGCGTGAAGCCGTCGGTGATCTCGGTCAGCGTCAAGATCACCGAGAAGGTGGCGTCGAACGACGGCGACGATTCGCCGTTCCCGCCGGGCTCGCCGATGGAGCGGTTCTTCCGCCGCTTCGGCGGTCCCGATGGCAGTTTCCCGGGACTGCGCGGGCCGCGCGGCGGCGGCCGCGGGATCGTGACCGGCCAGGGCTCCGGCTTCTTCATCTCGGCTGACGGCTATGCCGTGACCAACAACCACGTCGTCGAAAATGCCGACAAGGTCGAAGTCGCCACCGACGACGGCAAGACCTACAGCGCGAAGGTGATCGGCAAGGATGCGCGCACCGACCTCGCCTTGATCAAGGTCGACGGCCGCACCGACTTCCCGTTCGCGAAGCTGTCGGACACGCAGCCGCGGATCGGCGACTGGGTGCTCGCGGTCGGCAATCCTTTCGGTCTCGGCGGCACCGTGACCGCGGGCATCGTGTCCGCGCGCGGCCGCGACATCGGCAACGGGCCGTATGACGATTTCATCCAGATCGACGCTCCCGTGAACAAGGGCAATTCGGGCGGGCCGGCCTTCAACACCGCCGGCGAGGTGGTCGGTGTGAACACCGCGATCTACTCGCCGTCGGGCGGCAGTGTCGGGATTGCCTTCGCGATCCCGGCGGCGACGGTGAAGACGGTGATCAAGCAGTTGCAGGACAAGGGCACCGTCAGCCGCGGCTGGATCGGGGTGCAGATCCAGCCGGTGACGCCGGAAATCGCCGACAGCCTCGGACTGAAGAAGGCCGAAGGCGCGCTGGTTGCCGAGCCGCAGGTCAACAGCCCGGCGGCCAAGGCCGGGATCGAATCGGGTGACGTCATCACCGCGGTGAACGACAAGCCGGTGCACGACGCCCGCGAGCTCGCGCGGACGATTGGCGGGTTGCCTCCAGGCAATACGGTCAAGCTCGTCGTGATGCACAAGGGGCAGGACAAGACCGTCAACCTGACCCTGGGCGAATTGCCGAACAGCAAGGAAGCCAAGGCGAACGCCGATTCCGATGACGATCACGGCAGCGCGACCCGCGGGACCGAACTGCCGAAGCTCGGCCTTAACGTCGCTCCGGCGAGCTCCGTGGCCGGCGCCGGCAAGGACGGCGTCGTCGTGACCAGCGTCGACCCGAGCGGCGTCGCCGCCGACCGCGGCGTCAAGGAGGGCGACGTCATCCTCGAAGTGGCGGGCAAGTCGGTGGCGAGCCCCGCCGACGTCCGCGAAGCCCTTGGCGACGCGCGCCGGGACAACAAGAACAGCGTGCTGATCCGGGTTCGCTCGGGCGATGCTTCGCGCTTCGTCGCGCTGCCGCTGGGACGCGGCTAGACGACGACAGGTTCGAGATGAGGGGGCCGTCGGTTATTTCGCCCCGCCCGATGGTTCCCTCCCGGGGACGGGCGCAAGCCCGTCCTTTCAAGGCCCCTTCCGTTGACCCAGCCCCCCCGGAAGGAGAAATGCGGGCGGCGAGGTTTCCCCAGCCTCGCCGCCCGTGGCCGTCACCGAAGGAAGGAAAAGGACCATGGTCTTGCATGATGGCAGTCCCCGCGCCATGGTGAAACGCAGCGAAGAACCGTTGACCCCGTCCAGCAAACCGATGCGCCTGTTGATCATCGAAGACGACCGCGACTCCGCGGACTACCTGGTCAAGGCGTTTCGCGAGGCGGGACATGTCGCCGACCGTGCCAGCGATGGCGAGGAGGGCCTGCAGCTCGCGGAATCCGGCGACTACGATGTTCTCATCGTCGACCGCATGTTGCCCAAGCGCGACGGGCTGTCGGTGATCGGGACGCTGCGCGGCATGGGCATCCGGACGCCGGCGCTGATCCTGTCGGCGCTCGGCCAGGTCGACGACCGCGTCAAGGGATTGCGGGCGGGCGGCGATGACTACCTGCCCAAGCCCTATTCGTTCTCGGAGCTGCTGGCGCGGGTCGAAGTGCTTTCACGCCGCAACAGCGGTCCGGGCGAGGAGACCAGCTATCGGGTCGGCGACCTGGAATTGGACCGGTTGTCGCACCGCGTGGTTCGCGGCCAGGACGAACTGACCCTTCAGCCGCGCGAGTTTCGGCTGCTGGAATACCTGATGAAGCATGCGGGCCAGGTCGTGACCCGCACGATGCTGCTCGAGAATGTCTGGGACTACCATTTCGATCCCCAGACCAACGTCATCGACGTGCACATTTCGCGGCTGCGCTCGAAGATCGACAAGGGGTTCGACAGGCCCTTGCTGCATACCATTCGCGGTGCCGGATACATGATCCGTGACGGCATTCGGTAAGCTGATCCGCACCACCGCGTTCCGGCTGACGCTGGTCTACCTGTTTCTGTTCGCGCTGTTCGCTGCGTTTCTGCTCGGCTATTTCGCCTGGAATACGCGGCGACTGGTGACCGAGCAGATCACCGGCATGCTGAACGCCGAAGTGGTCGAGATGAACGACGAGCTGACGCGGCGCGGACTGCGCGGGCTGGTCTATGCGATCGAAAGCCGGGCATTGCGTCCCGGCGCCAATCTCTACCTGATCACGACCGCGACTGGACAGGCGCTCGCGGGCAATGTCGGCTCGATCGCTCCCGGCGTAATGAACCGGATCGGATTTTCCGAGACGATGTATCAGCGGCTCGACGAGCTGAATAATTTTCAGCACCATGCGCTGGTGCGCGTCACCGAGCTGGAAGGCGGCTTTCGGCTGCTGATCGGGCGCGACCTCGACGAGCGACGACGGATCATCGGCATCGTCGCGTCGGCGGCGCAATGGTCGGTGCTCATCGTCGTGGTGCTCGGACTGGCCGGCGGCATCTTCGTCGCGCGCCGCGTGTTGCACCGGATCGACGCCATGACGGGCACTGCGCAGCGGATCATGGCCGGCGATCTGAGCGAGCGGCTTCCGGTCGGCCGCAGCGGCGACGAAATCGACCGCCTGGCCGAGAATCTCAACGCCATGCTCGAGCGCATCGAGGCGCTGATGGCGGGCCTCAAGGAGGTCTCCGACAATATCGCCCATGACCTGAAGACGCCGCTGACGCGCCTGCGCAACCACGCGGAGGACGCGTTGGCGAAGTCGCGGACCGACGCCGACTACCGCGCCGCGCTGGAGCAGACGATCGAGGAATCCGACGGGCTGATCAGGACCTTCAACGCGCTCTTGATGATCGCGCGCGCCGAGTCTGGTCAGGCCCGCGACGGCATGGTGGATTTCGACATCGCCGAGGTCGCGAGGGGCATCCACGAACTCTACGAGCCGCTAGCCGAGGACAAGGGGGTGACGCTGGGACTCGATGCTGCCCCGGCCATGGTGCACGGCAATCGCGAGCTGATCAGCCAGGCGCTCGCCAATCTCGTCGAGAACGCGCTCAAATACGGAGTTCCGGTGGCGAGGGGCGCGAGGGGGGACATGGCCGGGCCGCCGGCCCGGGCCGATATCCTGATTGAGGCGCGCCGCGTCGGTGACACCGCGACGCTGACGGTGACCGATCACGGACCCGGAATTCCCGAAAAAGACCGGCCACGGGCGGTGGAGCGGTTCGTCCGGCTGGAGGCCAGTCGCACCCAGCCCGGTTCCGGGCTGGGTTTGAGTCTGGCGTCGGCGGTCGCGACGCTCCACGGCGGCGGATTGCAGCTGGCCGACGCCGGGCCGGGGCTGAAGGTTACGCTGGTGCTGCCGGTTCGGGACCGGTCTCATGACCCCCAGCCGGCCGCGCCAGCGACGGCCGACGGCATTCCGCAGCCGGGCGATGATGGCAAGACATCGCAACGATATCTGGATTCGATCGGCACCAATGCGCTATTGGCTGACTCCAAGACCAACTGAGCGCTGCGCGACGCGATGGCGGAGCGTGCTGGACCCAAGCCATGACTTTCACCGCGACCGACGACGTCGAGACGCCCGGGCTGGCGGCACGACTGGTCACCGCGCCGTGCCTCTCCGCGGCCGAGAGCGCGCGTCGCGGCCTCGACGACTGGATTGGCGAGGTCGCGCCCGACCTCGGCGCCGCGATCGTCGGCCTGCTGGCAGAGTTTCCCACCGCCAGGACCGTCCTCGAGGGGATCGCGGAATCCTCGCCTTACCTGTTTGATCTGCTGAAGGCCGACGCCGCTCGCGCCGTGCGCCTGTTGCGGTGTGATCCCGAGCGGCACCTGTCGCACTTGGTCGCCAACGCGGCCGCCACGATCGCAGCCGGCGATGACGAGGCCGAGGTCTCACGGCTGCTGCGAAGCATGAAGTCCGAGGCGGCGCTGCTGATCGCGCTGTGCGACATCGGTGGCATCTGGCCCGTCCTGCGCGTCACCGCGGCCCTGACGGCGCTCGCGGACGCCGCGGTTCAGCTGGCGCTGCGCTACCTGTTGCAGCGGGAGTCCGCGCGAGGACGGCTCACTTCCTCCGCCGGCGGGGAGATCGAGGAGGGAAGCGGTCTCGTCGTGCTCGCCATGGGCAAGATGGGGGCCGGCGAACTCAACTATTCGAGCGACATCGATCTCATCGTCCTGTTCGATCCCGAGGTCGGCGCGGTGGCCGAGGGAATCGAGATCCAGCCGTTCTACGTCCGACTGACCCAGGCGCTGGCACGGCTGCTGCAGCAACGCACCGCCGACGGCTATGTCTTTCGCGTCGACCTGCGGTTACGGCCCGATCCGGCGTCCACTCCGGTTGCGATATCGACCGCCGCGGCGCTCTATTACTACGAGCGCGAGGGACGGACCTGGGAGCGCGCCGCGATGATCAAGGCGCGGCCCTGCGCCGGCGACGCGCGGGTGGCGCGGGATTTCGCCGCGGCCATCGCTCCCTTCATCTGGCGCAAGCATCTCGACTTCGCGGCCCTGTCCGACGTCCACGACATGAAGCGGCAGATGCAGGCATTCAAGGGGCACGGCGAGATCGCGGTCGAAGGCCACAACGTCAAGATCGGGCGCGGCGGCATTCGCGAAATCGAGTTCTTCGCCCAGACCCAGCAGCTGATCGCGGGCGGCCGGCATCCGGAGTTGCGCGTCAGGCCGACGCTGGAGGCGCTGGCGGTTCTGGCGGCGACCGGGTGGATCACGCCCGAGGCGAAATCGGAACTCGGCGCGGCCTATGAATTCCTGCGCCGGGTCGAGCACCGGCTGCAGATGGTCGCCGACGAGCAGACCCATACGTTGCCTGAAACCCCCGACGGCGTCGAACGGTTTTCGCGCTTCCTCGGCTTCGCGCGGGGCGCCGATTTCGCGAGCGAGCTGCTGCGCCATCTCAACGGCGTCCAGTCACACTACAGCCGGCTGTTCGAGGGCGCGCCGCCGTCGGTCCCGAGCCAGCCGGCGGTCGACTACGGCGCCGGGGCGGAGGACGTCCGGCTGCTCGAACATCTCGCCGGGCTGGGCTTCAAGAAGCCGAAGATGGTGGCGACCAGCCTCGCCGCATGGCTGCGCGGGGACTATCGCGCCCTCAGGGTCGAGGCCACGCGTCACGCCTTCGAGGCGTTCGTTCCGGCGCTGCTCGCAGGGCTCGCGCAGGCGGAGGATCCCGACGCCGCGATCGTGGCGTTCGACAGGTTTCTCGCCGCGCTTCACCGTGGCGCGCGCCTGATCGGCCTGCTCAGCCAGAACCCCGACCTCGTCGGTCTGCTAGCCCTGATCCTCGGCGCGGCCCCCCGCCTGGGCGACATGCTGGCGCGCCAGCCGCAGATCATCGACGGACTGGTCGATCCGCGGTTCTTCGGCCCGATGCCCGATCGCCGCGAATTGTCCGGTCGGCTGACGTCCCATCTCGCGGATGCCGGGTCCTACGAGGAGTTTCTCGACCGCCTGCGCCTGTTCGGTCAGGAAAGCCTGTTTCTGATCGGCACCCGCATTCTGTCGGGCACGGTCTCGGCCCAGCAGGCCGGCGCCGCCTTCGCGGACACCGCCGAGGGAATCGCGCGGACCGTGCACAGGCTGGTGGCCGCGCAATTTGCTGCCCAGTATGGAACGATCAAGGACCAGCAGACCGCGATCCTGGCGATGGGAAAGCTCGGAAGCCGCGAGATGACCGCGGCATCCGACCTCGACCTGATCCTCATCTACGACTTCGATCCCGACAATCCGGATTCCGACGGCCGCAGATCGCTCCACGGCGGGCAGTATTTCGCCCGGCTCACGCAGCGGCTGGTGAGCGCCTTCACCACCCGCACGAATTTCGGCGTGCTTTACGAGATCGATCTGCGGCTGCGTCCGTCAGGGCGCGCCGGTCCCGTGGCCTCCCGGCTCGACGCCTTCGCCTCCTATCAGGAGCACGAAGCGTGGACGTGGGAACACATGGCGCTGACGCGTGCGCGCGTGGTGTCGGCGCCGCCGGCACTGAGGGAGCGCATCGAGACCGTCATTCGGCAGGTACTGATGCGCCAACGCGATCAGGATCTGGTGGCGAGCGACGTTCTCGAGATGCGCCGCGCGATCGGGGAAGAGAAGGGCGAGCGCGACATCTGGGATCTGAAATACGCCGCCGGCGGCCTGGTCGACATCGAGTTCGCCGCCCAATATCTCCAGCTGGTGCACGCGGCGGAGCGACCGGAGATCCTCAGCGTCAGCACGTTGCAGGTGATCGAGAACGCCTTGAAGCTCGGACTGCTGCCGGCCGCGACCGCGGACGTCCTGCGCACCGCGGGGCGGCTCTATCAGGATCTCACCCAGATCCTGCGCCTGTGCGTCAGCGAGAAGTTCACGCCGACCGCGGCGGGCGATGATCTGCTGCGCATGCTGGCGCGGGCCGGCGACGCGCCGGACTTTTCGGCTCTCGAAGCGCGGGTCCGCGACACCGAGCTCGACGTGCGTGAGATCTTCCTCGATCTGCTGCAGCGCAGGGGCTAGCGGATTCCACAGGATCGCTTCAGGCCCGCCCGGCTCATGCCGCGGCGGCAATCGCGGCGCTCTCTTCCAGGGTGAAGCGTGGGATGGAGACGTAGACCACGGTGCCGCAGCCGATCCTGGAGTGCAGCCGCATCGTCCCGCCATGCAGCCGGGTCAGCGACTTGGCGATGGCGAGACCCAGCCCCGAGCCGTGATAGGTCTTGGTCAGCTGGCTCTCGACCTGCTCGAACGGGCGCCCCAGCCGCGCCAGCGACTGGCGTGTAATCCCGATTCCGGTGTCGGCGATCAGCAGCACGATGCTGTTCTTCAGCGTACGGCTGCGCACGGTGATGGTTCCGCCGTCGGGGGTGAACTTGACGGCGTTGGACAGCAGGTTGATCGCGATCTGCTTCATCGCACGGCGGTCCGCCGTGATGGTCATGTTGTTCTCGATGTCGGCACGCAGCATCAGGTTCTTCGCCTCGGCCCGGCCCGACACCACCCGCAGCGATTCGAGCAGCGTGCGTTCGACGTCGAGGGTCTCGAAGTCGAGCCTCATGCGCCCGGCCTCGATCTTCGACATGTCCAGGATGTCGTTGATGACTTCGAGCAGGTAGCGGCCGCTGGTCAGGATGTCGTGGCAGTATTCCTGGTACTTGTCCGAGCCGAGCGCGCCGAACATCTCGCTTCCCATGACCTCGGAAAAGCCGATGATGGCGTTGAGGGGGGTGCGCAGCTCGTGGCTCATGTTGGCGAGGAATTTCGACTTGGTCTGGTTGGCTTCCTCGGCCCGGTTCTTCTCGTCGGCGCATTTCTGCGCCAGATCGGCGAGTTGCTGGGCCTGCCGTTCGAGGGTGGACTGCGTGCGCTTGAGGTCCTCGACGGTGGCGCGCAGCTGCAGGTCGTTCTCGACCAGCTTCTGCTCGTGCTGCTTGATCTGCGAGATGTCCGTTCCCACCGACACGTAGCCGCCGTCCTTGGTGCGTCGTTCGCTGATGGTCAGCCAGCTGCCGTCGTCGAGCTGGGCCTCGAACGTGCGGGCGCCGGGAGCGAGCGCGCTGGTCTCGCGCAGCCGGGTGCGCACTTCGGGCATGCGGCCGACCTCGCTGACGGTCTCGAACGGTGTCCCCGGAATGATGGCGGAGTCGGGCAGCTTGTGCATGCGCTGAAAATAGGAGTTGCAAAGCACCAGGCGGTTTTCGGAATCCCACAGCACGAAGGCCTCGGGGATCGCCTCGATCGCGTCGCGCAGGCGAAGGTCGGCCTCGATGGTCCTTTCGGCGAGGCTCTTCTGCTCGGTGATGTCGACGGCAATGCCGATGAGATGGATGTCGCCGTCGCCGCCGGCGGTGATCTCGCAGCGCACCCGCAGCCAGATCCAGTGCCCGCTGGCATGATGCATCCGGAAGGTGTGGTCGATGCTGTTGGCCTCGCCGGAAATCAGCTGGTTGGCGGTATCGAACAGGTCGATGTCTTCGGGATTGACCAGCGCGTTGACCTCGCCGAAGGTCATGAGATCGGTGCGGCTTTCGAGGCCCAGCAGCGTGAACATGGATTGCGACCAGAAGATCTTGCCGCGCGAGAGGTCCCAGTCCCACAGACCGCAGCGTCCGCGATTGAGCGCGGTGTCGATGCGCCCGCGCACGGCATCGTTGATCACATCGCCTTCGCGGGCGCGGGTCGACTGCCAGTGGAACGCGAAGCCGAGGATCAGGACCACGAAGCCGGTGGTCGCCGACAGGGTGACCGACAGCGCGGCGTCGGATCGCCACAACGAGTCGTCGTGATCCTGCAGCACGATGACCTGGGCGCCGGTCGCGCCGATGTCGCGCTGGGTGGCGAGTGCCTTGGTTCCTTCCGGCAGCGTCACGTCGAGCACCGACGTCGCGCCGGTCGATGCCGGTACCGACCGGACGGTGGCGATCAGGTCGACAATGCCGTTGAAATCGTCGGCCCGGGCGTCGCTCGGAACGCGGGCGAGAACCCGCCGGTTGGGATCTGTCACGATGATCTGTCGTCCCGCCATCAGTCCCCAGGGCGGGATGAGGTCGGGCAGCAGAGCCCGAATCCGGGTTGAAGAGGGGGAGCGCTCCAGCGCCGCGCGATCGTCACGCGCCGCCGCCGCCCGGTCGAGGCGTTCGGCGAGAACTTCGGCCAATGCAACCAGGTCGCGTTTGACGGAGAGGCGCTTCTGCTGGATCTGGTCGACGACCTGGACGAAGGCGCCGACGCAGATCGTCATGAGGAAGGCGATGATCAGGGTCGGGACTGCCCGCCGCAATGCGGGCTCGGCGATGAGCAATCGGTGGTAGGCAGGTTTCGCGATCGACTGCGCCAATCCCTTGATCGAATCGGATTGGACGCACGCGCTCGTCGCGTGTGCGCGCACCATGCACTGCCCCCGTGGAAATTTCGCTCTGCCCCGCCGTCGAAGGCGACGTCTCGTCGCTTCGAATCATTGTTATTTGAATCCAGTTTTTCGGCTCTGTCGAGAGTCAACGATTCGTTAACGCGAAAAATTTCTTGTCCCCGGAAGAATCGGGCTCGAATGGATGCTGCGGAGAGTCCGAAACGGGAACGCGAGCGACGTCAGACGCCCGGTTCGGCGTGGCTGATGACCCGCTTGACGCTCGGGAACGCGCGCCGCATCGCGCGCTCGATCGCATCGACGCCGTCATGGACGTCGATGACGCTCATCGCCGGATTGGCGCGGCAGTGAAAGTTCACGATCTGGCCGGCGTCGGTATCTCGGACGCGCACGTGGTGGACGTCATAGATTCTGCCGCCGGCGGCGGCGAAGTCCGTCAGCGCCCGTTCGATTGCGACCGCGTGTTCGGGGTCCGCGTCGACTCCTTGTGGCAATTCCGGTTCCAGCGGCTCGATGTGGGTGTCGACCTCGACTTCGGGGCCGAATTCGTCGCGGATCGCCGCCTCCAGTTCCTGACTCACCCCGTGGGCCTCGACCAGGCGCATGTCGCCGTCGACCTCAAGGTCGATGCTGACCGTGAGCCGGTTGCCGAGGTCGTGTACGGTGACGTGATGAATGGCGAGCCCGCGGTTGCGCGCGATCACCATGATGCGCTCGCGCACGCTTTCGTTGTCATGCGCCACCGGCACCGCGGTGAACGACAGGTCAGCGTCCGTCAGCGCCTCGGTGAGGGCGCGCTGGGCCTTCTGCTTGATGTCGTCAATTCGGTCGATCGGATAGGTTCGCGGCACCTTGACCGTGGCGTCGACGAAATGCACCGGGCCGACCATCCGGACCCGCAGGCGCTCGAGGTCGACGACGCCCGGGATCGACCTGATCGCCGCGGCCGCCGCTTCGGTTACGCCATCCGGGGCGCGGTCGAGCAGGGTTTCGATCGTCGAGCGCGCCAGACGCAGACCGAGCAGCGCGATCATGGCCGCGACGCCGATGGCCGCCGCCGCGTCGCCCCACGGATAGCCCATGGCGATCAGGCCGAGGCCGATCATCACCGCGACCGAGCCGAGGACATCGGAGCCGAAATGCAGCGCGTCGGCCTCGAGGGCCTGGCTTCGGGTCTCGCGCGCGGTGCGATGGAGGGCGCGGGCGCGCCAGAAGTTCACCGCGATGTCGACGACGAGCACCGCAAAGGGCAGCACCGAGACGCTGACGGGAGCAACACCGCCGCGAAGGCGGCTGAACGCCTCGACCACCACCCCGCCCGCGAGAATGTAGAGCATCGCGATGATGCCGAGCGCCGAAAGGCTTTCGAGCTTGCCATGGCCATAGTGATGTTCGGCGTCGGCGGGCTTGTCCGAGACCCTCACGACGGCCCAGGTGATGATGGTGGCGACCAGATCGATCGTGCTGTGCAGCGCTTCCGAAATCAGCGCCAGGCTTCCGATCAGCAGGCCAACGATGAATTTGGCCGTCGCCATGCCGGCGCTGGCGATGATCGAAATGGCGGCGACGCGCGACTTGGTCGATGAGGCGGACGTGGTCATGGCGCCGGTTTAGCAGGCTCCCCGGCGGCCTTAAAGCCGCGAATCACCTGAAGCGCGCCGGTGACCGGCTCGAGGTTACTTTTGTTGTTGGCAACTTCGCGCGGCCGGCCGGGCCGCGGCGACTACAGCGTGACCACGATCTTGCCGAGATGGGCGTTGGCCTCCATCCGCGCGAAGGCGTTGCCGATGTCGTCGAACGTGAAAGTGCTGTCGATCGGCATTCGCAGCTGCCCCTCGACCGCCGCCGGCCAGACGTCCCCCCTGACCTTGGCGAAAATGTCCCGAATCTCCTCGATCGTCCGCGTCCGAAAGGTCACGCCGACGTAGTCGATGCGGCGCGCCGCGTGCGTATCGAAGTCGAAATCGGCATGGCTGCCGCCGAGCCGCCCCACATTGACGATGCGTCCCAGGACCCTGGTGGCGCGCAGGTTCTGGCTCGCGACCCGGCCCGACACCTGGTCGATGACGAGATCGACCCCGCGTCCCTCCGTGGCCGAGAGGACCGTGTCGACCCATGCCGGATCGGCGGAGTCGATGGCAAGGTCGGCGCCGAATTCGGCGAGGCGGGCCCGGCGCTCGGCATTGGTCGACGATCCGACGACGAGGCGCGCTCCTTTCAGCTTGGCGATCTGCATCGCCATCAGCCCGACGCCGGAACTGGCGCCCTGGACCAGCACCGACTGTCCGGGCTCCAGGCGCCCGACGGTCACCAGCGCATTGTGCATGGTGGTCAGCGCCAGCGGCAGCGTCGCGGCGGTCGTGAAGCTCATCGCGGCGGGAAGGGGAAGCAGCCGGCCGTGGTCGGCGACGGTGTATTCGGCGAAGGCGGCGCTGCCCGAGCCCGCGACCCGGTCGCCTGGTACGACGCCCTTGGCGTCGGGGCCGCAGGCCACCACCTCGCCGGCCCATTCCATGCCCAGCGCGGTCCCGACGCCGCCTTGGGAGCCGTGGGCATGTCCCTTGGTCATGCCGAGGTCGGCGCGGTTGAGGCCGCAAGCGTGCACCCGTACCAGCACCTGGGTCCCGAGCGGCTCCGGTGTCGGGACCTCGGCGATGGCCGCGCCGCCTTGCCCGTAGACGAACGCCTTCATCGAACGATCCTCTTGCTAACGGGAGCCCCGCGCGCCGATGCCGCCGTCGATGGTCATGATGACCCCGCTGGTGTAGCCCGATCGCTCGGAGGCGAGGAACGCCATCATGTCGGCGATTTCGCGCGGTTTAGCCGCGCGGCCCAGCGGCAGGCTCGCGGTCGCGTCCTCGGCCCGGTTCTCATCGCCGAATTTCGCCAGGGCGCGCCGCCGCGCCAGCGCGATGAAGCGATCGGTCGCGACCGGCCCCGGATTGATGCCGACGACGCGGATGTTGTCATCGAGGCTCTGGCCGCCGAGCGCGCGCGTGAACGCCATCAAAGCGGCATTACCGGCGCTGCCGGCGATATAGTTGCCATCGAACCACTCGCCGGCGGCGCCGATGTCGTTGACGATCACGCCGTGGCCGCGCTCCTTCATGCGCGCGTACACCAGCCGGGTCAGGTTGATGTATCCGAAGACCTTGAGGTCCCATGCATGACGCCAGGTCGCTTCGTCGATCATGGCCAGCGAACCGCCGGGAATGTCTCCGGCGTTGTTGATCAGGATGTCGATATCGGTCGCGGCGGCGGCAAGCCGCGCGAGGTCCTGCGGGTTGCGCAGATCCACCGCGTGCACCGTGACATCGACCGGATGCGCGTCCCGCAGCCGCCCGGCGACCGCGTTGAGCGCGTCGAGGCTGCGTGCCGCGAGATGGAGGTTGCAGCCTTCCTCGGCGAAGGCTTCGGCGGCCGCGGCGCCGATGCCTTTCGATGCACCCGTGATGAGGACGTGCTTGCCGCGCAGCTTGAGATCCATGGGGGGCCTTGCCTTGGGATTCTGCGCTCGGAACAGAGCGGCGATTGGGCGAGGATTTTGCCGCCGGGCTCCTCGCCTGTCCACGGGAAGTTTTGGCAGGTCTTACCAACTGCCCTTGCACCCGGCGAGCGCGGCGTGGGGGAAGGGGCCGTTCGGAACCAGAAGGACGGCAGCCGCGCGAAGGCTGTCGAGTCCGGGCAAGTTGTTGCGGCTTCGGAGCCCACAATCCGGTGATCCTCAGCCGGAAGGCTCGCGCGGCAGGCGCGTTGGAACGCTGGCCCGTCGTGCGCGCGGGGCCGGCATCTGGACCGAGTGCTGTCAGGCCGCGCCTGCCGTGCAGGTCCGCGCATGGCGAGCGCCTCTCCCCGGTTAACCTTGAGCGCGGGAGACCGCCGTGTTGAGTGCCTGCAGGTTGCGGTGCCGCCACCGAATGGCTTATCGCGCTTCGTCGCGAATGCGCGGCCGCCCGGTTCAGGGTTGGTTAACGATTGTGACGCGATAGAGCTGCTGTCGCGCTTGGCTGGGGTTTCGATGGCTTCATCAGCAACTGGGGTTCGGCTTCGCCAGATCGCCGCCACCGATCTGCCGGCGGTCGCACAGCTCCTGTCGGAGGGTTTCCCGAACCGGTCGGTGTCCTATTGGCTGCGGGGACTCGAGCGGCATGCCGGTCGACCGCCTCCCGCCGGGTATCCGCAGTACGGCTTTCTTCTCGATCACGGTGGAGCGGCGGTCGGCGTCATCCTGCAGTTGTTCGCGCGGGTCGGCACGGGGGACGCGGCCGTTGTCCGCTGCAATCTGTCGAGCTGGTATGTCAAACCCGAATTCCGGGCGTTCGGCTCGCTGTTGATCACATCGACGACGAAGGATCCGGCGGTCACGTATTTCAACATCACCCCGGCGCCTCATACCTGGTCGACCGTCGAGGCGCAGCGGTTCGTGGTCTACTGTCGCGGCCAGATGTACGGCGCGGTGGCGCTGGGGCGCCCGGTTAGAGAGGCGCAGGCCGAAGTCTTTGCGGGCCAAAGCTCCGGACTGAGTCCTTTCGAGCACACGGTGCTGCGGGACCACGCCGGTTTCGGCTGCCTCAGCCTGGTCGTCCGGCGCGGTTCCGAGATTTTCCCGTTCGTATTTCAGAAGCATTGGGTCAAGGGCGTCGTTCCGGTGTTTCGCTTGCTGTATTGCCGCGACGTCACGGAGTTCGAAACCTATTGCGGGAATCTCGGCCGCCTCCTGCTTCGCCGGGGCGGCCTGCTTGTGAGGTGGGATGCCAACGCGCCCGCTGGCGGCGTTGCCGGGTGGTACACCGAGAAGCGGGGGCGCAAATACGCCAAGGGCGGTTGGCCGCCGCGTCTGGGCGATCTGGCGTACACCGAAGCTGCGCTGTTCGACAGCAGAGGCACGCTCTCGTAAGCGGCTTCGCCGGCGCGGCGCGCTGATTGATCAAGTTTCACGCCATCGCGCAAACGCGTTGTTAACCTAAACATCGCAGAGTTTAGACGCAGTAAACCGACGTCTCGTGCTGCAAACATCGCCGCCCGCGCCCGCGCGCTCGCTCGCGATCTCGTGAACTGCCGGGAGGCGCTCAAGCAGGGCGGACAAGCGCGTCCGTTGTCAGTCACTTGGCCGCCCAAGCTGCGAGTTCACTTGATGTCGCGGCCGATCGTTTTCGCGCCGGATTTCCATGCTCGTTCCGCGATCGTTAACCCGCACGCAATTAACTAAAAGTTCAGGATTGGATTGTGCGTAAGCTGATCTCCCTCATATCAGAATCGCCGTCGGAAAACCGGCGAGCGGTCTGGAGGTCGAGAATGCGCGTCGCTGTGGTTCACGATTGGCTGTATGTCGTCGGCGGCGCTGAGCAGGTCCTGCGCGAGATCCTGAAGTGCTATCCCGACGCCGACGTCTTCGCGCTGTTTGATTTCCTGCCGGCCGCCGATCGCGAAAAGATCGGGATTCGCAAGGCCCGGACCAGCTTCCTGCAGAAGATGCCATTGATGCGCAGCCGGCATCGCACCTACCTGCCGCTGATGCCTCTCGCGGTCGAGCAGTTCGACCTGTCGGGCTACGACCTGGTCATCTCGAGCAGTTATGCCGTGGCCAAGGGCGTGCTGACGGGCCCGGGCCAGATTCACGTGGCATACGTTCATTCCCCCATGCGCTATGCGTGGGATCTGCAGCATGCTTATCTGAGAGAAAGCGGGCTGGCGGCGGGGTTCAAGAGCGGGCTTGCGCGCCTGCTGCTGCACGGGATTCGGATCTGGGACGCGCGCACCGCGCATGGCCCCGACGTGATGATCGCGAATTCGGCGTTTGTCGCCCGCCGCATCAAGAAGATCTACGGCAGGGACGCGGAGGTCATCTATCCGCCGGTGACCATGTCGACCCGGGGGCCAGGTGCGGCGACAGGAAACCATTTTCTGGCGGCGAGCAGACTCGTTCCGTACAAGAATATCGAGGCGATCGTCCGCGCGTTCAGCGCCATGCCGGATCTGCAGCTCGTGGTGGCGGGCGACGGGCCCGAAGCCGCCCGCCTCAAGCAGCTGGCCGGCCCGAACGTCACGTTTGCCGGCTTCGTGAGCGACGAGCGCATGCGCAACCTGATGGCCACCGCGCGCGCCTTCATCTTCGCCGCGGAGGAGGATTTCGGAATCATCGTCGTCGAGGCGCAGTCCGAAGGCACCCCGGTGCTGGCCCTGGGGCGTGGCGGCGTGCGCGAGATCGTTTCCAGTTCGCCGGTGCGCCGTACCGGGATGTTCTTTCCGGAGGCGACGCCGGAGGCGATCGAGGGTTGCGTCCGCTCGTTCATCGCTCAGGAGAGCGGATTTTCGCGGGCGGCCTGCCGCGCGCAGGCGCTGCAGTTTTCGGCCGAGCGATTTCGACGGGAGTTCGTCTCGACGGTAACGAGGGCGATCGAAAGCCATCAGAACGGCACCGACCCCGGCGCGTTGCCGGTCGCGTCGTCGCGGTTCACTGCCTAGTCCCCGGTTTCCGAAGTTCGTGCGCCGCTTGCTGCGCCTTCCCCCACGAACTTCGAAAAGCGGGCACTAGCCGATGCGAAGTACAGAGAGTGCGTATGATGGCCGAACCAGAGGCGCCGCCGAAGCTGCCTATCCCGGACCTGGTGCAGCGGTTCTGGCAGCGGCGGCGTGTCTTCGCGGTCGCCTTCGCCGTCACGCTCGGCCTCGCTTTGCTCGCCCTGGTGGTCCTGCCGGTACGCTATCTCGCGACGGGCTCGGTGATTATCGCCGAACAGGAGCCGAACCTGACCGAGACCCAGGCGGCGTGGGCGCAGAAGATCGGAGATCCGGCGGATCTCGAAAGCCAGCTGCTGGTCATTCGGTCGCCCCGCGTGCTGCGGCTGGCGATGGCGGTGCCGGGCGCCACTGACGCCGCCGCAGAAGATTGCCTGTCGAATTCGCACGCTCTGCTGTTCGGATCCACGGCGCGCTGCGAGCGGCTGAAGACCGACAGCGCGGCATTCGTCGACTATACCCAGAACCGCTATACGATCGGCGCGGTCGGCCGCTCGCGCGTGATCAACATCTCCTATTCCTCAGGGATGCCCGAGGTCGCCCAGACCATGGCCAACGCGCTGACGACCGCTTTTCTCGACGATCAGCGCGCCGCCGGTTCGAACAGCCGCGAAGCGGCTGCGTCCTGGCTGCGCCAGGAACTCGGCCGGCTGGACCGCGAACTCAAGGAGACCGACGACAAAATTCAATCCTTTCGCCGCACCAAGGGATTGATGCGGGGCGCCACCGCGCCCATCAGCTCGGAACGGCTGACGAGCATCAGCCAACAGCTCTCTGCCGCAGAGGCCGCGCGGGCCGACGCGGCCGCGCGGCTGAAGGAAGTCAAGGCCGCGCAGGCTGAAGGCTCCAGCGACGTGCCCGCCGTGCTCGCCAGCCGCACGGTGGCCGACCTCAAGCAGCAGCTGACCAGCATTAGTGCCCAGTATGCCAGCCTGTCCAACCAGCTGGGGCCGAGGCACCCGTCGCTGCTGGCCCTCGAGCGGGAGCAGGCCAGCATCAGGCAGCGGCTCGCGGACGAGGTGGCCTCGGTCGCCGCAAGCCTGCAGAAGACCTACGATACCAACGACGCCCTGGTCGGCTCGCTGAGGAAGCAGATGGACTCGATCAAGGCGGAAGTCGGTTCCGCCACGTCCGACGAAGCGTCGATCGAGAGCATGGTTCGGGCCGCGGAGATCAAGCGGCAACAATACTCGGATCTCTATCGGCGCGCGAGTGAGCTTGAGACCGAACGCCGCGTGTTGCTGGGCAGTACGCGTCTGGTCAGCCTCGCGGAGCTGCCGACGGTGCCGTTCTTTCCCAAGAAGCTTCCGTTCCTCGCGGCGGGATTGACGCTGGCATTGCTGCTCGCGGTGGCCGCCGTGCTGTTGAGCGAACAGCTTGTTCCAGTCGGGACGATGCCAAACCCGCCGCGGCTCGAGCCTGCCGAGGCACCTCCGCCGCCCGTCGACACAGTCGCGGCTCCCCCGGCGCGCGCAGTGCTCGGCGCGGAGCCCACGATCGGGGACATCCTGGCGCCGTTTCAGGCGCGATCGCCGGAGCCCGCACCGACGCCACCCCCACCGCCGGCCGACGAGTCGAGGTCGGAGCTCGCGGCAGTCATCGGCGCGCGGGTTCTCGCCAGTCTTCCATCGCTGGAGCCGGGATCTTCGGAATCGCCGATCCATGCGATCCTGAGCGGCCGCCCCGCGAGCGCGCTCGGCCGGGCGCTCGAAGCCGCCATGCATGACCGCTCCTACCTGGATGCGCTGGCCCGCCTCGCGGCGGAATTGAAGCTCGCGCCAACGGGCCATCGTCAGGTCATCGTGACCTCGGCGGCGGCCGGGCAGGGCGCCACGCTCCTGACCCTTGCGCTCGCCCGCTTCGCGGCCGGCGCGGGGTGTCGCGTCCTGGCCATCGAGTGCAATTTGATCCATCCGGCTTTTCACGAAGTCCTTCCGGCGACGCAGGGGGCTGGGTTGCTCGCGGTGTTGCGGGGAGACGCGACGCCACAGGATGCCGTTGCGGCAACCGGCATTCGGAATCTGGACGTGATCGCGGCCGGCGCCGCGGCGAGCGGTCAGACCGGCTGGCTCCTCCGCCAGGACATATCGGGCCTGCTGGATTGGGCGCGGAGCTACGATGTCGTGCTCATCGATTGTCCTCCGTCGGCATTCCTTGCCGACGCCCGTATACCGGTTTCGCAAGTGGACGGTGCGCTGATCTGCGTGCGGCCCGGGCGATCGTCGATCGGGCAGATCGTGGCGGCGTCGAGCGCGATCCGGTCGCTCGGCGGCACCGTCCTCGGACTCGCCATGAACGACCCAGGGGTCGACGAATTCGGCCGGGACGGCGATGCCTCCGTGAACCAGCTCGACAGGGTCGGCTGATGCCTTCGCCGCGCATCCTCTTTGTCAGCCACACCGGCCAGATTTCCGGCGCGGAGATGGTGCTGCTCGATATCGTGGGTCAATGGCCCGGTGCCGCCGCGTTCCTGTTCGAGGACGGTCCGTTCCGGGACGCGCTGAGCCGTCGAGGGCTCGACGTCAAAGTGTCGAAGTGGGGCAACGGTATCGGTCAGGTCCGGCGGGACAGTTCCTTGCGGGAGGTGCTGCCGCGCGTCGGGCGGTTCTGCGCGATCCTGTTCGAATTGCTGGGCGTCGCCCGCAAGCATGATCTGGTGTATGCCAACTCCCAGAAAGCATTCGTGCTGTCGGCGCTGCTCGCGTTCGTGGTTCGACGCCCGCTGGTCTGGCATCTCCACGATATCATCAGCGCCGAGCATTTCGGCGCGCTGCAGCGGCGCCTGCAGATCACCCTGGCCAATCTCTCGGCGACGAGGGTCGTGGTTCCATCGCAGGCGGTCGCGGCTGCGTTCGTTGCCGAAGGCGGCCGCCCCGGCCTGGTCGAGGTCGTTGCCAACGGCCTGGATATCGAGCCGGAGATCGCGACGCCGGCCGAGCTGCGCGATCAACTCGGCTTGCCGCAGGGCAAGTTGATCGGCGTGTTCAGCCGGCTTGCACACTGGAAGGGCCAGCATGTCGTTCTCGGCGCGCTCGCGGAGACCCCGGGGGTCGGGTGCATCTTCGCGGGGGACGCCTTGTTCGGCGAGCAGTCGTATGCGGACAACCTGGCACGCATGGTGGAGGAGCTCGGCCTCAAGGATCGAGTCCGGTTTCTCGGTCAACGCGCCGATGTGCCACGGCTGATGCGCGCCGTCGACATCGTGGTCCACCCATCGATCGATCCGGAGCCGTTCGGGCGCACGCTGGTCGAGGCGATGTTGGCCGGTGTTCCGGTGATCGGCACCGACGCCGGCGCAGCCTCGGAAATTCTGGAAGGCGGCAAGGCCGGCCTGCTTGTTCCCCCCCGCAATCCCGAAGCGCTGGCGCGCGCAATCGAAGCCACGCTGGCGTCCCCGGACGGTCTGAAGGAACGGATTGCGCACGCGATGCAACGCGCCCGCGCGCTCTACAGCCGTGCCGGCATGGTTGACGGGGTCGGTCGGGTCGTCGGCAGCGTCGCAAACGGAGTTCGGGCTTGACCGCCGGTCCGGCAGGCGCCTCGAGAGCGATGGTATGGCAGCCGCCCGGCTGGGTCCTGGCGGCTGCGCTGATCTGCGGCTCGGCCCTGGCTGCCGGCGTGGTCGGCGGCGCGACCAGGCCGCTGTTCATTGCCGGCTGTGGCCTGGTGGGCCTGTACGCGTGGCGCCAGGGGCCGGCCGCACATCTGATCTGTGCGTTGCTGCTGTTTGCCTTTGCGCCGTTCGTCCGCCGCCTCGTCGACCTCTCCGCGGGATTCGATCCGGCCGGGTTGATGCTGACCGGCCCTCTGCTGGCGCTGCTCGTGTGCGTTCCGCAGTTGCTGTTCGGCCGGCGCAAGCCGGTCTTCATCCCGCTGATGCTGCCGCTTATCGTCGTCGCGGGCTGTGTGGTCTATGCGGCCTTGCTGTCGATGCTCCAGGGGGATTTCGCGAACGCCGCATCTGGGACGCTGAAATGGCTGGCGCCGCTGCTGTATGCCGGGGCCATCCTCGAGGAGGCCGACCGCGACGAGATGCTCGATGCCGCGGCGTCGACCTTTGCCGTCATCCTGCCGATCATCGGGGCGTACGGGATTTTCCAGTATGTGAACCCGCCGGACTGGGACCGCTACTGGATGCAATATGCCTCCATCATGTCCGCCGGAGAACCGATCCCCTATGGCGTCAGGACCTTCAGCACGCTCAATGGGCCCGCGAGTTTCGCCACCTTCACCGCGCTCGGCCTGCTGATCGTCTGGTTCGCGCGGTCGCGCTGGCAGTACCTGCTCCTGACGTGCCCCGCGGGCATCGGCCTGCTGCTGTCGCTCTATCGGACCGCCTGGATCTCGCTTGCTGTCGGTGTCGCGTTCTGTCTGGCATTCACCGCCACGCGCCGGCTTGCCGTCGCGATCCTGATTGGGGCGGTCGTTCTGGTGGTTGCGGCGGCGACGTTGACGCCGTTCGGAGACGTTATCGGGGAGCGTCTTGTAACGCTCGGCGAAGGCTCCCAGGACGGCAGCGCCCAGGAACGCATTGATGAGTTCGTCACCCTCTGGAACCAGTGGGATAGCTCCGTGTTCGGCACCGGCTTCACGTTTACGGACGTAGGCACCGCAGGCGCGATGCCGATCGATGGCATGATCATCGCGTGCTGGTTGACCATGGGTATCGTCGTTGGGCTGGTCTGCCTGGGTGCGCTGGTCGCTGCGGCGATGAACATGATCATCACGGCCTGGAGGGACGGCAATCCGCACGCCATCATCATCGGCGCGCTGGGGTGTGGTGCACTCAGCCAATTGCCGCTCGCCAATCTTACCTCTGGCGAAAGCGGATTCATGTTCTGGACCTTCGCCGTGTTGCTGGTCGACCGCAAGTCGGCGGTGCGAACATGATGTCGCAGCGGCACGTGATCCGCGAATTCGTCGCAATCCTGCTCGGTTCCGGCGGCGACATCCCGATGGCGCTGGTCGCCGACGGTTTTTGCGGGGCGACCGCGGTCGTCGACGCCGCTTGCGCGGCGATTGCGGCAGGTCTGCCGGTGTCGGCCTTGCGTGACGGTGCGCTGGAGCGGTTCGGCTTGATCAACCGTCCGAAGGAGAAGTATCCATGAAACTCTCTGCGGAATTTGCAAAGCTCCCGTCGTTGGTCGAAACTCTGACCATGCCCTTGGCGAACCGATCCGCCGACCGTGTCCTCGGCGCCCGGGGCTGCCTGTTCACCTTCCACCGGGCGGCACCCAGCCACATCTGGCAGCGCCTGCCCAACCGCGCCTTCTATCTCGACCTGGCCTTTCTCGATCGTCTGCTGTCGTACCTGAAGCGAACCGGGTGGGACATCGTGACCGTCGAGGAGGCGACCCGTAGGTCACAGCAGGGCAGCGATCGCCGCTACGTCAATTTTTCCGTCGATGACGGCTACCGCGACACCTTCGAGCACGTGGTGCCGCTATTTCGCAGCCATGCGGTTCCGGTGACGCTGTTCGTGACCACGGGAATTCCGGACGGCACGCTGCCGATGTGGTCCGCGGGACTGGAGGAGGTGCTGCTGGAGCGCGATCGCGTGGTTCTGCTGGACCGTGCCATCGAAGTCGCGACAGAGGACCAGAAGCGCGCCGCATTCCGGGATATCGCCAAATCGTGGGACGGTCCCGCCGCCGGCGAGCTCTACGCCCGGTTCTGCGCCCTCAACGGGATTGACCAGTCGGCGATGCACGCCAGGCACGCGATCTCCTGGGATATGCTGGCGCAGCTCGGCCGCGACCCGCTGGTGGAGATCGGCGCCCATACGGTCAGCCACGCCCGGATCTCTGCACTGCCGGAGCACGCGGCGCTGGGCGAGCTTGCCGGCAGCCGCGACCGGCTGGCGAGCGAGCTGGGGCTCCCGATCCGTCATTTTGCCTTTCCCTACGGCAGATCCGGCGACTGCGGACCGCGCGACTTCGACCTTGCCCGCCGGGCCGGCTTCTCGAGCGCGGCGACCACGCGGAAGGGCCTGCTGCGTCGCGGTCACGATGCTTATTCGCTGCCGCGCAACACCATCAACGGCGACCGTTGCAGCCTTGCGGCCATGGAAGCCCACCTCACCGGTCTCAGCGGCATGGCGGCGAGGCTGCTCGGCCGTGTCTAGCGCCAGACCCATCAGGATCGTCTCGATCGCGCACCCGGCGGTAAGCCGCGATGCCGGCCGCCTGCGGTACTATCCGCTGGCCGCGCGGCCCGACATCGACCTGCATGTCGTGGTGCCGAAGGTGTTTCACCAGTTCGGCCGGGCGCTGCATGCCGATCCACCGGACGACAGCGGGTTGAAGGTCCACATCCTGCCCATCATGCTCGATCGGGCGGGGCCGATGAGCTGGTATCTGCATGTCTATCCCGGGCTACGGCGGCTGTTGTCACAGGTTGACCCTGACGTCATCCACCTGTGGGAGGAGCCGTGGAGCCTGGTCGCACTGCAGGCGAGGATTTTGAAGGGGCGCGCGGCGCTGGTGATGGAGGTTGACCAGAACATCCTGAAACGCCTGCCGCCGCCGTTCGAGGCGATCCGCCGCAGCGTGCTGCGGAACACCGATCACGTGCTGTCGCGCAGCCCGGAGGCCACCGCGGTGGTGCGCGCGCGCGGCTACCGCGGGCCGGCCACGCCGATCGCCTACGGCGTGGACCAGGCCACGTTCTTCCCCGATCCGGCGACCTTGTCGCAGCCTCGGGAAAGTAGCGGCCTGACCATCGGCTATGTCGGCAGGCTGGTGGAGGAGAAGGGGCTCGAGGACGCGCTGGACGCCATGGCGCGCTGCAAGGCGCCGATCTCCCTTGCCATCATGGGTGAGGGGCCGCACGAAGGCAGGCTGCGCCAGCGCATCGCGGAGCTCGGCCTTTCCGGCCGCGTTACCATCCGCGGGTGGGGTGCGCCGGCCGACGTCGCCGCGTTTCTTCGTGCCCTCGATGTCATGATCCTGCTCACCCGGACGACGAAGAGGGTCCGCGAGCAGTTTGGCCGCGTCATCGTGGAAGCGCAGTCCTGCGGCGTCCCCGTGATCGGCTCGCAAAGCGGCGCGATTCCTTGCGTGGTCGCGGAGGGCGGCTGGATCGTCGCCGAGCGCGATCCCGACGGATTGGCGCGCCTGCTGGATGGGATCCATGCCGATCCCGCGACACGGCTGCTCAAGGCGGCCAGGGCCCGCGACAACGCCATGGCGCGCTTCACCTATGAGGCGGTGGCGGCGGCGATCGCATCCGCTTGCGCCAGCGCCGTCGAGACCAGGAGGAAGGCCGCAGCCGGTGTACCTAATCCGAGGTTTGCCTGATTTGAGCGGCGGATTTCGATGCCGCGATCTCGCCCGCCAGCCCGACATATTGGGCGGCCACTCGATCCCAGCCATAGTCGAGTGCGGTGGCACGGGCGCCCTTGCGAAGTTCGGCCGTCACCCGCGGTTCGGAGAGAGCGGCGTCGATCTTGGCGGCAATGTCGTCCGCCCGCATCTCGATTGTATGGCCGTTCTTGCCGTCGACGAGATAGTTCTCGATCCCGCCCACGGGAGTGGCGAACACCGGGAGCGAGCAGGCCATCGCTTCCATGCACACCAGCGAGAATGTCTCGTAGGTGGTGGGCAGCACGAACGCATCGGCCGCGGAGTAGAGAGCAGGCATGTCCGACCGGGCGCCGGCAAAGACGAGGCGTGCGGCCGATCTGGTCGCCAGCTTTCGATAGCTCGCCGAGTTGTCGGACCCGGCGACCAGCAGCCAGACGTCGTCGCCGAGACGATCGAGCGCGCCGATGGCGTGGGCAAGTCCCTTGCGGCCGAACTCGTGACCGGCGAACAACAGCACCTTGGCGGTCTCGGGGATGCCGAACTCCCGTCGGATGGTGGTGCGCGCGGCGGCAGTGAAGGTGAAGCGTTCGAGATCGATGCCGTTGGGAATGACACGGATACGCGCCGGCGGCACCGCATAGAGCTCGGTCAGCTCCGTCGCCACGCGCGGGGACACCGCCACATAGGTCCCGTACCGCAGGCCGCCGATCATCCAGCGTTCCCTCAGTCCGACCCACAGGTGCATGGGATTGAACGTCCACAGCCATGATCGCGCGCGCCGCTTCTCGATCAGGTTCTGGGCATTCACGGCGTGGACGACGAGGACGTCGCCCGTCAGGCTGTCGCCATGGCTGATGACGACGGCGCTCCGGTGCCGGCGCAGCGCCAGCGTCGCCGCCAGCGTGAACACGGGAAACACCACGATGCGTCCCAGGTATCGCAACGGACCGCGGGTCGGGATAGATGAGAGCCACGGCGCGACCCGGTCAATCGAGGTCCCCGGGTCAGCCGCACGGCCGACCGTTGCGGTGACGACCGCGTTGTCGACGCCGGCACGGCTGAATGCGCGGGCCAGCTCGAAGGCGACCGTTTCGATGCCTCCGGCATTGCTCAGTTCGGCGACGACTTGTGCGATCTTGAGGGACATGCCCGGAACTTGTAGGAGGTTTGTCTTGGGAAATCGTGAAATCCGGGTCGCTGCGCTCTTGCTGGCCCTGTCGGCAGCGCCGGGATGGGCCTCGGATGCGGCCTTGGTTAATGGGCCGTTACGGGCGCGCGTCGGCGGCGGAAATCTCGTGACGCACCTTGCCGGACCGGGGTCCGCGCAACTCTATGCGGCGCTTCACGGCGCCGGCGCGCGGCTCGGTCGCATGAATTCGTACGGCTGGCGCAGCCTGGCGCGCCTGCCGACGCCGCATGATTTCGACGCTGCGATGCTGGAGGCCCGCCGAAATGGCATTACACCCATCATCCTTCTGGAATACGACGGCAGCTACCAGACCCTCGATCCGCCTCAACCGATCGGTTCGTACGCCGACTGGTTCGCCGCTGGCGAGGCCTACGCCCGGCGATTTCGGCCCGGCGGCGAGTGGGGGAAGGAGCACGGTATTCCTGACTGGGGCGTGACGATCTTTTCGGCGATCAACGAGCCCGATGTCCAGGCCACCATCCCGCGCGACGACTATCGACACGCCCTGGAGGGACTGGCCGACGGCGTCCACAGCATCGACAGGGCGTTGCGGGTGGTGCCGGGAGGATTTGCGACCTGCAATTCGCACGGCGACGCGACCCTTCGGGGCTACGGGTCCGCCATCGCGCCCCTCCTCGCGGATGGCCATCTCGACGGCATTGACCTGCATACCTACTACAATGCCAGGTGGTACCCCCTGACCCGCGGGCGCGAATTCTCGGTGCAGAGTTGCTTCGACCGGATCAAGGCCGCGATGGGGCTGGTCCGCGACATCAATTTCTACGCCACCGAATTCAATGTTGCCCGCGACGGTGCGTGGAGCGCGGCCGATGTCGCCGCCCGGCTATTCTTGACCGCGTTCTGGGACGAGATGACCGTGGTAGGTGCCGACGGACGCTCGTCCGCGACCGTGCTGGCGTTCCCCTGGAATCTCGCCGATACCGGCCCGATCGAGGGCCCCGGCTATGCGATGGCTGCATCGGAAAGTCCATGGTCGCCGGAAGCGCGGGCGGTGGTGCTGCGCCAGGTCCTGCAACTTGCCGGGGACATGAAGTTTGTCGCGCTCGATCCGAGCGCCGGGGAATATCGGCTCGAGGGCAAGGAGGGACAGCTCATTGTGTGGCAGGACCTGCCGGGCTGGACCGACCATCCCGGTGCGGTGTGGGAAGCCAGTGTGCCGGACTGGGCGCAGCGGGTCGAGTTATGGGGATGGGATGGCAAGCGTCGCGTGCTGGCGGCTGACCATGGCAAGGTGATCGTCGACGGTCTGCCCGGAAACGAAACCTATATGTTGAGAGTATCGCGGCCTCGATAGTCGACGCGGCAGGCCGCGGGTGCGTGACCGCAATATGATGTCGATTGGAGTCGCGACCGGCCGGCGCTCGCGAGCGTCTCGTTGCGGGAACGGGCCCGTGACGGGGCGGTCTTCTCGGGCGCCGCTGAATCGAGAATCTCGAAATCAGTTGTCCATTGCGAAACGGCGGCCCGGCAAATAGTGTCCTCCGCGCTGACGTTGTCGGGAGGCGCATTCCTGGCAGACGAGCCGATTGCTTGATGAAAAGGCCAACATGAGCAAACCACTCTCGGTTCTGGTGACCGGCGGCGCCGGATATATCGGGTCGCACTGCTGCAAGGCCCTGTCGGAGGCGGGCTTTCATCCGGTTTGCTACGACAATCTGTCGACCGGTCATCGAGATTTCATAAAATGGGGTCAGTTCGTATCCGGCGATATCCGTGACACGGACAGGCTGCGCGACACCCTGCGCGCTCACGACGTCGCCGCCGTGATGCATTTCGCGGCGTTCAGCCTGGTCGGCGAGTCCGTCGCCGATCCGCAGAAGTACTATCTCAACAACGTGGTCGGTACCGCCTCCCTGCTGCAGGCGATGCGGGATGCGGGTTGCTCGCGGTTCGTACTGTCGAGCACGGGCGCGGTCTATGGGAACGCCGCGAGCCGGCTGATCAGCGAGACCGATCGCTGCGAGCCGATCAATCCTTACGGCAGCTCGAAATGGATGATCGAGCAGATCCTGTCCGATTTCCGCCGCGCCTACGGCTTCAACTCGTTCTGCCTGCGCTACTTCAATGCCAGCGGGGCGGACCCTTCAGCCGTGATCGGTGAATTCCGCGATCCCGAAACCCACCTGATCCCGCGCGCGATGATGGCGCTGCAGGGCTACGCGCCGGACTTCTCGATTTTCGGCGACGACTACGATACGCCTGACGGCACCGCGATCCGCGACTACATCCACGTCACCGACCTCGCCGCCGCCCATGTGCTGGCGCTCGGGCTGCTGCTCGACGGCCACGAGGGCGGCAGCTTCAATCTCGGAACCGGGAAGGGCTTTTCGGTGCGGGAGATTCTGGCCGCGATCGCGGCGGAAACCGGCCGGCCGGTACCGCAGGCGGTCAAGCCGCGGCGCCCCGGCGATCCTGCCATGCTGGTGGCCGATCCGCAGCGCGCCCGCGAGGTCCTGAAATTTGAGGCCCGGCATTCCGACCTGCCGACCATCATTCGCACCGCCTGGGCGTGGCATCTCCGCGCGCATCCCGCACGGACTTCCGCGCTGGCTTGAGTATCCGCGCCCCGCGCGGATGCGGGCAAACGGATGCTCGCGGCGCGTCCGCACCTGTGCGATAGTGGCCGCGGGCGAGGCAACAGCCGGCACGGCGATGAATCTGTTTGTATTCGGGTTGGGCTATTCGGCCCGTTTCGTTGCGAGGAGCCTGGTCGCGGGCGGCGCGACGATCGCCGCGACTGTTCGCTCGTCGGCGAAGGCGGATGAGCTGTCCGCGCTGGGCTATGCGATGCACCTGTTCGCCGGGACCGGGCGCGACGAGGCGACTGCGCGCGCCGTTGCCGAAGCCGATGCGCTGCTGGTCTCGATCCCGCCGGGCGCGGCGCAGGATCCGGTGCTCGAAAGCTATGGCGACGATATCGCCAAGGCGCCGAAACTGCGCTGGATCGGCTATCTCTCGACCGTGGGCGTCTATGGCGACCATGCCGGCGGATGGGTCGACGAAACCACGCCGCCGCGACCGCGCGGCGAGCGGTCGCTGCGTCGCCACCAGGCCGAACTGCAGTGGTTGGCCTTCGGCCGCGCCAACGGCGTCGCTGTCCACCTGTTCCGCCTGGCCGGCATCTACGGGCCTGGCCGCAACCAGCTGGTGCAACTTGCCGACGGCACAGCGCGGCGGATCGTGAAGCCGGGGCAGGTCTTCAACCGGATCCATGTCGAGGACGTGGTCCAGGTGGTCGTGGCGTCGCTCGCGCATCCCAGGGCCGGGGCGATCTACAACCTCGCCGACGACGAGCCCGCGCCCCCCCAGGACGTGGTGGCGTACGCCGCGGCGCTGTGCGGGCGGGCGCCGCCGCCGGAAATCCCCTTTGAGGAGGCGGCCCTCAGCGCGATGTCGCGCAGCTTTTTCGGCGAGACCAAGCGAGTTTCCAACCGCCTGGTGAAGACCGAGCTCGGCGTGAGGTTGCGTTATCCGACCTATCGCGAGGGACTGATGGCGCTGCGTGCCGCTGGCGACGGGCCGGCCTGACGCGGTCGCGGGACAGGGCCGTTGTCAGACCCCTTGGCGCGGGCTATGGAGTCGTTGTGTTTGCTGCGCCCGAGTGGAAATCCGCCCATGAGCGATCAACTGCCTGACCGTCTCTCCGTCGATCCCAACAGCCCGTACTACAACGCCGAGGTTCTGGCGCGGGATATCGGGGTCCGTTTCAAGGGCGTCGAAAAGACCAATGTCGAGGAATATTGCGTGAGCGAAGGGTGGGTTCGTGTTCCCGTCGGCTCGGCGCGGGACCGCCACGGCAATCCGGTCACCATCAAGCTGACCGGTCCGGTCGAGCCCTATTTCCGCGACCAGGCCTGAGCGATCGCCATGCCGCTGGTGGTGAATGCGCTGGATCACCTCGTCATCAATGTTCGCGACGTCGAGGTTTCCGCCGCGTGGTACCAGCGCGTGCTGGGGATGGCGCGCAAGGACTTCGATCCTGGCGCCGGCAAGGCCAGGCGGGTGTCGGTCTCTTTCGGCGATCAGAAAATCAATCTCAGGCCGCTGTCCGCCGACAAGATCGAATGGTTCACGGCGGAGCATGACGCCGCTGGGGCCCAGGATCTCTGTTTCCTGACGACATCGACGCCCGATGAGGTCGTGCATCACCTCAAATCGTGCGGCGTCGACGTCGAGCTGGGGCCGGTGGCCAAGCAGGGCGCACGCGGCGTTCTTGCATCGGTGTACTGCCGGGATCCGGATGGCAGCCTGATCGAGATCGCTTCATATTCGAAACAGGCGGAATGAAAGATCAACAAGAAACGCCGGGAATGAGCCCGGCGACAGGGAGGACGGATCGATGCGCAGCTACGCCGTGCAGATGTTCTGCCAGCCGGTGGTCGAGATGGACATGGCCGCGCCGGCGCCGAAGGGGACCGAGGTCGTGGTCGAGGTGACACGCTGCGGCGTCTGCCACAGCGACCTCCACATCCAGGACGGCTACTATGACCTCGGCGGTGGCAAGCGGTTGAGCCTGGCCGATCGCGGCGTCACTCCGCCCGTGGTGATGGGTCACGAGGTGCTGGGGCGGCTCGTCGCCAAGGGCCCGGATGCCCCGGTCTCCGACGACACGATGGGAAAGACCTTCGTGGTCTATCCCTGGCTCGGCTGCGGCACCTGCGAGATCTGCCAGCGCGGCGAGGAGAACCTGTGCGCCACGCCGTCCAGCATCGGCGTGCACCGCGCCGGCGGCTACGCCGAGCGCTGCCTGGTGCCGCACCCGCGCTATCTGGTCGACGTCACGGGCATCGATCCGACGCTGGCGGCGACCTATGCATGCTCGGGGCTGACCGCCTTCAGTGCGCTGAAGAAGGTCCAGATCGCCAAGGACCGCGAGTGGTTGTTGATCCTCGGGCTCGGCGGCGTCGGCCTCAGCGGGCTGGAGATCGCCAAGGCGCTTGGCTACCAGAAGATCGCGGTCGCCGACATCGATCCGGCCAAGCGCGACCTTGCGGCGGCATGCGGGGCCAGCCTCGTGGTCGATCCGCGCGACGCCGGCGCGCTCGCGGCACTGCAGGCGAAGACCGGCGGGATCGCCGCCGCGATCGATTTCGTCGGCGGACGGGCGACCGCGGAATTCGGCATCGCCACGCTGCGCAAGGCCGGCACCTACATCATCGTCGGCCTGTTCGGCGGCGACGTTTCGATGTCGCTGCCGCTGCTGGTGCTGCGCGCGTTGACGCTGCGCGGCTCCTATGTCGGCAATCTCGGCGAGCTGCGGGAACTGATCGATCTCGTCAAGCAGGGGCGGGTCAAGCCGATGCCGGTCGAGACGGTACCGATGGCGAAGGTCAACTCTGCGCTCGATCGGCTGCGCGCCGGCCACGTCAACGGCCGGCTGGTGCTCGCGCGCGACTGAGCGCCGCTCCGCAAGGCGTCGCTCACTTCGCCACCCCGGCCAGCGAGATCACGGTGTGGAGCAGGACGTTGGCGCCGGCGGCGCAGTCGGCTTGCGTCGCGTCCTCGAGCTCGTTGTGGCTGACGCCGTCCTTGCAGGGCACGAAGATCATGGCGGCGGGCATCACCGCGGACAGGTTGCAGGCATCGTGGCCGGCGCCAGAGGTCACACGCCGGTGGCTGTAGCCGAGCCGCCCGGTTGCCTGTTCGACCGCGTCGACCAGCGCGGCATTGAAATGGGTCGGCTCCTTGCGCCAGACCCGCTCAAGCGCGATGTCGACCCGTCGTCGTGCGGCGATCGCGGCGACGGCCGCGCCGAGCTCGCGGTCGAGCGCGTCGAGCGTGGCGCTGTCCGGGCTGCGGAGGTCCATGGTGAAGGCGAGGTCGCCGGCAATGACGTTGCGCGACGGGTTGGCGATGGTCACCTCGCCGATGGTTCCGACCGCGTGGGGGCCGTGGGCGAGGGCGAGCTCCTCGACCTTCAGCACGACCTCCGACAGCGCGGCCAGCGCGTCCCGCCGCAGCGGCATCGGCGTCGCGCCGGCGTGGCTGGCGAAACCGGTGATCTTGCCATCATACCAGATGATACCCTGGCCGTGATCGACCACGCCGATCGTCTTGTTCTCGGCCTCCAGGATCGGTCCCTGTTCGATATGGAGCTCGACGAAGGAGTTCAGCCTGATCTGGCCGACCGGTTCGGAGCCGCGATAGCCGATGGCATCGAGCGCATCGCCGACGCTGACGCCGTCGGCGTCGCGCCGCTCCAGGATGTCCTCGGTCGTGAAGTCGCCGGCATAGACCGCCGAGGCCATCATCGCCGGGGCGAAGCGGGAGCCTTCCTCGTTGGTCCAGTTGACGATGCAGATCGGTCGCTCGGTCTCGATCTCGGCGCGGTTGAGGGTCCGCACCACTTCCAGGGCGGCCAGCGTCCCGAGAATGCCGTCGTATTTTCCGCCGGTCGGCTGGGTATCGAGATGGGAGCCGATGCCGATCGGCTCCAGCGTCATGTCGCGCCCCGGGCGAATGGCGTAGATCGTGCCGAGCGTGTCGACGTGAACCTCGCACCCGGCGGCCGTGCAGGCGGCGCGAAACCAGTCGCGCACCTGCTCGTCCTCGGCGGTCAACGTCAGTCGCTTCACGCCGCCTTTGGCCGTGGCGCCGAATTGCGCGGTGTCGTGGATGTCGTTCCAGAGCTGTTCGGCGTCGATCTGCAGGTTCGAAACGTTCGTTGTCATGCCGGAACTCTCACGATGACGCGGCTGCCTTGACGCGGCGGGACTCGACGAGCGCGAGCGCAAGGCTGACGGCCGCGAAGGCGATCCAGAACGTCGCGAGATTGACCACGAAATCCTCCAGACGCGCGTGCCGGCCCGGCACCCACATCTGCATGGCTTCCAGAACGCCGATCGCCGGGATGGCCGCGAGGACCACGCCCAGGCGATGGGCCGGGTAGGCGAGAGCGAACATCAGTCCGACCGTGGCGAAGGCCAGCGCATGCTCCAGATCATGGGCCATCGCGGTGGTCGGCCGATAGTCGGGCGAGCCCAAGGTGACAAACATGATCGCGATGACCGTGAGCCACGCGGCCGCCCGAAAGACCATCTTCAATATCCTCATCGAGAACCGTCAGACCCGAACCGCGTTGGTGATGCGCCCGGCGTTGCCGAAAACGCGGAGATAGCGGGCGATCTCGTCGGGATCGCCGGTCGCCTTCTCCGTGTTGTCGGACAGCTTCACCGCCGGGCGTCCGTTGACGGAGGTCACCTTGCAAACCAGCGAGATCGGGTCAAGGTCGGCGGCGCCGTCGGGCGTGCATCCGGTGAAGTCATTGGTCAGATTCGTCCCCCAGCCGAAACTGGTTCTCACCTGTCCGAGGAAGTGGCGGTGGGTTTGCTCGATGGTGTCGACATCCATCGCATCCGAGAAAATCAGGATCTTCTTGGTCGGATCGCGGCCCTTTTCCTTCCACCAGCGGACGATCTCTTCGCCGCCGGCGATCGGCGGCGAACTGTCGGGGCGAAATCCGGTCCAGTCGGCGACCCAGTCGGGCGCGTCCCGCAGGAACGCCTTGGTGCCGAAGGCGTCGGGCAGCGCGATCAGCAGGTTGCCGCCGTAGCTCTTGCTCCATTGCTCGAGCACGCGATAGGGCGCCTTGCGCAATTCGTCGTCGCTGTCGGCGAGCGCCGCCGCCACCATCGGCAGTTCGTGGGCGTTGGTGCCGATGGCCTCGAGGTCGTTGTCCATGGCGAGCAGCACGTTGGAAGTTCCCGTGAACGACGGTCCGAGACCTTCCTTGACCGCCTCGACGCACCAGCGCTGCCACAGGAAACCGTGGCGTCGCCGGGTGCCGAAATCCGACAGCAGCAGTCCCTGGAGCGGCTTCAGGCGCTCCACCTTGGTCCATAGCTTGGCCTTGGCGCGGGCATAGAGCACGTCGAGCGCGAAGCGCCCGTGGCCCTTCATGGCCTGCCGCGAGCGCAGTTCGTTGACGATCGCAAGCGCCGGAATTTCCCACATCGTGGTGTGGGTCCACGGGCCGTCGAAGTGCAACTCGTACTGGCCGTCGACCTTGCGCAGGTCGTAGTCGGGCAGCCGGAATTCGGCGAGCCAAGCCAGGAAATCGGGCGAGAACATCTTGGTCCGGCCGTAGAAGCTGTTGCCGGCGAGCCAGATCAGCTCCTTCTTGGAGAGCTGGACGGTTCGGGCGTGGTCGAGCTGGGCGCGCAGGTCGCTCTCGTCGATGACCTCGGCCAGACGCACGTGCTTGGAGCGGTTGATCAGGGAAAAGGTGACGTGCACGTTCGGATGCAGTTCCCTGATCATCTGCAGCATCAGGAGCTTGTAGAAATCGGTGTCGAGGATGCTGCGAATGATCGGGTCGAGCCGCCAGCCGTGGTTGTAGGTTCGGGTGGCGATGTCAGTGACGGTCATCGAAATCGACTGCTTCCGGGGCGAGGGGACCGGCCATTCCGGGGCCGGTTCGTGTGCATTTTTGACAGTCTAGCCGACCGCACCCGGGATGGACAGACCGCCGTGGCGGCGTCTGGCCGGCGGCAGGGCAGCGCCGCAGCCCGGCGCCTTGCGCCGGGTTGCAATGCATTGCAGCATGGCTGGGATGGCGGAGCGTGTTTATACACCTCGCCGGACATTCCGGCGGTAAGAGCCACCGAGTGAGGCGACCCTGGCCACGCTGCCGGGGCGAGGGACGGGAGCGCGATGGGCACCAACCGGAAGAGGCTCCTGATCACCGAAACCATGCCGCGGGAGGCGTTCGCGTTGCTGGCGGAGCGGGACGACGTCGAGGCGATCCGCTTCCCCAACGCGATCTCGGCGGCGGACTTCGACGGCCTGCTGCGCCGGCACGCGCCGGTGCACGGCGTCGCGCTCGGCCCGACGCGCTTCGGCATTCCCGAGATCGCGGCCGCGGGTGGCATCGAGGTCGTCGCACGGATGGGGGTGGGCTATGACGCGGTCGACGTCGCCGCGCTGACGGCCGCGGGCGTTCCCCTGATGACCACCGGGATCGCCAACTCGCCCTCGGTCGCCGAGGCGGCGCTGTTCATGATGCTGGCTCTGGTCAAGCGTGGCGCGGAGCTCGATTCCCTGGTCAAGGCCGGCGCGTGGCACCGCCGGCTGGGGGCGATCCCCTCCGATCTCTACGGCAAGACGGTCCTCATCGTCGGCTTCGGCCGGATCGGGACGCGGATGGCGAAACGCTGTCTTGCGATGGACATGCAGGTGGCCGTCCATGATCCGTTCAAGACCGCCGACGAGATCGCGGCCGCCGGCTGTCGACCCGTGTCGGATCTCGATGCCGCGCTGCCCGACGCCGATGTCGTCACCCTGCATTGCCCGAAGACGACCCAGACGCTACGCCTGTTCGACGCGGCGCGGCTCGCCCGGATGAAGCCGGGCGCCTACCTCATCAACACGGCGCGCGGCGGAATCGTCGATGAGGCGGCGCTCTACGATGCGTTGGTCGCCGGCCGGCTCGCCGGCGCGGGCCTCGATGTCTTCGAGAGCGAGCCGCCGCCGGCCAAGAACCCGCTGTTTGCCCTCGACAGCGTCATCACCGCGCCGCATCTCGCCGGGGTCACCCGCGAGGCCCTCGATCGCATGGGGCTGCAGACCGCGCGCAACATTCTCAGCGTCTTCGACGGCGAGCCGATCCGGGCCAATGTCGTCAACCCGGAGGCGATCGCGTGAAGGACCGGGCCTCATGACCACGGCGCTGGCGACCAGGATCGCGCGTGAGTACGGCACGCCGGCCGTCGTGGTCGACATGACGCGGGTCGAGCGCAACATCGCCCGTATCCAGGCGGCGTGCGACGCCGCTGGCGTCGCCAACCGTCCGCACATCAAGACCCACAAGAGCCCGTTGCTGGCCCGCCTGCAGCGCGACGCCGGCGCGGCGGGCATCACCTGCCAGAAGCTCGGCGAGGCCGAGGTCATGGCGGACGGCGGCCTCGACGATATCCTGATCAGCTACAATCTGCTTGGCGACGAGAAGGTCCGCCGCCTCGGCGCCTTGCTCGCGCGCGTCGATGTCACGGCGGCCGCCGATAACGAGGTGGTGGTATCGGGATTGCCGCTGGCGGCGGAACTGGCCGGCCGCCCGCTGCCGGTCGTGATCGAATGCGATACTGGCCGTGAGCGCGCCGGGGTCGCGACGCCGGCCGAGGCGGTAGCGCTGGCGCAGGCTATCGCCGCGCGCCAGGGGTTGGAGTTTGCCGGCTTCCTGTTCTATCCGACTGAAAACGGCTGGCCGCAGGCGCAGCGGTTTTTCGACGACGCGGCGGCCGGGGTGCGCGCATTGGGGCTCACGCCGCGGATCGTCTCGACCGGCGGCACGCCGAACCTGAAGAACCTCGGCGGGCTGCGGGGCGCCACCGAGCACCGGCCGGGGACCTACATCTACAACGACCGCATGCAGGTCGCGGCCGGCGTCGCGTCCTGGGACGACTGCGCGCTCCAGGTCTACGCGACCGTGGTGAGCCGCGCCGCACCCGATCGCGGCATTCTCGATGCCGGGTCGAAGGTCCTGACCGCCGACCAAGGCGGTCTCGACGGTCATGGTCTGATCCTCGACCATCCCGGAGCGCGGATCGCGCGCCTCGCCGAGGAACACGGCTTCCTCGATCTCTCCCGCTGCACTGAGCGTCCCGCGGTCGGCGACGTGGTGCGCATCGTGCCCAATCACGTCTGCGTCGTGGTCAACATGGTCGACGAGGTACTGATGGTGCGCGGCGACGAGATCGTCGGCACGCTGCCGGTCGCGGCGCGCGGGCGGCTGCGGTGAGCAGGACGGCCGATTGAAACGCGCGAGGGATCAGATCCGCGCCCGCGGATCGTGCCGCGCCAGGCGCTCCAAGAGGTAGTCGATCTCGGCCTTCGCCGCCTTGCTGAGGCTCGACGACGGCTTACGCTGGGCGTCGGACGCGATGGCGCCGCGCTTCTGCAGCACGTATTTGCGGGCCGCAAGGCCAACCCCCGGCTGCTGCTCGTAGCGCACCAGCGGCAGGTGGGCGTCGAAGACGTCATGGGCCTTGTCGCGCTCGCCGGCCTTGGCGAGCCTGACGACGTCGACCAGCATTTCGGGAAAGGCGTAGCCGGTCATGGCGCCGTCGGCGCCGCGCTCCATTTCGAAATCGAGGAACAGGGCGCCGTTGCCGGTCAGGATGGAGATCCGCTTCATCGATCCGTCCTGTTCGAAGCCGCGCATCGCCGAGATCTTCTCCAGCCCAGGCCAGTCCTCGTGCTTGAGCATGACGCAGGACGGATGGTTCTGGACGATCTGGCGGATCACCTTCGGGGTCATGATCACGGTGAGCGTCAGCGGGTAATCCTGGATCACGAAGGGAATGTCGTCGCCGATCGCCTCCACCGCCTGGGCGTAGTACGCGACGATCTGGTCGTCGGTGCGCAACTGCGGGGGCGGGGCGATCATCACGCCGGCGGCGCCGAGGTCCATGGCGCCGCGCGCCAGCGAACGCATCGACGCAAAGCCGGGTGCTGACACGCCGACGATGACGGGAACTCCGGCCCGCTTGGCCACGGCCCTGGTGACTGCCAGCGACTCCTCCTCGCTCAGCTTCGGCGCCTCGCCGAGGATGCCGAGAATGGTCAGTCCGGTTGCGCCGCAGCCGACGTAGAAGTCGGTCATGCGGTCGACCGACGGCATGTCGAGCCGCCCGTCCGGCTGGAACGGGGTCACGGCGATGGAATAGACGCCCGCGGCGGACTCGTTGAGCTTCATGGGTGGTCCTCGTCGACAACCGGAAAATATGGTCCTATATCACGCCGGCCGGCCGAACACACGGCGCAGCCGCACCGCCGGGCTCAGCGCCCGGCACGAGGGAACAGCGATGACGAAAGGCCTGCGAAAAGGGCTGACCAATTACGGCGACGACGGCTTCTCCCTGTTCTTGCGCAAGGCCTTCATCAAGGCGATGGGCTATTCGGACGACGCCCTCGACCGACCGATCATCGGCATCACCAACACCTACAGCGACTACAATCCCTGCCACGGCAACGTGCCGGTGCTGCTGGAGGCGGTGAAGCGCGGCGTGATGCTGGCGGGCGGCATGCCCATGGTGTTTCCCACCATCTCGATTCACGAGAGCTTCGCGCACCCGACCTCGATGTACCTGCGCAACCTGATGGCGATGGAAACCGAGGAGATGATCCGCGCCCAGCCGATGGACGCGGTGGTGGTGATCGGCGGTTGCGACAAGACCCTGCCGGCCCAGATCATGGCGGCGGTCAGCGTCGATCTGCCCACCATCGTGCTGCCGGTCGGGCCCATGGTGGTCGGGCATCACAAGGGCGAGGTGCTCGGCGCCTGCACCGACTGCCGCCGGCTGTGGAGCGCCTATCGGGCCGGTGAAATCGGCGACGACGAGATCGCCGCGGTCAACGGCCGGCTGGCGCCATCGGTCGGAACCTGCATGGTGATGGGAACCGCCAGCACCATGGCCTGCCTCAGCGAGGCCCTGGGACTGTCGCTGCCCATGAGCGCGACGATTCCGGCGCCCCACGCCGAGCGGGTCCGCTGCGCCGAAGCCTGCGGCCGGCGGGCCGCCGAGATGGCGGTCGCCGGCGGACCGCGGCCGAGCGAGATCGTGACGCCGGCGGCGCTGCGCAACGCCCAGGTGGTGCTGCAGGCGATCGGCGGATCGAGCAACGGTCTCGTCCATCTCACCGCGATCGCGCGACGGACCGTTCATTCGGTGGATCTTCGCGAATTCGATCGCCTCGGCCGCGAGGTCCCGGTGCTGGTCGATCTCAAGCCCTCTGGCGTGCACTACATGGAGCATTTCCACCACGCCGGCGGCATGCCGGCGCTGCTGAAAGAACTCGGCGACCTGATCGATCTCGATGCCCGCACGGTGACGGGTGGCACGCTGCGCGACGTCGTCCGCGACGCCGAGGAGGTGCCGGGGCAGGATGCGATCCGGCCGCGCAGCCGGCCGATCAAGCCCGAGGGCGCGATGGCGGTGCTGTTCGGCAACCTGGCGCCACGCGGCGCGGTGATCAAGCAGTCGGCCGCGAGCCCGCGGCTGCTGCAGCATACCGGCCGCGCGGTCGTCTTCGACTCCCTCGAGGATCTGGCGCGGCGGATCGACGATCCGGACCTCGACGTCACCGCCGACGATGTCCTGGTGCTGCGCAACGCCGGTCCCAAGGGCGCTCCCGGAATGCCGGAGGCGGGCTACCTGCCGATTCCGAAGAAGCTCGGCAGCCAGGGCGTCAAGGACATGGTGCGGCTGTCGGACGCGCGCATGAGCGGCACCGCCTTCGGCACCATCGTGCTGCACGTCACGCCGGAGGCGGCCGTCGGCGGGCCGCTGGCGCTGGTCAGGAGCGGCGACACCATCCGGCTCGACGTGCCCGCGCGGCGGATCGAGCTGCTGGTCGCCGACGACGAGCTGCGCCGGCGCGAGAGCGAGTGCGCCGCGACGCCGCCGGCCGCGGCTCCACGACGCGGTTATGCGCGGTTGTTCGACCAGACCATCCTGCAGGCCGACGAGGGCTGCGACTTCGATTTCCTCGCCGGCCCGGACCACGCCTGATCCCTTCGTCAAACCCGTCGGTCGCGATGAATGGCGGTGCTCCTGGGGGGCGGGGCAAGGGCGCCGGCAGATGGCTTGTATCGCGCTGAGGGGGCGGAGTAGAGTGCCGCGCGATCCGGCTGGACAAGCAAGACCAGCAAGATAATGGGGAGAACGTGATGCTGAAGAGGGCGGGCGCGGCGTGCGCCATGAGCCTGGCGTTGGTCGCGAGCGCGACCGCGGCCGACGCGCCGAGCGAAATCAAGATCGGCACCCTTTTCGCGTCATCCGGGCGTTACGCGTCGATTTCGATGCCGGTTCACAGCGGCCTGAAGCTCTGGGTCGACGCCAAGAACGCCGACGGCGGCGTCTACGTCAAGGCCTTCGACAGGAAACTCCCGATCAAGCTCGTGGCCTATGACGACCAGAGCAACACCGCGACCGCGTCGACCCTCTACAATCAGCTCATCACCCAGGACAAGGTCGATATTCTCGTCGCCGATTCCGGCTCGGTGCTGACCGCGCCGGCGGTGGCGATCGCGCGCGACCGCAAGATGTTCCTGTTCGACCAGACCGGCACCGGCGCCAGCTTCTTCTCCAAGGACAACCCTTACGTCGCGCTGATGGCCGATCCGGTGTCCACCGTGTGGCCGAAGCCGGTGGCCGACTTCCTGATCCACGACGGCCCCGCGCTCGGCATCAAGAAGGTCGCGCTGCTGTACTCGACCAATGAATTCACCGGAACCCAGGCGACCGCGGTCCGCAACTTCCTGAAGGACTCGGGCGCGCCGATCGAGATCGTCTACGACCAGGGCGTGCCGACCGAGACCACGAGCTACACCGTCATCATCAACAACATCCGCGCCGCACAGCCCGACGCCGTGATCCATCTCGGCTACGCCCCCAACGACATCGCCTTCCTGCGCAACGTCCAGGACGTCGGGATCAAGTTCAAGATGCTGTTCTGCATCTATCCGGGCCTCGAGACCGAACTCCTGGAGAAGAATGTCGGCAACAAGGGGCTCGAGCACGTCTTCACCTACGTGCCGCCGTCACAGCTCGCCTACGAACCCGATTTTGGCATGAAGCTGGCCGAGTTCCGCGCGGCGTGGGACAAGAAGTATTCCGACGGCAAGGTTGAATTCGGCTTCAACTCGGTGGCGGGCTACACCACGGCGCTGGTGATCGAGAAGGCGCTGTCGGAAGCCTCCAGCCTCGATCAGCTGGAACTGCGCCGCGCGGTGTTCGGCCTCTCCGGCAAGCTCAAGACGCTGGACGGCACCTTCGCCCTCGACGACACCGGCGGCCAGATCGGCGAACTGACGCCGCTCGGCCAGCTCGAGATCGACGAGCACGACCACCTCAAGTTCGTGACGGTCTATCCCCACGAGGTCGCGAACGGCAAGCCGATCTATCCGCGCCCGTGATGCCTGCCCGGAGCGTAGCGAAAGTGACCGGGAGGCTTCGACGATGCTCTATCCGCTGATCGCGGGCATCCTGTTCGGGCTGTATTTCAGCTTGGTCGGGATCGGCCTCAACCTGGTGTTCGGGGTGATGCGCATCGTCAACCTCGCCCACGGCGACTTCCTGATGCTGGGAGCGTTCGTCGCCTTCGGCGTGGTTTCGCTGGCGGCGCTCGATCCACTGTTCGCCGTGCCGCTGGCCTTCGTGGTGTTCCTGGTGGTCGGACTCGTGCTCTATAGGCTGCTGGTGCCGCGGCTGCAGCGCGCCAAGGACCCCGAGATGCTGTCGATCATCCTGTTCTTCGGCCTGTCCCAGGTGATCGAAGCGGTGATGACGATCGGATTCGGCACCAGCGAGCGCTCGCTGCCGAGCCGCGAGCTCGGGCGCAGCCTCGCGGCGCTGCGCGTGCGGCTGTTCGGCGGCACCGTCGACAGCGGGCCGGTCGAGATCCTCGGGCAGTCCTTCCCCGCGCCGTGGCTCGCTGCCGCGATCACCAGCCTGATCGCGATTGCGCTGGTCTACCTCTATCTCTACCGCAGCCGGCTGGGCACCCTGACGCGGGCGGTGATGTCGCGTCGCGACGAGGCGCTGGCCACCGGCATCGACGTCCACCGGGTATCGGCCGCGGCCTTCGGCATCGGTCTCGGCCTTGCCGCGATCTCGGGCGTGTTCGCGCCCTTCATGTTCGGCTCGTTCACGCCGGCCTTCGGGGTCGACGCGACGGTGACCTCGTTCGTCGTCGTGGTGTTGGGCTCGCTCGGCAATCCGCTCGGCACCGCGCTCGGCGGCGTCATTTACGGCGTATCCTACATGTTCGTGCAGACCTATCTCAGTTCATGGGCCGATCTTCTTCCCTACGTGCTCCTGATCGCGATCCTGCTGCTGCGGCCGAGCGGCCTGCTCGGAAGGCGGGTGCGTGTTGCGTGATTTCATCCGTCATTTTTCGCTGATCGTGGTGCCGCTGGTGGCCGTCTTCGCGGTACTGCCCGCGGTCTACGACAACCATCTCCTGCTGTTCAATTTCGTGATCTTCCTGGCGCTGGCCCAGGGGGTGAACATCATCTACGGCTTCACCGGCTACCTGCCGTTCGGCTATGTCGGCTTCTTCGGCGCCGGCGCCTATGGCTTCGCCATCGTGGTGATGCATCTCAACGCCCCAGCGCTGGTGGCGGTCGCCATCGCGGGTCTGGTGGCGGTGCTGCTCGGCCTGCTGCTGACGCCGCTGCTGCGGCTGACCGGGGCCTATTTCTCGATCGCCAATCTCGCGGCGGCGCTCGCGGTGCTGCACTTCGTCGCCAATCCTGCACTGGAGGCGGTCACCCGCGGTCCATACGGCGTCTCGCTCACCGGGACGTTCAACCCGACCATGGCCTACGCCACCGCACTCGGGATTCTCGCCCTGACGCTCGCCATCGTCGTGTTCCTGAAGAACTCGAGCTTCGGCCTCGCGCTGCAGGCGGTCCGCGAGGATCCGGTCAGCGCCGCCATGGCGGGGGTGCCGGTGGTGCGGATGCGCGTCATCGCCTGGCTGGCCTCGGCGCTGGTCGCCGGGCTCGCCGGCGGCGCCTTCGCCTGGTACGTGTCGGTGTTCTATCCCGACAACGTCTTCAGCTCGGAATTCAGCATCTTCGCCATCGTGTTCGCGCTGTTCGGCGGGGTCGCGACCATCGTCGGGCCGATCATCGGGGTGCTCATTCTCTACGGCGTCTACAACCTGATCGGGTTCACGACGCCGCAGTATTTCCAGCTCATCTACGGGCTCCTGATCATGGGTCTCGTGCTGTTTCTCCCCGCCGGCCTGGTGTCGCTGGCAACCCGGCGAGGCTGGCATGTCCCGTGACGGCGTCCTCCGCGTCACCGACCTGGTGAAGCGCTTCGGCGGCTTCTTCGCCCTGGGCGGCCTGAGCTTCCACGTCTCTCCGGGCGAGATCCTCGGCCTCGTCGGTCCCAACGGATCGGGCAAGACCACGGCGATCAACGTCATCTCGGGGCTGTATGCGCCCGACGGCGGCAGCGTCACCTTCGACGACGCCGCCATCGGCGGCACCGTCTCCCACAAGCTCGTGCATCTTGGGATCAACCGGACCTTCCAGGTGCCGAAGCCCTTCCTGTCGTTGACGGTGCGGCAGAACGTCGAGGTCGCTCGCGCCTATGGCGGGCGGCGCGCCGGCGCGACCGTGACCGACGACCTGCTCGCCGAATATCGCCTCGCGGAGTACGCCGACCGTCCGGCGGCCGACCTCAACAGCGTGCAGCAGAAGCTGCTCGACCTGGTGCGGGCGCTGGCGACGCGGCCGCGGCTGTTGCTGCTGGACGAACTTGCCGCCGGCCTCAATCCGACCGAGCTCGACTGGATCTCGTCCAAGATCAAGGCGCTGGCGCAGCGCGGCACCGCCATCATCGTGGTCGAGCACCTGATGGGCTTCATCGCGCAGGTCACCGACCGCGTCATCGTCATGAACGCCGGCAAGGAGATTTTCGAAGGCACGCTCGCGGTCGCGGTCCAGGTCCCGCAGGTCATCGAGGTGTTCCTGGGAGGCGAGCATGCCGCCTGACGCCAGCGCGCTGTTGACCGCGTCCGGCATCGACGCGGGCTACGGCACCATGCAGGTGCTGTGGGGCGTCGACCTCGACGTGCGCCCCGGGGAGACCGTGCTGCTGCTGGGCGCCAACGGCGCCGGCAAGACCACCTTCCTGAAATCGCTGGTCGGCCTGATCGAGGTGCGCCAGGGCGCGATCACGCTGGCCGGCCGCGACGTCACCCGCCTGACCTCCAGTGCGCGCATGCGGCTCGGCATGACCTACATGTCGGAGCTCGCGGTGTTCCCGGACCTCTCGATCGAGGAAAACATCCGCGTCGGCGCCCAGGCGCTTGGCCATGCCAATCCCGACGCGCGCGCGGACGAGCTCTACGGCCTGTTTCCGGTGCTGCGCGAGAAGCGCCGTGCGCCTGCTTCGTCACTGTCGGGCGGCCAGCGCAAGATGCTTGGCATCGCCAAGGCGCTGGCGGCCGAGCCGAAGCTCCTGGTGATGGACGAACCCTCCGCCGGCCTGTCGCCGCTGTTCGTCAAGGAAGTGATCCGCATCCTGAGCGATCTGCAGGGCCGTGGGCTGGCGCTCTTGATCGCCGAGCAGAACATCGGCTTCCTCGACATCGCCACCCGCGTCTTCGTGCTCGAAGGCGGGCGTATCCGGTTCTCCGGGACGGTCGCCGAGATGACCGACAACGACGCGCTGCGCCGGGCCTATTTCGGGCTCAAATAGGGGCGGCTCGGCGTGACGCGGTCGAGCGCGCTTCTCCTCACTTGATCATCGGGCAGCCGCCTTCGGCGAGCGGCCGGAACGCCTGCTCGGCCGGGATGGTGGTGACCAGCTTGTAGTAGTCGTAGGGGTATTTCGACTCTTCGGGCTTCTTCACCTCGAACAGGTAGATCGGATGGGTGACGCGGCCGTCCTGGCGGATCGCGAGGTCACCGAACAGCTTGTCCTTACCCTTGAAGGTCTTCATTTGCGGCACGACGTCCTTGGCGTCGTCGCTGCCGGTCGCCGCCACCGCGTTGAGATACGCAAGCGTCGCGGCATAGACGCCGGCCTGGTTGCCGCTCGGCATCTTGCCGTTCATGCCGGGTCGCTGCGCGAAACGCTTGGCGAAGGCGCGGGTATCATCGTTCAGGTCCCAGTAGAACGCCTCGGTGAGCAGCAGGCCCTGGGCGGATTTCAACCCCATGCCGTGGACGTCGTTGATGAACAGCAGGAATGCGACCAGCGACTGGCCGCCCTGCTTGAGGCCGAACTCGCCGGCCTGCTTGACCGCGTTGATGGTGTCGGCGCCGGCATTGGCCAGCCCGATGACGTTGGCCTTGGAGGCCTGGGCCTGTAGCAGCAGGGACGCGAAGTCGGAGGTGCCAAGTGGATGGCGGCTGGAGCCCAGCACCTTGCCGCCGTGCTTGACGATGTAGTTGGTCGCTTCGGCCTCGATGCCCACGCCAAGCGCATAGTTCACCGTCAGGAAATACCAGTCGGTGCCGCCGCGCTGCATCATCGCCGCCGCCGTGGCGTTTCCGGTCGACCAGGCGTCGTTGACCCATTGAATGGTGTTCGGCGAACAGGCCTTGCCGGTGAGGTCCGAGCTCGCGGTGGACGACGCCAGGAAGGTCATGCGGGTGTCGCGGAGCAGCGCATTGATGCCGAGGCCGACGGCCGAATTGGGCACGTCGACGATGGCGTCGACCTTGTCGACCTCGAGCCACTTGCGGGCGATGGCCGTGCCGACATCGGGCTTGTTCTGATGGTCGGCGTAGACGATCTCGACCTTGATGTCCTTGCCGCCGCCGTTGAAGTCCTCGGCGGCCATCCGCGCCGCCTCGACCGAGCCCATGCCGTTGGTGTCCTGGAACACGCCGCTGATGTCGTTCAGCACCCCGACCCGCACGACGGTGTCGGAAATTTCGGCGTGGGCACTGCCGATCGCCAGCATCGATATCGCCGCCACGACGTGGCCGCTCCGGATTCGCATGGGTGTCTCCCTCGATCGCTGTTTTCGTTGTTTCAAGGCAACGGCGCGCGGCGCCGTTCAGACCTGCCGGTCGGGCAGCATGACGACCAGGCCGTCGAGTTCGGGCGTGATCTTGATCTGGCACGACAGCCGGCTGGTGGGCCGGCGTTCCGCGGCCGCGCCGTCGAGCAAGGCGTCTTCGTCGGCCGTCATCGCCGGCAATCGGCCGAGCCAGTCGCCGTCGACATAAACGTGGCAGGTCGCGCACATGGCGTTGCCGCCGCATTCGGCGACGATCTCGGTCACGCCGTGGGCGATCGCGACCTGCATGATGCTGTCGCCGACGGCGGCGTCGATCGGTTCGGAACGGTGGTCGGGATGGACGAAGGTGATCGTGGGCATGGGGGCTCTCAGGCGGCTGTGACGGTCAGCGGCAGGCTGTCGAGCCCACGCAGCGTGTTGTTGTAGCGGCGTTTCACCGGTCCGCTGATTTCGATCGAGGCGACGCGGCGGGCGAGCGCCGCCAGCATGACTTCGCCCTCGAGGCGCGCCACCAGCTGCCCGACGCACATGTGAATGCCCGAGCCGAACCCGACATGGCCGCTGGTCTGGCGGGTGATGTCGTAGCGGTCGGGCTCGTGCCAGCGCCGCGGATCGCGGTTGGCCGCGCCGAGAAACATCAGGATCTTCTCGCCTTCGCCGATCGTGTGTCCGCCGATCTCGACCTCCCGCGTCGTGGTCCGGAAGAAGGTCTGGACCGGGCTTTCGAAGCGCACCGCCTCCTCGAAGGCGTTGCGCGCGAGGCTCGGATCGGCGCGCAGGCGCTGCCATTCCCCGGGAAACCGGGCCATGCAATAGAGCGCGGCGCCGATGCCGTAGACCGTGGTGTCGAGCCCGGCGCTGAGCAGCGAGCGCACCAGCAGGGGTGCCTCGGTGGCGGTGATCTCTCCGGCGTCGACCCGGGCGTGAATGCAGGCGCCGAAGCCGCCGGGAGCGAGGTTTTCCCGCTGGCACTGCTCCTGCACGTAGGCCTGGTGCGGGGCTGAGCGATCGATCGCCTGCTGGCGCAGCTCGTTGGGCGGGCCGAAGGCGTTGAAGACGAGGCCGGCATAGGGAATGAGATGCTCCCGGCCTTCCTTCTTCAACCCCAGCGCGTCGGGAAACACCGAAAGCGGGTAGGCTTCCGCGAGGTCGGCGACGCCGTCGAAGCTTCCCATTGCGACGATCTCGTCGACCTTGGCTTCCGCCGCCGCCGCGAAGCCGTCGCGGACCTGCTTCATCACCGCCGGCGACAGCACGCGGCTGAGAACGGCTCGCGTCCGCGTATGCGCCGGGGGATCGGCCTCGAGGATCAGGCTCGGCGGCCGCCACGGCTTCTCCTTGGCGAAATCGCTGAGGCCGACGCCGCGGCTCGAGCAGAAGGTCTGCGGATCGTTGAGGACGGCATGGACTTCGGCATAGCGCGCCACGCCGTGCAGGTTCCAGGTGTCGAGCCGCACCACGGGGCCGGCTTCGCGCAGGCGCTCGTGATGGGGGAAGGGATCGTCGAAGAACGCGATCGAGAACGGGTCGATGTCGACGCCGGGTATCGCAGTCGATGGCGCAGTGACCATGGCAGTCCTCCCAAAGATTATTCTTGTAAATCTGCGCTTTGTAATTCTATCTCTGAGGCGCAGTGATCATGCGGCGGCCCGGCCGTGCCGGGCCGCGACGCCGACGGGCGAGGGGCCTTTCTGGAGCCGATGCGAAAGCCGGGGCAGACCAGTGGACGCAAGGTGGCTTCGGCCAGCGCGCCGCAAGGCCAGGTTCTCGACCTCGACCGCTACGTTCCGGCGCTGATCACGTTCATCGGCAACAAGCTGTCGCGGAGCGCGTCGGCGCTGTATCAGCAGTCCTTCGGCATCAGCGTCACCGAATGGCGCATCCTGTCGTTGCTCGCCATCGAGGCGGGGATTCCGGCGGCGCGCATCTGTCAGGTCATCGGCTTCGACAAGGGGCCGGTCAGCCGCACGCTGGCGTTGATGCAGACGCGCGGCCTCATCGCCATCGCGACCGATCCCGACGACGGGCGCAGCCATTCGATCTCGCTGACGGCGCGCGGCCGCGTGATCCACGACCAGGTCATCACGGTGGCGCTCGAGCGCGAGCGCCGGCTGCTCAAGTGCCTGCGCGAGGACGAGCGGGACCAGCTGATCGATCTGCTGCAGCGCGTGCACGGCAATCTCGGCGCCGTCACCGAAGATCCGGCCTCCGCCGACTGATCGCCCGGACCTCTGCGCTGCCGTTGGCACGGTCATGGCGCCGGCGCTTCGGCGGCGCGCGCCTTCAGGTCGAAGGCGGTATCGGCCGCCTCCTGCGGAGTGATCGGCGTACCTGCCGTGATCAGTTTGCGCGCCACCATGTGGTCGGCCGGCTTGTTGACGGACTCGACGCCCACCAGACCACCGTTGCGGAAGCAGAACACCGAGAACGCGCCGGATTCGGCTTCGCCGCGTACGACGCTGAGGTCGTGGGGCGTGGACATTCCGGCGATCTGCAGCTTGTAGGGGCCCTGATCGCTCCAGAACCATGGCACTGCGCGATAGGGGCGCGGACTGCCGACCAGGCGTGCCGCGACGCAGCGGGCCTGGTCGACCGCGTTCTGCACCGATTCCACGCGGCCCCTCAGCCCGCCGGCGAAGGGCTGCTGGAAGGCGGCGCAGTCGCCGATCGCCGAGATCGTGGGATCGGTCGTGAGCAGGTGCTCGTCGACCACGATCCCGTTCTCGATGGCGAGGCCGGCCGCGGCGGCGAGCTCGACGTTGGGCAGCACGCCGACGCCGACCACCACGAGGTCGGCGCCAAAGCGCTGTCCGTCTGCGGTTTCAACGGCGGTCGCCCGGCCCGCGTCGCCGTGGATCCTGGTGACCACGGTGTTGAAGACGAAGCGCGCGCCCAGGCCTTCGTGGATCTTGCGAAAGAACGCCGACATCGCTTCCGAGACCGCGCGCGACATCGGCCGCGAGGTTGCCTCGATCACCGTGACCTCGATTCCACGGGCGCTCGCGGTGGCGGCGATCTCCAGGCCGATGAAGCCCGCGCCGACGATCACCAGCCGCGAGATGTCCGGCAAATGTTGCCGCAACAGGTCGGCGTCGCCCGCCGATCGCAGCTGCAGCACCCCGGCGAGGTCCGAGCCCGGCACCGGCAGCGGACGATTGCGCGCGCCGGTGGCGAGCACGAGATGCCCATAGGAGATGGCCTCGCCGCTGGCGAGGCGAACGGCGCGCTTCGCGCGATCGATTTCGGTGGCGGTCTGGCCCGACAACACCTCGATCGCGGCCTGGGTGAAGAACGCCTCGGCGCGCAGATTAAGCGCGACGCGGTCGGACTTGCCAGAGAGGTAGGCCTTGGACAGCGGCGGGCGCTGGTAGGGCAGGCCCGGCTCGTCGCCGATCAGGCGAATGCGGCCGGCAAACCCGCCGTCGCGCAGCGACGCCGCGACCTGAAATCCCCCTTGCCCGGCGCCAATGACGACAACGTCGTCGCGGTCCGTCCCTCCGGCACCACCAGCCATCAATTCCTCCCACTGCGCCAACGGCAGCATTTCCGCCTTGTCCGACCGGCCAGCCTGGAAAGACTGGCATGAGTTCGTTGCCTTGGCAACCAAAAAGCCAATCGGTTGCGCTTGCAACGAGACGCCGGCACCCGTCCGACGCGCGCGCTGTTCGGCGCGCGCCACGACCGACGCCTGCACGCAAGATTCTACCGGCGCGTTCACGGTGCAGCAATGACTTGGCGCGACTCTGGCGGCTTCCAAGACAGCAGGAAGGCAGCAGGTGATGCGCCCGGATCTGGCACTGGACGTCCGAGGGTTAACCAAGCGTTTTGATCGCCTTGCCGTCGACCACCTCGATCTCGCGGTCCGCAAGGGCGAGTTCTATGCACTGCTGGGCCCGAACGGCGCCGGCAAGACCACCACGCTGCGAATGGTTGCGGGCCTGCTGCCCCCCGATGCCGGCTCGATCGCTGTGGAAGGACGAGATGCGCTGCGCGATCCGGTCGCGGCGAAACAGCTCATGGCCTGGGTCTCCGACGAGCCGCTGATCTACGACAAGCTCACGCCCGCCGAATATCTCGAATTCGTGGCCGCGCTGTGGGGCCGGGACGCACGGGAGGCGGAAGCGTCGGCGCACGCATTGCTGGTCGCGCTCGGTCTGCAGCAGCACCGGCACGAGCGCTGTGAGGGCTTTTCAAAGGGCATGCGCCAGAAGGTCGCGCTCGCCGGAGCACTGGTGCATGATCCGCAGCTGATCATCCTCGACGAGCCCCTGACCGGCCTCGACGCGGTCTCGGCGCGGCACGTCAAGGCGCTGCTGCAGGAGCGCGTGCACGCGGGCTGCACCGTGATCATGACCACCCATATCCTCGAGGTCGCCGAACGCATGGCCGACCGCATCGGCGTCATCGTGGCGGGACGGCTGGTGGCCGAGGGTACGCTCGCAGAATTGCGCAGCCAGGGCGGCAGCGAAGCCAGCCTCGAGGACCTGTTCGTCGCGCTCGTCGCCGACAGCGCCGAGGCCGCATGAGCGCGACGATCCCGCTTTCCGGGCTGATCCGGCACGAGATCCGGCTGGCGTGGCGCGACCTGGTGGCGATGCTGACCGCCGGTCGTCCGGCGCGGTTGCGTCGCGCGCTGATCGGCATCGCGGTGGTCGCGGCGGTGATGCACCTGCCGGCCTTGGCGATGGTGGGCAAGTATGCCGCGCTCGCGAGCGCGCCCGACAAGACCGCGCTGCTGGTGCTCATGGCCAGCATCGTCATGGCCGCCGCCCTGATGCTGTCGCAGGCCATCGAGTCGGTGACGCGGGCGTTCTACGCCCGCGCGGATCTCGATCTCATGATGTCGTCTCCGGTGCGGATCGCCGACGTCTTCTCGATCCGCCTGATGACGATCGCGCTGGCCGTCACCATGATGGCGCTGGTGGTGTTCGCGCCGTTCGTCGACGTCCTGGTGGTGAAGGGCGGCTCGCGCTGGCTCGCCGCCTTCGGCGTCGTGATTGCGCTCGGCCTGCTCGCCACCGCGGCCGCGATCGTGCTGACCGCGGCGCTGTTTCATCTGTTCGGGCCGAAGCGGACGCGGCTCGTTGCCCAGATCCTGGCCGCGGTGATCGGCGCGGCGTTCATCATCGGCCTGCAGATCGCCGGCATCATGTCCTACGGCACCCTGTCTCGCTTCGCGGTGCTCACCTCCGACGCGGCCGCCGCGGCCGCGCCGGATCCCGCGAGCCTGGTATGGTGGCCGGTGAGGGCGCTGCTGGGCGATCCGGCCGCTTTGCTGTCGATGCTGGCCGCCGGCCTGCTCGGGCTCGGCGCGACCATGGCGCTGTTCTCAAGCGGGATCGGTGGCGCCGTCGCGCGGGCGAGTTCGGCCGCCACGTCGTCCCGGCAGGCGCGCCCGCGCCGCGGGTTTCGACCGCTGTCGCGGCACCAGGCGCTGTGGTGGAAGGAATTGCTGCTGCTGCGACGCGATCCCTGGCTGGTCTCCCAGACCTTGATGCAGTTGCTCTATCTGGTGCCTCCCGCGCTGTTTCTGTGGCGCAGCTTCGGGGATCTCTCCGGCGCGGCGGTGCTGATCACGCCGGTGATCGTGATGGCGGCCGGCCAGCTGTCGGGCGGACTGGCCTGGCTGACGATCTCCGGGGAGGACGCCCGCGATCTGGTCGCGACCGCTCCTCTCGCATCCTCCCGCGTGACGCGGGCCAAGGTCGAGATCGTCCTGATGATCATCGCAGTGGTGTTCGCGCCATTGGTCATCCCGCTCGCGCTGGCGTCGCCGTCCCAGGCCGTTGTCGCGGCCCTCGGGGTCGCCCTGGCGGGAGCCTCGGCGACCGCGATCCAGCTCTGGTTCCGGGTTGAGGCACGGCGCAGCCAGTTTCGCCGCCGTCAGACCGCCTCGCGCTTCGCCACCTTCGCGGAGGCATTCTCCTCGATCGGATGGGCGGCAACGGCGGGGCTCACATCGGCGATGCCCGCTTTCGCCGCCGTCAGCGCGGCGTTGACGGTCGCGGTGCTCGTGGCGGCCTGGAAACTGAGTCCGGCGGGGCGATCATGACCATCGCATCGGAGCGATGGAACCCGGCCCTGGTGTGTTGCGCGGCACCATGGCGGCCGCGCGGCATTGATCGAAACCGCCCGGTGCCTATATATAATGCCATGAGAATGCTTGCGTTCTCGATGGCACAGGCCCGCCGTTGCGGCGGGCCGTCGTCGTTTTGAGGCCACCATGAGCCGGTCGAATCGCACCGACCATATCCGCCTGACGTCGCACCCGGTGCCGGGGGCGAAGCCTGCGTTTCCTCTTCACTGGGGCGCGGCGACCGCCCGCGAGCGCGGGCCCGTCATCGGCACCGTGTCGCGACCGCAGGACCGCAACGTCATCGGCAGCCATGGTGGATCCTACGCGATCTATCGGGCGCTTGCGGTGTCCTCGGGCACGCTCGATCCCCTCCGGCGCCCCGACCTGACCAACACCCAGCCCGCGGCAACCGTCGGGCCGTTCGCGCAATGGAGCGAGCAGGGCAAGATCGTCGCGCTCGATCCGTGGGGGCATCTGGTCGCCGACCAATTCCGTTCCGAAATCGCTGAAGGCATCGACATCCGGCCGAGCATCGCGGTCACCCGCGCCCGCCTCGACCTGCCCGAACTGCAGGCGGCGGTCGTGGCGGGGCGCCTCGCAGTGGACGGCAACGTGGTCCACGGCAACGGCAGCGTCTCGGTGGTGAAGGTCGCAATCGACCCGGTCTGGTACCTGCCGGGCGTCGCCGCACGGTTCGGCACCACCGAGGCCGGCCTGCGTCGCGCGCTGTTCGAGCAGACCGCGGGGATGTTTCCCGAACTCGTGACCCGTCCGGACCTGCAGGTGTTTCTGCCGCCGATCGGGGGAACCACGGTCTATCTGTTCGGCGACGTCGACAGGCTTCCTGATCATCGCACCACGATCGCCTGCCGGGTTCACGACGAATGCAACGGCTCCGACGTGTTCGGATCCGACATCTGCACTTGCCGCCCCTACCTGCTGCACGGCATCGAGGAGTGCGCCCGGATGGGGCAGACCGGCGGCCTTGGCGTCGTCGTCTACAACCGCAAGGAGGGCCGGGCGCTCGGCGAAGTGACCAAGTTCCTCGTCTACAACGCGCGCAAGCGCCAGGACGACGGCGATGCCGCCGCCGCTTATTTCGAGCGGACCGAATGCGTCGCCGGCGTTCAGGACGCGCGTTTCCAGCAGTTGATGCCCGATGTCATTCACTGGCTCGGGCTCAGGCGGATCGATCGTTTCCTGTCGATGAGTGACATGAAATACGATGCGCTGGTCGGGCAGGGCGTCGAGATCGTCGAGCGGATTCCGATCCCCGACGATCTGATCCCGGCCGATGCCCATGTCGAGATCGCCGCGAAGAAGGCCGCCGGCTATTTTTCGCCGAGCGCGCCCGATCCCGATGAGCTGACGAACGCCGTCGGTCGCTCGCTGGATCGCAGCTAGCCGTGTCCGCGATCGGGATTTTTCTGCGACGGAGCGGCGGATGGTGACCCCAGGATCCGAGGCGGGGCCCGATCACGCAATCAGCGAGGAGACCCGCGCGGCTCTGTCGCTGCTGTCCGCTCGGGCGGTGCGAGAACGGGCGCAGCGCATGCTGGAGCTGGGGCTTGCCGACGCCTTGCCGCATTTCCGTGTCGCGCCCGATCGCCTCGGGGCGGCCGTTGATCTCGTGCTGGCGAGCATGCGCCGCGCCTATCCCGGCGGCGGCATCCCCTTCCATGCCCGGTGGCGCCATTTCGTGGTCGCTGGCGTTGATCGCTGGGGCGCGGTTGCCGATGCGACGGCCTGGTCCGACCGCCGCCAGCGGGCACGGGCCGAGTTCGACCTCGCGATCATAAGTGTCCTGCTCGATGCCGGCGCCGGGCCGCACTGGCGCTATCGGGATTCCCGCAGCGGGATCGAGGTCAGCCGGTCCGAGGGACTGGCGCTGGCCAGCCTCGAGATGTTCGCAGCCGGGGTGTTCTCGTCGCGCCCCGGTCAGCCGCTGCGGGTCGATGCCGACGCGCTCGCACGGCTTTCGGTCGGCGACCTGCGCCGGGGTTTCCAGGTCACCGACGACAACCCGCTGGTTGGTCTCGAGGGGCGCGTCGCGCTGCTCCGCCAGCTGGGCGAACTGTTCACGGCGCGCTCCGAAGTGTTCACGGCGGACGGCGATGTCCGCCCGGGGGGCCTGTTCGACCGCCTGCTTGCGCGCGCCGATCGCGGCACCATCGCCGCGCCGGCGATCCTGTCGGAGGTGCTGCTGCGGTTCGGGCCGATCTGGCCGTCCCGCATCACGCTCGGCGGCATCGCGCTGGGCGACTGCTGGCGCCATCCGGCGCTGACCACGGCGGACGTCACTTCCCAGCTGGTGCCCCTGCACAAGCTGTCTCAGTGGCTGACCTATTCGCTGATCGAGCCGCTGCAGCGCGCCGGCCTCGAGGTCGGCGACATCGACGGCCTGACCGGGCTCGCCGAGTATCGCAATGGCGGACTGTTCGTCGATACCGGGGTCCTGGCGTTGCGTGACGAGGCCGATGCGAGCCGCGACCATCCGGTCGGTTCTCCCCTCGTCGTCGAATGGCGGGCGCTCACGGTTGCGCTGCTCGACCGGCTTGCGGAGGAACTGCGCCGCGCGCTCGGTGTCGACGCCGCGGCGCTGCCGCTGGCGAAAGTGCTCGAAGGCGGGACGTGGGCGGCGGGGCGAGCGATTGCGTTCGAGCGGCGCCGCGACGGCTCGCCGCCGATCAGGGTGACCAGCGACGGCACGGTGTTCTGACCGTCGCCGGATGCGACAACGAGGAGCGAAGCCATGGAAGGCGTGACCATCGTCGACCACCCGCTGGTCCAGCACAAGCTGACCCTGATCCGCGACAAGAGCATTTCCACCAAGTCCTTCCGCGAACTCCTCAAGGAGATCGGGATGCTGCTGTGCTACGAGGTGACGCGCGACCTGCCGCTGACCGAGGTCGAGGTCGAGACGCCGATGGCGCGCATGCACTCGGCCAAGATCGCCGGCAAGAAGCTGGTCCTGGTGCCGGTGCTGCGCGCCGGGGTGACCTTCGCCGACGGCATGCTCGATCTCGTTCCTTCGGCGCGGGTCGCCCATATCGGTCTCTATCGGGATCCGGACACGCTGGTTGCCGTCGAGTACTTCTTCAAGGCGCCGTCCGACCTGCACGAAAGGCTGGCGATCGTGGTGTCGCCGGTTCTGGCGACCGCGAACACCGCGGTCGCGGCGGTCGATCGCCTGAAGGAGCGGGGGGCGAAGGACATCCGTCTGGTCTGTCTTCTGGCGGCGCCGGAGGGGGTGGAACGGCTGCGCGGCTTGCATCCCGACGTCCCGCTGTGGACCGCGGCCATCGACGAAGGGCTCGACGACCAGGCCTTCATTCTTCCGGGTCTGGGCGATGCCGGCGACCGTGCCTATGGCACGCGCTAGCGACCGGCTACCAGCATTCGCATCAGCAGCAGTTCAATTCCACCCTCGAAAAGCCCGTGAAAACGTGCTGCGCCCGCGCTGAATCGCCAATAAAGCCCTGTTTTCCCGCCCTGCACCCAACAAATTCTGTGAAATTCGCTGAATCTTCGGGTTTTTCGCTGCTTTTCCCAATATTGTGCTTTGGCACGAATCAAACTTGCCTACCAAGAACGGACAGGAGCCGAAGACGACATGGCAAAGCAAATCACCAAATCCGAGCTGATTGAGAAGATCACCGCGGAGCATTCCGAGAAGCTGACCAAGCGGGACGTCAAGGGCGTCTTGGAATCCTTGGCCAGCATTGGCTACAAGGAGCTCAAGAAGAGCGGGGTGTTCCTGCTTCCCGGCTTCGCCAAGTTCGTGGTCATCAAGAAGCCCGCGACCAAGGCCCGCAAGGGTATCAACCCCTTCACCAAGGAGCCGACGGTGTTCAAGGCCAAGCCGGCCCGCAAGATCATCCGCGCTCGCCCGGTCAAGGCGGCGAAGGACGCCGTCTGATCCACCGGTTCGATCGATCGCTTTCCTGATAGGGCCCCCGTTCGGGGGCCTTATCTATTTGAGCGGGTCTATTTGAGCGGGACCCGACCCGGTTTTCCTCAGCGGCCGCCACCGCGGGCCGGGTCTGCGCCCAATCCCTGGAGCGCGTCCGTCCTGTGAAGGGGCGACGGTCCCCGCCCGTCCGTCGGCTTGGCCCGGACGAACGCCGGACAAAAAGAAAAACCGGACCTTTATGCAGCACCGATCTGCACAAAGGTCCGGGCTCACTATTCCTATTGCCACCAATCCGAAGCCCCTGACGGGGCCGGCGACCTCATCGAAGGTGCGTTCGACCGCACTCTTCCGCCTGCCGGACTCGGTGTCTGCCTTGAAGAAACGGTTACTTCTTCTTGGCGGTTTTCTTCTTCGCCGCTTTCTTCGCCGTCTTCTTCGCCTTCTTCGCTTTCTTCGCCATGATGTCCTCTGAAGGTGGCTAAACGAAAATGCACAAGCCGAGAATCGGCTTGCACGTATAAAGACTACACGACAATTGATATTTGCAAAGGCGCCGCATTCCTCATCGTCAACCGCGATCGGCACAACTTCACAGCTTTTGTTGCGGCTTTGGCCGCGCAAGCCCGCGGCGAGCGTGGGGGGAGCGACTGCGGATGCCCCCCGACCCGGCATGGCGGCGTTTGACGAGAATCAAGCTTGCAGCGAGGGCTGGCCATAGACTGCGACCAGCGGGAAGGTGGCTTGCTGAAGGCGCGGTTGCGCAGGGACCGCTCCTTGCGCCAAACGTGGATCAGCGAAGGCCGGTCGGCGGCCTGCCGTGGCAGAGAGGGTGAAATATGAAATATCGCGCGTTGTTGGCTGTGACGGTCGGGATGCTGGCGCTGGCGCCGCTCGCTCTGGCGCAGGTGCCCGGGGGCGCAGGGGCCGGCTACGTGCCTCATCTGGGTGACATCATGGGCGCGACCCAGTTGCGCCACATCAAGCTCAGTTTCGCCGGGAAGCTCCGCAACTGGGCGCTGGCGGCCTATGAACTCGACCAGATCAAGACCAGCTTCCAGGACGCCGCGACCCTGTATCCGGGGATTCCGATCACCGACATGACCATCGTGGCGGACCCCGTTCAGCGGCTCAGCAGCGCGATCGAGGCCAAGGATGGTCCGAAATTCGACCGCGCCTTCGCCGCGCTGACGGACGCCTGCAACGCCTGTCATCGCGCGATCGATCGCGGCTTCATCGTCGTTCAGGTGCCGGCCGCGTCGCCCTTCAGCAACCAGTCGTTCGCGCCCGGGTCGAAGTAGGCGGCAACCGGAGCGCCGGCGGCTCCGAGGATTTCGCCTGCCTCGGCAGGCCGTGACGAAGGGGGGATGACGATGAAGCAATCGAAGACGGCGTCGATGGCGGTGGTCTCGGCTCTCGCTCTGATGGCTCTGCCGTGGGCGACCTTGCCCTGGTCGACGGCGGCGCGAAGTGAGCCCGCCCCGGTTCCCCAGACGATGATCGGACGCGACCTGACGGAAGGCGTGTGCGGCGCCTGCCATGTGGTGTCGGCGGACAGCAAGGTGACGCCGGTTCTTCGCCCGCCGGCGCCGAGCTTCCGGGATGTCCTGCGCCGGTCATCCTTCTCGGAGGGGTTCCTCCGCCGGTTTCTGGCATCGGGTCACGGGCGCATCGCCCCGATGGGCGCGTCTTCGCATCCTGCTCTGACTGACGAGCAGACCAACGCGGTGGTTGCCTATATTCTAACGCTCAAAGCCGGCAAGTAGCGCGGCCTGGCAGGATCGTGTGGCGAACTCAGCCGACGCTCGCGGTCTTCTCAGGCTGGACGGAACGCCGCCAGCCTGCGCCCACGAGCTCACGGCCGCAGCACGGCGGCTCCGACCAGCCGCCCCTCGCGCAATCGCGCCAGGGCCTCGTTGGCTTCGCTCAGCGGAAAGACCGTGGTGCGGGTTTCGATCTTCGCCTGCGCCGCGACCTTCAGGAAATCGACGCCGTCGCGGCGCGTCAGGTTGGCCACCGAGACGAGCTGGCGTTCCTCCCACAGCAGGCTGTAGGGAAAAGACGGGATGTCGCTCATGTGGATGCCGGCGCACACCACACGGCCGCCCTTGCGCACCGCACGCAACGCCGCCGGCACCAGCTCGCCGACCGGCGCATAGATGATCGCGGCGTCGAGCGGTTCGGGGGGAAGTTCGGTCGACGCGCCCACCCAATGGGCCCCGAGCTCGCTCGCCAGGGATTGCGCCGCGGCGTCGCCCGAGCGGGTGAAGGCGTAGACGGTGCGTCCCTGCCAGCGCGCCACCTGGGCGACGATGTGGCCGGCGGCACCGAAGCCGTAGATGCCGAGCCGCTCGGCGTCGCCCGCCATGACCAGGGATCGCCAGCCGATCAGGCCGGCGCAAAGTCTCGGCGCGATCGCCACGTCGTCGCCGTCTTCGCCGAGCGGCAGGGCATAGCGCTCGTCGGCGACGGTGTGGGTGGCATACCCGCCGTCGCGGGTGTATCCGGTGAAGAGGGGATGGTCGCACAGGTTTTCCATGCCGGACTTGCAGAACCGGCAGGTCCCGCAGGTGTGGCCAAGCCATGGAATGCCCACGCGGTCGCCGATCTGGAGGCCCGCGACGTCCTGTCCGAGCGCGTCGATCCGCCCGACGATTTCGTGCCCCGGAATGATGGGGTAGCGGATGTCTGGCAGTTCGCCGTCCAGGACGTGCAGATCGGTCCGGCACACCCCGCAGGCGCCGATCTTGACGCGAACCTGTCGAGGACCCGGTTCGGGATCGGGCCGCTCCTGCGGCTCAAGCCGACGTCCAGACGCGGTCAGCACCATCGCTCGCATCACAGGCTCCCAGGAAAGTGGCCTCGATCCATCACGGGAAAAGATAGGCCGGGATCTCGCGGCGACCAATGGCCGTGGTCAGGCGCCGTGACGACGGGCCGATGCACGCGATGGAGGGGGCCGGACTGCTGAGTGTTTAGTGTTCGAGGCTCTTGAGGAACGACAGGAGGTCGTTGATCTGGTCGGGGTCGAGCTGAAACGCCGGCATCGTGGGATGCCCGGTATAGATACCTTCGGCGAACGCTTCGGACAGGGTTTCGACCGGGTAGCGTCGGTGCAGTTCGCGGAACGGCGGCGCCACGGTGAGGGGACTGGGGGTGACGCGATCGATCGAGTGGCAGCGGGCGCAGTTGGTCATGGCGAAGGTTCGCCCGCGCTGCTCGCTGGGGGTGGCAGCCCAGGCCGACGATGCCATGACACCCGTCATCAACAGGACCCCTGCAGCTTTCCACATTGCGAATCCACGGCCTCTGCTAAGTTACGCCGCCCACAGGCACTTTAGTCTTAGTTACGCGGCCGATCCGGGGGGATATTGATCTGCATCAACTTGCCGCCGTCGGCGCCGTTAGAATGCATCCACTGTCCCGCTCCCCGGCTGCAGGAGCGCGTCATCGTGCAGGGGTGGCCTTGATCAGGGCAATGGTTGGAGCGGTGAATGGAAAGTCTGGTATTCCCGACGGTGTCGTGCGCGCATCAATGCACCGCATGCAGCGTCCGCTCGTTGAGCCTGTGCGCCGCCCTCGAGCAGAGCGAGATGCGCGGCTTCGAGCGGCTTGCGCACCAGATGCACCTCGCCCGCAAGGAGTCACTGTTCCAGCAGGATGAACTGGTCAGCTCGGTCTACAATCTCAACGAAGGCGTGGCGCGGCTCTACAAGCTGTTGCCCGATGGCCGCCGGCAGATCGTGGGCTTTGCCCTGCCGGGGGATTTCCTCGGCCTGACTCCGAACGACTGCTATAGCTTTTCCGCGGACGCGATCGGTGCGGCGGTGGTGTGCCGGTTCTCGAAGACTGCGTTCCTGAGTTTCGTCGAGAGCAAGCCGCGCATCCTGCGCCGGATGAACGAATTTACCGCCCGCGAGCTCAGTCTGGCGCAGGACCAGATGCTGCTGCTGGGGCGCCGATCCGCGGAAGAGAAGGTTGCCGCCTTCCTCGTCGGCTGGCGCGAGCGGACGGAGCATCACGGCATGTTTTCAAAGACCCTCCCGCTGCCGATGAGCCGCCAGGACATCGCGGATTTCCTCGGGTTGACCATCGAGACCGTCAGCCGCACCTTCACCAAGCTCGAGCGCAGCAAGATGATCGTGATCGTACCGGGAGGCATCCGCCTGCTGGACAGCAAGCGCGTCGAAGCCATGGCTGCGGCCTAGGCGCTGACGGCGGGCGCCGGCTCCCGTCATTTCGTTTGATTCGCATCAAGGCTTGTGCGGGGAGAGGCTCCATACGCTGTACAGGTTTCCGGAGACCGCCATATATGCGTTCTTGTTCTTGCTCGTGCCGTTGGCGGCGTGCGCCATCCTCGTGGTCCATTTCGCGTCGGGCGTCGACGCCCCGGCGGCTATTGCAGCGGGAACCCCGCTTTGGTTCTCGCCGCGTCAAACGTCGTGCTTTCTAGGCTGGAGCCGAACACGTGACCATCGCAACCACGACAGAAGCCGTCCGTCGCTACGCCCGGCTGCAGGTTCCTCGCTACACGTCCTATCCCACGGCCGCGGAATTCTCGCCGAACCTGTCCGAGGCGGATCACCGCCGCCTGCTGCAGGCGCTTGCGCCGTCGGAGGTGATATCGCTGTATGTCCACGTTCCGTACTGCCGTGACATCTGCTTCTATTGCGGGTGCCACTCCAAGAAGGCGATCCGGGACGACGTCGTCGAAGACTACCGCGCGGCACTGGAACGGGAGATTGGCCTGGTCGGCAGCACCATCGGCAAGCCGATCAGCGCCGCCCGGCTGCACTGGGGCGGCGGAACGCCGAGCGTCCTGGGGGCCAGCGGGCTGGCCTCAGTCATCGATGCGCTGCGGCAGTGCTTTACATTCGAGGCCGATTTCGAGCACGCGATCGAACTCGATCCGCGGCTGGTGACGCCATCACTCGCCAGTGCGCTGGCGGAGCTTCGCGTCAACCGCGTCAGCCTCGGCGTGCAGGACGTGAACCCGGCGGTGCAGGCTGCGATCGGCCGGCTCCAGCCGCTTCAGGTGGTCGAGGCGGCGGTCGAGCGGCTACGTGCGGTGGGCATTGACGACATCAATTTCGATCTGATCTACGGGCTGCCGCTGCAGACGGTGGCCTCCCTCCGCAAGACCTGCGCCACCGTCGCAGCGCTCGGTCCCGACCGGATCGCCTACTACGGCTATGCCCACATTCCGGAGCGCAAGGCCAACCAGCGCCAGATCGACCCGTCGACCTTGCCGGGCGCCGACGAGCGCTTCGAGCAGGCGGAGGTCATCGCCAGCGAGTTTCGCGCGCGCGGATACGTCAGGATCGGCATCGACCATTTTGCCAGGCCGGACGATCGCCTGGCGCGCGCCGCCGCCGCGGGCCGGCTGCACCGCAATTTCCAGGGCTACACCGATGACGACCGCAGCGTCCTGGTCGGTTTCGGCTCGTCGGCAATTTCGGAATTCCCGGACGGCTACGTTCAGAACGTCCCCGACGTCCCGCGCTACATCAAGGCCATCGGGGAAGGGCTGCTGGCTACCGCACGCGGCTGCCGCGTCGACGCCGACGCCCATCGCCGCGCCCGGATCATCGAAAGCCTGTTGTGCCAGTTCCGGGCGGACCTCACCCAGCTGGCGCCCGGAGCCGACTTCGGCGAGGAAATCGACATGCTTGCGCCGTTCGTCGCCGAGGGGCTGGTGTCGGTTGGCGACGGCGTCGTCGCCATCAGCGACGCCGGCCGCACGGTGGCCCGCGTGATCGCGTCGGTCTTCGACGTCTTTTACCGTCAACGGACCGGCCGCTTCAGCGTCGCCGTCTAGACCCGGACAGGGCTTACGACTTTCGTCGAGTCGGCGCGCCGCAAGGTCCCGCGGCAACGGCGAATCGATTCCCCCAGGATTGCAGCTCGACAGGCCCGCGATCTCCTTCCGCTCGATTCGGCCTCGGTTCTCCCGCCCGGTTCGGAAAGAATCCGATATAGTGTCCGCCTTGAGCCGCCGATTCAGGTGCATTTGCTCATCTCCTCTCGGTCGAGGCGGCGCACCCCCGATAGTTTGATTTCGATCAAACATTTCGTGACCGAATTACGATTAATGGGCATCACGTAGATAACGGTGAAGTGGGGCGCTATGACACAGCCAGTTGCTGCAAAACGGATGACGATAGGCGAAACCTGCCTGGCGCTGATTTTTGCGCTGGCAGTGTTGCTTTGTATCTACGCCGCCTCCCAGGCTCATGATGCGGCGTTTGCGTTTCATGCGTATGTGAGCGCGGCGGCCAGCGCCGTGGCGGTGCTCGCGATCTTCAACCGCTATTTCGAGCGGCCGGCGGCGCTGGCACCGCAGGAAATCGATGGTCGTCCCAACTACAATTTCGGGCCGATCAAGTTTTCCTCGGTCATGGCGATGTTCTGGGGGATCGCCGGCTTCCTGGTCGGGCTGATCATCGCGCTGCAGCTCGCCTTCCCGGTACTCAACTTCGATCTGCCCTGGATCCAGTTCGGCCGCATGCGGCCGCTGCATACCTCGGCGGTGATCTTCGCCTTCGGCGGTAACGTGCTGCTGGCGACGTCGTTCTACGTCGTCCAAAAGACGTCGCGGGTCCGGCTCGCCGGGGATCTGGCGCCCTGGTTCGTTGTCCTCGGTTACAACTTCTTCATTCTCATCGCGGGCACGGGCTATCTGCTCGGCGTCACCCAGGGCAAGGAATATGCCGAGCCTGAATGGTATGCCGACCTGTGGCTGACGATCGTCTGGGTGACCTACCTGCTGGTCTTCCTTGTCACCCTCATCAAGCGCAAGCAACCTCACATCTACGAGGCGAACTGGTTCTATCTGGCGATGATACTCACCATCGCCGTTCTGCACCTCGGCAACAATCCCGCGCTTCCGGTGTCGTTCTTCGGCTCGAAGTCCTACGTCGCCTGGGGCGGTGTGCAGGATGCCATGTTCCAGTGGTGGTATGGCCACAACGCCGTCGGGTTCTTCCTGACCGCGGGCTTCCTTGCGATCATGTACTACTTCGTTCCCAAGCGGGCGGAGCGGCCGATCTATTCCTACCGCCTGTCCATCGTCCACTTCTGGGCGCTGATCTTCCTGTATATCTGGGCGGGTCCGCACCACCTGCACTACACGGCGCTGCCGGATTGGGCCCAGACGCTCGGCATGACGTTCTCGATCATGCTGTGGATGCCGTCATGGGGCGGCATGATCAACGGTCTGATGACCCTGTCCGGGGCGTGGGACAAGCTGCGTACCGATCCCGTGCTGCGCATGCTGGTGGTGTCTGTGGCCTTCTACGGCATGTCGACCTTCGAAGGTCCGATGATGTCCATCAAGGTCGTCAACTCGCTGAGCCACTACACCGACTGGACCATCGGTCACGTCCATTCGGGCGCGCTCGGCTGGGTCGGCTTCGTGTCCTTCGGCGCGCTCTACTGCCTGTTCCCCTGGCTGTGGAACCGGCGTCTTTACAGCCTCAAGCTCGTCAACTGGCACTTCTGGACCGCGACCATCGGCATCGTCCTCTACATCTCGGCGATGTGGGTGTCGGGTATCCTGCAGGGTCTGATGTGGCGTGCCTACACCTCGCTCGGCTTCCTTGAGTACTCCTTCATCGAGACCGTCGAGGCGATGCATCCCTTCTATGTCATCCGCGCCGCTGGCGGTGCGCTGTTCCTGATCGGTGCGTTGATCATGGCGTACAATCTCTGGATGACGGTGCGCGTCGGCGAGGCTTCTGAATCCGAAACCCCGCGCGTTGCGCTGTCTCCCGCGGAATAAGGGGCGATCACATGTCGGTTTGGACTCGTCATCAGATCTTCGAGAAGAATTCGATCATACTTCTGATCGGCATCCTGCTCGTCGTCGCCATCGGCGGCCTCGTCGAAATCACGCCGCTGTTCTATCTCAAGAGCACGATCGAGAAGGTGGACGGGATTCGCCCCTATACACCGCTCGAACTGGCCGGGCGCAACATCTACGTCCGCGAGGGGTGCTATCTCTGCCATTCGCAGATGATCCGCCCGCTGCGCGACGAGGTCGAGCGCTACGGCCACTACTCGCTGGCGGCGGAAAGCATGTACGATCACCCGTTCCAGTGGGGATCGAAGCGCACGGGGCCTGACCTCGCGCGCGTCGGTGCCAAGTATTCGGACGAGTGGCACGTCACCCATCTGAGGAACCCGCGGTCGATCGTTCCGCAATCGGTGATGCCGGGCTACCCCTTCCTCGCCAGCAACGAGGTCGACGCCAGCCAGATCGGCGATCATCTCCGCACCCAGCAGATCATCGGCGTGCCCTATACCGACGATCAGGTCCAGAACGCGGCGGCCGATCTCAAGGCCCAGGTCGATCCCGACAGCCCGGGCGCGGATGCCTTCCTGAAGCGCTATCCCAAGGCGGTCGCCAGGAATTTCGACGGCAAGCCGGGAAATCCGACCGAGATGGATGCGCTGATCGCCTACCTGCAGATGCTCGGCACACTCGTCGACTTCACGCTCTACAATGAAAAAGCCAATCTTCGCTGAGAAGGGCGGATCATGAAGGCGATTGTCACCATACAGAACCTGGCCTCGGATCTCGTTGTCACAGGCTGGACTCCAATCTTCATCGGCATTTTTGTCGCCATCGTTGTCTACGCGCTGTGGCCGAAGAACCAGGCCATGTTCGACGCAGCGTCGAAGCTTCCGTTGCGCGAGGAGTGAACGGCATGAGCGAGAACAAGGAAATCGACGCAGTCTCGGGCACCTCGACCACGGGGCACGAGTGGGACGGCATCAAGGAGCTGAATACGCCGCTGCCGCGGTGGTGGCTGCTGACGTTCTACGCCTGTATCATCTGGGCGATCGGCTACTGGGTGGTCTATCCGGCGTGGCCGACGGTCTCCGGCTACACGACGGGGATCCTGCACTACTCGTCGCGGGCCAACGTCGCGGTCGATCTTGCCGACCTCGAGAAGATCCGGGGCGAGAAGATGGTCGCGCTGGCGTCGGCGCCGATCGTCGACATCGAAAAGGATCCGGCGCTCCTGGCCCTGGCGCGTGCCCGCGGCAAGGCTGCCTTCGGCGACAACTGCGCGCCGTGTCACGGCACCGGTGCCGCCGGGGCGAAGGGCTTCCCCAACCTGAACGACGACGACTGGCTGTGGGGCGGCAAGCTCGAGCAGGTCCTGCAGACCATCCAGCACGGCGTGCGTTCGGGCGATCCCAAGGCGCATGAGGGGGCGATGCTGGCGTTCGGCCAGCAGGGCATCCTCAAGCCGGCGGAGATCGTGACGGTGGCGAACTATGTGCGGTCGCTGTCCGGACTGCCGACGGCGGCGGGCTACGACAAGGCCGCCGGCGCCAAGATCTTCGCCGACAACTGCGCCGCCTGCCACGGCGCGGACGGCAAGGGTAACCAGGACCTGGGCGCGCCCAACCTGACCGACAAGATCTGGCTCTATGGCGGCGACGAGGCGACCATCATCGAGACGGTCACCAATGGTCGTGGCGGCGTGATGCCGGCATGGTCGGCGCGTCTGGACGGGGCTACCGTCAAGGCGCTGGCGGTCTACGTCCATACCCTGGGCGGTGGTCAATAAGGCGAAGCGCGCCGCGCGAGCGCTTCTTGAGCTGAATCAACAAGAGGTCCTCGATTCCGGCGCATCCAGTCGATGAGCCGAGATCGAGGCCTCTTGATGAACAAGCAGATCCGACCAAGCGACGTTGCGGAAGAGCCACTCTACGCGGCTCGCAAGAAGATCTACCCGCAGAGCGTATCCGGAACCTTCCGCAGCACGAAGTGGAAGCTGATGGCCGTGTGCCTCGGCCTCTATTATTTCCTGCCTTTCGTCCGCTGGAACCGGGGACCGCTGGCGCCGAGCCAGGCCGTTCTGGTCGATCTCGAGAACAGCCGGTTCTACTTCTTCTTCATCGAGCTGTGGCCGCAGGAAGTCTATTACTTCACCGGACTGCTGATTCTTGCTGCCATGACGCTGTTCCTGATGAACGCGCTGGGCGGACGAATCTGGTGCGGCTATCTCTGTCCCCAGACGGTCTGGACCGACCTGTTCTACGCCGTCGAGCGCATGGTCGAGGGCGACCGGCGCGAGCGCATGCTCAAGGACGCCAGCGTCGCCAGCAAGGGGATGACGCTGCAGCGCTTCTACGAGGTCACGGCCAAGCACTCGGTCTGGCTGCTGATCGCGTGGTGGACCGGCGGCGCGTGGGTGCTCTACTTCAACGACGCTCCGACCCTGGTGGGCAAGCTGGTGACCTTCCAGGGGCCGATGATCGCCTATATCTGGATCGGCATCCTGACCTTCACGACTTATGTCCTCGCCGGGTTCATGCGCGAGCAGGTCTGCATCTACATGTGTCCGTGGCCGCGGATCCAGGCGGCGCTGACCGACGAATGGGCGCTCAACGTCACCTACAAGCTGGATCGCGGTGAAAAGCGCACCTCGGTCAAGAAGGCGGCGGAGCTTCGCGCCAGGGGCGAGGCGGTCGGCGATTGCGTCGATTGCCGGCAGTGCGTCGCGGTCTGCCCGACCGGCATCGACATCCGCAACGGTGCGCAGCTCGATTGCATTCAGTGCGGCCTGTGCATCGATGCCTGCGACGCCGTGATGACCAAGATCGGGCGGCCGACCCGGCTGATCGGCTATGACAACGACATCAACATCCAGCGGCGCGTGGCCGGGAAGCCGGAGATCTTTCGTCCGATCCGGCCGCGGACCCTGATCTACATGGCGATCATCGCCGGCGTCGGTGGTATCATGCTATATGCTCTCATGACACGCACGCTGCTCGATGTTAACGTGCTGCACGATCGCAATCCCGTCGCCATCAGGTTGGCCGATGGATCGATCCGCAACGCCTATACCGTCCGCTTGCTCAACAAGAGGGCCTATGACCAGACCGTGGCGATCGATGTCGATGGGGTGGTGAGTCCGAGCCTTCACGTCGTCGGCGTCGATTCGGTCACGGTCGATCGCCCCGAGATCATCGTGGGGCGGGACCAGACCACCGAGCTGCGGGTTCTGGTTACGGCGCAACCCGATGCCAGCCGGCCTGCGTCGACGCCGGTCAGGTTCATCGTCACGGACATCGGGACCGGCGAAGTGGCGTCGGCGACCGACAACTTCGTGATCCCCTAACGCAGAGGCAGATTCGACATGACCGAGGCACGCACGACCCAGAAGCCGTTGACCGGCCGGTTTGTCCTGATCGTCACGCTCGCGTTTTTTGCGGTGGTGATCGGGGTCAACATCGTGATGATGCGGCTTGCCATCAGCACGCTGCCCGGAACGGAAGTCGACAGCGCCTACAAGGCGAGCCTGGCTTATCAGGGTGAGATCAACGCCGCCCATGATCAGGATGCGCGGAGCTGGAAGGTCGACGCCCGGATCGAGCGGCGGCCCGACGGTGCTGCCGCGCTGCGCGTCGAAGCCCATGACCGCGACGGCCAGCCGCTGACCGGACTTGCATTTTCCGGGCGGCTTGAACGTCCGGCGGACCAGCGGCAGGACAAGCTGATCGCGTTTGCCGAGCTCGACAAGGGCGAGTACGGTGCCAGTGCGACCGACGTTGCTCCCGGCCAGTGGGAACTGGTGATCGAGGGCGATCTGCAGGGCAAGCGCGTGTTCCTCTCGCGGAATCGCGTCGTTCTGAACTGACCGGGGTGCCGCGGATGCAATCGACGCGGGATTTTTCACACTACGTGAAGGTTCTTGGAAGCGGCCTCGGGCATCTCGACCTTGCGGTCGAGGGCGTCAGCTGCGCGACGTGCATGACCAAGATCGAGCGCGGCATGTCGGCGATGCCCGACGTGACATTGGCGCGGGTCAACCTGACCGATCGCCGCCTCGCTCTGGAATGGAAGCTCGGCGCGCTCGATCCGGTCCAGTTCATCGATCGGCTGGCCGAACTCGGCTACAAGGCCTACCCGTTCGAGCCGGTGCGCGCCGAGATGGCGGAGGTCCAGCAGTCCCGCCACCTCCTGCGCTGCCTTGGCGTCGCGGCGTTCGCGACCATGAATGTCATGATGCTCTCGGTCCCGGTGTGGTCCGGCAATACGTCCGACATGCTGCCGGAGCAGCGCGACTTCTTTCACTGGCTTTCGGCGCTGATCGCGCTGCCCGCGGCGACCTATGCCGGGCTGCCGTTCTTTCGGTCGGCCTATTCGGCGCTGCGCGCCGGCGGCGTCAACATGGACGTGCCGATCAGCATCGGCGTGATTCTGGCGCTCGGCATGTCGCTGGTCGAGACCGCCAATCATGCCGAGCATGCCTATTTCGACGCCGCCATCATGCTGCTGACGTTCCTGCTGGTCGGGCGCTACCTCGACCAGAGCATGCGGCGGCGAACCCGGACGGTCGCCGGCAACCTCGCGGCGCTGAAGGCGGAGACGGCAACCAAGTTCGTGACGGCCGACGAAATCCGCGAGGTACCGGTGGCGGCGGTCCGCTCGGGCGACCTGGTGCTGCTGCGCCCGGGCGAACGGTGCGCCGTGGACGGCGTGGTGGAGGACGGACGTTCCGAAATCGACCAGAGCCTGATCACCGGCGAGACGCTCTATGAGATCGCGGAGCCCGGCGCGCAGATCTATGCCGGGACCATGAATGTGTCCGGAACGCTCCGGGTTCGGGTCGCGGCTGCATCCGAAGGCACGTTGCTGGACGAGATCGGACGACTGCTCGACAATGCGCTGCAGGCGCGGTCGCGCTACGTCCAGCTGGCGGACCGGGCCTCGCGGCTCTACGCCCCCGTCGTGCATGCCACGGCGCTGCTGACCATGCTGGGCTGGCTCGCCGCGGGCGCCTCCTGGCACGACTCCATCGTCACCGCGATCGCCGTCCTCATCATCACCTGTCCCTGCGCGCTCGGACTGGCCATTCCGGCGGTCCAGACCATCGCGGCGGGGGCGATGTTCAGGGCAGGGGTACTACTGAATTCCGGGGATGCGATCGAACGCATCGCCGCCGTCGACACCATCGTGTTCGACAAGACCGGGACTTTGACCCTGCCGGATCTCGACGTGATCAACGGGACGGCGATTCCAGCCGAGGTCTTCGCGCTGGCGGGCCGGGTTGCCCTTGCCAGCCACCATCCGCTGGCCGCCGCCGTGGCGCGCGGGGCGCTGGCGCGTGCGCCCCTGGACGGCATGGTCGAGGAGCCCGGACAGGGTGTCCACGGCATGGTGAACGGGGTCGAGGTCCGGCTCGGCAGACCGTCCTATTGCGATGCGGAGGATCAGGCCGCTCGGCTCCTGGCAGAAGATCCCGAGGTCTCCGTGGTCGCCTTCTGCCGCGGCGCCGAACGCTATGTGTTCGCGATTCGCCAGCGGCTGCGCGCCGACGCGACCCAGGTTATCGCGGGTCTCCGCCGCGCCGGTCTTGCCATCGAGATCCTGTCCGGCGACCGCGAGTCCGCGGTCAGATTCGCCGCCCAGCACCTTGGCGTGACGGCCTGGCGCGCGCAGATGAGCCCCGCGGGCAAGATTGCCCGCATCGAGGCGCTGAAGCGCGCCGGTCACAACGTGATGATGGTTGGGGACGGTCTCAACGACGCGCCGTCGCTGGCGGCGGCCAGCGTTTCGATGTCCCCCATCAGCGCGACCCACCTGAGCCAGGCCGCGGCCGATCTGGTCTTCCTCGGCAAGGAGTTGGCGCCGGTCCTGGTCGCCGTCAGCCTGTCGCGCAAGGCGGTCTCATTGATGCGGCAGAACCTGACGCTCGCGATCGGCTACAACGTGCTCGCCGTTCCCATCGCGATTGCGGGTCTGGCGACGCCCCTGATCGCCGCGCTGGCGATGTCGGGTTCGTCCCTGCTGGTCATGCTCAACGCGGTTCGGGCTCGTCGCGGGGCGCTGGAGGAGGCCTGATGGAGGTCCTGATCTACCTCGTGCCCCTGGCGCTCGCGCTCGGCTTCCTGGGGCTCCTCGGCTTCCTGTGGTCGCTGAGGAGCGGCCAGTATGAGGATCTCGACGGCGCGGCCTGGCGCGCCATTTCCGACGATGATCCGCCCGCGGACCGCCCCGCGGAGCCCTATGCTCCGGTACCGACGGCGGCAGGCCCTCTTGCCCCGGCCTCATCCGATCGGGTGGTTGCGCAGGATATAGAGCACCACGAGGCCGAAACACAACAGCAGGTTGGTCAGCAGCAGAATCCGTAGCCAGTCGCCTCGGCGCCGGCTCCGGCGACGCATGAGCATGGTCGAAAGGAACCGGATTCCCCCTTTGCCAAGGCCGCCCTTGATGAATTTCATGCCCGGGCCCCCCAAGGCCGGTTCGAGGGCGGTTCGAGGCTGGTCCAGCCTGCCGTGCCGTTGCCGCGTTTGATCTGGCTCAACGAGGTTTATCATCGAAACGTCATGATGTTGAGACGAGTTTGCCGCTCTCCGCATCAATGAGGTTCGCCTGATGATTTCCGCAAACGCGATCGTTCTGGCCCGGGATCCGGAGCTGGATGTTTCACCCGCGCGCGGCGCGGTGAGGTTTTGCGACATCGTGCGCAGCAAGTCCGGACCGGCTGACTATCAGGCGATGTTCGCCGACGCGTTGCGTCGGCTTCATGATGAACGCCGGTACCGGGTCTTTGCCGACATCGAGCGGATGGCAGGCCGGTTTCCCCAGGCGCTTTGGCATTCGCCCACCGGCAAGCGTGAAATCACCCTGTGGTGCTCCAACGACTATCTCGGCATGAGCCAGCACCCCTCGGTTGTCGGCGCCATGGTGGAAACCGCCCTGCGCATGGGGACCGGGGCCGGCGGGACCCGCAACATCGCCGGGACCAACCACCCGCTGGTGGAGCTCGAGCGCGAGCTGGCGGACCTTCACGGCAAGCAGGCCGCGCTCGTCTTTACCTCCGGTTACGTCTCCAATCAGACCGGCATCTCGACCCTCGCCAAGCTCATTCCCGATTGCCTGATCCTGTCGGATGCGTCCAACCACAACTCGATGATCGAGGGCATTCATCAGTCGAACTGCGAGAAGCGCGTCTTTCGGCACAACGACGTCGATCACCTCGAACAGCTGCTGCGCGAAGCGGGCAGGAACCGCCCCAAGCTGATCGTGTTCGAGAGTCTTTATTCGATGGATGGCGATATCGCGCCGATCGAGGACCTATGCGATCTTGCCGAACAATATGGCGCGATGACCTACTGCGACGAGGTTCATGCGGTCGGCATGTACGGTCCGCGCGGCGGTGGCATCAGCGACCAGCTTGGCCTGGCGCATCGCATCGACGTCATCGAGGGGACCCTGGCGAAGGCTTTTGGCTGCCTTGGCGGCTACCTCACCGGATCGTCCGCGGTGATCGACGCCATCCGGTCCTATGCGCCGGGGTTCATCTTCACGACCGCGTTGCCGCCGCCGGTCTGCGCCGCGGCGACCGCCGCGATTCGGCACCTCAAGACGTCGGACGTGGAGCGTCAGCGGCATCAGGAGCGCGCGTCGCGGCTGAAGCGGCTGCTGGAGCAGCGCGGAGTTCCCCAGATCAGGAACCCATCCCACATCGTCCCGGTGCGGGTGGGTCACCCCGAGGTCTGCAAGGACGTCTGCGACTTCCTGCTGGTCAGCCGCGGCATCTACATCCAGCCCATCAACTATCCTACCGTACCGCGCGGCACCGAGCGGCTGCGGATCACGCCAACGCCATGGCACAGCGACGAGCACATCGACGCGTTGGTCGAGGCCCTGGTCGAGGCGTGGGATCGCTTCGGGCTCTGGGATCGGGACGAGCGCCGAGCCGACTAGGGCTGATTGAGCCGCGCCGCGGAGCGCGTCATGGGATTGACGAGAGCGGGGCCGTGCTGTTCGGCCGTATCAGTGCCGCCAGGGACGGGGAACGCGTAGCCCAGGATTCCCTTTACGACCCATCGGTCCGAGGCCGGGGTCAATCCATAGCCGACGCCGAAATTCACGTCGACCACGCCGACCTTGAAATCGGTGACGGCGAACAGCGTGTGCTGCTCCTCGGACACCTTGCCGAAATGCCCGAACTCGCCGAAATCGGAGTAGTATTCCAATCCGACGAACAATTCGTTGTCGAGCTTGCGGGCCAGACGGACCGCGGGGGCGAAATCGACCTCGCCGTATCTGCCGAAGCTGGCGTCGACGATCGGATTGACGATGAATTCCCAGTCGGTGTTGCGGACGCCGATGATCGGGCGGATTTCGAGGCCGAAGCGCGACTGGGAGAACGGCGGCGTCGTGTTGCTCAGTTCGAAGTTCACGCCGTAGAAGAACGAGCGCTGATCGGCGTGCGGCGACACGAACAGCGTGCGCACCTTGAAGGCGTCCGAGAGGAACTGGCTGTTCTGGACGGCGAACGGCAGATAGAGGCCGAGCTCCCACCACTCGGTCACGCCATAGGCGAATTCGGGTGTGCCGTTGAGGCTGTGATTGGAGGCAAATCCCCCGGGAAACGGCGGGTCCTTGAGGCCGAGCGCCACGTAGTTGAGGTGCTGCTGGATCGTGAACTGGCCGACCGCGGCAATCTCGGCATTGTAGACCTGAATTTCGTCGGTCGCGTAGGCGGATGTGGCCAAGGCGCCCATCATCAGGGACACCGCTCCCAACCACCATAAAAGCCGGGCTTTCCCGAGGACGTACCCGCGAGGCTGGTCTGCCGGAGTTCGCATCATCAATCGACCTTAGAACAGTTCTAAGGCGGTATATCAGGCGGGTTCCTGCGGTCAATCGGAACCAAGGCCACCGACGCGCTCCCCATGGGAGCGCGTGTCATATCTTCGTCGTGCCCGGGTCAGGCGTCCATGTTCCGCAGGCGCTGGCGGTTGCGCAGGACGATCTGCCGGGCTCCCGAGAATCCCAAGACTTCCTGCTCGTGCAGCTGCGACAACGCCCGCGACACCGTCTCGAGCGTCAGGCCGAGATAATCCCCGATATCGCGGCGGCACATCGGCAGCGCCATCATTCCGGCCACCGCCAGGCGGCGATCCATCTCGAGAAGGAAAGTCGCGACCCGTTCCATCGCGGTCTTGCGGCCCAGCAGCAGCATGTGATCTTCCGCGTGCTTCAGGCTGCCCGTGGTCATGTTGAGCAGGCCGCGAACGATATGCACGTCAGTGGCGGCGGCCTGTTCGAGCGCGCGTCGCTTCACCAGCCGTACCGTGGTGTCGATGATCGCCTCGGCGGTGAGCCGGTGAACCGGCCCCGACTCCAGCCCGAATACATCGCCCGGCAGATGGAACGCACCGATCTGCCGCCGGCCGTCGGACAGGAGCTTGTAGCTGCGGACCGCACCGCGCACCACCTGATAGACGTATTCAGCGGGCTCTTCCTCGCCGTAGATTTCGGCATCTTTCTTGTAGCTGAATTCGGTCGCAACCAGTCCAGCCTGGACCATGACCGCGCCGAACTGGTCGCCGGTGTCCGGGCCGAGAACCACATTGGTAACGGGGGCGGCGGTGGAGTGAGCGGCGGTGGCAGAAGTAATCATGGACCATCTCCTGTTGCGGTAGATGGATGCTGTTTATTGGAAATCCGCGGAACCCGACATTTCGCTCCATATCTTAGGGGCGGCCCCCTAAGTAGTTTTCCGGAGGCGGTTGCCTTGGGGGCAACCGGGGCTCGGGAGGAGTCCGTAATCAAAAAAATATAGTTTTATCAATCGCTTGTTGGCGACGGTAATTTCGGCTGGTGCGGTCGCGCGCTAGGCGGAAGCGGACGGGTTGCGCCACTCCTGAACGGCGGCGCGGACGTCGGCCACGAGGCTGTCCTCGAGATGCGGCTTGAGCAGGACCTCGCGGGCGCCGGCCAATGTGGCCTTGGTCATGATCTCCTCATCGGGATAGCCGGTGATGAGAATGATCGGCGCGCCGATTCGGCGCTCCCGCAGCTTGCTGGTGAGATCGAGCCCGCTCATGTCGTCCAGCTTGTAGTCGATGACGAAGCAGTCGCAGAGGGCAACATCGAGCGATCGCAGCAGGGCGCCGCCGCTGCGGAAAGTCTTGACGTCGAAGCCTTCGGTCTCAAGCAGAAACCGCAACGATCCCAGGACTCCTGGGTCATCGTCGACGACGAGAATGGTGGTTTTGGTATCCGGCGCGGGCATCTTCGCGTCCTGTCCCCAGCCATGGGGCTCTTCGCCTAAATCTCTAGGCCCGCCGCATTCTTGTATGTTGACGTAGCTCAATCCTTGAGGATTCCCCCGCGCATGGCGAGGCGCACCAGTTCGGAAATGCTGCCCGCCTGCATCTTGGTCATTACATTCGCCCGATAGACCTCGATGGTTCGCGGGCTGATGTCGTATTCGCGGGCGATCAGCTTGTTGGAGAGCCCGGCGACCAGCCCGTCCATGACCTGACGTTCGCGCGGGCTGAGGCTGGCGATTCGGGCCGCGATCTCGCTCGCCAGGGCATCGTCACGGGCGTGCTCCTGGCCCTGCCTGATCGCCTCGTTGATTCGCGCGATCACGCGGTCGTCCTCGAACGGCTTTTCGAGGAAATCGATGGCGCCGTGCTTCATCGCTTCGACCGCCAGGGGGATGTCGCCGTGCCCGGTCATGATGATGATGGGCAGCTGCTTGCGCTGGGTCTTGAGGCGCTTGAGCAATTCGAGACCATCGAGCCCGGGCATGCGCACGTCCGACAGCACGCAACCGAATTCGAGGTCGGGGAGGGCCTCGAGAAAGCGGATGGCGGATTCGAACAGCCTGACGTTGAAGCCGGCCGACCCCAGCAGGAACTCGAGCGAATCCCGCATCGCAAGGTCGTCGTCGATGACATAGACATTTCCGCTAGGCATCGCCGGCTGCTCCGTCGTTCGCCGCCGGGAGCGTGAAGCGGAAGGTCGCTCCGCCGGAAGCATTGGATTCGGCGTGCATTCTGCCGCCGTGGGCTTCGATGATCGAGCGGCTGATCGAGAGGCCGACCCCCATCCCGGTCTCCTTGGTGGTAAAGAAGGTCTGGAACAGGTGCGTCTCGACGCCCTCGGCGAAGCCGTGCCCCGTATCGGAAATCGAGATTTCGATCATGTCGTCCGCCACCATGGTGTTGGCGGCGACCAGTTCGCGGCGCGCCGAATTGGTCATCGCCTCGAGCGCGTTGCGAAACAGGTTGACCAGGACCTGCTGGATCTGCACCCGGTCGACCAGCACGAGATCATGATCGCGGTCAAGGTCGAACCGCAGCAGCACCCCTTGCTCGCGGGCGCCGGTCAGGCCGAGCGCTCCGGCCTCCTCGATCAGCTTCGAGACGCTTTCGACGCGCTTCTCCGACTCGCCACGCGACACGAAGTTGCGCAGGCGTCGGATGATCTGGCCGGCCCGCATCGCCTGTTCCGCGGCGCGGTCCAGCGCGGATTCGATCTTCGCGGCATTCGGGTCGGGGCTTCCCGTCAACAGACGGCGCGAGCCCTTCATGTAGTTGCTGATCGCCGACAGCGGCTGGTTGAGTTCGTGGGCCAGCGCCGAGGCCATTTCACCCATCGCGCTCAGGCGCGACACGTGGACGAGCTCGGACTGCAGCTCCTGGAGCCGGGCCTGGGTCTGCTGGTGCTCGGTGAGGTCGCGCACGAACCCGGTGAAGTAACGCTCCCCCCCGGACTGCATCTCACCGATCGACAGGTGCATCGGAAACGTCGAGCCGTCCCTGCGCCGGCCGGAGACGATGCGTCCGATGCCGATGATGTGGCGCTCGCCGGTGGTGGTGTAGCGGCCGAGATAGCCGTCGTGGCGCGTCCGGTCCGGTTCGGGCATCAGGATGCTGACGTTGCGGCCGATCGCTTCCGGCCCGGAATAGCCGAACAGCCGCTCCGCCGCCGAACTGAACGACTGGATCACGCCGCGCTCATCGATCACGATCATGGCATCGGGAACGGTGTCGAGGATCGAGCGCAGGTGGCTCTCGCGGGTTCTCAGCGCCTCTTCGAGATGCTTCTGGTCGCCGATGTCCAGGGCGACGCCGCTGACGCGCCGCGACGGCCCGCTCCTGGCGCGTGGGCTGCCGCCGCGCAGGCGGATCCAGCGGCGCTGGTGGTTGACGTCAAGGACGTGATACTGGAGGTCGAGATTGCCGCTGTCGTCCACGCATTGCCGGACCGCGAGCATGGTGCGGTCCCGATCCTCGGGGCCGAGCCGCGACAGGAAGATCTCGTAGCTGAGTGGGGAGTCCGCGGCCAGGCCGAACATCCGGCGTGTCACGGGCGAGCACGCCATCTCGCCGGTCGCGACGTCGAGTTCCCAGAGCCCTACCCCCGATTCGTCGATGTCCCACTGCGGGGATTGCTCGCGAATCGCCGCGCCGAGCAAGGATTGTTCTGTATCGCTCACGCTTTCCGCGGCCCCGGGACATGACGTCAGGCCGCTTCCCGGCCCGTGGACGATTATCGTCCAAAGACCGGGCCTTGCTCAAGCGGAAAGGGCGGGGCCGTCATGGCCCCGCGGGTCCGGTGTGGCGCCTGGAGGAGCGGATGCGGCCGGTCAGGCAGTCGGCGCGGCCCCCGGGGTGGTGACCGATCGCGGGGCTCCCATCTTGAAGTGGCGCCGCGCCAGGGCGACGATTTCGCGGTCGCTGGGGTGGTCCGCCGGCTCGACGGCGACGACGCGCTGGGCGATCGCGGCGTGTGACGTCTGCAGATACTTGGCCAGTTCGGTCTTGGCGCCCGCCGGCCCGATGATCAGGATCTCGCCGGCATCGGCGATCGACTTGGTCACACCTTCGAGGAAATGCTTGTCTTCGTGGGCGTGGCCGCTGCCGAGCGAACCGGCCTTGTGGTGAATATGCTTGTCGGCGGAATGCGGATGCAGCACGACGCCGTCAGTGCCGGTCGATCCGACGTGGAAAACGCGAGCCTGGGTATGATCGATCCAAACGACCGCATGAAAATGGGACATGATGGTTCCTGTTGTTAGCTGGCCTTCGACAGTTTTTCGTCTTCGGGGGAGTTCACATACATCCCCGACATGGTGTCGACCCAGCAGAGGTGGTCGTGGACTTCCTTGACCCCTTGAACGTTCTCGGCCGCCACGACCGCCGCCTGCCGCGACGCTTCGTCGACGATGACGCCGTGCAGATGGACCACGCCGTCGCGGACGGTGACGCCGAGGCCGAACGGGCGCCAGTCGGCCTTTTCGATCGCTGCGATGATCCGCTCGCGGATGTGGTCGTCGTCGGCCGTTGGATCGGGAATGTCGCGCGCCAGACCCGCCACCGCCTGAAGCAGGTTGGCGCGGGTGACGATGCCGACGATCTGATCACCGCGCATCACCGGCAGGCGCTTGACGCGGCGCTTCTCCATCAACTGGACCACCTCCGGCAGCGGCGTGCTCTCGGTCACGGTGCAGGGATCGATGGTCATCACCTCGGAGACCTTGCGGCCCTGCTGCTGGACGAACTCGGTTGCGGTCTTGCCCGGCCCGAGCAGGAATTGCAGAAAGCGGCTGCGGGTGCGCTGGGTGCCGATCTCGGTCCGCCTGAGGAAGTCGCCCTCGGACACGATCCCGATCAGCTTGCCGGCAGCGTCGACGACGGGAAGGCCGCTGACGTGATTTTTCAGCATCGTCGCGGCGGCCTCGGCAATCGGCGTGTCCGGCCCGATGGTGATGACCTGATGGGTCATGATCTGGTGTGCGCGCATGGAGGTCTCCGCAAGGATCTCGATCTGATTGATCGTATGACTAGTTTGATCGGTACATAGGGGTCTTGACGCAGATCAACCAGCGTTTGGCGCGGGATCTCAGGGGCGGGACGCGGGCCGGCGGGAAGTGGTGCGCCGCGGCAGATCGCCAAATCGAGGATCGCGCGACTGTCCGCGACCGGCTATAAAATGAGGGCGCGCGATTCACCCTTCAAGGCGTTTGATCCAGCTCATGCGCCCGGCATGGGGGCGGCTAGCGATGCCGTCGCCGGCTGGTTCCGGCCCAGGGAGTGCCAGATGACCTATGCGACCGTAATGGCCAACCTCAAGCTCTACGACTCGAATGACGCTTGCCTCGCCGTCGCCGGCGATGTGGCGGAGCGCTTCGAGGCCCATGTCATCGGCGTGGCGGCGTCGGAATTCAGCCCGCCGCCGTATTTCACGGCAGGGGTGGCGGCGCAACGGCTGCTCGATGAGGCCAATACCTCGATCGAGAAGCGCATGTCCGAGCTCGAGGAGCAGTTCCGGGCGGCGATCGCGCCCCGGGCGAAGAGCGTCGAGTGGCGGTCCGCATTGACGCTGCCCATCGATTATGTGGCGCGGCAGGCCCGCGCCGCGGACATCGTGGTTACGGGGCAGGGCGGCCCGGAGCTGTCGGATCCGTTCAGGCAGGCCGATGCCGACGACCTCGTCATGCGCGCCGGCCGACCGCTGCTGATCGCCCCCCAGACGACCCAATGGCTCGACGTGCGGAGCTGCCTGATCGCGTGGAAGGACGGCCCCGAGGCCAGGCGGGCGGTCGCCGACGCCTTGCCGCTGCTGCGCAAGGCGAAGGACGTGACGATCGTCGAGGTCTTGGAACAGGAGGGCGGCAGGTCGGGAGCCCTCGCCCGGGTTCACGACGTGGCGGCGTGGTTGGCGCGGCACGGGATTTCAGCGACCGGGGTGATCCCCGAGCAGGTCGGCCACGCCACCGAGCAGATCGAGCGCGTCGCCGCGACGACCGGCGCCGGGGTGGTGATCGCCGGTGCTTACGGCCATTCCCGCCTTCGGGAATGGGTCCTGGGCGGCGTCACGCGGCAGCTGCTCGGCAATCCCGGTCGCTGCGCGCTGCTGGCGCGCTAGGCGGATTGATCCAGCGCAAGGGAACGACTGGCCCGACAGAGTAAAATATTTGTTACGATGCTGGGAAAAAAAACGGAGGTCGGCGATGTCCGAAGCGCAAGGCTACACTGACGACGCAGCCCCGTTCGCAGCGATGAATGCTATCTCCCTTATGGACTCGGGGAAGCATGCCCTGGACGTCGCCTTCGGGGTGCAGAAAGTCGTGCTCGACGAGATGGCCAAGGCGAGCGGCGAGGTTCTGGAGCGGGTGCGGGCGGAGATCGAGATCGCCTCGGAATTCGTCGCGAGGATGGCCAGCGCGCATTCCGTGAAGGAGATCGCAACGGTCTGCAATGATTGCGGCCAGCATCAGGCGGAGGCCTTCCGGCAGGACAGCCAGATGCTGTTCCGGCATTCCCAGAGGCTGTACGAGCAGACCTCGAAACTGTTCGCGTCCGCCCAACGTCCGGCCAGCTGAACGGCGCAGCGGTCAGCCCTGCGTCAGTTCGATCAGCGCCTCGAACGCAAGCTGCGTGGTCTTGACCAGACGCCTGTCCCGTTTCGGCAACGTCGCGCGGCGCTTGCCCGGTTCAAGCAGGGCCCTCGCGCGTTCCGCGTCGTTCAACTCGCCGAGGCATCCCTGGGCCCGCCGCAGTTGCTTGAGGATGGCGCGTAGCGTTTGCGGCGTCGATCCGGGCAGGAACTCGCCGAACCATTCCATGGCATAGCGGACCCGCTTGGTCTTGATCCGGAGGCGATGGCGGGTGTCCGCATCCATGATTCCAAGTTTGCTGCTTTGGCGCAGGATCTGAGCCAGCCACCGTCCGAGCCGCTGCGAGGCATAGGCCTCAATCGTTGCGGCGCGAGCCGGCTTCGACGCGGCCGTGTCGGCGCTGCGCCACTCGCCGTGCTGGATCCAGTCCGCGGCGGCCGCGATCAGCCGGCGGTAGCGATCCGACCTGAGAGAGGCGGCCACGCGCGCATGGCTGGCGCTCCATTGCTGCTTCAGTTCCGGAGTCAGGCTGTGGGCATTGCCGCCCGCGAGGAGTTGTCCGACAACGACATCGAGATCGCGGGCCGCCCCCAGATGGCTGTTCAGCCATTTGAACTCGAGCTTGATGCGGCGCCATTGGTCGCCGGCGACCACGGGGGAAAAAAATGATACGGCGGCCTTCAGGCAGGTGACCGAGATCCGCATCTGGTGGAGCGCGGCCGATTCGCCGCGCACGGTCGCGTCCTGGTGCGCCACCATGCTTTCGAGGCATCGTAACGCGATGAGCGAGAAGGCGTGATCGCTGGTCATGGTTGGGCGCAGGTCGCGGTGGCGTCCGCCCGGGTTGAGGGCGGCCATGGCGGTTCGCCTGGCCCCGTTCCCCTTCAGGAGCCGGTCGGCCTGCTTCCGCAACGTGCTGTTCGACCAGGTGCTGTCCATCATTCGCAGGGATTTGGTGGGGCCGCGCTCGATATGTCCGGTATCTCAAAGAAAGCAAGCGCACGCCTGACCGACGGGCGGGACCTTTGACGCTGATCAAACCACAATCGGCCGGGACGCGGCAAACTTCATCGTCTCATCCGCTTGCACAGACAGAGGTATCTTGGCCGCAAATTCACGCCTTCTCAAGGCCTTGGTGGCCCGGTCCGCTGCATGGCGGGCGGCCATGATCGATATCAAGGCGGCGCAGGGCTCAGGGGTGTAAGTGTAACAAACGCCGCCGGCGTCAAAATTTCAGGCTCAATGATTTCGCGGAGGCCGCCCCTTGTTCCGGTTTCTTGAATCCACGGTTGCAGACTACATGACAACGTCCGTGAAAACGGCGAGCCGCAACCAGTCGATGGCTGAACTTCAGGCCCAGTTCGAGACCGACGACTTCAACGCCTATCCCGTCGTGGAGAATGACGACGTGATCGGGGTGGTCTCGAAATTCGACTTTCTGAAGTGCTTCGCCTTTACGCCCAACAGTCTCGTGCCACAGTATGAAGCCCTGATGAAACAGACGGTCGGGGACGTCATGACCGCCGAATTCATCTATGTCACCCCCGCCACCAAACTGACGCGCGTGCTGCAGCTGATGACCGAGCATCGGCTGCGCAGTGTTCCGGTCATCGCCGGCGAGCGGCGCCTCGTTGGCGTGATCGCGCGGGAAGATATCATGCGCGCGCTCAAGGACGCCGTCCCGCACGATGCCTGATCGCACCGGCGCCGCGCGTGAAACGCGCCGCCACCCCGCGGGGGCGTCAGTCGAATCACACCAAATGTCGTCCGACATCGGCGTCGCCGTATTGATGTCGCGGCAAATCTGCTAGAAAGCGCCACGAAACTTCGAGCTCAACGGTTGTCCTCTCATGTCGGTCTATCGGTTGAGCCAGATGTTGTCGCCGCGATCCGTGGCGCTGGTGGGGGGGAGCCCGCAGCCGGCCGCGCTGGACGCAGCCATTCTCGGCAATCTTCGCGCCGCGCGATTTGCCGGCCAGATCGGCCTCGTCAATCCGCACGGCGGCAGCATCGGCGACCTCGACGCGGTCAAATCGCTCGACGGCCTGTCCTTCACGCCGGACCTGATCGTCATCACGGCGCCGGCCGAGGTCATTCCCGCCATCGTCGCCGATGCCGCGCGTCTCGGCACGGCGGGCGCGGTGATCATCAGTGCCGAACTCGGCTATGGTCCTCACTCGCTGGCCGAGGCGGCGAACCGCGCGGCACGGCAGCACGGCATGCGGCTGATCGGTCCCAACAGCCTCGGCGTCCTGATGCCGGCGGCTCATCTCAACGCGAGCTTCGCCGCGCACACCCCGCGCGCCGGCAATCTGGCGCTGATTTCCCAATCCGGGGCGCTTGCGTCCGGCATGGTCGACTGGGCCGCGCAGCGGTCGGTCGGCTTCTCCGGCATCGTGTCGGTGGCCGATCAGCTCGACGTCGATATCGCCGATTGCCTCGACTTCTTCGCGCTCGACACCCAGACGCGGGCGATCCTGGTCTATCTCGAGGCGGTCAAGGATGCCCGCAAGTTCATGTCCGCGGCGCGGGCCGCGGCGCGCGTCAAGCCGATCGTGGTGGTGAAGTCCGGACGGATGGCCCACGGCGCCAGGGCCGCGGCGACCCATACCGGTTCGCTGGCCGGGGCCGACGAGGTCTACGATGCCGCGTTCCGCCGCGCCGGCATGCTGCGGGTGTTCGACCTGCGTGAGCTGTTCGACTGCGCCGAGACCCTGGGGCGCGCCAAGGCGCCGGGCGGCAAGCGGCTGGCGATTTTGACCAACAGCGGGGGGATCGGGGTTCTCGCGATCGACCGCCTGGTGGAGCTGGGCGGCATTCCGGCCGTCCTCGACCCGGCGCTGCAGGAGCGGATGGACGCCGTCCTGCCGCCGCGGTGGTCCCGTGCCAATCCGGTCGATATCGGCGGTGACGCCGACTCGGAGCGCTACGCCGCCGCCCTGGGAGCCCTGCTGGCCGATCCCGGCAACGACGCCGTGCTGGTGATGAACGTCCAGACGGCGGTGGCGTCCGCCAGCGAGATCGCCGAGAGCGTGGGCCGGCTCGTCCGCGAGGATCGCAAGAAGCGATCGATGGTGCCCAAACCCGTGATCGCGGCGTGGATCGGCGGCGACGAAGGCATAGCGCGGACGTTCGACGCCGCGGCCATTCCCAGCTATCCGACCGAGGATGATGCGGTGCGCGGTTTCATGCACCTCGTCCACCATCGCGAGGTGGTCGAGACGCTGGCCGGGGTGCCTCCGAGCCTGCCGAAGGAATTCGCACCCGACCAGCACGCCGCGCGGCGCGTCGTCGAGGCCGCGCTGCGGGACGGCCGCTCGTGGCTTGATCCGGTCGAGGTGCGGCAGTTGCTCGAAGCCTACCAGATCAGGATGGTGCCGACGCTCGCGGCGGCCGATGCCGAGGCCGCGGTCGCCGCGTCGGCGCCGTTCTTCGCCGAGGGCAAGACGGTCGTCCTCAAGATCCAGTCGCGTGACATTCCCCACAAGTCCGACGTCGGCGGGGTGGTGCTGAACCTGACGTCGGCGGATGCCGTTCGCGCGGCGACCGCCGAGATCCTTGCCCGCGCCATGGCCAAGCGACCGGACGCGCAGCTGGCCGGTGTCGTCGTGCAGCCGATGGTGGTGAGACCCAAGGCGCGCGAATTGATCCTCGGCATCGCCGACGATCCGACCTTCGGGTCGATCATCGTGTTCGGCCGCGGCGGCACCGCGGTGGAGGTGATCAACGACAAGGCGCTGGCCCTGCCGCCACTCGACCTCAAGCTCGCCCGCGACCTGATCGAACGGACACGGGTGTCGCGGCGGTTGCGCGCCTATCGCGACGTCCCCGCGGTCAAGGAGGACGAGGTCGCGCTGACCCTCGTCAAGCTGGCGCAGCTCGCCGCCGACCTGCCCGAGATCCGCGAACTCGACATCAACCCGCTGCTGGCCGACGAGCACGGCGTGCTCGCGGTCGACGCCCGTGTCGTGGTCGGCCCTGTCGTGGCCAAGTTCGCCGGCTCCGGCAATCCGAATTTCGCCGTCCGGCCCTATCCGGCACAATGGGAGCGCGACCTGATGATGAAGGACGGCGAGCACGCGCTGGCCCGTCCGATTCGCCCCGACGACGAGCCGGGGATCTATCGCCTGCTGCAGCATGTCACCATGGAAGACCTGCGGCTGCGCTTCTTCGCTCCGATCAAGGAATTCACGCACCAGTTCATCGCCAGGCTGACGCAGCTCGACTACGCCCGCGCCATGGCGTTCGTCGCGGTCGACGACAACGGCGAAATCATCGGCGTCGCGCGCCTGCATTCGGATTCGATCTATGAGAGCGGCGAATACGCGATTCTGCTGAGATCCGATCTCAAGGGCCGGGGGCTCGGCTGGGCGCTGATGAAACTCCTGATCGAGTACGGCAAGGCCGAAGGCCTGAAGCGGATCGCCGGCCAGGTGCTGCAGGAGAACACGGCGATGCTGTCGATGTGTCGCGATCTCGGATTCAAGGCCAAGACCGACCCCCATGAGCCGGAGATCTGCGACGTGACGCTCGACCTCGAAGTTCTTTCCGTTCGGTGAACGGCCACACCGCGGTCAGGAGGCAGCGGGTGGCCGCAGCAGCCGCAACGCCAGGGTGCCGACGCCGAGCGCGACCGTGAGCGCCGCGCCGCCGGCGCCGAGATTTTGCAGGGTGTCGAGCACGAAGGCGACCTCAACCCGCCACGTCGCCTGCTCGCGGTCGGCGATCGCCACGATGTCCGGCACGACGAGAATGCGCAGCCCGTAGGACACGCAGAACAGGGCGGCGAACAGCGCGAGACACTTGGCGTAGACCCGCAGCATGGTGGTTGCCCTGACTCTCCAGGCGCGGCGCAGGCTCCCGCTTCCGAAGTTTGCTCGGGGGGGGGCGCCGCAAAATCAAGCGAACTTCGGATCGGAACACTACAGCCGCTGAACCGAGACCACGCGGAAGGTGTGGGCCTTGCCCTTCTCGTTGATCGAGACGTACTCGCCCGCGGCGAAGCGCTGGCTGTCGAAATGATGGCCGACTTCCTCCGGCGTGTCGCCGCCGGTGTCGTAGTGGAACGCCCAGGATCCGCCGGGCCGGTGCACCAGGTGCCCGAGCTCGTTGTCCTGGTTGGGGCGCATGCGCGCGACCCGGCAGGCCTCGCGGTGCTGTTTCCAGACCGCCGCGTCGATGTGGCCGTCGTCGTTGAGCGGAGCAACCACCACATAGGCGATGTCCGATGCTCCTTCCGGATGGCCGGCTTCGCGGGCGAGTTCGAGCTGGATCCGCCGAAAGCTCGGCGGCAGCGCGGTGTTCAGGATGGCGTCGGGGTGGGGCTTCTGCATGGTCGGTCTCTTGGTTGCGAAGGAGCGTGAAGTTGCAAGGTATCTTGAATGTCAGCCGGCGTCGGGGTGAGGCGCGCCGGGCGCCGCCTTGGTGCTCTTCAGGCCGCGGAGCGCGATCCGGATCAGCGGCAGGATCAGCGACGGCAGGATGCCGTCGAGCGGATGGTGAAACGCGCCGCGAATCTCGCCGTGCAGGGCCTGCACCTCGACCTGAAGCGCATCGATCGCCGAGCTGTGAACCTCGTTGGCGAGTTCGAGGTCCGAGCTGCGCGGCGGCCGGGTCGCGACCAGCAGGATGATCGCCGCGACGACGAAATTGAACAGCCCCAGGACGGCGGCGGACACGATTGCCGACCAGATCTGGACCAGGGCGAAATAGGCGGCCAGTTCCAGCATCAGCATGCCGAACGCGGCGAACAGCGCCGCGAACGCCTTGAGCCCCAGCCCGACGAGCATGTGCCGCAGCCGGATATCGGCGATGATCCGGTCGGCGCGCCACAGCGCCCGCAGATTTCGTGTGACGTTGTCGGGATTCACGAACGCCTCCTCAGCAGCACGCCGACCGCGATGCCGAGTGCGAAGGCGGAGGCTAGCGCCGCCATCGGCCGCTCGGAGATCAGGGCCTCGATCGTTTTCTGTTCCTCGCCCAGCGCGTCGCCGAGATCGGCGAGCACCGTTCGAATCTGGCCGGAAATGTCCTCGACGCCGGATCTGGCTGCCTCGGCGACCCGGTCGTTTGCGGCATGGGCTGCACGCGCCAGGTCGCGCTTGAGCGCGTGAAGCTCGCTGGTCAGGTCGCTCGGTCGCATTGTGAACCCTTGTCCCGGTCGCGTAGAACCCTGGTGTCCCGAATCCGAAGTTCGCTTGATTTCGATTTCGCAGCATGCTCCCGAGCGAACTTCGGAGCCGAAAGGAAACTGGGAACCTGAGAAATTCGTGCGGTTTGGTTCAGAAATTCGCTTCGAGAGGGCGCTGCAATGATAAGCGAATTTCTCAACCACCACACTAGGGTGGCCGGCCCATGGCCTGTTGACTTGTATCAAGGATTTTGCCGCGCCGGGCCTTGAGGCAGGTCAAGATGCTGTCATCGGCCCGACCTAGATAGTTCGCAAGTCATTTGTGAGAATCCGCCTTGAGCTCAGCCCCCCACCTGAACGCCGTCGGCGAGCATGACGAGCTCGAATTGCGTCCGACCGGATCCTGGACCGCGGCCCATGGCGCGACGCTGGAGCGCCTGTTCGCCGGCGCCGTACCGCAGATCGCGCGGATCAGGGCCCTGCGGCTCGACCTCGCAGGCATCACCGAACTCGATACGCTCGGCGCCTGGGTCCTCGAGAAGCTGTCGCGGCAGGCCGTGACCGCGGGCCGTCCTGCCACCGTCGTCGGAGTGGCCGCCAACTACACCGGCCTGATCGATGAGGTTCGCCAGGTCAATCGGCGCCCGCCGGTGGTGCAGCCAACCCGCAATCCGGTGCTTGATCGGGTGGAGGACGTCGGCCGCGCGGCATTCTCCGCGACCGACGACATCGCCGTTTTCGTCGGGATGCTCGGTGCGCTGGCATCCGCCCTGTTCATGACCCTGCGCCGGCCGCGCTCGTTGCGGCTGACCTCGCTGGTCTACCACCTGTACCGCGTCGGCTGGCAGGCGATCCCGATCATGGTGCTGATCACGTTCCTGATCGGCGCGATCATCGCCCAGCAGGGCATCTTCCACTTCCGCCGCTTTGGCGCCGAATCCTACGTCGTCGACCTGGTCGGGATCCTGGTGCTGCGCGAGATCGGCGTCCTGATCATCGCCATCATGGTGGCCGGCCGTTCCGGCAGCGCCTACACGGCCGAACTGGGGGCGATGAAGATGCGCGAGGAGATCGACGCGCTGTCGACCATGGGGCTCGACCCGATCGAGGTGCTGATCCTGCCCCGGATCATCGCGCTGGTCTGCGCGCTCCCGATCCTGACTTTCATCGGATCGATGGCGGCGCTCTACGGCGGCGGTCTGGTGGCCTGGTTCTACGGCGGCATGAGCCCAGCCATCTTCATCGCGCGCCTGCATGAAGCCATCTCGGTGACCCATTTCGAGGTCGGCATCATCAAGGCCCCGTTCATGGCGCTGGTGATCGGCGTCGTCGCCTGCGGTGAAGGACTGCGGGTCAAGGGCAGCGCCGAATCGCTGGGTCTCCAGACCACCACCTCGGTGGTCAAGTCGATCTTTCTCGTGATCGTGCTCGACGGCCTGTTCGCGGTGTTCTTCGCCTCGATCGGGATGTAGCCATGGCGGCGGAGCCCGTATCAGCGATCCACGTCAGCGACCTCGTCGTCGGCTTCGGCCGCCAGATCGTGCTCGACCATTTGTCGCTCGATGTCCGCAAGGGCGAGATTCTGGGGCTTGTCGGCGCGTCCGGCGGCGGCAAATCGGTGCTGATGCGCACCATTATCGGGTTGATCCCCCGGCGCAGCGGCACCATCGAGGTCAGCGGCAACAGCATCGGAGAAGGCCGCGCCACCCGGGTCACGGCCGGCAACTGGGGCATCTTGTTTCAGCAAGGCGCGCTGTTTTCATCGCTGACGGTGCGGCAGAATGTCCAGTTTCCGTTGCGCGAGAATCTCGAGCTGTCGCAGACGCTCATGGACGAGATCGCCGACGCCAAGCTCGAGATGGTCGGGCTCGCGCCCGAGGACGGCGACAAGTTTCCCGCCGAGCTGTCGGGTGGCATGACCAAGCGCGTCGCGTTGGCGCGCGCGCTCGCGCTGGACCCCGCGATCCTGTTTCTCGACGAACCGACCTCCGGCCTCGATCCGATCGCGGCCGGCGAATTCGACGATCTGATCGAGACGTTGCAGCAGACCCTCGGGCTGACCGTGTTCATGGTCACTCATGATCTCGCCAGTCTCAAGACGGTGTGCGATCGCGTCGCCGCGCTCGCCGATGGCAAGATCGTCGCCATCGGGCCGCTGGACGAACTGCTGCGCTCCGACCATCCGTGGGTCAGGGCCTATTTTCACGGCAAGCGCTCGCAGATGATGCAACCGCGGGCTTGAGGACAAAACATGGAAACACGCGCTCCCTTCCTCATCGTCGGCGCCTTCGTGCTCGCGGCCATCGCCGCGGTGTTCGGCTTCGTCTACTGGCTGCACAACACCGGTGGTCTCGGCGCGCGCAGCACTTACCACGTCCAGTTCAACGGTCCGGTGCCCGGGCTGCTGGTGGGCGCGGGCGTACTGTTCAACGGCATCCATGTCGGCGAGGTCACCGAACTCGGGCTCGCCCCCGACAATCCCCGGCGGGTCAATGCCACCATCTCGGTGACCGCGACGACGCCGATGCGCGCCGACACCAAGGTGGGGCTCGATTTCCAGGGGCTCACCGGCGTTCCCGTGATCGCGCTCGAGGGCGGCACCCAGCTCACCGCGCCCGAGGTCATGCCGATCCTGGTCGCCGAACCCGGCGCCGGGCAGAGCATGACCCAGGCCGCGCGCGACGCACTCCGGCGGGTCGACGCCGTGCTGTCCGAAAACGCCGAGCCGCTGCACAGCACGATCACCAATCTGCAGGTATTCGCCGAGGGACTGGCCAAGAACACGCCGCGGATCGACGGAATTCTGACCGGCGTCGAGCGGATGACCGGCGGCGGGCCGCCGGCGCCGCCGAAGACCATGTTCGATCTCCGCGCGCCGGACAGCTTCGCGCTGCCCAACGCAGTCCTCAAGCGGCAGCTCGTCATCCCCGAGCCGACAGCCGAGGTCATGTTCGACACCCAGCGCCTTCTCGTCACCCCGACCGGCAAGGACTATCCCGGCTTCGCCGACGCCCAGTGGGCCGACAGCATCCCGAAGCTCCTGCAGGCGAAGCTGGTCCAGAGTTTCGAGAATTTCGATATCGCCCATGCACCGCTGCGCGGGCAGGAGGGCGGCGAGGGGGGCAACGCGTCCCAGCTCCTGATCGACATCCGCAATTTCGCGGTCGCGGCCGAACCCCAGCCGGTGGCGGAAATCACGTTCTCGGCCCGCATTGTCGACAAGAGCGGTCGCGTGGTCGCGGCGCGGCTGTTCAGCGAGCGCCGGCCGCTCGAGGCGCTGACGCCGGCGGCGGCGTTTGCCGCCTTCAACGGCGCGTTCGGCGCCGCCGCGACCAGCCTGGTCGGGTGGGTGGCGGCGGCGAACTAGCAACGGGACTATGGTGGTGGCGGCGCGCGACAACGAAATGCTGGCGCGCCGCGCGAGGAGGTCAGGATGGAACACGATTCCCCGGCGCGGAAGCAGAATGTCGCGATCTGGTATTTCTTCGCGGCTGCGCTGGGCATGCTGCTGCTGCAATGGGCGCTGACCAATTACAGCCAGATCGAGACCATCCCCTACAGCCAGTTCGATCAGCTGGTGGCCCAGGGTAACGTCACCGAGGTCGCGATCGGGCAGGAATTCATCCGCGGCAAGGTCAAGGACAAGCTGCCGAGCGGCTCGACCTCCTTCATCACGGTCCGCGTCGAGCCGCAGCTCGCCGACCGGCTCGCGGCCAAGGGCATCACGGTGACCGGCGAACCGTCCGGCGGCTTCGTCACCACGCTGCTGTCGTGGGTGGTGCCGGCGCTGCTGTTCTACATGGTCTGGGTGTTTCTCGGCCGTCGCCTCGCCGACCGGCAGGGGTTCGGCGGCCTGATGTCGATCGGCAAGTCGCGCGCCAAGGTCTATGTCGAGAAGGACACCAAGGTGACCTTTGCCGACGTCGCCGGCGTCGAGGAGGCGAAGTTCGAGCTCCAGGAGGTGGTGTCGTTCCTCAAGGACCCCAAGAGCTACGGCCGGCTCGGCGCCCACGTGCCCAAGGGAATCCTGCTGGTGGGACCGCCGGGCACCGGCAAGACCCTGCTGGCCCGCGCCGTCGCCGGCGAGGCGGGGGTGCCGTTCTTCTCGATCTCGGGCTCGGAATTCGTCGAGATGTTCGTCGGCGTCGGCGCCGCGCGGGTCCGCGACCTGTTCGCGCAGGCCCGCCAGGCCGCGCCGTGCATCATCTTCATCGACGAGCTCGACGCGCTCGGCCGCAGCCGCACCAACGCGGCGTTCGGCGGCTATGACGAGAAGGAGCAGACCCTCAACCAGTTGCTGGCCGAGCTCGACGGCTTCGACCCGAGCGCCGGCGTCATCCTGCTCGCCGCCACCAATCGCCCGGAGATTCTCGATCCGGCGCTGTTGCGGGCCGGGCGCTTCGATCGCCAGGTGCTTGTCGACCGGCCGGATCGCGGCGGCCGCCTCGCCATCCTCAAGGTCCACGTCCGCAAGATCCGGCTCGCAGCCGGCGTCGATCTCGATCGGGTGGCGGCCCTGACCGCCGGCTTCACCGGCGCCGATCTCGCCAACCTCATCAACGAGGCGGCGATCGCCGCGACCCGGCGCAAGGGCGAGGACGTCAGCTTCGCCGACTTCACCGTCGCGATCGAGCGCATCGTCGCGGGGGTCGAGAAGAAGAGCAGGATCCTGAGCACGGCGGAGCGCCGCCGCGTCGCTTTCCACGAAATGGGTCATGCGCTGGTCGCGTCCGATCTCACCGGCGTCGACCCGGTGCAGAAGGTGTCGATCATCCCGCGCGGGGTCGGCGCGCTCGGCTACACCATGCAGCGCCCGACCGAGGACCGCTTCCTGCTGACCGCGACCGAACTCAAGAACCGCATCGCCGTGCTGATGGGCGGCCGGGCCGCCGAGCAGTTGATCTTCGATGGCGACATCTCGACCGGGGCGGCCGACGATCTGCAGCGCGCGACCGAGATCGCGGTGGAGATGGTGACCAAATACGGCATGGATCCGCAGGTCGGCCAGCGCACCTACGCGCCGCGGCCGCAGACCTTTCTCGCCACCGCGCAGGACCAGGTGGTGAGCGCGGCGGAAGTCACGGCCCGCGAGATCGATGTCGCCGTGCGCGACCTGGTCGAACACGCCGACGTGCAGGCGCGCGAGATCCTGGAGCGGCGGCGGAGCGATCTCGAGGCCGGCGTCGAACTGCTGATCGCGCGCGAGACGCTGACCGCCGACGACTTTGCACCGCTGCGGCCGCGCGCCGAGCGCAGCGATGAGGCCCCTGCGATCGCATGATCCTCATCACATGATGTCTGCTGCACGACAGTTGCGTGACGCTTGCATTCTGACTCGACCGGCCGTTAACGCGGTGTTCATTGAGACAGGTCAACCCGTTGGCCCCACCCTGATCTAAAATAAACTAAATTAATCAATATTCGCCAGGTTTCCCCGATGCCCCAGGATCTCGCGCCGCTTTCGCCGTTGCCCGCGGGCAAGGCGCAGCCCGTCACCCGGCTCGCCGCCACGCCGTCGGCCACGGCCGCCGAACTCGACAGTATGGTCCACGCCATCGAGGGGCGGTTGACGGGCGGTACGTCGCTGGCGGCGCAGTGGCTGTCGGCGATGGACTGGGGCGTGCATTTCGCCAATGCGCCGTTTCGGCGCCTCGAGTTGATGTCGGAGGCGGCCACCCAGTGGGCGCGGCTTGGCAGCGCGATCGACGGCGAAACCGTGATCGAGCCGTCGCCGGCGGATCACCGTTTCAGCAGTCCGGCATGGCAGCAGCCGCCGTTCAAGCTGATGTCGCAGGCCTTCCTGCTCGCCGAGGAGTGGTGGCTCAAGGTCGCCGAAGCGCCGCCGGGCGTCGACCACGCCAACCAGCGCATGGTGGCGTTCCAGACCCGCCAGTTCGTCGACATGTTTTCGCCCTCGAACATCCCCTGGCTCAATCCCGAGGTGATCGCGGTCACGCTCGCCAGCGGAGGAACCAACTTCTTCAAGGGCGCCGAAAACCTTCGCCTCGACGCCGGCGTTGCGCTCACCGGCCATCACCACGGCCCGGAGGCCTTCGTGGTCGGACGCGATCTGGCGGCGACCCCGGGCAAGGTGGTGTTCCGCAACGAGTTGATCGAGCTCTTGCAATACGCCCCGACGACGCCCAGCGTCGCGCGCGAGCCGGTGCTGATCGTGCCGGCCTGGATCATGAAGTACTACATCCTCGATCTGTCGCCGCACAACTCGCTGATCCGCCACCTGGTCGGGCAGGGCCACACCGTGTTCTGCATCTCCTGGCGCAATCCGGACGCCTCGTTCCGCGAAATCGGCTTCGACGATTACCGCAGCCGCGGCGTCATGGCGGCGCTCGACGCCGTCACCGACATCTGCCACGGCGCCAAGGTGCACGCCACCGGCTATTGCCTCGGCGGCACCCTGCTGGCCATCGCCGCGGCGGCGATGGCGCGCGACGGCGACCCGCGCCTCGCCAGCGTCACCTTGTTCTGTGCCCAGACCGACTTCACCGAGGCGGGCGAACTGCAGCTCTTCGTCACCGAGGATCAGCTCGCGTTCCTTGAGGACGTGATGCGCGAGCAGGGCTATCTCGACAGCCGCCAGATGGCGGGCAGCTTCCAGATGCTGCGGTCGAACGACCTGTTCTGGTCGCGGCTGATCAAGGCCTATTGTCTCGGCGAGCAGGACCATCCCAACGACCTGATGACCTGGAACGCCGACGGCACGCGGATGCCGGCGCGCATGCACAGCGAATACCTGCGCCGGCTGTTCCTCAACAATGACCTGGCCGAAGGGCGGTTTCCCGCGGCCGGCCGGCCGGTGGCGCTGAGCGACATCCGGGTGCCGCTGTTCGTGGTCGGAACCGAGACCGATCACGTCGCGCCGTGGCACTCGGTGTTCAAGATTCACCTGCTCAACGAATCGGAGCTGACCTTCGTCCTCACGTCCGGCGGCCACAACGCCGGCGTGGTCAGCCCGCCGGGCGTCAAGAACCGGCACTACCGCATTCGCGAACGCGGACCGCTCGGGCTTTATGTCGGGCCGGACGACTGGATGAATCAGGCCGAGCTGCGCGACGGATCATGGTGGCCGGCCTGGACGGCGTGGCTCGATGCCCGGTCCGGCGAGCGCGTCGCGCCCCCGGCGATGGGGTCGGAGGGCTATCCGGCCATCGACGAGGCGCCGGGCCGCTACGTCCTCGAGCACTGAGGCGCCGCGCGCTGTCCCGGCCGAACACCGGTCCGGGAAGATTGCCGGCGAAATGCGCTGATTTTGACCTGCGTCAAGGGCATGGCTCGCAGACATGCGAGCATTTAGCATCTCAAGAAGCCCTGGAGCGGACGATGATCAAGGACATTGTGGTAAAGTTGGAGCGCGACGCGGCTCGCGACGGCGTGAGCGATTTCGCGGTATCGCTCGCCGAGATCTTCGAGGCGCACCTCACCGGCGTGGCGTTCGGCAATGCGGGAATCCCGAGCTTCGTGATGCCCGATGTGCCGTCCGACGTGCTGGCGAGCGTGATGGCGGAGAACGAAACCGTGGCGCGCAAGGCGGTCGAACGCTTCGAGGCCTTGATCCAGCGCCACCGCGTCGCCGGCGAGCCCCGCCTGATCGTCGAGGGCGATTCGGGACCGCCGGATGCGCTCGCCCTGATCGCCCGCCGCTGCGACCTCAGCGTGGTGATGCAGTCCGATCACCACAACGGCGCGCACAACGATCTGATGATCGAGGCCGTGCTGTTCAATTCGGGGCGCCCGGTGGTGATCGTGCCCTACATCCACAAGGGCGGGGTGACGCTGAACCGCGTGATCTGCTGCTGGGACGGCAGCCGCACCGCGGCCCGCGCCATCAACGACGCCTTGCCGTTCCTGCGCCGCGCCAAGACCGTCGAGATCTTCATCGTCGCCAACGAGAAGACCAAGGTCCAGCGCGAGATTCGCGGCGCCGACATCGCCCGCCATCTGGCGCGTCACGGCGTCACAGTCGAGATCGAGATCACGCCGGCCGCCGACATCGACGTGGCGAGCATCGTGCTGTCGCATGCCGCCGACCTCTCTGCCGACATGCTGGTGATGGGCGGTTACGGCCATTCGCGCCTGCGGGAATTCATGCTCGGCGGCGTCACCCGTGGTATTCTCGAAACCATGACCGTGCCGGTGTTCATGTCGCACTGACGCCGTGTCCCGACGCGGCAGGCCAACAAAGCTTTAGAGTTCGAGGATCGAGACGATGCCTAATTTTGAAAAACGCGAAGAGGCCTTCGAGAAGAAGTTCGCTCTCGAAGAGGAGCACAAGTTCCTGGCCGACGCCCACGTCACCCGGCAGCTGGCGCTGTGGGCCGCGGGCAAGCTCGAGAAGACCGGCGACGACGCCGCAGCCTATGCGGCGGCCGTGGTCGCCGCCGAGGTCGATGGTGGCGGCCACGACGCCGTCATCCGCAAGCTCGCGGTGGATCTCGCCGGCGCCGGCGTCAACGACCTGCAGATCCGGCGCAAGCTGGAGGAACTGGCGGCCAAGGCCGCGGCTGAGGCGAAGCGCTGAGTTTCGCATTGTACGGCGTGCCGCGGGAGCGCCCGTTGTCTTGCTCGTCATGCCCGCGCTTGTCGCGGGCATCCACGTCTTGACAGCATCGCCGTAAGAAAGACGCGGATGGGCGGGCTGGCGATCCGTCGAACACGGATCGCGTTGCCAGGCCATGGCGAAGGATGCGCCCCGACCTCACCCCTTCGGAAGCTCGTAGGGCGGATCAGCGCAGCGTTATCCGCCATCTCGCCAAGCGTAAGTGGCGGGTTACGCCTTCGGCTAACCCGCCTTACGCTTGCTCCGCGTCACCCGCGGCTTGACCAGCGGTCCACTCTTTGAAGCCAATGGAGCAAGGAAAGCGTGGATTGCCGGGTCATCAAGCCCGGCAATGACGCGAGTGGTGAGGGCACGCCCCGCCATGATGCGAGGGCAGGTCGAAGCCACCTCGCCCCGACCTCAGCCTTTCGGAAATCCCACCGTCTGCGACAGCAACACCCGTTGGTCGTGGCTGGTGCCGAGCGCGCGGGCGAGGGCCTCGCGGTCGATCCAGGCGCGGATGACGGTGGCGAGATCGTTGGCCGCGGCGAACAGATAGACGTTCTGGCAGATCGCGCCGGCCGCGACCGAGGCGAAGCTTTCGCGCTGCTCGACCGGCACCAGGCGCATGCGGGCGTGGTCGGCGACGAACACCAGATCGAGCGGCGCGTCGTCGACGAAGTCCTGGTATCCGGTGATGCGGCGCAGGTCGGCGTCGGCGACCAGGTTCAGGCGATGGCTGGCGGCGTCGTAGTAGTAGGCGCCGGTCGGCAGCGCGACATAAAGATCGATCTCCTGGACGTTGAGCGCCGACGGCGCGGTGCGGCCATCGGGCCGGTTACGCCCCGACGCCGCCCACAGCAGGTTGGACAGCAGCGGCAGCGGCAGCTCGGTGCGCGCGAACGCGCGGCGCGACTGCCGCCTGGCGAGCGCCTCCATCAGCGGCATGCCGCCATGGCTCTCCGGCGCGGGCAGGGCGATTGCGTGCACCGAGTCACCAGTGGCGGGTTTCGGGCGCAATTGCCCCATCAGGCCCAGCGCGACTTTGCTCAGGGTGCTCATGTTCAGACCTCTCGATCGAGCCAAGCCCGGGATGGCTTGTTGTGATAGCAAGACAGTGATCATTGGCGACGGCGTTGATCTGGATCAGCGGCCGCCGCCGGCAACCGCACAACGAGACGGCCATGACCGCGGAACCACGAGACCAGGCGAGAGACCAGGACGACGTGCTGGCGTTCCTGACCGCGCAGGCGGGTGGGGCGCCGGTGGCGCTGCGTGAGACCCACATTTCCGTGGTGGTGCTGGCCGGACCGCTGGTCTGGAAGCTCAAGCGCGCGGTGAAGTTTTCCTATCTGGATTTCTCGACGCCGCAGCTGCGGCTCGCCGCCTGCGCCCGCGAGATCGAGCTCAACCGCCGCACCGCGCCGGGGCTTTACCGCGCCGTGCGCCGCATCACCCGGGAGCGCGACGGCCGGCTCGTCTTCGACGGGGCCGGCGAACTGGTCGACGCGGTGGTCGAGATGAACCGCTTCGACGACGCGACGCTGTTCGATACGCTGGCGCGGCGCCACGTCCTGACCCATGAGCTCCTGACCGCGCTGGCCCGCGAAATCGCCGATTTCCACCGCGTCGCCGCGGTCGGCGCCGGCGGGGCCGCGCCGATCGAAGCCGTGCTCGACCTCAACCGCGACGCGCTCGCGGCCTCCGGCGCGTTCGACCCCGCCGCGCTTTCCGCCTATGACGGCGCTGTCCGAGCGGCCTTCGCCGCCGCGGCGCCACGGCTCGAGGCCCGCGCCCGCGCCGGCAAGGTGCGGCACTCCCACGGCGATCTCCACTTGCGCAACATCTGCCTGGTCGACGGCGCGCCGACCCTGTTCGACTGCATCGAGTTCGACGACCGGCTGGCGACCATCGACGTGCTCTACGATCTCGCCTTCGTGCTGATGGATCTCTGGCACCGCGACGAGGCGGTGGCCGCCAACTGGCTCGCCAACCGCTACCTCGACCACGCCGACGAGGTCGACGGGCTGCCGCTGCTGCCGCTGTTCATGAGCCTGCGCGCGGCGGTGCGCGCCCATGTTCTGGCCACCCAGGCCGGATCGGCGCACGGCGGCGCGGACGCGCTGGCCGCCGCGCGCGACTACCTGCACTTGGCGCGCGACCTGCTGACGCCGGCGCCGGCGCGGCTGGTCGCCATCGGCGGCTTTTCCGGCACCGGAAAGTCGACGCTGGCGGCTTCGATCGCGCCGCGGCTCGGCGTGGCGCCCGGCGCCCGGGTGGTCG
>JARLJA010000099.1 GCA_031291445.1 Xanthobacteraceae bacterium | reverse complement strand
CGGGCTGGCGGCCGCCGGCACGGCCTCGGCAGGCTTGGCCGCGGGCGGCGGCGCCTTGGCGAGGTCGGCGGCGCTCTCACCCTCACCCAGGATGGTGGCGATCGGCGTGTTGACCGCCACGTCGGCCGTTCCTTCCGGAACCAGGATCTTGCCGAGGGTTCCTTCGTCGGTGGCTTCGACCTCCATGGTCGCCTTGTCGGTCTCGATCTCGGCAATCACGTCGCCGGACTTGACGGTCTCGCCCTCTTTCTTGAGCCACTTCGAAAGGTTGCCCTTTTCCATCGTCGGCGACAGCGCGGGCATCAGAACTTGGATCGGCATGGGTGCTCCAGAACGCGTGCGGACGGTTCAGCGATAGATATCGGTGTAGAGTTCGGACGTCTCCGGCTCGGGATCGCTCTGGGCGAAATCGGCCGCGGCGTTGACGATCTCGCGCACCTCGGCATCGATCGCCTTCAGCTCCTGTTCGCTGACCTTCATCTCGAGCAGACGGTTGCGAACCTGCTCGATGGGGTCCTGGTCGTGGCGGACCTTCTCGACCTCCTCGCGGGTTCGGTACTTGGCGGGATCCGACATCGAGTGCCCGCGATAACGGTAGGTCTGCATTTCGAGAATGAACGGGCCATTGCCGTCGCGACACCACTTCACCGCGCGATCGCCTGCGGCCTTGACCGCCCGGACGTCCATGCCGTCGACCTGCTCGCCGGGAATGTTGAAGGACGCGCCGCGCTTGGAAAAATCCTGCTGCGCCGACGACCGCGACACCGACGTTCCCATGGCGTAGCGGTTGTTCTCGATCACATAGATCACCGGCAGCTTCCAGAGCTCCGCCATGTTGAAGCTCTCGTAGACCTGGCCCTGGTTGGCGGCGCCGTCGCCGAAATAGGCCAGCGCCACGTGGTCGTTGCCGCGGTAGCGGTTGGCGAAGGCAAGTCCGGTGCCGAGCGAAACCTGGGCGCCGACGATGCCGTGGCCGCCGAAGAAGTTCTTCTCCTTGCTGAACATGTGCATGGAGCCGCCCTTGCCCTTGGAGTAGCCGCCCCGCCGTCCGGTCAGTTCCGCCATGACCCCCTTGGCATCCATGCCGCAGGCCAGCATGTGGCCGTGGTCGCGGTAGCCGGTAATGACCTGGTCGCCCGCCTTCAGCGTCATCTGCATGCCGACGACGACCGCCTCCTGGCCGATATAGAGGTGGCAGAAGCCGCCGATCGCGCCCATGCCGTAAAGCTGGCCGGCCTTTTCCTCGAACCGCCGGATCAGCAGCATGTCGCGCAGCGCCGACAGGTCCTGCTCCTTGGTAAACTTGAGGCTGGGGATAGCGCGAGCACCGTCGCCCGCTTCTTGAGCTACGCTTTTCTTGGCAGCGGCCATGATCAATCCGGATGAGACGCGAGAGGTGGGGTAGATCGCTTTATCTACCTTAACCCATCTCGCGGTCAAAAGGATTGTCTGAACAGCCGCCCTTTTCGCAGTGCAGCGAGAGCGTTGTCGCGAAGCCGACACACAGCCTTGCGGCTATTTTGGACTCAGTCCGGCTTGCTCATCCGGATCAGGTCGCGCGGATGCGCGTAATCGAGCTGGAAACGTGCGCGTTCGTCGAGCAGATCCGGGTCGACGCTGTCGGAGCGCAGGGACACCACGTGGCGCTCGACGTCGACGCGCTCGTGCTTGAGCCGCGCAAGCTCGGCGGTCAAAGCCACGATTTCTTGATCGAGCTCGACCCGCGCATTCAGGCCATACCTGCCGGTGTAGGCGTTGATGCCAAAATAGGCGATCATCCCCGCCGCCATCACGTAGAGGGCGAGGCCGGTCATGATGGCTTTGAGTCGGGTGCGCGAAACCATGGGCCGACGATCGGACGGCCCAGTAAATGATCTGTTAACGATGCGGCGCCCCGCCGGGAAAACCAATCCCGCGGGGGCGGTCGATCAGGTCAGTCGGCGCACTTCGTTGAGCACGAAGTTTCCAAGCCGCTTGCCGCGATTGCGCAGCACCTTGAGCGGCGCGTCGTCGACGAAATACGTCAGGAGAATGCTGTCCCGGGTCTTCACGCCGGTGTGAACAGTATCCGCCGAATGCCAGGTGTCGTCGCCGACCGCGAAGGCATAGCCGGTGTTGCGGGCAAAGCGCATCTGCGCCGCCTTCGGCATGCTGCCATCGGGCAGCACGTCGTGGAAGATGGTGCCGATATCGGTGTTGGCGTCGTCGGCCGGCAAGTAGAGCTGGACCGTGATGCCCTTCCAGCGCGTGTCGGTGTGCGGCAGGATCTTGTAGCCGGGAATGTCGCGGGTGAGAATCGGGATCGGATACATGCCGACCGAGGCGAAATCCCTGCCAAAGCGCTTTTCCAGGCCCGGAGCGAGCTTCGCCCGGAACGCCTCCTTGACCGGCTCGGAACACAGGGCGTCGCCGATCACCCGCCAGATCGTCAGCTTGTCGGCCGGCAGATGGCGGATGTATTCGGGAAACAGATCGATCTTGACCCGCGTATGGGTGCCGTCGTCGAGGTCGTTGCTGCGGCTGCGGCCATGCATTGGACGATAGTCCGCGGCGACCGGCATCGCCGCCAGCATGGCCTCGTACACCGCCTCCGGAAACACGTGGTCCAACTCCAGATGGAAGAACGGCTTGGCAACCGCCCTCGCCTGCCCGATCGACTGCACCAGCGCCGCAATGAGCGCCCGCGTCGCCGCCGCCCGATCATGCAGGGGCGGAATTACCGATTGGTCCATGTCCGTTCACCAGTGCTCAGCGACATCGGGTCAGCAGGTGCGGTCGTGCCGCGGGGCCGTCATTTTACCGCAAGAGACGCGCCCACCGCCAGCGGCAAACGCGCGCCCCGCGTCCCAGGGACGGCGCAAGGCCGGCAAGTCGTCTCAGCCGGCCCGCGCCGCGTTCTTGATCGCGGCGATCCCGGGATAGCGGGCCTGGGCGCCCAGTTCCTGCTCGATGCGCAGCAGCTGGTTGTATTTCGCCACCCGGTCGGACCGCGCCAGCGAACCGGTCTTGATCTGGCCGCAGTTGGTGGCGACCGCGAGGTCGGCGATGGTGGAATCCTCGGTCTCGCCGGAGCGGTGCGACATCACTGAGGTGTAGGCGGCCTTGGACGCCATCTCGACTGCGGCCAGCGTCTCGGTCAGCGATCCGATCTGGTTGACCTTGATCAGGATGGAATTGGCGCGGCCGTTCTTGATGCCGTCGGAAAGGCGGGCAACGTTGGTGACGAACAGGTCGTCGCCCACCAGTTGGCACTTGGCTCCGATCAGGTCGGTGAGCTCCTTCCAGCCCTCCATGTCGTCCTCGGCCATGCCGTCCTCGACCGAGACGATCGGATAGCGCGCCACCAGGTCGGCGAGATACTTCGCCTGCTCCGAGCGGCTGCGGGTCTTGTTCTCGCCGCCGTAGACGTAGCGGCCGTCCTTGAAGAACTCGGTCGACGCGCAGTCCAGCGCCAGCACCACGTCGCCACCGGCCTTGTAGCCGGCCTTGGCGATGGCGCCGAGCACGAATTCCAACGCGGCATCGGCCGACGGCAGGTTCGGCGCGAAGCCGCCCTCGTCGCCGACATTGGTGTTGTGGCCGGCCTTCTTCAACTCGCTCTTGAGGGTGTGAAAGATCTCCGCACCGCAGCGCAGCGCCTCGGCGAAGCTCCTGGCCCCGACCGGCATGATCATGAATTCCTGGAAGTCGATCGGGTTGTCGGCGTGGACCCCGCCGTTGATGATGTTCATCATCGGCACCGGCAAGGTCCGCGCCGAGGTCCCGCCGACATAGCGATACAGCGGCAAGTCGGCGGCCTGGGCGGCGGCCTTGGCCACCGCCAGCGAGACTCCGAGAATGGCGTTGGCGCCGAGCCGGCTCTTGTTCGGCGTCCCGTCCAGCGCGATCAGCGCCTCGTCGATCTGCACCTGGCGCTCGGCGTCCAGGCCGCCGATGGCGTCGAAGATCTCGCCGTTGACGGCCGCGACCGCATTCTGCACGCCCTTGCCGAGATACCGCCCCTTGTCGCCGTCGCGCAGTTCGACCGCCTCATGGGCGCCGGTCGAGGCCCCCGAAGGCACCGCCGCCCGGCCGCGCGAGCCGTCCTCCAGCACCACATCGACCTCCACGGTGGGGTTGCCGCGGCTGTCGAGGATTTCGCGGCCGATGATGTCGACGATGGCTGTCATGAGGGCCTCTTTTCGGAAAAGCTGTCGTGGTGGTTGGCGCCGCTTCTAGCGCAACCCAAGGAGGGGCGAAAGGCCGGGTGACGGCGACCGCCGGATTGCGGTAAGAGCAGGTTCCGGAGACCGCGAATGCCTAAAAAGCCAGTGAAACCAGCAAAATCCCCTGCCCTGCAGCTGGGCCGCGCCGTCGCGTGGCCACACACGCCCGAGGAGGCGCGGCTCGACCGGGTACCCAACCCGCAAAAGGACACCGATTACGTGGTGCGCTTCACCGCGCCCGAGTTCACCTCGCTCTGCCCGGTCACGGGCCAGCCGGACTTCGCCCATCTCGTGATCGACTATGTTCCCGGCCCATGGCTGCTGGAGTCGAAATCGCTCAAGCTCTATGTCGCAAGCTTCCGCAATCACGGCGCCTTTCACGAGGACTGCACGGTCATGATCGGGAAGCGGATCGCCGCCGAGATCAAACCGAAATACCTGCGGATCGGCGGCTACTGGTATCCGCGCGGCGGGATTCCGATCGACGTGTTCTGGCAGACCGGCAAACTTCCCAAGGGCATGTGGGTCCCGGACCAGGGCGTGGCGCCCTACCGCGGCCGCGGCTGACGCGTGCGGCCGGCCCGCGCTTAGTGCTTGGCCAGCTGGTCGAACGCCATCAATCGGCGCACCAGTCCCTCGAATTGGCCGAGCGGCACCATGTTCGGGCCGTCGGACGGAGCGTGGTCGGGATCGGGATGGGTCTCGATGAAGACACCGGCAACCCCGACCGCCACCGCCGCCCGCGCCAGCACCGGCACGAATTCGCGCTCGCCGCCCGAGGCATCGCCCTTGCCGCCGGGCTGCTGGACCGAATGGGTGGCGTCGAAGATCACCGGCGCGCCGGTGGTGCGCGCCAGGATCGGCAGCGCACGCATGTCCGAGACCAGCGTGTTGTAGCCGAACGAGACCCCGCGCTCGGTGACCAGAACGTTGCGGTTGCCGCCCCTGGTCAGCTTGGCGACCACGTTGGTCATGTCCCACGGCGCCAGGAACTGGCCCTTCTTGACGTTGACGACCTTGCCGGTCGCCGCCGCGGCCAGCAGCAGATCGGTCTGGCGGCACAGGAAGGCCGGGATCTGCAGGATGTCGACGGCCTGCGCGACCCGTTCGCATTGCTGGCTCTCGTGAACGTCGGTCAGAACCGGCAGCCCCAGCGAGGACCGGATTTCCGCGAAGATCGGCAGCGCGTCGTCGAGGCCGACGCCGCGCACCCCGGTCAGGCTGGTGCGATTGGCCTTGTCGAACGAGGTCTTGAACACCAGCCCGATGCCGAGCCGCGCCGCGATCTCCTTCAAGGCGCCCGCGACCTCGAGGGCGTGGGCCCGGCTTTCCAGAACACAGGGCCCGGCAATCACGGCCAGCGGCAGGTCGTTGCCGAAACGGACTGTGCCGGCTTCAACCACGGCATTCGCTGTTGGGGTCGCTTTCACTTCGTCTTTCCTTCCGTGGGCTTGCCGGTCCTGCCGCAAGCCATCCCGCCGCCTCAGGCCTCGAAGATCAGGGTCGCGCCGAATGCCTGGTCCGGGCCGACCACGACCCGTCCCGCATGGCGTACCGGGGCGATGCGTCCGCGCTCCAGCACCTGCTCGAGCGCGGCGAGATCTCGCACGACCAGCCGCAATCCGGCCAGCTGCAGGCCCTCGCCCGACCGGCCGGGGCCCACCCCGAAGGCTTCGCTGAAGCCGATCTCCGACACGATGTCAATTTGTCCTCGCGGCGTCGTCGCGGCAATTCCCGCGGCGGTCGATCGCACGTCCTGTCCCCCGGCGAAGACGGAGACGACATCGCGATGGCGCGCCGGATCCCGTGCCGTAAACACCACTCCCGCGAGCCGGCTCGCCCCGTTGTCGTGGCGTTGCAGCGCCTCATTCCAGAACAGTGCCCCGTTATGCTCCTGGCACGCCGCAAAGCCGACGTCGGGAGATCCGGGCGCCCGGGCGAATGCCAGCGAAAATCCGAGCGTCGCCATCGTGCCGTTAGGCAGCGTGGCGTCGCGGGTGAACGACAGCGGCCCCGAGGTGCCGATGCCGCCGCGGGCGAAGTCGGCGACGTCGCGATCGATATCGGCGCTTTCCCGCAGCAGCATCGAGAAACCGTCACCGCGCGCGATGGCGTCGCGGTTGAAGCGCCCGAAGTGCTGGGCGAGGCCGTCGGTGCCCAGCCTGTCCGGCTCGGCCAGCGCCAGGATCTCGATGTAGAAGCCCTGGAACTGAACGACGAAATTATGGGTTCCCCAGGGATGACGGTTGCGCGTGCCGAGCTTGAAGCCGGCACGGCGGTAGAACTCTGCCGCCGCGTCGAGGTCGCGCACCGCATGGACGATGTGATGAAGGCCGCCGGCCATGCCCGCCCCGCGATCCCGGCGCTATTTGACCGACGAAAATGCGGTCGGCGCGAGCAGCTGGCTCGTGATGTTCTCGACGATCTGGCCATCCTTCTCGCTCTCGGCGCGCGCGCTGACCCAGGCCGGATCGGTTGCAAAGGCGGTCCATTTCTGTTCGCGCTCGGCCATCGACTCCCAGGCAAGAAAATAGGTCAGTTCCTGGTTCGAAGCCCCGATCAGGGTGGTGAAAAACCCCGCCGGCCGGATGCCGTGCTTCTCAAAGAGCGCCAGCGTGACCGTCTCGAACCGCTTGAGCAGCGCCGGCAGCCGTCCGGCAACGCAGCGATAGACGCGCATCTCATAGATCATGGCGTTTCCTCAACCGGATCGTCGATGATTGGCCCCGAAACAATACGGCCCGGCGGCGGCGCGGCGCAACCGCCGCGACGGCGTCACACCAGCCGGCTCTGCACCACGGCGGCCTGGACGAACGAGGCGAACAGCGGATGCGGCTGGAACGGCCGCGACTTCAGTTCGGGATGGAACTGGACGCCGACGAACCACGGATGGTCCTCGTATTCGACGATTTCGGGCAGCACGCCGTCCGGTGACAGCCCGGAGAAGCGCAGGCCATGCTGCTCGAGACGCTCCCTGTAGGCGGTGTTGACCTCATAGCGGTGCCGGTGCCGCTCGGAGATCTCCAGCGCATTGCCGTAGATCGACGACGCCCGGCTGCCCCGGCGCAGCACCGCCGCGTAGGCCCCCAGCCGCATGGTGCCGCCGAGATCGCCGGCCGCGTGGCGCTTCTCGAGTTCGTTGCCGCGCAGCCATTCGGTCATCAGTCCCACCACCGGCTCCGGGGTCGGCCCGAATTCCGTGGAGTTGGCGTCCGTGATGCCGCCGAGATTGCGCGCCGCCTCGATCACGGCCATCTGCATGCCGAAGCAGATCCCGAAATACGGCACGCGGCGTTCGCGCGCGAACTGCACGGCGCGGATCTTCCCTTCCGCGCCACGCTGGCCGAATCCGCCCGGGACCAGGATGCCGTCGACATGCTCGAGGAACGGCGCCGGATCCTCGTTCTCGAACACCTCGCTCTCGATCCAGTCGATGTTGACCTTCACCCGATTGGCGATGCCGCCATGGGCCAGCGCCTCGATCAGCGACTTATAGGCGTCCTTCATGCCGGTATACTTGCCGACGATCGCGATGGTGACCTGGCCCTCGGGATTGCGGACCCGCTCGTTGATGTCGTGCCAGCGCTTCAGCTCGGGCGGCTGCTGCACGGCCAGGCCGAACGCCGCCAGCACCTCGTCGTCGAGGCCGGCGGCGTGATAGGCCTCGGGCACGGCGTAGATGTTGTCGACGTCGCGCGCCTCGATCACCGCGCTCTCCCGTACGTTGCAGAACAGGCCGAGCTTGCGGCGCTCTTCCTTCGGGATCGGCCGGTCGGTGCGGCACAGCAGGATGTCCGGCTGGATGCCGATCGAGCGCAGTTCCTTGACCGAGTGCTGGGTCGGCTTGGTCTTGAGCTCGCCGGCGCTGGGGATGTAGGGCAAGAGCGTCAGATGGATGTAGACGGCGTGGTCGCGCGGCAGATCGTTCCTGATCTGGCGGATCGCCTCGAAGAACGGCAGCCCCTCGATGTCGCCCACCGTTCCGCCGATCTCGCAGAGCACGAAATCGTAGTCGTCGTTGCCGCTGCGGATGAAGTCCTTGATGGCATTGGTGACGTGGGGGACCACCTGGATGGTGGCCCCGAGGTAGTCGCCACGGCGTTCCTTGGTCAGGATGTCCTGATAGATCCGCCCGGTGGTGATGTTGTCCTGCTTGGTCGCGGGCCGGCCGGTAAACCGCTCGTAGTGGCCGAGGTCGAGATCGGTCTCGGCGCCGTCGTCGGTCACGAAGACCTCGCCGTGCTGATACGGCGACATCGTGCCGGGATCGAGATTGAGATAGGGATCGAGCTTGCGCAGGCGCACCGAATAGCCGCGCGCCTGAAGCAGCGCGCCGAGCGCCGCCGATGCCAGTCCCTTGCCGAGCGAGGAAACCACGCCGCCGGTGATGAAGATGTACCGCGCCATGGGCTTCAACCTTTAACGCTCTGCACGCGATTCGCAAAACGAAACGCGCATTCCAATGACCAAATATTCAAGCTGTGGGTGACCTCGAAAACGAAGTCACCGCAATATGTTGGCGCCGACTATGAGATTGCCGCCCGAGCTGACGCCCCAGCCGCGAGCCACTATTGCGAGCGCGGCGCCTGCGGCGCGGCCGGCGGCGGCGCCTCGTCCTGCTTCTTGAGCTGGTCGAGAATTCCACCCGCATCGGTCGGCGAAGGCGCGCCGGGGCTCGACACCGGCGCCGGGCTGGTGATGATGGAACTCGGCTTGCGGTCGTAGCTCGCGAGCCAGGAGAGGAACAGGCTGGTCACGAAGAAACCCGCCGCCAGCACAGCGGTGGTCCGGGTCAGGAGATTTGCGGTGCCGCGGCTGCTCATGAACCCGCCGCCGCCACCGACGCCCAGTCCGCCACCCTCCGAGCGCTGCAGCAGCACGGTGCCGATCAAGGCGACCACGATCATGAGATGGATGACGATAATGACGGTCTGCATCGGATCCTTCCACACCAAACGGCCGGCCCCGCGCAACCGGCGGAGACACGCGTTTGCTGGAGCTGAGTTTGCGGCGGTCTCTACACGAACAAGCCGGCGATGACCATCCCCGTCGCGTCGATCCCCATCTAGGGACAGGCGCTTGCGATCGCAAGGAAATCGGCCGCCTTGAGGCTCGCGCCGCCGACCAGCGCGCCGCCGACATCAGCCACCGCCATCAGTTCGGTGGCATTGCCCGGCTTGACCGAGCCGCCATAGAGGATGCGGACCGCAGCCCCCTCGGAGCTGAACCTCGCTTGCAACTTCTCCCTAATAAACCCATGAATTAATTCAACATCCTTCGACGTTGGCACGCGTCCGGTGCCGATCGCCCAGACCGGCTCGTAGGCAACCACCAGGTTGCGCCCGGTGGCCCCCTGCTCCGGCAAGGATCCATCAAGCTGGCGGGCAAGGACATCGAGGGTCTCGCTGCGGTCCCGCTCGGCCTCGGTTTCGCCGATACAGACGATCGGCAGCAGCCCTGCCCGCCAGGCGGCCAAGGCCTTTGCCCGCACCAACGCGTCGCTTTCGCCGTGGTCGTTACGCCGTTCCGAATGCCCCACGATCACCGCGACCGCGCCGGCGTCCGCCAGCATCTCGGCCGAGATGTCGCCGGTGTGGGCGCCCGAGGCCGCGGTATGGCAATCCTGGCCGCCGAGCTGCACGGGTGAACCCTTGACGATGCTCGCGGCGCTCCACAGCAGCGTTGCCGGCGGGCAGATCATGAGATCGACCTTGGCCGACAGGCTCTCGGCCCCCTGGGCGATTGCTGCCAGTTCGACGGCCGAGGCCTTCAATCCGTTCATCTTCCAGTTTCCCGCGATCAGCGGCTTCACCACAGGCGTCATCGGCGCGGTTCTCCTCGTCTTCCGCCTTGCGCTAGCAGACGCCGGCGATCAAAGCCAGTTGCCCGCCCCGGGGCAGAACCCGCGCCATTGCATCGGGTTGCGGCCCATCGGCGCCCCCTTTATGATGGCGCCACCCACCGCGACGCATGATGCATGCGCCGGTTTTCTCTCGAAAAAAGACGGATTCAATGCTGCGAGGAATGCGTAAGGCCTCATCCAACTGGCTCGGCAAATCGATCATGGCCGCGGTCCTCGGGGTGCTCATCATCAGCTTCGGTGTCTGGGGCATCGCGGATATCTTCAAAGGCTTCGGACGCGCTACCCTCGCCAAGGTCGGCCACACCGAGATCTCCACCGAGCAATTCCGCCAGCTGTTCACCGAGAAGCTGCAGCAGATCGGGCGCCAGTTCGGCCGGCCGCTGACCGGCGAGCAGGCGCGCGCGTTCGGGCTCGACCGCCAACTCCTGCAGCAGACCGTCTCCGAGGCCGCGCTCGACGAAGCGGCGCGCCGCATGGGGCTGGCGCAATCGGATGCCGACGTCATCCGCTCGATCCAGCAGGATCCCAATTTCAGGGGCCCCTCCGGCACCTTCGACCCGGCCCCCTTCAACCAGCTGATCCGCCAGTTCGGCTACAGCGAGCCGCGCTACATCGCCGAACAGCGGCGCGTCACGCTGCGGCGGGAAATCGTCGGGAGCCTGAACGGCGACCTGAAGCCCGCCGCGGTGCAGCTCGACGCGCTGAACCGCTTCCAGAACGAGCAGCGCTCGGTCGAGTTCGTCCGGCTCGGCGCGGCGCTGGCCGGTCCGGTGGAGGCGCCGGCGCCCGAGGCGCTGGCGACCTATTTCGACGAACGAAAGAGCCTGTTCCGGGCGCCGGAATACCGCAAGGTCGCCTTCGTCGTGGTCACACCGGAAGATCTCGCCAAGACGACGCAGGTCTCCGACGAGGACGTCAAGAAGGCCTACGACGAACGGCTGGCGACCCTGTCGACGCCGGAGAAACGCCAGGTGCTCCAGATCGGCTTCGCCAACCTCGACGACGCCAAGGCGGCGCGCGAAAAGATCGCCGCCGGCACGTCGTTCGAGGACCTCGCCAAGGAGCGCAAGCTGTCGGCCGCCGACATCGATCTCGGGGTGGTGGTGAAGTCCGCCATCCTCGATCCGGTGCTCGCGGACACCGCCTTCGCGCTCGGCCTCAACGACGTCAGCCAGCCCGTTCAGGGGCAGTTCGGCGTCTCGATCGTGAAGGTCACCAAGATCGAACCGGGCACCACGCCAAGCTATGCCGAAGCCGCGCCGAAGCTGAAGAGCGAGCTCGCCCAGGCCAAGGCCCGGACCGCCATCAGCGACGTCTACAACAAGATCGAGGACGAACGCGGTGGCGGCGCCACGATCGCCGATGCCGCCCAGAAGCTCGGGCTCACGCCGGTCACCATCGATGCCGTCGACCGTTCCGGCCGCGGTCCGAACGGGCAGCCGGTCAGCGGGCTGCCCCAGGGCTTCGACCTGATCACGGCCGCGTTCGCCAGCAACGTCAATGTCGAGAACGACCCACAGCAGTACAAGGGCGGCTTTGTCTGGTTCGACGTCGTCGACGTGGTGCCCTCGCGCGAGCGGAGCCTCGAGGAAGTCAAGGACCAGGTCGAGACTCGCTGGAAGGACGACCAGATCAGCATGCGCCTGCGCGACAAGGCCAAGGAGCTGCAGTCCAAGCTGGAGGGCGGCGCCAGCCTCGCCGACACCGCGGGGAGCCTCGGCGTCAAGGTCGAAAGCGCGAGCGCCTTCAAGCGCGGCGCAAACCTCGACAACGCGCCACAGTACCTGGTCACGGCGGCGTTCCGCACCCCGAAGGACGGCTATGGCACGACGCCGGGGGCCAATGGGACGGAATTCCTGGTCTTTCGCGTCACCGACGTCACGGTGCCGCCGCTCGATCCCGCCAGCGCCGACGCCAAGAAGCTGGAGGAGAACCTGCAGCGGGCGCTGAGCGACGAGCAGCTCAACCAGTTCATCGCCAAGCAGGAAGCCGACATTGGCGTCACCATCAACGAGGCCGCCTTCGCCACCGCGACCGGCGCCGTGACGAATTGATCATCATGGACGATTTCAAGGCAATTATCGCAAAAGTCGCCACCGGCGCCGCGCTGTCGCGCGAGGAAGCCGCAACCGCGTTCGACCGCATGATGTCCGGCGAGGCCACCCCGTCGCAGATGGGCGGGCTGTTGATGGCGCTGCGGGTACGCGGCGAGACCGTCGACGAAATCACCGGCGCGGTGTCGGCGATGCGCTCCAAGATGCTGCGCGTGCGGGCGCCGGCCGACGCGGTCGACGTGGTCGGGACCGGCGGCGACGGCTCGGGATCGGTCAACGTCTCGACCTGCGCCTCCTTCATCGTCGCCGGCGTCGGCGTTCCCGTCGCCAAGCACGGCAACCGCGCGCTGTCGTCACGATCCGGCGCCGCCGACTGTCTCGCGGCGCTCGGGGTCCGCATCGACCTGACGCCCGAGGCGGTGGGACGATGCATCGCGGAGGCCGGCATCGGCTTCATGTTCGCGCCAACCCATCATCCGGCGATGAAGAATGTCGGCCCGACGCGGGTCGAACTCGCGACCCGCACGATTTTCAACCTGCTCGGCCCGCTGTCCAACCCGGCCGGCGTCACGCGGCAGATGATCGGCGTGTTCTCGCGGCAGTGGGTCAACCCGCTGGCGCAGGTCCTGAAGAACCTCGGCGCCGAAAGCATCTGGGTCGTGCACGGCTCCGACGGCCTCGACGAAATCACGCTGACCGGCCCGACCACCGTGGCGGCCCTGGAAAACGGCGTGATCCGCAGCTTCGAGGTCAGCCCCGAGGACGCCGGCCTCGCCCGCGCGCCGGCCGGCGCGCTGAAAGGCGGCGACGCGGCCGCAAACGCGCAGGCCCTGCTCGGCGTGCTGCGCGGTCAGCCCAGCGCCTATCGCGACGTCGCCCTGCTCAATGCCGCCGCGGCGCTGATCGTGGCCGGCCGGGTCACCGACCTCAAGGAGGGCGTCGCCCTCGGCCAGCAAGCGATCGAGAGCGGCGCCGCGGCGCGAAAGCTCGACCACCTCATCGCCGTGTCGAACGGCTGAGAGAGCAGCGACATGTCCGACATCCTCACCAAGATCGAAGCCTACAAGCGCGAGGAGATCGCCGCGGCCCGGCGCGCCCGCCCGCTTTCGGAGCTCGAGGCCGCGGCCAAGGCCAGTCCCGCGCCGCGGGGGTTCGTTGCGGCGATCCGCGACCGCCTCGTCCGCGGCGAGTATGCGCTGATCGCCGAGATCAAGAAGGCCTCGCCGTCGAAGGGGCTGATCCGCGCCGAGTTCGATCCGCCGGCGCTGGCCAAGGCCTACGAGGCCGGCGGCGCGACCTGCCTGTCGGTGCTGACCGACGCCCCCTCGTTCCAGGGCTGCCTTGAATTCATGGTGGCGGCGCGGGCGGCGGTGTCGCTTCCGGTCCTGCGCAAGGACTTCATGTACGATCCCTACCAGGTCGCGGAAGCGCGCGCCCATGGCGCCGACTGCATCCTGGTGATCATGGCCGCGCTCGCGGACAGCGCCGCCGCGGAGATCGAGGACGCCGCCCTGGCGCACGGCATGGACGTCCTGGTCGAGGTCCACGACGAGGCCGAACTCGACCGCGCGCTGCGGCTGAAGTCGCCGCTGCTCGGCATCAACAACCGCAACCTGCGCACGTTCGAAACCACCCTCGCCACCAGCGAGCGGCTGGCGCCGCGGGTGTCGGCGGATCGCATCATCGTCGGCGAGAGCGGCATCTTCACCAACGAGGATCTGGCGCGGCTGGCCCGGATCGGCATTTCGACGTTTCTGGTCGGCGAGAGCCTGATGCGGCAGAACGACGTCGCGGCGGCGACGCGTGCCCTGCTCTCGGGCTCGACCAAGCGCCGTGCCGGCGGACGGCCCTGAGCGCCATGGCGAAGCAGGCCAAGCCTTCCCTCACCCATATCGGCCGGCGCGGCGAAGCCCGCATGGTCGACGTCTCGGCCAAGGCCGCGACGGAACGCCTCGCCGTGGCGCAGGGCCGCGTGGTGATGTCGAAGCAGACGCTCGACATCGTCCAGCGCGGCGACGCAGCCAAGGGCGACGTGCTCGGAACCGCGCGAATCGCCGGCATCATGGCGGCCAAGCGCACCTCGGAACTGATCCCGCTGTGCCACCCGCTGGCGTTGTCGAAGGTCGTGGTCGACATCGAACCGGACGCGACGCTGCCGGGCTGCCGTGTCACCGCGACGGTCAAGGTGACGGGGCCGACCGGGGTCGAGATGGAAGCCCTGACCGCCGTCGCGGTCGCCTGCCTGACCATCTATGACATGATCAAGGCGGTGGAGCGCGGCGCGCGGATCGACGATATTCGGCTGATCGAGAAGTCGGGCGGCAAGTCGGGACACTTCAAGGCCGCGGCGCCGGCACCACGGACCGGCCGCGGCCGCGCGTAACCAAGACCGGGAGATTCGACATGGCGCTGATGCCCGTCACCGACGCGCTCGCAGCGGTGCTGTCCGCCGTCGAGGCGCTTGCCGTCGAATCCGTCCCCTTCGACGACGCGTTTCGCCGGGTGCTGGCGAGCGATCTCGCGGCGCGGCGGTCGCAGCCGCCGGCGGCGATGTCGGCCATGGACGGCTACGCGGTCCGCGCCGACGACATCGCCACGATCCCGGCGAGCCTCACGGTGATCGGCGAAGTCGCCGCCGGACGTCCCTTCGACGGCGCCGTGGGCGGCGGCCAGGCAGCCCGTATCTTTACCGGCGGCGTGGTCCCCCAGGGCGCCGACACGGTGGTCATTCAGGAAGACACCACGCGTGACGGCGATACCGTGACCGTCCGCTCCGCGACGGCGGCGGGGCGCAACATTCGCGCCGCCGGCGTCGACTTTCGCGAAGGCGACGTGCTGCTGCGCAAGGGCGAGCGCCTGACCGATCGCGACCTGTCGCTCGCGGCCTCCATGAACCATCCCGCGCTCCCGGTCTATCGGCGGCCGCGCGTGGCCTTCGTCGCCACCGGCGACGAACTGGTGATGCCCGGTTCTGCGCTCGCGCCCGGCCAGATCGTCTATTCCAACGGCTATTCCCTGCACGCCCTGGCGCGGGCCGAAGGCGCCGAGGTGATCGACCTCGGCATCGTCGGCGATACGCTCGCGGCAACCACCGACGCGATCCGCCGGGCGCGCGCCAGCCGGGCCGACATCATGGTCACCACCGGCGGCGCGTCGGTCGGCGACCACGACGTGGTCGGGCGTGCGTTCGTCGCTGAAGGAATCGATCTCTCGGTCTGGAAGGTCGCGCTGCGTCCCGGCAAGCCGATGATGCACGGACGCTCGGGCGGGATGCGGGTGCTCGGGCTTCCGGGCAATCCGGTCTCGTCCTACGTCTGCGCGTTCCTGTTCATGGTCCCGTTGATCCGCACCCTGTCCGGACGCAACGACGTCCACCACCCGGTCGAGGCCGCGGTGCTGGCCACCGATCTCCCGGAAAACGACCACCGCCAGGATTACCTCCGCGCCCGGCTCGCGCCGCAGCCCGACGCCCTGCCGCTCGCGACCGCCGTGACCAAGCAGGACAGCTCGCTCATGGCCTATCTCGCCTCGGCGCAGGCCCTGATCGTCCGGGACCCGTTCGCCCCCGCTGCCCGCGCCGGCTCGGTGTGCCGCATCCTTAAGCTTCCCCTGTAGGCGACGGCCGCTTTGTTGACGTCAAATTAAGAGATTGCGGAACACATATCGAACATATAGTGTCCGTTCATGATTTGTTTCGAGGTGAGTCCCATATCTCGGCGATCATGACCCGGTGACCGCCAGGCACCAGATTCGGGGGAAAACCAGAGATGCTGACGCGCAAGCAGTACGAACTTCTCCGCTTCATCAACGAGCGGCTGAAGGACTCGGGCGTCCCGCCCTCGTTCGACGAGATGAAAGACGCCCTCGATCTGCGATCGAAATCGGGCATCCACCGGCTGATCACGGCGCTCGAGGAGCGCGGCTTCATCCGGCGGCTGCCGAATCGGGCGCGCGCCATCGAGGTCATCAAGATGCCCGAGCAGGCGGCCTCGAATGGCGGCGGCCGGCGCGGCTTCACGCCGAGCGTGATCGAGGGCAACCTGGGGCGGATCGTGCGGGCGCCGTCGGAGGATGAAGGCGGCCGCCCGGTCGCCATTCCGGTGATGGGCCGCATCGCGGCCGGCACACCGATCGAGGCGCTGCAGAACCGCACCCACACCATCAGCGTGCCCCCCGAGATGCTGGCATCGGGCGAGCACTACGCGCTCGAGGTGCGTGGCGATTCCATGATCGAGGCTGGAATTCTGGATGGCGACATGGCGCTGATCCAGCGGACCGAAGGCGCCGAAACCGGGGACATCGTCGTGGCGCTGATCGACGAGGAAGAAGCGACGCTCAAGCGCTTCCGGCGACGCGGCGCATCGATTGCACTCGAGCCGGCCAATGCGGCCTACGAGGTCAGGATCCTGCCGCCGAACCGGGTCCGCATCCAGGGCAAGCTCGTGAGCCTGTTCCGGCGCTACTGACGACGACCGTCGCCCCCGTCGCCCTCTGTCTTCGAAAATGAGAGCCAGCCTCAGGTCAATCTTCGGCCTGCGGATCGGGAGGCGTGGCATCCCGTGACCGACCGGCCCCGCTGTCCAGCACTGCACCGCCCTCTTCCGGAGGCGCCGGGGCCCAGGGACGATCGGTGCCATCGGGCCGCTGGGCCTCGATCACGAGGCCCGCTCCCCGACGCCGCACCGCCAGCGCGCCGAGCCGGCGCAGGCGCAGGCGATCCACCACCAGCGCCGCACAGCCGGGCGGCGGCGGTGCCGGCGCGACGATGAAGGCCGCGTGGGTGCAGTCGTCGTCGAAGGCATCGGGCCGCTCCGCCATGGCCACCAGGCCGCCGCCGCGCAGCGCGGCAACACAGCCCGCGTCGTCGCAGGACACGCGCTCCGACAGCGACGGTTCTGCCACCGGGCGGGCGTCGGCGTCGGCCGCAAGCCATTCCTTCAGCAGAAAGGCATCCTTGCCGGCCTGCATCACCTGCAGGAGCCCGTCCTCGCCGCGCACGGCGACGTGACGGCCGTCCGCCGACACCAGGATGTCGGGCGGCGGGGTGGCCGCAGCCCAGACCACGGCGCCCAGCATCGCGGCTGCGCCGGCCCAGCGCAGCGGCGTCCGCAGCAGGCAGAAGGAGATCATGCCCGCGGTTACCGCAAGCAGCGGCCCGGTCCCGAACGCCGGCACCCGGCCGATCGCTCCCGGCAGCGCCGCGACCCACTGCGACACTGCGATCATCCAGACGATCCCGACATCCATCAGCCGCCAGAAGATGCCGTCGAGCCCGAACGGCATGGCGACCAGTCCCAGCATCCCAGCCGGCATCACCAGCGCGGACACCACCGGCATCGCCGCAAGGTTCGCCAGCACCCCGTAAGGGGTGACGCGGTGGAAATGAAACGCCGCATAGGGCGTGGTCGCCAGCCCGGCGACGGTCGAGGCCAGCGCCAGCATCACGATTTCGCGGACGCCCCATAGCGCGGCGCGCCCCACGGCGGAGCTATCGGCCTGCGCCAGCAGCCGCGGCATCCCGTAGGCGACCAGGGCCACCAATCCGAGCGTCGCGGCGTACGACATCTGGAAGCTGGGATGCACCAGGGCTTCGGGCGCGATCGCCAGCACGGCGAGTGCAGCGATTGCCAGAGTGCGAAAGGTGATGGCGCGACGGTCGACCAGCACCGCCACCAGCACCACGGCCGTCATCAGGTACGAGCGCTGGGTGGCGACCTCGGATCCCGACAGCAGCAGGTAGAACGTCGCCGCCGCGAGCGCGGCGGCGGCCGCCCACTTCTTGATCGCGAAACGGACGGTGAAGACCGGGACCAGCGCCAGCAGCGCGCGGACCGCGAAGAACACCACGCCGGCGACCACCGCCATGTGGTAGCCGGAGATCGACAGGACATGCCCCAGCCCGGAGATGAACATGGCGTCGTTGACCGGCGTGGTGATGGCGTCGCGTCGTCCGGTGAGCAGCGCGGTCGCGATGGCGCGGGAATCGCCCGCGACCACGGCGCGAATCCGGGCATCGACGGCGTTGCGCATGGCCTGTAGTGCAGCGGCGTAGCGCAGCCACACCCCGCCGCTTGCCGGCGGCTCGGAGACCCTGACCGCCCCGGTCACGAAGCCGGACGCCGCGATGCCCTGAAAATACAGGTCGCGGCCGAAGTCGTAGCTGCCGGGGCGCAGCGGCGCCAGCGGCGGCGACAGCCGGGCGGTCAGTTCGACGAAGGCGCCGACCGGCGGCGCCGTCCCCTTCCTCACCGACAGCCTCACACGGGCGAGCCGGACGTCCTGACGCGGCCCCGTCATGTCGGTCACGCGCAGCACGAAGCGATCGCTCTTCTCGCGCTCCTCGAAGGTCTCGACGAAGCCTTTCAGCGCGACCGCGCCGAGCGGCCGGGTCAGCACGGCGTGCGCGACCAGCCTGGTCTTCATCGCCGCCATGGCGAACCCGGCCGCCACCGCCGCCGCCATCACCGCGAGCGGAAATGCCGCATGGCGCCGCAGCGCCACGCCCAGTCCGACCAGCGCTGCCGCCGCCACCACCGCGGCCAGGGCCATCGGCTCATGGTCGGCGGCGAAATAGACCGCGATGCCGGCGCCGAACCCGACCGGGACCCAGTGTACCAGGCGGCCGGCCTCGATCTCCGCCTGCACCCAGTCGCGCACCACGCCGGCCCACGCCAGCCGCAACCCGAAGCTGCCCGGCAGCGGCGCTGGCGCCGCCACCGGCTGCGGCCAGGTGCCGGCGCGGGCCGGCGCCGGCGGCTCACGCAGCGCCATGCGGGTTACTCCTCACTTTCACTCCGACTGCCCCTCCGCGCCAAGGTGCGAAACGGCCGGGATCGGCCAACTGGCCGCTATGCCCGCGCCTCGCCCATGCAGCCGGTCTGCCCGCAAAGCAGCGTCAACACCTGCTCCGAAGTTTCCCGGACGGCTTGAAACTGGCCGTTGGCGAAATCGACAATTGAATTCGCCGCCGGATCGACCTCTCCGGCGTGAGGGATACGAACGCGAACCATCTGCTCAGTGCTGACCAGCACTTGAATGCCGGCGGGGTTGGTGAGCTTGATCCAGGCCATTGGCATTGTCCCTCACCTTGAGAGATATCTTCACCTTTCAGCAATCCTACATTGTATTTTGCGTTTTGCGACGGTTCGGCGGCACCTTGACCAGGGGAGGTCCGTCACGGGGACATGTCCCCGACGACACGGCTGCCGCCGTTGCCAGCCTCCGGCGCCGCGGTCAAGCGGATCGTCCGCGATCATGGCACATCCTCCATGCGAGGATGCTACACGATACACGGTCCAGTGGTCATGTCCGGAATCTCGCCCTTCACTGGGGACGGGCGCCGCGCCCCGCCCTGCACCCCCGCGTCGCGACCCCAGGTCGCGACCGGACGGCAAGGCGCCGTGGATCAGGAAGCCGCAGCGCCCTCGCCCGCCGCCACCTTGGCCCAGGTGTCGCGCAAGCCCACGGTGCGGTTGAACACCAGCTTGCCGGGCGTGGACTCCGGATCGCGGCAGAAGTAGCCCTGCCGCTCGAACTGCACCGCACCCTCGGCATTGTCCTTGGCGAGCGCCGGCTCGACCATGCAGCCAACGAGCGTTTCGAGGGACTGCGGATTGATCTGGGCGGCGAAGTTGCCGGCGTCGGGCGCCGGCGCGGTGAACAGGTGATCGTAGATCCGCACCTCCGCCGGCACGGCGTCGGCGGCGGCGACCCAGTGGATCGTGGCCTTGACCTTGCGGCCGTCGGGCGCATTGCCACCCCGGGTCGCCGGATCATAGGTGCAGCGCAGTTCGACCACTTCGCCGGCCGCGTTCTTCACCGCCTCGCGGCAGGTGATGAAGTAGCCGTAGCGCAGGCGCACCTCCCGCCCCGGCGCCAGGCGGAAGAACTTCTTGGGCGGGTTTTCCATGAAGTCGTCGCCCTCGATGTAGAGCTCGCGCCCGAACCGGATGCGCCGGGAGCCCTGCGACGGATCGTCGGGATGGTTGACGGCGTCGAGCTCCTCGCTCTGGCCGTCCGGGTAGTTCTCGATCACCACCTTCAGCGGGCGCAAAACCGCCATGCGCCGCGGCGCGGTCCGGTTGAGGGTCTCGCGAATGGCGAACTCGAACATGCCGATGTCGACCGTGCTGTTGGCCTTGGCGACGCCGATCCGCTTGACGAATTCGCGCACCGCCGCGGCCGGCACGCCGCGCCGCTGCAGGCCCGCCAGCGTCGGCATCCGCGGATCGTCCCAGCCGGACACGTGGCCGCCGCGGACCAGCTCGGTCAGCACGCGCTTCGACAGCAGGGTATGGGTGACGTTGAGCCTGGCGAACTCGTACTGCCGCGGACGCGACGGCACCGGCAGGTTGTCGAGGCACCAGTCGTACAGCGGCCGGTGATCCTCGAATTCCAGCGTGCAGATCGAGTGGGTGATGTGCTCGATGGCATCCGACTGGCCGTGGGCGAAATCGTAGCTCGGATAGATGTTCCAGGCATTGCCGGTGCGTGGGTGATGGGCGTGCAGGATGCGGTACAGCACCGGATCGCGCAGATTGATGTTGCCCGACGCCATGTCGATCTTGGCCCGCAGCACGCGGGCGCCGTTCGGAAACTCGCCGGCACGCATGCGCGCGAACAGATCGAGGTTTTCCTCGACCGTCCGCTCGCGGAACGGGCTGTTCTTGCCCGGCTCGGTCAGGGTCCCGCGGGTCAGCCGGATCTCGTCCTGGGACTGATCGTCGACATAGGCCTTGCCGGACCGAATCAGGTGCTGCGCCCAAGCGTAGAGCTGCTCGAAATAGTCGGACGCGTAGTGGAGATGCGTTCCCCAGTCGAAGCCGAGCCAGTGCACGTCGCGCTGGATGGCGTCGATGTATTCCTGCTCCTCCTTGGTCGGGTTGGTGTCGTCGAAGCGCAGATGGCAGCGCCCGCCGAACTCCTGCGCGAGGCCGAAATTCAGGCAGATCGATTTGGCGTGGCCGAGATGCAGATACCCATTCGGCTCCGGCGGAAACCGCGTCACGACGCTGGTGTTTCTTCCGGAGGCGAGGTCCGCATCGATGATGTCGCGGATGAAGTCGCGCCCCGCGGCCGGCACCGATTCGTCGTTCATCGTTCACCTTTCAAGCTGCGACCTATGTGCCAAATCGAGGGGCCGGCGCCAAGTGCTGCCTTCGGCTCGGGGCGCCGGCGCCGCCCGGCCCAGACTACCGCAGGCGCCGACCGCTCCGGGACCGCGAACCGACGCCGGTTCCAGCCGTTGAGCTCGGAAACCGAGGTCGGGTGACGTGCCAGTCCGGCCCACCATCCGGGAATTAGCATTGGGACAGGGTCCGGACGTGTGATACACGGCCGCAACCGCCCACCTTCTCAGACCGCATTCAACGCCCGAGATGACCACTCCGATCGTTACCCGCTTCGCTCCGTCGCCGACCGGATTTCTCCACATCGGTGGCGCGCGCACCGCGCTGTTCAACTGGCTGTACGCGCGCGGACGCGGCGGCAAGATGCTGCTGCGGATCGAGGACACCGACCGCGAACGCTCGACCCAGGCGGCGATCGACGCCATCCTCGACGGGCTCAAATGGCTTGGCATCGAATGGGACGGCGACACCGTCTACCAGTTCGCCCGGGCCGCGCGGCACCGCGAAATCGCCGAGCAGTTGCTCGCCGACGGGCGCGCCTATCGCTGTTACGCCACGGCCGAGGAGCTCGCGGAAATGCGCGAGAAGGCCCGCGCTGAAGGCCGTTCGAAGCTCTACGACGGCCGCTGGCGCGAGCGCGACCCCTCCGAGGCGCCTGCCGGCATGAAGCCGACGATCCGTCTCAAGGCGCCGCTGACGGGCGAGACGGCGGTCGAGGATCAGGTCCAGGGCCGGGTGGTCTGGCAGAACGAGAACCTCGACGATCTGGTGCTGCTGCGGAGCGACGGCACGCCGACCTACATGCTCGCGGTCGTGGTCGACGACCACGACATGGGGGTGACCCACATCATCCGCGGCGACGACCACCTGATCAACGCGGCGCGCCAGACGCAGATCTATGATGCGCTCGGCTGGACGACGCCGAACATGTCGCACATTCCGCTGATCCACGGACCCGACGGCTCCAAGCTGTCGAAGCGCCACGGCGCGCTCGGCGTCGACGCCTACCGCGCCCTGGGCTACCTGCCGGCGGCGCTGCGCAACTATCTGGTGCGGCTGGGCTGGAGCCACGGCGACCAGGAGATCTTCTCGACCGAGGAGATGATCGAACTGTTCGACCTGCCGGCGATCGGGCGGTCGGCGGCACGGTTCGATTTCGCCAAGCTCGAGAATCTCAATGGCCACTACATCCGCCAGAGCGACGACCGGACGTTGCTGGCGGCGTTCGAGGACGTTCTGAACTTCCTGCCGACGGGACCGGCCATCCAGGCCAAGCTGACACCGGCCTCGCGCGCCCAGCTGCTGCAGGCCATGCCGGGCCTCAAGGAGCGTGCCAAGACGCTGGTGGAACTGGTTGACGGCACGAGTTTCATCTTTGCCGATCGCCCGCTGCCGATCGAGCCGAAGGCCGCCGCGCTGCTGACCCCGGAAACCCGCCACCTGCTCGGGCGGCTGCAAGAGGTTCTGGCCGACGTCGCTCCCTGGGAAGCGGCGACGGCCGAGGCCGCGGTCCGCGCGTTCGCGGAACGCAACGAGCTCAAATTGGGCGCGATTGCCCAGCCGCTGCGGGCGGCGTTGACCGGCCGGACCACATCGCCGGGCATTTTTGACGTGCTGGCGGTCATCGGCAAGGCGGAATGTCTGGCCCGGCTGGCGGACCAGGCCGCGCAAACGGCCTGAATTAGCCCGGATTCCAGCATCTTGCAGTGCACACAGCAATGGGCTACGCATTAATCCCGGCGCTTCCGGCTAGCTCGCCGTGCCCCGTTTTTGGCCCCCCGAGCTTGTCTGAATTCAATGATCACATCCGGGGACAATCACGATGGATGCAACACCAAATACGAAGCATGCAACGCTCAAGATCGACGACAAGAGCGTCGATCTGCCGGTCTATAGCGGTTCGGTCGGCCCCGATGTCATCGACATCAGCAAGCTGTACGCCCAGACCGGCATGTTCACCTACGACCCCGGCTTCACCTCCACGGCGAGCTGCGAATCCAAGATCACCTATATCGACGGCGACGCCGGCGTGCTGCTGTACCGGGGCTATCCAATCGAGCAGCTGGCCCAGGGCGACTTCCTGGAGACCTGCTATCTGCTGCTCTACGGCGAACTGCCGAACGCCGCGCAGAAGAAAGATTTCGACCAGCGGGTCACGAACCACACCATGGTTCACGAGCAAATGGCCCGCTTCTTCCAGGGCTTCCGCCGTGACGCCCATCCGATGGCGGTGATGGTGGCCTCGGTCGGCGCGCTCGCCGCCTTCTACCACGACTCCACCGACATCAACGACCCGCAGCAGCGGATGATCGCGTCGATGCGGATGATCGCCAAGGTCCCGACGCTCGCCGCCATGGCCTACAAGTACGCGGTCGGCCAGCCGTTCGTGTATCCGAAGAACGCGCTCGACTACACCTCCAACTTCCTGCGGATGTGCTTCGCCGTCCCGTGCGAGGAGTATGAGGTCAACCCGGTGCTGTCGAAAGCGCTCGACCGCATCTTCATCCTGCACGCCGATCACGAACAGAACGCGTCGACCTCCACGGTCCGCGGCGCCGGCTCCTCGGGCGCAAACCCGTTCGCCTGCATCGCCGCCGGCATCGCCTGCCTGTGGGGCCCCGCCCATGGCGGCGCCAACGAGGCCGCGCTGCAGATGCTCGCCGAGATCGGCACGGTCGACAAGGTTCCGGAATTCATCGAGGCGGTGAAGAACAAGACCAGCAAGATCCGCCTGATGGGCTTCGGCCATCGCGTCTACAAGAACTACGACCCGCGCGCCAAGCTGATGCAGCAGACCTGCCACGAGGTGCTCAAGGAGACCGGCCACCAGAACGACCCGCTGCTGAAGGTCGCGTTGGAGCTGGAGAAGGTCGCGCTCCACGACGACTATTTCATCTCGCGGAAGCTGTACCCGAACGTCGACTTTTATTCCGGCATCACGCTGAAGGCGATCGGCTTCCCGACCTCGATGTTCACCGTGCTGTTCGCGGTGGCGCGCACGGTGGGCTGGATCAGCCAGTGGAGCGAAATGATCCAGGAGCCGAACTACAAGATCTCGCGCCCCCGCCAGCTCTATCTCGGCGACGCAAAGCGCGATTACGTTCCGCTCGCCCAGCGCAAGTAAGCGAGAGCCACTTCCGAACCGCGGCCGGCGCATCGCAATGCGCCGGCCGCGGTCGTTTCAGGGGTTGGTTTCAGCCTCTGGCTTCAGCCCGGCTGACGCGGCCTGGCTGCAGCCAGAACGATGTCGGCGGCGAGTTCGCTCGGTGCGACGTCGCCGGTGGACATGATGGCGTCGAGCCGGTCGAATGCGGCGAGCTGCCGGCGGCGCGCGGGCGTATCGGCGAGCACGTCTTGCAGCGCGGCCGCCAGTTTCTCAGGGACGCAGTCCTCCTGCAGGAATTCCGGAACGACGGCCTCCCCGATCACGAGATTGGCCAGGATCACGGTCGGGACCTGCACCAGCCGCCGGGCCACCCAAGCCTCGATCGCGGAGCCCCTGTAGGCCGTGACCATCGGGACCCCCGCGAGCGCGAGCTCGAGGGTGACGGTGCCGGACTTCGCCAATGCGGCGCGGGCGACGCGAAATGCCGCCCGCTTGTCGGCTTCGCTGCTCACGATCCTGGGTTTGACCGGCCAGGTCGCCGCCGCGGCCTCGACACCGGCCGACAAGTGCGGCGTGGTCGGCAGGACAGGCTCGAAGGCGACGCCCGCGGACACCAGCCGGCCGAGCGTTTCACCGAAAACACGCATGTGATGGCCGATCTCGACGCGCCGGCTGCCGGGCAGCACCAGCAGCACCGGCGGATCGCGGTCGCGGCGGGCCGCCTCATCCGGTCCCGGCCGCAGCGTGTCGAGCTGCTGCACCAGGGGATGACCCACATAGGTGCACGGCGGGCCCCCGAGATCGCGGTGCGCCTTCGGCTCGAACGGCAGCAGAGCGAGAACGTGATCGATATAGCGGCTCATGGCCCGGGCGCGGCCCGGCCGCCACGCCCAGACCGTCGGCGACACATAGTCCACGATCGGGATCGTCGGATCCGCCCGCCGCACCCTGCGGGCGACGCGGTGGGTGAAATCCGGACTGTCGATGATGACGAGGACGTCCGGCCGCGCCCGCAGCACGGCGTCCGTCGCTTCCCGCATGCGGCGCAGGATCGCCGGCAGGCGCCCGGGGATCGACAAGAAGCCTATATGCGACAGCTCCTCGATCGGAAACAGCGAAGCCAGCCCCTGGGCGGCCATGTCGCGCCCGCCCACGCCGATGAAGGCGATCTCACCGCAGCGCGCGCGCAGCGCCTGCATCAATCGACCGCCGAGGCGATCGCCGGACTCCTCCGTCGCGATCAGGAAAATCGTGCGCACCGCCGCCGGCATCGCCATCACACCGGGACGCCGACGACGAATACGCCGGCCCCGTCGGCGATCTCGATCAGGCGCTGCGGCTCGGCGACGATGGCCTTGCCGGCCGCGATGGCGACGCCGTTCAGGCCGGCTGCAACCGCGCCTTCGATGGTCCGGGGGCCCAGGGTCGGCAGGTCGAAGCGCAGGTCCTGGCTAACTTTGGGGGCCTTGACCAGGATGCCGCGGCCGGGCTTCGCCCGGATCCGACCCCGCGCGCGCAATGCGGCGACGCGGTCCAACAGACCGTCGGTGCCCTCGATATCCTCGACGCTGACGATGTGGCCGTCAATGATGACCAGCGCCTGCCCGATGTCCAACGGCCCCATCACCCGCAGCGCCGTGAGCCCCTTCTCGATATCGGCCGCGGAGCCGGCGTCCGGCGCGGCTCGCCCGAGCTGGCCCTGCGGCATCAGGATATCGGGAGCGACATCCTGAACGCCCAGGAGCCGAAAGCCGTAGTCCTCGATAATGCGGGCGGCGCCGGAAAGCAGATGGTCGTCACCGCCGCGCAGCGCCGCGGCAATTTGCGGAAAGACGCGAAGCGTGCCGAGATCGAGGCGGATCTCCGAGAGCGCCGGGCGCACCAGGGCGCCGATGAAGACCACGTCGCGGCAGTTTTCGGCGCGCAGAAGCCGCATCAGCCGCCCCACCTGACCGAGCGCCACCCAGTGGTGGGCGTAGGCCGTAAGCGGCGCCGGATCACAAAACCCCTTGATCGCAAAAATCACCGGCTTGATGCCGCGCGACTGCAACGACGCGGCCGCCGCGAACGGCAGCGTGCCCGCCCCCGCGATCACCCCGACCGGACCGGTGGATGCGGCCGGCGGGGCGGTCATTCCGGAGCATCGGGATGAGAGGCGGAATTGCCGCTCGCCGGCATGCACAGCGACCGCTTCTTGCCGTCCTGGATGAAGGCCAGGATCTCGGCGATCGCCGGATCCTTCCCCGCCCAGTGCTGAGCGCTGGCGAGCCGCTCGGCAAACACGCCGTCGGCGAAAAACAGATCGTGGTAGAACGCGCGAACCAGACGCACCCTTTGCTGCGTGAATTTTCGGCGGCGCATGCCGACCACGTTGAGCCCTTCCAGGTGGGCGTGCTGTCCGGTGGCGAAGCCGTAGGGGATCACATCGCCGCGCAGCCCGGTGGCGCCCGCCACCATGGCCTGCTGGCCGATCCGCGCAAACTGATGCACCGCCGTCAGTCCGCCGATGTAGACGAAATCGCCGACCTCGCAGTGGCCACCGAGAGTGGCCGAGTTGGCGAAGATGACGTCGTTGCCGACACGACAATCGTGGCCGACATGGCTGTAGGCCATGAAGAAGCCCCGGTCGCCGACCCTGGTCAAACCGCCGCCCTTGACGGTCCCGACGTTCATGGTGACGGATTCACGGATCGTGCAGTTGGCGCCGATCTCGAGCCGCGTCGGCTCGCCGCGGTAGCCGAGATCCTGCGGCGGGCTGCCGAGCGCAGCGAACGGATGGATCGTGCAGCCGTCCCCGATGGTGGTGTGTCCGGCGACATGGACATGGGCCACGAGCCGGCACTCCTTGCCGATCGTCACGTTCGCACCCACGATGCAATAAGGGCCGATCGAGGCTCCCTCGCCGATCACGGCGCCATCCTCGATGCGGGCGGAGGAATCGATTGTACTCACCGGTCAGCGTCCTGCACTTTGCCTGGCTCCAGACGAGTGTGATGGTTCGGAAATTCGCTTCAGAGTCCGTTCTATCGCGAACGCCTCCCGACGGCCGTGGTCAGTCGGCCAGCATGGCGCCGATATCGGCTTCGGCGACGATGACCCCGCCGACCTTGGCGTCGCCGTGAAACCACCACATGTCCCGTTTCCGATTGATCAGGCGCATGTGGTACTCGACGATGTCCCCGGGCTGGGCCGGCTTGCGAAACTTGCACTTGTCGATGGTCAGAAAATAGACCCCGGTCGGCCGCTGGGTTTCCGTCAGCGTCATGCCGATGACGCCGGCCGTCTGGGCCATGCCCTCCATCATCAGCACGCCGGGATAGATCGGCCGCCCCGGAAAGTGCCCGGCGAACTGCGGCTCGTTGACGGACACGTTCTTGATACCGACGCCGCTGAAGTCGCTGCGCACGTTGATGACGCGGTCGATCAACAGGAACGGGAAACGATGCGGCAGGAGTTTCTGAATCCCCTGGATGTCGATCGTTTCAATGGAAATCGGCGCCTCCATCAATCCAGCCCCTTTTTGCCGGCATCCGATCCGGCGATTTTCGGATAGCCCTCGCGCCCCAGGCGCTCGAGCTCAAAGATCTCGCGGAAAAATTGCTTGATGGGCTTGGCCGGCGAGCCTCCCCATTTGACGCCAGGCGGAACCTCACCCACGACGCTGCTGCGTGCGGCGATCTGCGCCCCGTCACCGATCGTGGCATGGTCGCTGACGCCAACCCTGGCCCCCAGCACCACGCCATCGCCAAGCGTGGAACTGCCCGCAATACCGCTCTGGCTGACCACAATGCAATTTCGTCCAATGACGACGTTGTGCCCTACCTGGACCAGATTGTCGATCTTCGTGCCCTCCCCGATGACGGTATCACGAAGGCCTCCGCGATCCACCGTGGTTCCGGCTCCGATCTCGACACTGTTCTGGATCAGCACCCGGCCCGTCTGCGGTACCTTCACGAGCCCGTCGCGGCCCGCCAGGAATCCATAGCCATCCTGGCCGATCCGGCAGCCGGGGTGGATGATGACGTCATTCCCGATCAGGGTGTGGATGATCGAAGTCCCGGCGCCGATGCTGCAGTCGCGGCCGATCCTGACCTCGGCCCCGATGACCACGTTGGCGCCGATCACGCTGCCCGAGCCGATCTCGACGCCGGGGCCGATCACGGCCAGTGGATCGACGGTCACCCCGTCTTCCAGTTGGGCGGTTGGATGGATCACGGCGGAGGCGGCGATGCCCTCGGTGGCGAACGACGAGCGTGGCCGCAGCGAATCCGCGTGGAAGCTGCGGGCCACCATGACGAACGCGCGATACGGATCATCCACGCGCAGCACCGCAGCGCCGGACGGCACGAGCGCTTCGAGCCGCTCGCTGACCAGACAAGCCCCCGCGCGCGAGCCAGCGAGCTGGTCGGCATATTTGCGGCTGTCGCAAAAAGTCAAATCAAGCGGACCCGCCCGGTCCAGGGCTGCAAGACCGCTGATCTGCTGCCCGGCCCGACCGGCATCAACCAACTGGGCTCCGGTCAACGCGGCGATATCCGCGAGCGTTGACCGCGCCGGCTGCTTGAAAAACGTCAGATGCGCCATTCCTCCTGCCGCAGTCCGACTGACGCTGGAACTCAGAATGTGGTTCCACCCCCGAAACGGAACTGCTGAACGTGGTCGTACGGGCTCTTGGTGATCGGCACCGCATAATCGAACCGCAGCGGACCGAACGGCGACGCCCAGATGATGCCCACGCCCGCGGACGTCCGTACCAGGTACTGGTTGTCGTACTGCATGGCATAGGCCCCCACTTCGCCGGTCTGCGCCCAGCTCGTCGGTCCCTTGTAATCCCACAGTGCGCCGGCGTCGGCGTAGACCGCGCCCTTCAGGCCCACTTCCTTGGGCAGGAACCAGAACGGCGCCTGCATTTCGGCCGACGCACCCCAGTACTTGGTTCCGCCCAAGGCATCGTCAGTGGTTCCCACCGTGATATCGCGAGGCCCGATGCCGTTCGGGGCGAAGCCGCGCACCAGCTGCGGTCCCATCTGGAAGTGATCCAGCATGCGCAGCGGGTCGTTGCTGCTGAGCTGGTTCATGATGCCGCCCTGCAGGTGGATGAGGCCGACCAGATCCGACACCAGCGGCTGGTAGTACTTCAGGTCGCCGGCCGACTTGATGTAATGTACGTCGCCGCCGAGACCGGCGAAGTCTTCACGCCAATCCACCAACAGACCCGAGGTCGGGTTCTTGTTGTTGTCGAGGTTATTGAAGGTCAGCGTGAAGCCCGGCGCCGAAGTCAGCTTGGCACCCTCCGACAGTTCCCGACGGATCGGCAGCGAGGATTCGCCGTCTGAGTAGCACCCCGACGCTCCCGAAGCATAGACAGAGCCGAGCGTTGAGCCAGCGTTTGGAGTCCCCGGAGGCAATACCAGACCCTGATTAGCGTTGATGAACGCCGTCGTCGGATAGAAGTTGGCACCCAGGATGTTGTTGCAGTTGGAGAGATAGCTCGGCAGCGAGATCTCCTGATCGTACAACGAGTAGCGCAGCTGCAGCGTCAGGTCCTCGCGGAGCTGGAAGCCGAGCCGCGGGCTGATGCCGTAGGTCTTGGTGTTGTACGAAACGTAGTTGTTGGCCTGCTGCTCGCGGGCGAACACGTCGATCCCGAAGGCGATGCGGTAGTCGAGCAGGTACGGCTCGACGAACGACAGGGTGACGCCCTTGGCGTATTGGCCGTACTGCAGCGACACCTTGCCGTAGAGACCCCTGCCCAGCAGGTTGCGTTCGGAGACGCTGACCTCGCCAAGCGCGCCGTCGGATGTCGAGTAGCCGCCGGACACCGAGAATTCGCCGGTCGATTTCTCTTCGAGCTCGACGTTGAGGATGACGCGATCGCTCGACGAGCCGGGCTCGGTGGTGATCTTCACGGTCTTGAAGTAGTCGAGGTTCTTCAGACGCCGCTCGGCACGATCGACCAGCGCGCGGTTGTAGGCGTCGCCTTCCGAGATGTCGAACTCGCGGCGGATCACGTAGTCACGGGTGCGGGTGTTGCCGCGTACGTTGATGCGCTCGATGTAGGCGCGCGGCCCCTCGTCGACTGCAAAGGTGATGGAGACGGTGCGGGCGTCGAAGTTGCGGTCGCCGCTCGGGCGCACCACGGCGAAGGCAAAGCCGCGCCGGGCCGCCTCCACCTGCATTTCCTCGACCGACTTCTCCAGCGCCTCGGCATTGTAGACCGAACCGACGTTCACCCGGGACAGGCCGGCCAGCGAATTGCCGTCCAGCGACGGAATGCTCGAGCGGAACTGGACCGAACCGACGTGGTACTGCTGGCCCTCCTCGATCGTGAAGGTCACGATGAAGCCCTTGGCCGACGGGTCGTATTCGGTCAGCGCGGCGACCACCTGGACGTCGGCGTAGCCGTTCTTCAGATAGAAGCGCCGGATCAGGTCGCGGTCGGCCTCGACCCGGTCGGGATCGTAGACGTCGGCGCCGGACAGAAAGCTCAGCAGATTCGACTCGCGCGTCTTGATCACGTCGCGCAGCCGGTACGACGAAAACGCATTGTTGCCGACGAAGTTGAGCGACGTGATGCCGGTCTTGTTGCCCTCGGTAACCTTGAAGATCAGGTCGACGCGGTTGTTGGGCTGCTCGATGATCTGCGGATCGACGTGAACATCGTAGCGGCCCGACCGCCGATAGATCTCGGCGATGCGCTGGGCGTCGGCCTGGACCAGGGCCCGGGAAAAGGTTCCACGCGCCTTGGACTGCACTTCGGCCGATAGCTGCTCGTCCTTGACCTTCTTGTTGCCCTCGAAGACGACGCGGCCGATCACCTGGTTCTCGACCACGGTGACGACGATGCGCCCGCCGGCCTGGTTGATCTTGACGTCCTGGAACAGCCCGGTTCCGTACAGCGCCTTCAGCGCATCATCGATCCGCCCGCTGTCGAGACGCCCGTTGGGGCCCGCCTTGAAATAGGACCGAATCGTTTCCGCCTCGACGCGGCGGTTACCCTCGACCACGATAGAAGACACGGTTTGAGCCGCAGCAGGCGACGAAACAACCGATGCCGTTACCAACGCGGTAACAGGCAGAGCGATCGTGAGAAGGGCCGCGACAGCGTACCCCCTTAGCACTCGCATTCCAACTTTCATGCGCCAAGCGACCTTGTCATTCCAATACCGCCATTCCTTCCCCTGGAAGGGCGATAGATTCCCCAGATTCGTTGTCGCTTGTAGCCAATTTTACGGGCCTGGCAAACGACGTTTCACAGTTCAATTCCAATTTCTCGCCAATACGTTGCCCATAGGCCACGGCGACGCAAACGCGGTCACGAGCCAGGCAGGTGGACGATGTCGTTATAGAACGTGAAAATCATCAGCATCAGCACCAAAGCCAGCCCGAAACGGTACCCCAGTTCCTGCGCCCGATCCGACAACGGCCGTCCCCGCACCGCTTCGATGGCGTAGAACAAAAGGTGGCCCCCATCCAGCAATGGCACCGGAAAAAGGTTAAGAAGTCCGATCGAAATCGACAGAACCGCCGCAAGATGAATCAGCGACGGCAATCCCAGCGTCGCCGCCTGCCCCGAGATCTGGGCGATCCGGATCGGCCCGCCGAGCTGGTCGACGTCCCCGTGTCCGCGGAAGATGCCGCCGAGGAAGCGGCCGGTCTGGTCGACCACGAACCAGGTCTCCTTGACCCCGAGCCACACCGCGGTCAGCGGATCGACCGGCCGGGTCGCCACTTCGGTCGGCGACGTCGCCCGGGTGATCCCCAGGACACCGAGGCGATGGGTGTTGCCGAAGGTATCCTTGCGCTCGCGCAGCTCAGGGGTCGCCTGCAAGGTCACCGTGGCGTCGCCGCGCTTGACGGTGAAGGTCAGCCGCTCGCCCGCATTGGTGCTGACGATACGCTGCATGTCGACGAAGCTCTCGATGGCGCTGCCGTCGATCGCGGTCACGACATCGCCCGGTTGGAAGCCGGCAGCCGCCGCCGCGCTGCCCACCTCGACTGATTCCACCTGCGCGGTGGTGCTCGGCTTGCCGAAGAAGAAGAACAGCCCGGCGAAAATCACGATCGCGAGCACGAAATTGGCGAACGGCCCGGCGGCGACGATGGCCGCGCGCGGCCCGACCCGCTTGCCGTGAAAGCTGACGGCGCGCTCCTGCTCGGTCATGGTCGCGAGCGCGGGCGACGCCGGCGTGCTGGCCTCGCTGTCGTCGCCGAAGAATTTCACGTAGCCGCCGAGCGGGATCGCCGAGATCTTCCAGCGCGTTCCGTGGCGGTCGTTGAAGCCCAGCAGTTCGGGGCCAAAGCCCAGGGAGAACGTGACGACCTTCACGCCGGCCCAGCGGGCGACCAGGAAATGCCCGAGCTCATGGAAGAACACCACGATACCCAGCACGAACAAGGCGGGAATCGCGTAGGCAACCAGGATATGCGCCAAGTGGTTGACGTTATTAACTAAAAACTCGACCATCCGGTCCCCCACCCTGGCGCACTGGGCGCCATACCGAAACTATTAAGATGCCTTTGCGGCAATTTGAGGCAAGAGGGAGGCAGCGATATTTCGCGCCCTATGGTCAATGGCCAGCGCCTCGTCCACCGACGCCGGTGCCCGCGCCGTTCCATCGCTCGCCGCGGCCGCCATGGTCGCTTCCACCAGGCGGGCGATCATGCCGAACTTGATCTGGCGCGCGACGAAGGCCGCGACGGCGACTTCGTTGGCCGCGTTGAAGACCGTGGCGGCGCCCTTGCCGGCACGCAGCGCCTCGTAGGCGAGCCGCAGCCCCGGGAAGCGCTTGAGGTCGGGGACTTCGAACGTCAGCTGTCCGATCGCGGCGAGGTCGAGCCGCGCCGCTGGTCCTTGGATCCGCTCGGGCCAGCCGAGGCAATGGGCGATCGGCGTGCGCATGTCGGGAGCGCCGAGCTGGGCCACCACCGAACGGTCGGCGAACTCGACCATGCCGTGGATGATCGACTGCGGATGCACCAGCACGTCGATCTCGTCGGCCGAGAGCGCGAACAGATGGGCGGCCTCGATGACCTCGAGCCCCTTGTTCATCATCGATGCGGAATCGATCGTGATCTTCTGGCCCATCGTCCAGTTGGGATGCTTCAGCGCCTGCTCGAGGGTGGCCTGTTCGATGGCCTCCACCGGCCAGGTCCGGAACGGCCCGCCGGAGGCGGTGATGATGACGCGGCTCAGTTCCTCGCGGTTACCCGAGGCCAGCGCCTGGAACAGAGCGTTGTGCTCGGAATCCGCCGGCAGCACCTGGGCGCCGGCCTTGAGGGCCCGCTCCATGAACAGCTCGCCGGCGCACACCAGGCACTCCTTGTTGGCGAGCGCCACGGTGGCGCCGCGGTCGACCGCCGCCAGCGCCGGCTTCAGCCCGGCGGCGCCGCTGACCGCAGCCATCACCCAGTCCGACGGCCGCGCCGCGGCCTCGATAACCGCCGCCTCGCCGGCACCGCACGCAATCCCGGTCCCCGCCAACGCCGCGCGCAGCTCGCCGAGCCGACTCTCGTCCGCGATCGCCGCAAAGCGAACCTTGAATTCGCGGGCCAGCTTCGCCAGCGCCTCGACGTTGCTGTGCGCGGTGACGGCCTCGACCCGAAACCGGTCGCCTCCCCGGCGCACCAGGTCCATGGTGCTGTCGCCGATCGATCCGGTCGCGCCCAACACCGTGACGACGCGCTGCCGTTCGGTCCGGCCGAGATCCGCTGTTCTCAGAGGCACTGCACTCATTTTGTCACCACATCAGAAGTCCGCGGCCGACGCCGTCGACGCCGCCGCGCACCAAACCAACCACAGCCGCGACCACGATCGCGGCGACGAATCCATCGAGACGATCAAGCAATCCGCCGTGGCCCGGGATGATGTGGCTGGAATCCTTGACGCCGAAATTGCGCTTCACCGCGGACTCGAACAGATCCCCCAATTGCGACACCACCGACAGCGCCATCGCCAGCAACAGCAACGTCGTCGTCTTGCCGACCCCCGCTGCGGCGGCCGCGCCGGCAACGACCAGGCTGGCCGCGAGACCGCCGACCGCGCCCGCCCACGTCTTCTTGGGGCTGACGCGCGGCCACAATTTGGGGCCGCCGATGCCGCGCCCGGCGAAATAGGCCCCGATATCGGTCACCCAGACCACCAGCAGAACGAAAATCAGCGCCACCAGCCCGAAGTCGGCATCGTGACGAACCAGCACCGACGCCACCAGCGCGAGCCCGGCATAGACCACGCCACCCCCCACCCAGGCCCGTGGCGCAGCCGAACTTAGCATCGTGGCAACGACACCGACAGCGATCATCGCGGCGGCGGCGGCAACGCCGCGGTTGGCGGCGACCGCAACCCCGGCGGCCGCCAGCGCGGCCGAACCGGCCACGGCGGTCCAGGGCGTCTGCAGCGCGCCGACCATGGTCAGCCACTCGACGAACAGGCCGATCGCCGCCGCAGTCACCAGCGCCGCCCACCACCATCCGCCCGCGTAGGCGATCGCGATGGTCACCGGCGCCAGCACCAGCGCCGCGACCACCCGGGCCAGCAGGTTGCGCGAGCCCGGTTCGGTGCCGGGCGCCGCCGCAGCGCGGTCCTCCACCACGCCGCTCACGACCCGGTCTTGGCGGCGAGGCCGCCGAAGCGACGTTCGCGCCGCGCGTATTCGCTGATCGCGCCTTCCAGCGCGGCGCGGTCGAAATCCGGCCAGTGGATCGGCACGAAAACGAGTTCGCTGTAGGCAGCCTGCCACATCAGGAAATTGGACAGGCGCTGCTCGCCGCTGGTACGAATGATGAGATCCGGATCGGGAATGTCCGGCGCATCGAGATACTGGCTCAGGGTCTCCGCCGTCACCGTGTCGCTGCTGCGCCGTCCCTCGGCCACTTCGATGGCGAGCCGCTGGGCCGCCCGCGCGATCTCCTGGCGCGAACCGTAGTTGAAGGCCACCACCAGGGTCAGCGCCGAATTGCCCCTGGTCAGGTCCTCGGCCTCGCGCAGCAGGTCGCGAATGTCGGGCTCGAGCCCCTCGCGCTCACCGATCACCCGCACCCGTACGCCGTCGCGGTGCAGGGTCGCGAGGTCGTTGCGGATGAACCGCCGCAGCAGCCCGAACAGGTCGCCGATTTCGGAAGCCGGCCGCGACCAGTTTTCGGAGCTGAAGGAGAAGATCGTCAGATACGAGATGCCGAGTTCGTGGGCGGCGCGCACCACGCGCCGCAGCGCCTCGACGCCGCGGCGATGGCCCTCGCCGCGCGGCAGGCCGCGCGCCGACGCCCAGCGGCCGTTGCCATCCATGATGATCGCGACGTGCCGCGGCGGAGTCTGCCGGGCCGCACCGTCTCCTGGGGACAAGGCGCCGTTGGACATCGGTGTCTTCCTCAAACCGTGAGGATTTCCTTTTCCTTGGCCGCGAGCAGCTGATCCACCTCCACGATGGTGGCGTCGGTGGCCTTCTGGATCTCGTTGGCGAACCGCTCCTGATCGTCCTCGGAAATTGCGTGGCCCTTCTCGAGCTTCTTGACGACGTCGAGGCCATCGCGTCGGACGTGCCGCACCGCGACGCGCGCGGCCTCGGCATACTTGTGCGCGACCTTGACCAGTTCCTTGCGGCGCTCCTCGTTGAGCTCCGGAATGCGCAGCCGCAGCACCTGGCCTTCGGTCGCCGGGCTCAGGCCGAGGTTGGAATTGACGATCGCCTTCTCGACCGCATGCACCATCGACTTGTCCCAGACCTGGACCGACAGCAGGCGCGGTTCGGGCACGCTGACGGTGGCGAGCTGGTTGAGCGGCATGTGGCTGCCGTAGGCCTCGACCTGCACCGGTTCGAGCATCGACGCCGAGGCGCGTCCGGTGCGCAAACCGCCGAGTTCGTGCTTGAGCGATTGGATCGCGCCCTGCATGCGGCGCTTCAAGTCGTTGATGTCGAAACTTTCGGTGGCCATCGCCTGTCCCTCTCACTCAGCGTTGCTGTTCCGCGCGGCGCGTCTGGCGCGCGGGCCCTACCCTGCGACGATCGTGCCCCTGCCGACCCCACTCAGGATCGCCCCGATCGCCCCCTTTTCGGCGATCGAAAACACGATGATAGGCACCGCGGTCTCCCGGGCAAGCGCGAACGCGGTCGCATCCATGACCTTATAGCCGCCTTCGAGCGCCTGCGAATGGGTCAGCCTGTCGAACCGTTTCGCCTTGGGGTCGAGCTTGGGGTCGGCGCTGTAGACGCCGTCGACGTTGGTCGCCTTGAGCACGGCCTCGGCGCCGATCTCGCCGGCGCGGAGCACCGCCGTGGTGTCCGTGGTGAAGAACGGATTGCCGGTCCCGCCCCCGAGCAGCACGATCTTGCCCTCCGCCAGCGACCGCGTCGCTGCGGCGCGGGTGAACAGCTCGCAGATCTCGGGCATCACGAACGCCGAAAGCACCTGGGCGGCCTGCCCTCGCCGCTCCAGAGCAGCCTCGAGCGCGAGGCAGTTCATGAGGGTCGCCAGCATGCCCATGGTGTCGCCGGTCGGCCTGGAGACGCCGCGGGCCGACACCTCGACGCCGCGAAAGATGTTGCCGCCGCCGATCACCACCGCAAGTTCGACGCCCATGGCGCGCGCGGCGATCAGATCATCGGCGACCGTGCCGATGGTCGCCTGATCGATCCCGAACGGCTGGGGGCCGGCCAGATATTCGCCGGAAAGCTTCACCACCACGCGTCGATAGACCGGTTCACCCATGGTGCGCGCTCCCGCCAGCCCGCGCCGGCGAATCGAGTTTCATCGGCCGCAAGCCTCGCACGTTTCTATCGTCCGGCGCCCGATCTTTGACCGCGGGTCCCGAAGGTCGACCGCCCCGCGGCTCAGCGCTGGCCGGCGGCGGCCGCAACCTCGGCGGCGAAATCGGAGTCCTGCTTTTCGATGCCCTCGCCCAGCGCGAAGCGCACGAAGCCCGCGATCTTGATCGGGCCGCCGACCTTGCCCTCGGCTTCCTTGACCGCCTGGGCGACCGACTTGCCGCTGTCGTGGATGAAGGCCTGTTCGAGCAAGCAGACCTCCTTGTAGTAGGTCTTGAGGCCGGACTCGACGATCTTCTCGATCACGTTCTCCGGCTTGCCCTGCTGGCGATACTTGTCGGCGAGCACGTCCTTCTCGCGGCGGACCACGTCGGGGTCGAGGCCGGCGGCGTCGAGCGCGGCCGGGTTGGCGGCCGCCACGTGCATCGCGATCTGACGGCCGAGCGTCGCGAGTTCGTCGGCCTTGCCGGTCGATTCCAGCGCCACGATCACGCCCATCTTGCCGAGGCCGTCGGTCACCGAGTTATGGAGATAGCTCGAGACCACGCCGCTGCCGACCGAGAGCGCGGCGGCGCGGCGCAGCGTCATGTTCTCGCCGATGGTGGCGATGGCGTCGGCGATCGCGGTCTCGACGGTCACTTCGCCGACCTTGGCCGCCTTGATCTTCTCGACGTCGGCGCCGACGTCGAGCGCGACCTGTCCGATCATCTTGACCAGTCCCTGGAACTGCTCGTTGCGGCCGACAAAGTCGGTTTCGGAATTGACCTCGACCAGCACGCCCTTGGTGCCGGCCGTGACGGCGCCGATCAGCCCTTCCGCGGCGACGCGGCCGGCCTTCTTGGCGGCCTTGGACAGCCCCTTCTTGCGCAGCCAGTCGACCGCGGCTTCCATGTCGCCGCCGTTCTCGTTGAGGGCCTGCTTGCAATCCATCATGCCTGCGCCGGTCTTGTCGCGCAGATCCTTGACCATTGCCGCCGAAATCGTCGCCATGAGAAAATCCTCTGCCTGGGATCGCCGCAACGCCGCTGCTGGCGGCGGCGTCACGTCCGGGTGCGTGCCGCCCCGGCCTAAATTGCCGAACGGCCCTTCGCCGGGACAACCCGGCCGGGCCGCTCGTGTTCAGGCCAGGGCCCCGCGATCGGCATCCGATCGTGGGGCCGCAGCCGCAGTCGTTATTCCGCTTCCGCGGTGAGTTCCTTGGCCTTCGCCACCCAGCTGTCGGCGCGCCCGGGCAGACCGACCTCTTCGCCGATCTTGTGGGCGGTGTCGTGATCGAGCTCGGCCAGCTGCCAGTAGTGGAAGATGCCGAGGTCGTTGAGCTTCTTCTCGATGGCTCCCGACACGCCGGTCAGCTTCTTGAGATCGTCGGCGACGCCGCGCGGGCCGGCGAGGCCCTGGAAGCCGGACTTGTCCTGGACCTGCGAGAGATCCTCGCGCACCGGGTTGGCCAGCGCGCCGACGTCGATCCCCGCGTCGCCCTGGGCGCGCGAAATGCCGTCAATCGCCGCGCGCGCGATGAGATCGCAATACAGGCTGATGGCGCGACCGGCGTCGTCATTGCCCGGCACCACATAGGTGATGCCCTTGGGATCGCAGTTGGTGTCGACCACCGCCGCGACCGGAATGTTGAGGCGCTGGGCCTCCTGGATCGCGATGTTTTCCTTGTTGGTGTCGATCACGAAGATCAGGTCGGGAAGCCCGCCCATGTCCTTGATGCCGCCGAGCGAGCGATCGAGCTTGTCGCGCTCGCGCTGCAGGTCGAGGCGTTCCTTCTTGGTATACTGCTGGCCCTCGGTGGAGGACAGGATCTCGTCGAGCTGACGCAGCCGCTTGATCGATCCGGAGATCGTCTTCCAGTTGGTCAGCGTGCCGCCGAGCCAGCGCGAATTGACGAAATACTGCGCCGAGCGCTTGGCTGCGTCGGCGACGCCGTCCTGGGCCTGGCGCTTGGTGCCGACGAACAGGATGCGGCCGCCGCGGGCGACGGTGTCGCTCACCGCCTGCAGCGCGCGATGCAGCAGCGGCACCGTCTGCGCGAGGTCGATGATGTGGATGTTGTTGCGGGCCCCGAAGATGAATTCCGCCATCTTCGGATTCCAGCGGTGGGATTGGTGACCAAAGTGAACGCCAGCCTCAAGCAGCTGACGCATCGAGAAATCGGGAAGCGCCATTAGATTATTCTCCGGTTGGTTCCTCCGGAAACGTGTGAGCATGGCGGACCTCGCGGCCCGGATGCCACCGGACGGCCTTTTGAGCCATGTTTCCGTGTGAGATGGCGCGCTTATAGCGGCCGAGTCCCGCCGAGGCAAGGGCCGCGCGGCGTCGCGTTCCCGGCGGTTTCCGCCGCCGGGGCTGGCCGGGTCGCGAGCACGGTCGCGGCCCGGCAGCATCAACGCCCGGTCAGCACTTGGGCTGGTTGGGCGGGCATTTCTTGGCCGGCTGGGCCGGACGGGGTGGCGGCGCCGGCCGAGGCGG
>JARLJA010000098.1 GCA_031291445.1 Xanthobacteraceae bacterium | reverse complement strand
GAACGTAGACCGGCTTCTGCGGGAAATCCTTGGCGCGGTCGGCCGAGGTCAGGATCAGCGCACCGCCGCCGTCGGTGACGAGGCAGCACTGCAGGATCCGGAACGGATAGGCGATCATCTTGGAGTTCAGGACGTCCTCGACCGTGATCGGCGCCTTCATGGTGGCGCGCGGATTCCGGGCGGCCCATTCGCGCTGCACCACGGCGACCATGGCGATCTGCTCGTGGGTGATGCCGTGGGTCTTCATGTAGCGCAGCACCGGAATCGGAAACATGCTCGGCGGCCCGAACACGCCGAACGGCGCCTCGAACTGGCCGTTCAGGCTGTCCGGCGGAGTGAAGCGCGGCAGCTTGCCGATCATCGACTTGCCGCTCTCGGCATGGGTGATCAGCACGGTCTTGCACAGCCCGGCTTCGATCGCGGCGGCGGCGTGGCGGACATGCAGCATGAATGAGCAGCCGCCGACCGAGGTGCCGTCGACCCAGGTCGGAGTGATGCCGAGGTAGTGCGCGATCTGCTGCGGCGTCTCCACCGCGGTGGCGATGCCGTCGATGTCGGACAGCTTCAGCCCGGCATCGGCGATGGCGTTCAGCGCCGCGTCCGCGTGCAGCTGAAGCTGCGACATGTTGGGGATGACGCCGAGTTCAGTGGTCTCGGCGGCGCCGACGACGGCGACCTGATTTCTCCGCATGACGCCTAGCCCTTCGCCGGACGAAACTGGGGAAGGGTGATGGCGTCGTCGAGCTTTTCGAACGCGACTTCCAGCTTCATGTCGAGCTCGAGCGCCTCCGGCGTCTGCGGACACTCCAGGATGTTGCTCATCATCCGCGGGCCCTCGTCCAGCTGCACCACCGCGATCGCGTAGGGCGCCGTGAAGCCCGGCGCCAGCGGGCGATGGTTGATGACGTAGCTGTAGAGCGTGGCGTTGCCGCTCGCCTTGAAGACGCTGACCTTGCGCGAGGCGCAGGACGGGCAGAACGGCCGCGGCGGGAAATAGACGTTGGCGCAGGCGTCGCAGCGTTGCAGCCGCAGTTCGCCGACGGCGGTGCCGTCCCAGAAATGCTGGGTTTCGGGCGTCGGTTTCGGTCGCGCGCGCGCAGGGGTCGACATGGTTGAGCGTTCTCCCGATCCGGCCCCCCGGGCCCTGTTGGCTTTGGTGTTCCGGTTACCCTTCCACGGCGGTGGTGGGAAGGTCCAGCCGCATTTGGAGGGCGCATACCACCGCGCGTGCCCTGCATGGCGCCGGGGCCGCGGCGCGCCGGCGGTTGGCTCGCGGCAAAGCAATGCCCCGCACGCGGGGCATTGCCGGGTATCGCAGCCTGTTGTGGCCGCGGCGCGCTACCAGTGGCCGGTATTGGGCATCGACAGCCACGGCTCCTGCGGCGGCTTGGCCTCGCCCTTCTGCAACAGCTCGATGGAATGCAGGTCCGGCGAGCGGATGAATGCCATCATGCCGTCGCGCGGCGGCCGGTTGATGGTGATGCCGAGCTCCCGCAGCCGGGCGCAGGTGGCGTAGATGTCGTCGACCTCGTAGGCGAGGTGCCCGAAGAAGCGATCCTCGCCGTAGCGCTCCTCGTCCCAGTTGTAGGTCAGTTCGACCGTCGGCGCCGGGCGTCCCTTGGCCTTGCAGGTCGCGACGTCGTCGGGCGCGCAGAGAAACACCAGCGAGAACCGTCCCTTGTCGTTGTCGATGCGATGGACTTCCTGCAGGCCCAGGGCATCACGGTAGAACTTGAGCGCGGCGTCGAGGTTGTGAACGCGCAGCATGGTGTGGAGATATCGCATGAGCTCTGGCCCTTTCCGGATGACGAGCGGCGCCCATGCTTACCAATTTAATGCGACGAGATGCAGTCGCAACTGCGATGATCGGGCTCTGGGTCTGGCGCCGGCAGCCGCCGAGGCCGTCCGAGCGACATCCATCCGTGGATAACGCGGGTGACTTGCTTGTGGAGCCGCCGCGTTCACGTTACGTCCGAAGCCTGGGATGGAGACCGAACATGGCCAAGATTGATCTGGACAGCTTGAGCATCGAGGAACTGGCGGCTCTGCGCGACGGCGCGATCGAGAAGCTCGCGGAGAAGGTGGCGGCACGCCAGGCCGAACTGGAGGCCGAGCTGGAGCGCCTCGCGCAGTACGGCCGTCCGGTCAAGAAGGCGCCGGCGGCAGCCGTGCCGAAGACGCTCAAGGTCGAGGCTGCGACCCGCGACAATGCCAAGCTCGAGGCGGCGGCCAAGGCGGCGCGCGAAGCGGCTTGATCGTCGGCGCGGACGACTCGGCGCGGACGATTTGACCGCCGGCTTCACGGCAGGATCTTGCCGGTGGGCGTGGCCTGACTAGATTGGGCCATGTTCCCATTCGAGCCCACATTCCGATGATTGCCTCCGACCTCAGCCACGCCATCGCGCAACTGGGGGACATGATCGCTGACGCCTCGGCGATCGTTCCCTTTACCGGTGCCGGAATCTCGACCGAATGCGGGATTCCCGATTTCCGCTCGCCCGGCGGTTTGTGGACGCGCAACCGGCCGATCCCGTTCGATGAATTCGTCGCCAGCCAGGAGGCGCGCGACGAGGCCTGGCGGCGCCGCTTCGCCATGGAAGAAACGCTGTCGGCGGCGAGACCGGGCAGGGGACATCGTGCGCTGGCGTCGCTCTACCGGGCGGGCAAGATTCCCGCCGTGATCACCCAGAACATCGACAACCTCCACCAGGCCTCGGGCATCGCGGCCGATGCCGTGGTCGAGCTCCACGGCAACACCACCTACGCCCGCTGCATCGGATGCGGTCTGAGGGTCGAGCTGCCGCGCGTCAGGCAACTGATGCAGGCGAGCGGCCATGCGCCGGATTGCAGCGCCTGCGGCGAACCGGTCAAGACCGCGACCATCTCCTTCGGTCAGTCGATGCCGGAAAACGAGATGCGCCGCGCGGCGGATCTGGCGCGCAGTTGCGATCTCTTCCTCGTGATCGGGTCGTCGCTGGTGGTGTGGCCGGCGGCTGGCTTCCCGGTCATGGCGAAACAGGCCGGCGCGCGGCTTGTCATCATCAACAACGAACCGACCGAACAGGACGACCTCGCGGATCTCGTCATCCGCCACGATATCGGCGAGAGCCTCTCGCCATTCGTTCACAACTAGTGCGCCGTTTCAGTGGTGGGCGGAGCAGTTCGCGGCAGCCCCGAATGCACGAAGTTCTGATCGCGCTCTCTGCTTTCGCAATCAGTTGGCAGAGGTGCCGGAGCCGTTTCGCGAACTGAGGAACGCCGGCGCTATCGCGATGAAGTCGGCGGCTCGCCGCTTCATCGTCCGCCTGCCAATCTGATTCGGGTTGACGCAAGGCTGTTCATAGCTGCGATCGTGTTTGTTTTTTGTCTTTGCGACCTGTCCGGGAGTGTTATCGTCGAATCACAGAGATTCGCGTGATCTGGCGGTAGTTCCCAATGTTGGGTCCGCGGACGCGGCAGTGATCGCGGTGTCGGCCGCGGTGGGGTGTGAGGTCCGGAGAGATGGGGTCGGACAGTTTTGACACGAAGCGGTTGAGTGGATCCGGCGCTGGCGGATCCGGTACGCGCGGTGGTGAGCAACGGCCCCCAGATCAGCGTGGACAAGGCCCGCGACTCGGCCCTGGACATCTGGGCGCGGGGTCGGAAGGCCAGCCCGGGTTTCGGGCAGGCGAAATGCGGTCCCCCGATTTCCATGACCGGCGCGGCGGGCCCGATCCGTTCCTCGGTGCCGCCGAGGGCGGCGCCGCCAATCTCGTCGAAGTCAGTGGCGTCATCAAATGGTTCGACGCCTCCAAGGGCTACGGCTTCGTGATCCCGGACAATGGTTGGCCGGACGTGCTGTTGCACGTGACGGTGTTGCGGCGTGACGGCTACCAGACCGCCTACGAGGGTGCCCGCGTAGTGGTCGAATGCCTGCAACGGGCCAAGGGTTATCAGGCGTTCCGCGTCGTTTCGATGGATGAGAGCACTGCGATCCATCCCGCGCAGCTGCCGCCGCCCCGGACCCACGCCAGCGTGACGCCGACCAGCGGACTCGAACGGGCCCAGGTCAAGTGGTTCAACCGCTTGCGCGGTTTCGGCTTCCTGACCTGCGGCGAAGGCACGCCCGACATCTTCGTGCACATGGAGACGTTGCGGCGGTACGGCATGACCGAGCTGCGCCCCGGGCAGTACGTCCTGGTGCGCTACGGGCCCGGTTCCAAGGGCATGATGGCGGCGGAAATCCAGCCCGAAACCGGCGTGCCCGGAATCTCGCCGCACTAGGTCGTCACCCGCATCCCAAGCCTCCCCTTGATGACGAGGGCGTGACGGGCTTTTCCGATCCGCTTGCGGCTTGGTGGGCGGTGGCGGGATGTCTTATGATGCGGCGGCCCGAGGCTCGTCGTTCCAGGATCTTTCAATGAAATTCAGTGGCTGTGTCAGGTTCATGGTCGGCGCCTGGGCGCTGATCGCATTCGCAATTGCCGGCTCCGCAGGCCGCGCGCAGGCCGCGCCGCTGGAGTCCCTCGAGATCATCACCGCGGCTGGCGTGGTGCCGTTCTCGGTCGAGGTGATGCGGACCGACCAGGAGCGCGAGAGGGGCCTGATGTTTCGCAAGGAGTTGCCCGAAGGCAGGGGCATGCTGTTCGACTTCCGTCCCGAGCAGAGCGTTTCGATGTGGATGAAGAACACGCTGATCCCGCTCGACATGATCTTCATTCAGGGCGACGGCCGGATCCTTCGCATCGCCGAGAACACCGAGGTGCAGTCGGAGAAGATCATTCCGTCCGGCGGCCCGGTCCGCGGTGTGCTCGAAGTCATCGCCGGCACCGCCAAGAAGCTCGGCATCAAGCCGGGCGACCGTGTGGCGCATCCGCTGTTCGACAGCCACGGCTGAGCACCGCCTGCAGGCGTCCCTGCAAGCGTTTCGACCTTGCGCCCGCAGATGCAAAATCGTAAGGATTTCGTGGCCTTTAGGCCCGTCGGGGCATAGCGCAGTCCGGTAGCGCATCTGCTTTGGGAGCAGAGGGTCGCAGGTTCAAATCCTGCTGCCCCGACCACTCGCCCTTCAGTTCGCCTTCAATTTCAGCGAGTTCGGTCGCGGGACCGAGATCAGGCCGGTTGCGGAATCCATGCGGGCGCTCAGTTCCGCGCGCGCGTCAAACCGCCGCTCCGCGCCTCCCACGCCGTCGAGCCGGAACGCTCCACCGCCCGAGGTGTTGGGCGCGCAGGGGTGTGACCAATTTCGAGGAGACCATCATGAGGACGAAGTTGTTGTCGGCTGTCGCCATCTCGTCGCTGGCATTGGGCTTTGCCGCGGCGTCGGCGCAAACCACGATGGAAAAGGGCGCCGCAGGCGCGCCCGGCGGCGCCATGGAAAAGAGCGCCCCGGCGGGCGAGGAGCGGTCGCCGTCGATGCCGCAGCACGGCTCCAGCACCACGGAGAAGTCGAAGGCTGCGCCCGCGGGGCAGCACGCCCAGGGCTCCGACATGGCGAAGCCGCAGAACCGCGCCGCCGAAGGCAAGAGCGACAGCAAGATGGACAACAAGGCGGCCCAGGGCGCCGGACAGCCCGCCGGCAGCAACCGCATGAGTTCGGACACCGGCAAGACGGCACCCGACAACAAGGCAGCCGACCGCGCCGCTCCGAATGCCGGCAAGACCGTCGGCGCGGCGCCGGCGGGCCAGGCCAGGCTCACGACCGAGCAGCGCGCCCAGATCCGGCAGCAGGTGGTCGAGACGGGCCCCCGCGTCACCAGCGTCAACTTCGCGCTGAATGTCGGCACCGTGGTGCCGCGCGACGTCCGCGTGGTCGAAGTGCCGACCGTGATCGTCGACATTCATCCGGAATGGCGCGGCTATCGCTATTTCGTGGTCAACGATCAGGTCGTGATCGTCGAGCCCGATACGCTGCGGATCATTGCGGTCCTCGACGTCTGACGCCTGACCACCGACGTCGTCGTCGCGTCGGTTCGCCGACTGACGCCGGCTAAAACGTCCCAGGAAGCCCCCGCCGAGACCCGGCGGGGGCTTCGCATGTCAGGCTGCCGGCTCCACGGCCGGCTTGGCGGCCGCCGGGCGCGCGCGCGTCGGCGGTTTGTCCTGCGCCTTCGACCAGCTGCGATAGTAGGCGACGCCGACCAGCGCCGCGATTCCGAGAATGCTGACGATGATCTGCACCAGGAAGGACCCCGAACTCAGCGTCAGCAGGAAGTGCGCGACGAACGACAGGAATACGCCGACGCAGAACACCTCCAGCGACTGCTGGCCGCATTTCACCATCGGATCGAAGATCTGCCATTCGAGGCCGGACCAGGTCTTGGGCAGAAACCGCGTCACCAGGAACGCGATGACGATGAAATGCAGGAAGCGGTAGGGCGCCAGGTTGGTCTTGTCGTTGGGATTGAACGCGTCGTACAGCCACTGCGGGAACATGTCGCCGAAGTCCTCGAACCGGCCGGCGAAGGTCATCACCAGGGCGAACGCCAGGTAGGCCACGCCGGCGACCACGAACGCCTTCGACTGCAGGTAGGCCTTCGCGACGGCGGCGCCGCCCAGCGCGCACCAGGCCCCGAACACGAACAGGACCTGCCAGCAGAACGGGTTGAAATACCAGGTGCCCTGCGGGTAGGCCGACAGGTTCCAGTCGAAATACCGCGCGGCGAAATACAGCACGAGCGACGCCACCATGACCGTATGGGGAAGGCGCAGCATCACCCACAGGATCGGCGCGAAGGTGCCCATCAGCACGATGTAGAGCGGCAGCACGTCGAGGTTCACCGGCTTGAACTTCAGCATCATGCCCTGGCCGAGCGTCTCGATCGGGTTTTCGATCATGCCGGAGACGTTGAACTCGTTGATGATGTCGGGGTCGTGAAACCTCAGCGCGATATAGCCGATGGTGACGATGTAGATCACGAACAGGAAGACGTGGGCGACATAGAGCTGCCAGACCCGCTTCATCAGCCGCGTGCCGCCGACGATGAAGCCGCGCTCGATCATCATGCGGGCGTAGACGAACGACGCGGTGTAGCCGGAAATGAACACGAACAGGTCGGCCGCGTCGCTGAAGCCGTAATTCCGGGTCGTCACCCAGTTGACCACGTTGTTGGGAATGTGGTCGAGGAAGATCGCCCAGTTGGCGACGCCGCGGAACAGGTCGAGCCGCAGGTCGCGACCCCCGTCGGGGAGTTTGGCTCTGATGCCCATGTTTCTGATGCCCAAGTCGCTCATGTCACCCGTCAGTCACGTCAGCTGGTATGTGGCTCGGAACGCCCCGTAGTGTGCCGGAAGGCTGTGGCAGGCGGCTGACGGCCCAGGGGCCAGACCGGGACGCCGCGGACCGTTGTCAAGAGGGCTAAAAATAGCTCTGTTAAACGTCAGAATCGTACAATAAAACTCACGTCCACGTCACTGCAATGGTTCGGTTTCCCCAGGCGATCGTGACGGTTCCGAGGAGCAGACGCAATCCATGACCGCCCGCATCTACAAGCCCGCCAAGAACGCGATGCAATCCGGCAAGGCCAGGTCGCGTGAATGGCAGCTCGAATTCGAGCCGGAGCAGCCCCGTGCGATCGAACCGCTGATGGGATGGACCGCCAGCGGTGACATGAAACAGCAGCTGACCCTGCGCTTCCACACCCGGGAAGACGCCGTGGCCTATTGCGAGCGCGAGGGCATTCCCTACCAGGTCATCGAGCCCAAGGATCCGGTCAGGCGGATCGCGGCCTATTCCGACAATTTTGCGTTCCGGCGCGGCGAGCCCTGGAGCCACTGACCAGCCGCCTTTGAGCCGCCGCCTTTGACCAGCCACCACTGACCGCGCCGGCGCAGACAGCCGGCCGCGCGGGGGGGCGAGCCGGGCCGGTGGCGCGCCCCAAGCGTCGCCGAGGCGACAGTCCACGGACGTGACGCTGGACATCCGGCAACGGCTTGATTTAGTTCACGGCGACTGGCGGACCGCGCGCTCGCCCAGCGCTCGGGGCAACGGCAGCGACCGCGAACAAGACCGAGAAAACGTCAAGACCGACAAGGCTTGCCAGCCACAAGATTTGGCAAGACACGGCATTGGGGAGGCTATGGCGCTTCAGTCCAGCATTGATCCGAATTCGGCCGAATTCGCCCGCAATTCCGAAGCCATGCGCGCGCTGGTGGCGGACCTGCGCCAGAAGCTCGACGAGGTCGCCGGCGGCGGCGGGGAGAGCTCGCGCGCGCGCCACACCGCGCGCGGCAAGATGCTGGCGCGCGACCGCGTCGATCTTCTGATCGACCCCGGCACCGCCTTTCTCGAGCTCTCGCCGCTCGCCGCCAACGGCCTGTATGGCGGCAACGTCCATTCCGCCAGCATCATCACCGGCATCGGCCGGGTCGCCGGGCGCGAATGCGTCATCGTCGCCAACGACGCCACCATCAGCGGCGGCACCTACTATCCGATGACGGTGAAGAAGCATCTGCGGGCCCAGGACATCGCGCGCCAGAACAACCTGCCGTGCATCTACATGGTCGATTCCGGCGGCGCCTTCCTGCCGCAGCAGGACGATATCTTTCCCGACGAGCGCCATTTCGGTCGCATCTTCTACAATCAGGCCCAGCTGTCCTCGCAGGGCATTCCGCAGATCGCGATCGTGATGGGATCCTGCACCGCCGGCGGCGCCTACGTGCCGGCGATGTCCGACGAAAGCATCATCGTGCGCAACCAGGGCACGATCTTTCTCGGCGGCCCGCCGCTGGTGAAGGCCGCGACCGGCGAGGTGGTGACCGCCGAGGAGCTCGGCGGCGCCGATGTCCACAGCCGCCAGTCCGGCGTGACCGACCACTACGCCCAGAACGACGCCCACGCCATCGGCATCGCGCGGCGCATCGTCGGTAACCTCAATCCGGCGGTCAGCGCCGCGACCGGCCGCCGGCCGCCGCGCCAGCCGCTGTACACGGCCGAGGAGATCTACGGCGTGGTGCCCGCCGACGGCCGCAAGCCGTTCGACGTCCGCGACATCATCGCGCGCCTGGTCGACGGCTCGGAGTTCGAGGAATTCAAGAAGCTCTACGGCCAGACCCTGGTGTGCGGCTTCGCCCATGTCTGGGGCTATCCGGTCGGCATCATCGCCAACAACGGCATCCTGTTCAGCGAAAGCTCGCTCAAGGGCGCGCATTTCATCGAGCTGTGCTGCCAGCGCAGGATCCCGCTGGTGTTCCTGCAGAACATCACCGGCTTCATGGTCGGCAAGAAATACGAGGCCGGCGGCATCGCCCGCGACGGCGCCAAGCTGGTGACGGCGGTGGCGACCGCCAACGTGCCGAAGTTCACGGTGGTGATCGGCGGCTCGTACGGCGCCGGCAATTACGGCATGTGCGGCCGCGCCTACAGCCCGCGCTTCCTGTGGATGTGGCCCAACGCCCGGATCTCGGTGATGGGCGGCGAGCAGGCCGCCATGGTGCTGAGCCAGCTGCGCCGGGACAATATCGAGGCCAAGGGCGGCACCTGGTCGGCCGAGGAGGAGGACCAGTTCAGGGCCCCGATCCGTGCCCAGTACGAGCAGCAGGGGCACCCGTATTACGCCACCGCGCGGCTGTGGGACGACGGCGTGATCGATCCCGCGGATACCCGCCTGGTGCTCGGTCTCGGCCTCTCGGCGGCGGCCAACGCCCCGATCGAGCCGACGACCTTCGGCGTGTTCAGGATGTGATCATGATCGAAACCCCTGCGCTGTACGGTTCGTTTCGCACCCTCCTGATCGCCAATCGCGGCGAGATCGCCTGCCGCGTCATCCGCACCGCGAAGAGCCTCGGCCTGCGCACCGTCGCGGTGTTCTCCGAAGCCGATCGCAATGCGCTGCACGTCACCCAGGCCGACGATGCCGTGCTGCTCGGTCCGGCGCGCGCGCGCGACAGCTATCTCAACATCGATCGCGTCATCGACGCCGCCAGGAAGACCGGCGCCGAGGCGATCCATCCGGGCTACGGCTTCCTGTCCGAGAGCGCCGAGTTCGCCGAGCGCTGCCAGGCCGAGGGCCTGATCTTCGTCGGGCCGACCGGCGGGATGATCCGCGCCATGGGGTCGAAGTCCGGCTCCAAGGCGCTGATGGAAGCGGCCGGGGTGCCGCTGGTGCCGGGCTATCACGGCGAGGCCCAGGACGAGGCGACCCTGCAGCGGGAGGCCGAGAAGATCGGTTTTCCGGTGCTGATCAAGGCCTCCGCCGGCGGCGGCGGCCGCGGCATGCGCATCGTCCGCCAGGCCAGCGATCTGGGGGCCGCGATCGCCAGCGCCAAGCGCGAGGCGCTCGCCGCCTTTTCCGACGACCGCGTGCTGATCGAGAAATACATCGAGAACCCGCGCCACATCGAGGTGCAGGTGATCGGCGACAGCCACGGCAACCTGGTGTCGCTGTTCGAGCGCGAATGCACGCTGCAGCGCCGCCACCAGAAGGTGATCGAGGAAGCGCCGTCGCCGACGCTGGACGACGACCAGCGCGAGGCGGTGTGCGCCGCGGCGCGCAAGGCCGCAGGCGCCGTGAACTACGTGGGCGCCGGCACCATCGAATTCGTGTCCGACGGCCGCGACACCTTCTTCATCGAGATGAACACCCGCCTGCAGGTCGAGCACCCGGTCACCGAGTACATCACCGGGATCGATCTGGTGGAATGGCAGCTCCGCGTCGCCTTCGGCGAGCCGCTGCCGCGTACTCAGAGCCAGGTCAAGTGCCATGGCCATGCGATCGAGGCGCGGATCTACGCCGAGAACCCGGCGAAGAATTTCATGCCGTCGGTCGGCACCATCAAGACCTGGCGGATGCAAGAGCGCGGCTATGGTCGGCGCGTCGACGAGGGCTACCGCGAGGGCGACACAGTGTCGCCGAACTATGACGCGATGCTCGCCAAGGCGATCGCGTGGGGCCACTCGCGCGAGGAGGCGATCGACCGGCTGAGCGACATGCTCGATCAGTCCGATATCCGCGGCGTGGTCACCAACATCCCCTTCCTGTCCGCGTTGCTGGCGCACCCGGACGTCGCCGACAATGTAATCGATACCGGATTCATCGAGCGCGAGCTCGCGGCGCTGACGCCGGCGCCGCCCGCGCCGACGCCGCTCGAACTCGCAGCGGCGATCGCCGGGATCTTCCGCGACGAGGCGCGGGACACCGAGAACGAGGCGGACTCGCCGTGGTTCTTTGCCAACTGGATGCAGGTTGGCCGCCGCAAGCGCAAGTTCACGTTCCGGCAGGGCGCGACCGAATTCACTGCAACCGTCCTTGAAAACACCCACGACAACCGCACGGCGTCGGTCGAGATCGCTGGCGAGGTCATCCGCCTTGCATCCGTCACCCGCGCCCGCGGCATGGTCGACGTCGAGCTCGGCGACCTGCGCAGCCAGGCGCTCGTGATCCGTGAGGGCCAAGAACTCTACGTCCGCACCCGCAACGGCCGGTTCGACCTGCATTGGGTCGACCCGTTCGGCGTCGACGAGCAGGAGCATGCCGGCGACGACCGCATCGTGGCGCCGCTGCCCGGCACCGTGGTCGCGATCCTGGCGCGCGAAGGCGAGCGCATCGCCAAGGGCGCGCCGATCCTGACCCTCGAAGTGATGAAGATGGAGCAGACCCTGCGCGCGCCGTTCGACGGCACCGTCACGGCCATCAAGTGCAAGGTCGGCGACATCGTCCAGGAAGGCGTCGAACTCGCCGACGTCGAGCCCGACGCGGGGTGAGCGCGATGAGTGAGGCCGTCCGCATCGTCGAGGTCGGCCCGCGCGACGGGCTGCAGAACGAAAAGACCCCGGTCTCGGTCGAGACCCGGATCGCCTTCGTCGAGGCGCTGGTCGCGGCCGGCTGCCGCACCGTCGAGGTGGGCAGTTTCGTGTCGCCCAAGGCGGTGCCGCAGATGGCGGGCTCGGACGCGGTGCTGCGCGCCGTCGACCACCATCCGGGCCGCGAATTCCACGTGCTCGTGCCGAACGAGAAGGGCTACGACGCAGCGATGGCCGCGGGCGCGCGGGTGATCGCGGTGTTTGCCTCGGCCTCCGAAGGGTTCTCCCGCGCCAACATCAACTGCACCATCGCGGAGTCGCTGGAGCGGTTTCGGCCGGTGCTCGCGCGCGCCCGGGCCGATGGCGTCAAGGTGCGGGGCTACGTGTCGTGCGTGCTCGGCTGCCCCTTTGACGGCGAGGTTGCTCCGGCGGCGGTCACGAGGGTGGCACGCGCGCTGTGGGACCAGGGCTGCTACGAGGTGTCGCTTGGCGACACCATCGGTGTCGGCACGCCGGTCAAGGCCCGGCGGCTCCTGCGCGCGGTCGCCGCCGAGGTGCCGATGGCGTCGCTGGCCATGCATTTCCACGACACCTACGGCCAGGCGCTGGCCAATCTCTATGCCGGCCTGGAGGAGGGCGCCCGCGTCATCGACAGCGCCGCCGGCGGTCTCGGCGGCTGTCCCTACGCGCCCGGCGCCACCGGCAATGTCGCGACCGAGGATGTGGTCTACATGCTCGATGGGCTGGGCGAGCCGACAGGCATCGATTTGCCCCGGCTGCTCGCGGCCACCAACACCATCAGCGCGGCGATCGGCCGGGCGCCGGTCAGCCGCGTCGCCGCCGCGCTCAACGCCAAGGCCCGCGCCGCGCGCTGAGAGCGCGCCGCCTTACGGGATCACAGTGATTTCGCGCCGCGTCAATTCCTTGGCGGCACGGCGGATCGCCGCCGAGGCGACGACCTCGCCGTTCTCCGCGAACGCCTCGTGGTTTCGCTCGATGGCCGAGATGTCGTAGAGGTAGTTCACCATCAGCCCGTGGGCCTGGCGGAGGCCCTTGTCCGAGGGATCGCCGAGGAAGTTGAGCCGCTCGAGCCGCGCGCCGTTGCCGAGATGGAAGCGCGCCACCGGATCGACCGGCCGTCCGGCCGGGGTCCGGGCGGACAGGAAATAATGCGCCGCGACCGGCGTCAGCAATTGCTCGAGCGCTTCACGGTGCTCGGCATTGTCGAACCAGCGCGGTTCGTCGAGGAGCGCCAGGATCTCCTTCTTCTCGGCATCGAGCAGCCGGGAGTCCGGATTGTCGCGCTCGCGCCGCAGCCACGCGGCAAAGCCCGGCACCGGTGACAGCGTGACGAAAGTCTTCAGGCCCGGCAGGTCGCGCTTGAGGTCTTCCACCACCTGCTTGATCAGGAAATGGCCGAACGACACGCCGGCGAGGCCGCGCTGGGTGTTGGAGATGGAATAGAAGATCGCGGTCGTCGCGGCGGTCGGGTCGAGCGGCCCGCGGTCGTGGACGAGCAAGGGACCCACGGCACCCGGAATGTCCGTGGTCAGGGCCACCTCGACGAAGATCAGCGGTTCGTCGGCGAGCTGCGGATGGAAGAAGGCGAAGCACCGGCGGTCCGGCGGCTCCAGGCGGTTCTTCAGGTCGGGCCAGCCGGAGATGGGGTGGACCGCCTCGTAGCGGATGATCTTTTCCAGGATGTTGGCCGGCGTAGACCACCGGATCGGCTGCAAAGTGAGGAAGCCGCGGTTGAACCAGGACGTGAACAGATGGCCGAAATCGGCGTCGACATCGGCCAGATCCGGGTTGGCCTTGATGTGGTCGACCAGGTCCTCGCGCATTCGCACCAGCGCGAAGGTGCCGCCCGGTGCGAGGTTGAGACGGCGAAACAGCTCCTGCCGGCGCGGCTCGCTGGCGGCGTGCAGCGCGCTCATGGTCGCCGCCTCCGGGCTCGCCTGATAGGCCTGGATTGCGACGGCCAGCCGCTGCTGGTCCGGTCCGAACTTGGCCGCCAGTTCCTTGAGGAATTGCAGCCGGACCTCGGCGGAGGCGCGGTCGTAGCCGGCCAGCAGGGTCTGCGCCAACGCGACGCCCGAGGCCTCGCCGCGGCGTGACAGCAGCATGTCGGCGAGTTCGACCAGGTCGGTGTTGTCCGCCCGGCCGCGCACCCGGCTGAGCAGGGAGCGGCTGCGCTCGGTGAGCGTCTGCATCCAGTCGTTCAGGAAGGTGTGGGCCTCTGCCGCTTTCGCCATCGTGATGTCCGTCCGTCCGAGAGAGTCCATCATGCCCGCCGATGCATGAGGATTTATGTCCGCTGGTGGTCTCCGCGTCGGCGCTTTCCGGAGGAAACCGGGGGCGGGACACGAAGATTGAGCTTTGCACCCTGCCTCTGGCGGAAATGAGGTTCAATTGCAAAGCAGGGAGCGCGCCACTTCATCGCGGCACGCCGCCAGACGCCTTCACGAAGTCGTTATCGAGCCGGTCGGAGGAGCGGCAGCTGCCGCGTAACAATCATGTTCCGGGGCCGTAGCAGAGGAGGCGGCAGATGTCGCCGCAACCCGCTTCTGGAGGAATTTCGATCATGACCATCGCCACCCGCATCTCGCTCGGCATTTCGGCCGCGGTTCTCGCGCTCGGCCTTGCCTTCGCCCCCGCCGCCTTTGCCGACGACATGAGCAAGGACTCGATGTCCAAGGATTCCATGAGCAAGGATGGCATGAAGAAGGACACCATGGCCAAGGACAGCATGTCCAAGGACACGATGTCGAAGGATTCGATGTCCAAGGACACGATGTCGAAGGACAGCATGAAGAAGGACGACATGAAGCACTGACACGCCCGTCATCAGCGCGCGCAACGGTCGTCCCCGACCGGGTCGGACCGTTGCGCTGCGCGCCGGCATCCACACTCGTCATGGCTGGCGCTGGCGGCGCACCTGGGTCTGCGAGTAGACCGCCGAGAGTCCAGGCAGCCAGCCCTGTACGCCCAGCCGCCGTCCTGGCGCGCAGGGCGGCCGCTTCGCCAAAGGCCGGCAACGAGGCGGTCCGAGGCCGAGCGCCCGCGAATTGCGGCGCCATCGGTTTTCGAGTCCCTCGGTCCCAAGTCCTGCGCCCGCCAATCGCTCCGTATCGGCCTCGATGCGGAGCGATCGCGTCCGCGCGCCGCCTCCGCAATAAATTAAAGAGAAACAATGCCGCCTCTGAAATGAATGGAAACAAATCACGAAAAATCACGCGCCGGTGAACTGTATTTGAACTGTCTTAAATTCATTAAATACCTGCTGATAAATTGACCATTATTTAACCTGCGCGCCATCCGGCGCGTGAACCAAAGGACATTTTCCCCGTGAAGCACCTGCTCCTTGCCACGACTGCGGCGGTCGCCGTTTCCGTGGCTGCTCCTGCTTTTGCCGATCCGACGATCGGCTACGTCCCGGGCAGCTTGGCCCAGTCCAAGATCACCACTGGTCCGTGGACGCTCCATGAGAGCGTCTTCAAGCGCGATGCGTCGGGCATCGTCCCGACCGCCTCCGGCCCGCCCTACGCCGGCTCGGGTGTTCCGTACCGCGGCATCTGCATGCAGTCGGGGGTCTTTGCGACCAACGTCGGCACCAGCGTGATGCAGCCCTTCTATTTCCCGTTCGTCCGCCGCAACGGCAGCGTGATCGAGGGCTTCTTCGACTATCGTCCGCGCAACCAGCAGGAAGCAACGGTCGCCGCGGTGTCGAGCGATTGGGGCAAGACCTGGCAGTTCACCGGCATGGCGCTGGCGTTGAACCCCTATTGCCCGTGGGATGCGACCGATCCTGACAATCTCTACGTCAGCGTCGGCGGCGTACAGACCCGGTATGGCATCGATGCCACCAACGCGGCGGACAATGGCCTCGGCCATCCGGTGGTGCTGAACGTCAACGGCAACCAGTACATCTACCACCTCAACCGCGCCACCAACCACATCGATTCGGACCAGCTGGTGGTGCATCCGCTGCCGGTGGCGACCCCGGGCTCGCTCGCGGGTCTTCCAGCTTACGGCTACCAGAGCCCGCTCGCTCCGGTCTATCCGGCGCTCGACTCGACGGCGACCGCGACGACCGGCCTGATCAACCCGGACGCCTTCATGGGCTCGGTGCCGCTGCCCGGCGGGATCACCGCCGGCGTCTATGTTGAAAAGACCCTCAACGGCGACACCAGCTATCCCAGCGCGCAGAAGTGCCCGAGCACGCCGGCCTACGCCCTGACCAACTTCGTCAACGGCAAGGCGCGCAAGCGCAACGACGATGTCACCGTCGTGCGCATCGCCACCACCACCGACGGCATCAACTTCACCGACGTCGGGCCCGCCACGGGCCTCAACGACCCGACGACGGTGGCCTTGAACGGCATCCGCTATCTCGGTAGCGGCAGCATCCTGCCCCTGTCGAACGGCCACTACGGCATGTTCTTCGGCGCCGGCAACTGCCTGGACAACGACTCCGACGGCTTCCACTTCATCGGCTATGCCGAGACCGTCAATGTCGTCAGCCAGGCGAGCGACCTGCTGGCCTGGAGGGTCATCTACGGTTTCGACAATCCGATCCTGTCGACCGACACCGTGATCAACCCGGTCGGCCCGCGGCCTTATCCGCTCAGCGCTCCGGTCGTGAACGTCACCGGTGCCGATGCGCTGACGGCCGCGCAGGTGGCCCCGTTCGTTCCGGCGGTGGCGCCGACGGGTTATCTGACGCCGACCGGTGGCTACAACTCCAACTTCTTCAGCGGCCGGGTCTACGACCCGCAGGCGCTGTACACCGACAGTTCGACGGTCACCATCGTGTTCGCGGGTTACAACACACCGCAGCCGAGCAACAACCTCGGCGACTATCGCACCATCGGCCGCTTCCAGCTCCAGTTCCCCGCCGGCTACGTCGCGCCGTTCTGATCTCCAGCCGAACACAGGATCAACATCATGCGTATCAATTCAGTTCTGATCGGATCCGCGCTCGCGGCCATCCTCGCCTGCGCCGCGGTCTCCTCGGCCAACGCCACCACTCTGGTGTCGAATGCCGGCTGGACCATCGTCGATGACTATCCCTACGACGGGAACGGCAACCTGAGCTTCTTCTCGGAGACGTTCACCGCCGCCGGCAAGGAGGATGTCCGGGTCACCGGCATCTACGCGCTCGGCAACCAGTTCGACGTCTTCGTCAACAACGTTCTCGTCGCCACGGCGACGTCGAAGGACTGGGCTTCGCTGGCTGGCGCGCCGAGCGATCCGTCGGCTCTGCAGGCGCTGGGCTTGCCCTACTACACCAGCAATCCGGATGCCGCCTTCGGCACCACGGGCCCCAACGCCTTCGCCAAGGCCGTGTTCGGCGTGAATGCCGGCGACGTCATCACCATCGAGGCGACGGCCGTGCCGTCGACCTATTTCGATGGCGCCTTTGCGATCAGCGCGGTTCCGGAGCCCTCGACCTGGGCGATGATCCTGCTCGGCTTCGCCGGGATCGGCTTCGTCACCTACAAGCGCTCGCGGCGCGCGCTGGCGGCCTGAGCCGGCTCGCGCGGTCGGTCCACTTTGAAAGAGACACGAGCCGCCCTCGGGCGGCTCGTTTTTTTTATGATTGCCTTCGACCGCAAGCAGCGTCGGGGAGGGGGCCGCCGAGGCGTCTGCCGAATGATGTTCCCGCCTGCCGAGCCGGTCGACACAAGCGGTCGGGCTCTGCTCACCCGACCGTGAACGGCGTTTGGGGCGAATTTGGTGCCGACGGCCGAACCGGATGTCGGGGCGCTCCGTCCAAATGGCATGCGGGCCATTTCGGTCGCTGCACAACGGATGGAGACTTCCATGTCGACCAGGATCAGGATTGCCGCTTTCGCGCTCGCGACGCTTGCCGCCACCGCTACCGTTACGGCCTCGACGCGGCCGGCAGAGGCCAAGGGCTTCGGGCTCGGCGCCGGCATCGCGGCCGGGATCATCGGTGCTGCCGTGGTCGGCAGCGCGATCGCCGCCAACGACGGCTACTATTACGACGGCTATCGCCGCTGCGGCTGGGTCCGCCAGTTCGACGCCTACGGCAACTACATCGGCCGGGTCCGGGCCTGCAATTGATGGCGGGCGGCTCGACGCTGCACGGCGCCCATCGCGGATCTGCGTTCCGTTCTCCAGTGCGCCGAGATGAAGCACGCGCCTGCGACCAAGCTCGCGGCAGGGAAAGCTCCACGGGCGGTGCGGACACGCGAAGGCCGCCCGAAGGCGGCCTTCGACGTTCTCGACGGCGACCGTCAGGCGGCCGACAGCGCTGTGCCGGTCTTGCCGCGGCGAAGGCCGAGGTAACCGAGCGTGGCGAAGCCGAGCATCATCATCGCCCAGGTCGACGGCTCCGGCACCGCCGCCGTCAGCGCGAAGGTGCCGACGCCGAAGCCGCCCGGATTGCTGGCGATCTCGCCATAGGCGTTACCGGACGGCTTCGATCCCTCAGCGAAGAAGCTGAAGATGTCGATGGTCTGGCCCGCTGCCGTCTGGAACGCAATGCCGTGGGTGTCGAGCGGCGCTGTGCCCGTCGGGAACAGCAGGTTGTCGCTGCCATCGAACGTCGTCAGGCCCGTGATGGAGCTGCCGTCGATGCTTCCGGTGATGGAGTCCACCGTCCACGCGCCACCGGTCGACTGCGTCGCCGTGATGGTGCCGCTGCCCGGATACGGCACGCCGCCAAGACTGGCCGCCGGTCCGCTGAGCGACCAGTCATAGGTGACTGTCGCTGCGGCGGCGGGCACCACAGCTGCTGCGAGGGGAAGGAGGACACCAGCCGCCACGGCAGCCGTTTTGAGAAGTTTCATGACACTTTCCCAGTTGTTTGACATTTGCGGTCGTTACCGACCCCAATGATCCTGCTGGGAATGCTTGTCAGTCGCATGAACTTGTCGGGCCACCTGGCTCCGCGGCGGGCATGGCTGGGATGCGATCGGGCCTGAACTTTGCTGGCGAGGGATACGGCACAGCGCTCGCTGTTTCCGCCCCCTGCACAGTTCCATCGGCAATGGCGTCAAGCCGCCGATGCGTCGAAGCCGTCGGACCAGCTTCGGATCCGCATGCCGCGGCCGACGCAATCGCTCTGGGGTTGCGCCGTTGCGACACCCGTCATCGACGGAGTTCTCGAGAGGCGTAGACAAACCCGGGTTACGGGACCGCGCTAAAGCGCGCGGGCGATCAACTCAAAGCAGTCCATCGGGACCATCCGGTTGGCGCGGTGATGCAGAGCAGAGGCGTCACGGCTCGATCGCGGGCAGACTGATGCGATCCTCAGGCTGCGCTTCCCGTGGCGAACCTTCCACCGACAGCTTCAGCTCGCTTTCCCGCACGACGCGTTCGTGCCTCTCGTTGACGCTCTTGACGCGATAGCGCGGGCTGTCCGTACTGACGTCCGATGCCGGCATCAGGCGCAGGATCTCGTAATCGCCGGGAGCTGCCGCCTGAAATCTGCTCGGCGCGAGCGCCACGATCTGCCCGACGGCGAATTGATGTTCCAAGACGAATGGCCTTTCTCGGCACTAGCGTACGCGCGATGCCGTCAACCCAACATATGGGGACGGGGAGGGCGAATTGCGAGGCGCGTCGGGCCGAATTGCGGCTGATCGCGTCCCCGACTCTCGCCGCAAGGCTTGGGTCCGACGGCAGAGCGTTGCCAGGCCGGCGCAGCGGCGGCCCGACGGTGCGTCCGCTCCGCACGGCTCCCTACTTGACCGCCCGCCAGCCGAACAGCACCACGGCGGCGCCGGCCGCTGCCGCGATCACCGCGGTGATGAGCCCGCTGCCGAGGGCGAGCAGAATGGCGACGTGAAAGCCGACCAATGCGCCGGCCACACCCACCAGGGCACTGGTGATGATGGCGCGGGTCGAGCCCGTGAACTGGCGGGCAAACCACGATGGACCGGCAATCCGATCGAACAGGAAGCCGGCGACGATGCCGATCACCAGAACCACGAGAAACGTCACGGCGGGGGGTACGGTTTGCATGGTCAGGCAGCCTTTCCGGATTGAATGGCGGGTGGGCGATCGTCGTAACCGTGCCATACGGGCCGCGGACGGTGCCGACGATGACGCGCGCGAGCGCGGCGGTTCGCCTGATACGTCGCTTTCCCGGTCGGCGCCAAACTACGCGTCCTTGCGCGCAAGCGGCAAGCCCTATCACCGCGTTTGCGGGCCGAATGGATCGAAATCACACGATTCGCAGGAGTGGCCGACGGCCGATACGTGGGATCACGAGACGCTCGGTCTCGAGATCAAGCGGAGCGGGGTGGGGTAGCGGCATTCGGCATCCCGTGAGATTGCGGCTAGCCCGCCGATTTCACCGCGGGGCGGGCGCTGCGCGTCAGCCAGGCGACCGCTTCGTTTTCCACCATCGGCCGGCCGAAGAGCCATCCCTGGCCGTAGGAACACCCGAGCATGCGCAGGGCCTGCGCCTCGTCCTCGGTCTCGACGCCCTCGGCGATGATCCGGTGCCCGAGCGGCCGTGCGACAGCGGCAATCGCGGCGATCAGTTGCTGGTTCTGGCGATTGGCAGTGATGCCGTGAACGAAGGAGCGGTCGATCTTGATGGTGTCGAGCTCCATCGTCATGAGATTGGTGATCGAGGTGTGGCCCACGCCGAAATCGTCGATCGCCAGTCCGAAGCCGAATTGATCGATCCGCTGGAGCTCGCGCGCACACTGCTTCGGATCGAACAGCGCTTCCTCGGTGATCTCGATCTCGATCCGCCGGGGATCGACACCGTATCGGTCCGCGAGATCCTTGAGAATGGATGCAGGCGAATGGATCGACAGCTCGCGTGGGGAAACATTGATCGCGACGTTGACCGGTGCGGCGTTGGTGTGGTCAACCGCGCGCAGCAGCGCGCAAGCGCGCTCGCCGATGAAGCTCAGCAACTGATCCGAAAGTTTCAGTCGAATCGCGGCCCGCACGATGTCCGGCGGAGGGATCATGCCGGCCTTCGGGTGACGCCACCGCAGAAGCGTCTCGAAGCCGATCGCCTCGCCGGTGGCCATGGCGACTTGCGGCTGGAATTCGACATGAAGTCCGCCTTGCGCCAGCGCCTGCGGCAGATCGAGATCGATGCAGCGCTGGAGGGCGAGCTGGTCGTGCATCCGCGCATCGAAGATGCGGGTGCAGGCCCGGCCGTCGGCCTTGGCATGGTACAGTGCTGCGTCGGCCCGGGCGAACAGGTCCTCGACATCGATCGGGCCGCCTTCGTGCGCGGCGATGCCGATCGAACAGGTCATGGTCAGCGCGTTGCCCGCGATCGTCAGGGGCGCCTTGAGCGCGGCCGTGAACCGCCCGGCCAGGGCGAGCGACCGCTCGGTCACGCCGTCGCCCTGGAGCAGCACGATGAACTCGTCGCCGCCCAGCCGAACAGGCAGATCGTCCGCGTGGCAGACGGCTCGAAGCAGGTTGGCCACCGCCTCGATGACGCGATCGCCCGCGTCATGACCGCGGGTGTCATTGATGGTCTTGAAGCTGTCGATGTCGCACAGCACGAACGCGACGCCACGTCCTGAGCTGCATGCCGCCTGAGCAGCGTCCCGGAAGTGGCTGCGGTTTGCAAGCCCCGTCAGCGGATCGGCGCGGGCGAGGGTTTCCAGCGCGCGGTTCGAGTTCAGCACCTCGCTGTTGGCGTCGGCGAGCGAGTTCGCGAGGTCGGTGGCATCGAACGCGGTGACCTGGCTGGTGATGAAGCTCCGTTCGCCGATCACCGCCGCACGGAACAGCATGAACGTCAGGAATATGGCGTCCAGTGCGATGATGTAGCCGGTGCCGCTGCCGGAAACCACCATCCGCACCAGCGTCGCAATCATGACCGGCGCGCCGAACGCGAGGCCTATTCGGGAACACGCGAGACTTTGGATGATGGCACCGGTCGTCGTACCGGCCATGATGAACGCGATGTAGTCGATGTTCTGCTTTTCGGAAAAGGCCCAGAACGCCAGCGGAATGGCGCTCCACAGAAGTCCGCTCGCAAATGCCGCGACGGTGAGGTGGCGCAGCACGCGCTGGGGATCGCGCCTCTCGAGACCCGCAGACACCATTCGCGACACCCACCAGGCGCGCAGCAATGCCATCGCGATGACGGCGCCCAGCCACTGGAAGATGAGGGTCTTGCCGTCATCGAGATAGAGCAGGATCGCAAGCGAGACCGCGATCACGACGTTGGAGAGCAACGTCAGATAGATGTTCTGGAGCGCGCTGCTGGCCTGCGCCTTGGCAACCGCCGTCGCTTTTGGATCGCTGCTGATGGCGTGCATGTGCGGTAATTCGGTAATGACGAGCGATCCAATATGCCAATGAACACCGTGAATCTGGGGTTGAGATGTGAACATGAGATTTAGACGACAGTCTCTGCTCGCGAAGCCGGGCCGATTGGTTTCCGCGTGGTGAAGATCGGCGCAGAATTTAATGCCCAAGCGAACCAGGCCAGATGGCGTGAACCCGAATACCCCTTGGTCCGAACGCCATGAAGAGGGGAACAACTGATCCCGAATAGTCGCTCCAGGGCACGGCTGGTCAATTTGTCTCACTAGGAGGTTTGCGAGAGACTGCTTTCGGCTCGGCCTCAGCTGCGCGCTGCCGCCGGAGGCAGCCCGGCCTCGCTACGCGCCGGATCCGGCGGGATTGCCAGCCTCGGCGCCTTTTCCTGTTGCATCGACCAGGACCGGTACCACGCCAGCAACGACAGCAAAACGACGCCGACCACGCTGACGACGATCTGCATCCAGATCGTATCCGACACCTCGAGCAGCACGAAGTGTCCTGCGAAGGACAGGAAGATCCCGACGCAGAAGACCTCCAGCGACCGCTGTCCGCAAAGAATGGCGGGCCGGAACATGCGCCACTCGAGCCCAGGCCACCCGCGGGGGATGAGCCGAACCAGCAGCAACGCGATGACAATGAAGTGGAGGAAACGATAGGGCGGAAGGCTGGGCTTTTCGGCCGGATTGAAATGGCTGACGAGCCCGGCCGGAAACAGCTGCGCGAGGTCGGGGTGCCGGCTGGCCACGGCGATCAGGAAGGCAAACACCAGGTAGCCCACGCCCAGGACCAGCAGCGCGCGCGAGCGGATGAACGGCAGCAGGTCGACCGCGCCGCCGACGGCAAACCAGGCGCCGGTGACGTACAGGAGCTGCCATGTGAACGGATTGAAGTACCAGCCCCCGGCCGGATAGGACGGCAGATTCCAGCCGAACTGCCGGGCCGCGAAGTAGAGGGCGATCGACGCCAGCAGGGTGATGTTGCGGGAGCGCAGCATCGCCCGCAGCAGCAGGGGACTGGCGAGCATCAGCACGATGTAGAGCGGAAGCACGTCCATGTTGACGGGCTTGAACTTGAGGATCAGGCCCTCGAACAGGACCTCCGCCGGGTGATCGAGAAAAATCTGGACGTTGAAGGTGTTGGCATACTCCGCCTCGCCGAATTTCTGGCCGAAATAGCCGATCTCCACCAGATAGATGACGAACAGGAGCACGTGCGCGACGTAGATCTGCCAGGTTCGCTTGATGATCCGCGTGGCAGTGATCACCATGCCGCGGTCCATCATCATTCGCGCAAATGCAAATGCCACGGTGTAACCCGAAATGAACACGAACATATCGGCCCCGTCGCTGAAGCCGTAGCGTCCCGTGCCGAGCAGCAGCAAGGCGACGACGTTGTTGGGGATGTGACCGATGAAGATGACCCAGTTCGCCAGGCCACGAAACAGGTCGAGCCGCAGATCGCGACCCTTGGGAGGAAGAATCACTTCCATTGCGCACTCCGTTGACGCGCAACAGCGCCCGATCGATTTTGAAACAACCGATCGAGCGCCTATCGCAAGACCTGTTGCGACTGCCTGTGCGGCCAATCGCGTATGTGAGACCGGGACAACACCTCTTCGTACCGACCGTTGAGGCCGCCCTTCACGATGCGTTCCTCAGGTTCGGAGTAGTGCCGCGTTCGACATCGACGTTGATCAATGACCACCGACGTGCACTCCAGGAGACTCTAGCGGGCAGCCTTCGGCAGATGATGCTGTGGATGGTGATGCTTGTGATGGTGGCTAATGCCCCCATGGCCTTGCGTCGTACCGATATTTGCCTGGGCACTGTCGATCGACAGCGAAGACGACGCTGCATACAGCACTGCAGCCGCCAGGATAATACGTCCTACGCCAATCAGTTTCATGATGATCTCCCGCCAAGTTGCGCCCTTTGGATTGCAATAAGCAGGCCAACTGCGAAGCAACATCGCCGATGTTCAAAACGTTCTCAAAACCAATGAGGTGGACGGGTCGCAACGAAATATCCCCGATGGCCTGTCTCGACGGGAAACTACGATATGTCGGAGCCTCTCCGACATATCGGAGCAGCGACCCGCGATGAGACATTTGTTGGAGTCAGCCTTGTGCGCTCCGCTGATCGAGCCAGAGCGACCAGATGGCGAAGTCCGAGGGCCGCTTCATTTGGCTCATTTGGCGCTAAAAGCTATGCTGGATGAGGATGATGCGCTTGTGAGGCAAGGTGGTGGCAGGATACAGGATGCAGGGCCCCGGTATCGCGCGCGTATTGCGCTTGCGCAGCGTCCTCGCGTTGGCGCCACTGGTGGCGTGGCCGTTGCACCCGGCTGCTGCCGGACAGGATGCTGCGGCCGCGTCGTCCGCTGTGGCCGCGGTGCAATCCACGGCCCCAACGGACCGGGGCGACAACACCGGTGAGGACTTCGCCCGGCCGGTGAATACCATCCAGTTGTACGATCAATACGTCACCGCACCGCGCAGCGGCGGCCAGCTGGGCACGACCCACGAGGTCACGACCGTGACCCTGAAGCTGCGCGCGGACCAGAGGATCGATCTCCCCGGTCCCTGGAAGCTGGCGCTGCGCGAGGATCTGCCGTTCGACGCGAAAAACCCCGTCAGCGCCGCCAATCCGTCCGGGGAGTACGTCAATGGCATCGGCGACGTCCATGCCCAGGCTGTGCTCATCCGCGAGATCGATGCGCGCTGGACCATCGGTTTCGGCACCCGGCTTTACGCCCCGACCGGCGACTCCAGCCTCGGCCTCGGCAGCGGCAAATGGCAGATCATGCCGGTGGTCGGCGTGCGCTATGCGATGCCGGAGATCAGCGATGGCAGCTATTTCGAGCCCCAGCTCTGGTACGACCAGAGCTTCGCAGGAGATCCGTCGAAGAAGAACATCAGCAACCTGCGGTTCGCGCCGGTCTGGCGCATCGCACTCCCGGACCGCTGGTTCGTCACCTTCTACCCGAGCCCGGACATTCGCGTGAACTATGGCGATCCGATATTCGGCCAGACCGGGCGGCTGTTCCTTCCGTTCGACTTCCAGCTCGGCCGCAAGCTTGCCGACAATCTCACGGTGTCGCTGGAACTGAGCGTGCCGATCATCAAGGACTACCCGGTCTACGACTTCAAGACCGCCGCCCGGCTGAACCTGACGTTTTAAGACGACTCAGGGTAACGCAATCTCGCGGCGCCATCACTCGATCAAGTTTGCCGGCGAAGTCTCGGACATGGTCTGCCCCTCGTAAAGCCGCTGCTTGAGCATGGCCGAGACGGATGTAATGTCCTCGAAGGCGCGGCCGTGCGCGTCGTCGCCGGGCTTCTTCAATGCGGTCAGGTCGAACACCTCGATGCGGTCCTGCGCGAATTCCTCGCGGTAGGGTTCCTGCTCCGGGTTGACCTCGCCGAGGCGCGGCACGTCGCCCCAGATGGTCTTCGACAGGGCCAGGGCCCGGTCATCCTGCGAGACGAAAAGCGAGAACCGCGGTCGCTGCGGACCCATCCGGCGAATCTGGGTCCTGAACACATCGACGTCGACGTCGGGGGCGACCAGGAGCACGTTCTTGAGCTTGTCGGTAAATCGGCCTGGGCGGATATAGCGCGAGCGCAGCGCCTCCAGCGTAACCCAGTTTCCCATGGAGTGCGCCAGAACGTTGATCTCGGTGACATTGGGATTGCGGCCCAGCGTGTCGAGAAGCTCTTCCAGCGCGTCGCGCGAATAATTTGCACTCTCGCGGTCGTAGGTATAGGCGCGCAGCCGGGTCTCGCCCCGCGAGGGCCAGGTAAACAGCACCGGAACGGCAGGTGATTTCGAATCGTGAACGATCTGGGCAAAGCGATAGACCGCGTCGTCGAAGCGATTGTTGAAGCCGTGCACGAAGACGAGAACCTTGCCGTGGCGGGACTGCTTCGCTTCAGCGGAAAGCGACGCCAGGAAGGCCGGCTTGTCGATGTAGTTTGCCGACAGGGTCACGAAATTGCGCTGCGGATCGCCGGGGAGGGTCGTGGGCCATTGGATCTGGCCGATCTCCCGCGCCGAGTCCGGGGGGATGGAAATGGAGATCGCGGCATATGAGGTTTCGCCGCGCTCGCCGCTGAACATTTCTCCATCGTTGGGAGCGGAGCGCTGGCGCGTCGTCGCGACCAGAATGGGGACGCGTGATGTTCCCACCGGCGCTTCGGCGACAGGAACGAGTACGCCACGCAAGGGCCGATTGCTGCATCCGAAACACGCAAGCGACACGAACGCTAAAGCAACTGCTGTGGCAACCTTCGCCGGTATCATGTGGCTGTCGCGGGTTCCTTGTTACCGAATGCAACATCACCGTACCCGATGTCGTCGCCAAGCGTGGTTAAAATCCCAGGCGAGACCGTGCTATTTCTTATCGAGGTGCCAAGAGCCATCCCAGCTGTCGTCGGGCGGCGACGTCTCGAAGCCTTCGAGGCGTTCGATGAACGTCTTTGACGGTCCGTCGCCGGGCACAGCATCGAGGGCCGCGGCAAATGCACGCCTTGCGTCCTCCCACCGGCGCGCGCGGTAGGCCGCAAGCCCTTCCGCGAAACGGGCGCAGAGCTCGACCTGGGCGGGGGTCAGTTCGCCCTTGCGCCCCATGATCTCGAACACGGCTTGCGGCTGAGCCTGGCCCAGCAGCGCTACGCGGTCGATCTCGCGCACCTCGATGGCGTCGACCGCGCCGGCGACGGTCGCCTCCGACACCAGGATGTGGCCGCCATAGAACTTGTTGGCGCCTTCCAGGCGCGATGCCAGGTTCACGGTTTCGCCCATCACGGTGTAGCTCATCATCAGGTCGGACCCGATGCTGCCGACCAGCGCTTCGCCGGTGGCAATGCCGATGCGGACGTCGAATTCGACCGGCAGGCTGCGCACGCCCAGCAGTTCAGGGAACTCGGCGCGCAGCGGCGCGACGCGGTCCAGCATCTCCAGCGCGGCAAGGCTGGCGAGCCGGGCCTGGTCCTTGTCCTGCACGAAAGGTGCCCCCCAATAGGCCATGATGGAGTCGCCGATGTATTTATCGATCACACCCTCATGATCGTGGATCGGCGCGGACATCACCGAGAAGTACCGGTTCATGACCTTGACCAGTCCCTGCGGGGTCATCCCCTCGCTGGCGCTGGTAAATCCCCTGACGTCGCAGAACAGCACGGTCATGACGCGCCGCTGCCCCTCGGCCGCCAGCACCGGCTGATCGATCAGCCCTTCGACGATCCGCGGATCGATGTACTTGCCGAACGTCTCGCGGATGCGCTCCTTGAGGCGCAGCTGTTCGACCATGCGGTTGAAGGCGGCGGTGAGCTGGCCGATCTCGTCCTGCGTCGTGGCCACCAGTGTTCCGTCGAGATTGCCCGCCTCGACCGCACGGGTGCCCTCGAGCAGGCGGCGGACCGGGCGGGTCATTCCGCCGCTGACGAGGGTCGAGAACACCAGGCCCAGGATGGCGGCGAGCACCGTCAGGGCCGCGGCGATCAGCATGGCGTTGCGCTGCTTGCGCACCGTCGTGGCGACGTCGGCCTGCAACAGTGCCAGCATGCTCGATCGAGCCGAGTCCATCTTCTCATCGACTTCGTCGCGAAGCGCGTCGACCCGCGCGATGTCGTCGGCAACCGCGGTGGCGTTGCCGGCGTCGAGATCGGCGAAAAGACGCTGTTGTTCGGCGCCGAGCTGGCGGCGGCTGTCGTTCAGAAGCGTCTCGATGCGGGTTTCGAGGCGAACGAGCGCGGCGGCGTCGCCGAACGTCGTTCCGCTTTCGACGAGGCCGTTGAGCAGCTCGATGGCGGCTTGCCCCTCCCGCGCAGCCGCCGCGCCCTTGGCGTCGAACTCCTTGCGCAGCGCCGCGAATTTCTCGCTGTTCCCCGACGGCGACGCGGTCTTTTCGATCAGCATCCGGCGCATGAAAAGCGCCCGCTCCAGCGAGCGGACATTCGCCCGCGCCAGGTCCGCATAGGCCGGGATATAGCTTTGCGCGAGCGCGTTGAGGCGGTCGCTGACCTGCACCACGGAGACCATGGAGAGCACCGCCGTCACCGCCATCAGGATGACGAGCGTCACGGCGATGCCCATGATCTTTCGCTGGATGGAGAGCCGGATCATGCGAGCATCATGGCCAGTGGGTCGAACCTTGCGAACCTCGGCGTCTCGGGCCGCGCCTGTCCGGGGACAGACGCGGCCCGGCAGGTCCCTAATTGCTTCCTTTGGCGGGTGCCGTCACTGCTTCCATCACTCGGTCGAGGCTGAAGCTGCCGGGCTTCATGCGCGGTGGAAACTCCCGGAAGCTTTGCAGCCAGCCGGCGACATATGCCGCCGAGGGCGCAAACGCGTACATGTGCTCGATGTACCATCGTTGATAGTCCATCGCGTTCTCTTCTTCCGCGCGCTCGAACGGATCCATGCGCAGATTGGTCAGAAGCGGCGCGCGCAGTTCCTCGAAGGGATGCTGCCAGGCCCGAAGACCGACGGCATTCTGCTTCAGAAACAATACTTTGTAGTTGCGGTAGCGCAGGGCGGCGACGCTGCCATCGTCGGTCCAGTAGATGAACGCCTGGCGTGGTGTTTCCTTCACGTCGCCCTTGAAGAAAGGCAGCAGGTTATAGCCGTCGAGGTGGACCTTGTAGGTCATGTCGCCGATCTTCCGGCCCTTCAGCAGGTCTTCGGTGACCGTGGTGTCGCCGGCCGCCGCGAGCAAAGTCGGAAGCATGTCCTCGTGGGCGCCCAAATCGTTGATGACCGTGGCGGGCTTGATGACGCCGGGCCAGCGGATCATCGTGGGAACGCGGAAGCCGCCCTCCCATGGCGTGTTCTTCTCGCTGCGGAACATCGTCGTGCCGCCGTCAGGCCAGGTCAGTGACTCGGCACCATTGTCGCTGGAATACATGACGATGGTGTTGTTATCGACGCCCAGCGCCTTGAGCTCGGCCAGCAATTGACCGACCTGGCCATCATGCTCGACCATGCCGTCGGCGAAGATGCCCAGGCCGGTCTTGCCTTCGCTTTCCTTCTTGAGGTGCGTAAAGACGTGCATGCGAGACGAGTTCCACCAGACGAAGAACGGTTTCTGCTCCTTCACCGCCTTGTCCATGAAGTTGATCGCCCCCGCTGTCACCTCCTCGTCGACCGTCTCCATGCGCTTTTTGGTCAACGGGCCGGTGTCATCGCACTTCTGCTTGCCCATCTTGCCGAAACGAGGATCGTCGGTCGGGTCGTCCTTGTCGGTGGCGAAGCAGTGCAATACGCCGCGTGGGCCGAATTTCGCCTTGAACGCCGGATCCTTCGGGTAGTCGACGTTCTCCGGCTCCTCCTCGGCATTGAGGTGATAGAGATTGCCCATCCACTCATCAAACCCGTGAACGGTGGGCAGCATGTCGTTGCGGTCGCCCAGATGGTTCTTGCCAAACTGGCCGGTGGCGTAGCCCAGCGGCTTGAGCAGCTCGGCGAGCGTGGGATCTTCCTTCTTGATGCCCTCGGGTGCGCCCGGCAGGCCGACCTTGGTGAGGCCGGTCCGAATCGGCGACTGCCCGGTGATGAACGCCGCGCGTCCGGCGGTGCAGCTCTGCTGACCATACCAATCGGTGAAGATCGCGCCCTGTTGAGCGATGCTGTCGATATTCGGCGTGTTGTAGCCCATCATCCCCATATTGTAGGCGCTGAGGTTGAATTGGCCGATGTCGTCGCCCCAGATGATCAGGATGTTCGGCTTTTTTGACTGCTGGGCGCTCGCCGGAGCGCCAGCGAGAACAACTGCAGCGACCGCCGCAATCCCTCCAAGGACCATATTTTTTGTCGTTTTTCGTATCGCATGCTTCATCGGCCGCTCCTCCTGTGTTCGCGGTGCGCCACGTCAACTTGGCGCTGGCGTCGCAAGAAACAGGCCAGCCGGTCGGAATCGCGCCATCGAATGAAAACGCCTTGTGAAATCAGCGGTTACCGGAACGATGAACGACCGCGATGGTGAGCGCCGACGTTTTCGTATCCGACATTTCGGAGATGCTCCGAAATATCGGAGATTACAATTGCGGCCCATCGCTCGCGGCCGGCAACCGTAACTCGCTGCCATTGTCGGTGGCGCCAGGCAGACCTCGCCAATGAATTCCCGACCGGCTCCGACATTTCGGACAAAGTCCGATATTTCGGAGTCCGGCCGCCGATGCGGCTTCGGAACGGGTTCGATACTCCGATGGTTTCATACGAGTTTTCTACTTTGTCCGTGCGCATTCGCGATTGGCGCGCTTCTTGCGACGCCGACTGCACGACCACTGAAGGACTCTGCCTTGATCGTGTTTTCGCTGGAGATCGTGGCGCCGGACCAGGTGCGGACAGCGCTGCTGCGTGCGCTGGTATCGGTTCTTGAGCCGACACGCGTTTCGCCGGGCTGTCTTTCCGCCCGTCTTTTCTCGGACCTCGACCGGCGAAAGTCCGTTCTGCTGATCGAGGAGTGGGAGACGAGGGACCAGTTCGACCGAAATCTCGATTCCGCAAAGCTCAGCGCCCTGGTAGGGGCGATCGAGCTTTCCAGCGAGGCACCGGTGGTCCGCGTCGATACGGTGGAACGCGAGGAGGGGGTCGACGTGCTAGCCCTTCACCGCAGCGCCGGCAGTTAGCTCCAACAGGCACGGCGTGAAGCGATCGAATCAAGTCGAACCGGATGGCGGCGACGCTGCAAGACGATCCTGACGATGCTTGCCGCTGGGCTGGCGACGATTCCGTTTCTGCCAGCGCGTGCGGATAGCAGCGACGATGCAATGGCCATCCTCAAGAAGATGTCGGACTACGTCGATGCGCAGCAGTCGATCGCGCTGCTGTTCGAATCGGATACCGAGGTCATCACGCCGCAGCTGCAGAATCTGCAGTTCTCGAGTTCGGGCCAGGTGCTGCTTGATCGTCCGAACAACATCCATGTCACCCGGCACGGCGGCTACGCCGACGTCTATTTCGACGGCAAGCAAGGACGGGGTCATGGCCTGCAAGACCGAGATCGCCGGCGTTTGCGGGACACTCCAGCCGGGCAAGGGCCGGATCGCCGCGTGCCTGGTGGCCAACCGATCGACCGCCTCGAAGGAATGCGCGGAAGCTATCCAGAAGGTCGAGGCGATGGCTGCTGAACAGACCCCATGCGGGCACGCGGCCTCACCTGGATGTAGGGCATGTCCGTCGACGTTGCTTACAGCGGCTAGCCTGCCGCGGGATACCGGCATTCGTGTTCATCGCCGGGCCATGCATCTGCTTGATCTGCGTCAAGCTGTTCAGCGCGATCGGTTGGAATTATAGTTGACAGATAAACGGCGACGACGCCTATCTCGGGCTTCGTCGCATTCATGTCGACAGTGCAGTGCACATGGCGGACGCCATTCCCTTCAACAAGCCGGCGAAATCAAGCGCCGGATCAGAAGTGCCGGTCGACGAGCGCATCGCTTTCGAGCGCCTGCTTGTCGAACTGTCGTCGCAATTCGCGAACTTCCCGGGCGAGGAGTTCGAGAGCAGACTCCAGAATGCGTTGCTGAAAATTCGGGAATTCCTCGGGTTCGACCGGGGCTCCTTTTGCGAATTCTGGGAAGATGGCTCCATCGGCGTGCTGTCCTCGAACGCAGTGGAGGGTATCCCGCCGGTGCGGCTCGGAAAGCTGTCCCCAAGTTTTCCCTGGTACTATAGCAAGATGATCGCGGGCGAGATGATCCTGCGTCAATCGTTCGACGACCTTCCGCCCGAGGCCGCCCCCGAAGCCGCGCATGCGCTACGCTTTGGTCTTCGTTCCCACGCGAGCATTCCGCTTCGTATCGACGGACGTCCATACGGGCTGATCTGCCTGGAAGCTTTCCGGGAAACCCGGCGCTGGCCAGCCGCGATGATCGATCGAGCCAGGCTGATGGGCGAAATCATCGCGCAGGCACACGTACGCACTCGGTCCGACCAGCAGCTCAAGGCCGCGCTGGCCGAGGTCAAGAGTCTCAAGGACCGCCTCGAGCACGAGAATGCCTATCTGCGACAGGTGGTCCGTGGCAGACCTTCGCCGGGATTGACGAGCCATTCGCCGCGTTTCCAGGCCGTGATCGAGGAGGTCGCCCAGGTCTCGCACACCAACGCCACGGTTCTGCTGCTTGGCGAAACCGGCAGCGGCAAGGAGGTCGTGGCCCAGTGTATTCACGATGCAAGCGCCAGGAAAGCTCGTCCGATGATCAAGGTCAATTGCGCGGCGTTGCCCGCGGCCTTGATCGAGTCCGAACTGTTCGGTCGCGAAAAGGGCGCCTTTACCGGCGCGAACGCCCGGCAAGCCGGCCGCTTCGAAATTGCCGACGGTTCGACCATCTTCCTCGACGAGATCGGCGAGCTGCCGCTCGAACTTCAGCCGAAGCTGCTGCGCGTGCTGCAGGAGGGCGAGTTCGAGCGCCTGGGCGGCTCGCGGGTGATCAAGGTCGATTTGCGCGTCATCGCGGCGACCAACAGGAATCTCGCGCAGGCGGTCGTCGAGGGCAGGTTCCGGGAGGACCTGTTCTATCGGCTGGACGTGTTCCCGATCGAGGTGCCGCCGCTGCGTGAACGCTGCGAGGACATTCCGCTTCTGGCGTGGACCTTCGTCAAGGAATTCAGCGTTTCGATGGGCAAGCGGATCGAGAAGATCGCGGTCGACTCCATGGCCACGCTGACGGACTATTCCTGGCCGGGCAATATCCGCGAACTTCGCAACGTGATCGAACGCGCGATGATTCTCGCCAGCGGCCCGGTATTGCAGGTCAAGCTCGCCCACAAGCCGGTCCAGTTGCAGGCCGTCAGACCGTCGGACGGCACGCTGGTCCAGGCCGAGCGTGCCCACATCCTGCGCGTGCTCGAGCGATGCAACTGGCGGATTCGTGGGCCCAACGGCGCGGCGAGGGAACTCGATATCAAGCCCACCACGCTGGACTCGCGCATCAAGAAGCTCGGGATTACGCAAAAGGAGTAATCTCCGATATTTCGGATACTGCAAATTCCAGAGTTCGCCATCGCGGTGGCGCGGACTTCGGACAAACCAGCTGACATCGCGGACGATTCTTATGGCGGCGGGAGTCCCGGGCCGCTGGCGCGGTTCTTGCGAGACAAGCCACAGATGTGAAATGGAGAAGACCATCATGATGTTGTCACGCGCTTTATTGATGGCAGCCACGGGAGCGCTCGCGGCCGCGACGGCGATATGCAGCCCGGCAGCGGCCCAGCAGCCAAAGAAGCCCAATATCGTCATCATCTGGGGTGACGACATCGGGCAATCCAACGTCAGCGCCTATTCGCGCGGGCTGATGGGCTATCAGACCCCAAATATCGATCGTGTCGCCAGCGAAGGCGCGATGTTCACCGACTACTACGCCGAGCAGAGCTGCACGGCCGGGCGAGCCTCGTTCATCACCGGTCAATCCGGTCTACGGACCGGCATGACCAAGGTAGGTCTCCCGGGTGCCGCGACTCCAGAAGGAAGATCCGACGATTGCCGAACTGCTCAAACCACTCGGCTATGCGACCGGTCAGTTCGGCAAGAACCACCTGGGTGATCGCAACGAATTCCTGCCGACGGTGCACGGCTTCGACGAATTCTATGGCAACCTCTATCACCTGAACGCCGAGGAAGAGCCGGAGCTGCCGGACTATCCGAAGGATCCCGCGTTCCACGCCAAGTTCGGACCGCGCGGGGTGATGGACTGCAAGGCTTCGGACAAGGACGATCCGACCGTCGACCCGCGTTTCGGCAAGGTCGGCAAACAGGTCTGCATCGATACGGGGCCACTGACCAAAAAGCGAATGGAAACGACCGACGACGACATCGCCGACCGCGCGGTGGATTTCATCAAACGGCAGAATGCAGCGGGCAAGCCGGCGTTCGTCTGGGTGAACTTCACCCACATGCATTTCCGCACCCATACCAAGCCGGAGAGCATCGGCCAGTCGGGGCGCTGGCAGAGCCCCTATCACGACGCCATGATCGACCATGACAAGAACGTCGGCACGGTTCTCAAGGTGCTGGACGATCTGAAAATCGCCGACAATACCTTCGTCATGTACGGCACCGACAACGGCCCCCACATGAATTCGTGGCCGGACGGCGCTATGACGCCGTTCCGCAACGAGAAGAATTCGAACTGGGAAGGCGCCTACCGCGTGCCCGCGATGTTCCGCTGGCCGGGCAAGATTAAGCCCGGAACGGTGTCCAACGACATCGTAGCCCATCTGGACATGCTGCCGACGCTGCTCGCGGTGGCAGGCGACACCGAGGTCAAGGAAAAGCTGCTCAAGGGCTACAAGGTTGGCGACATGACCTACAAGGTCAATCTCGACGGTGACAGCCTCGTGCCCTATCTGACCGGGCAGGCACCGAAGAGTCCGCGCGAGTCGTTCTTCTACATCAACGACGACCAGCAATTGACAGGCCTGCGCTACGACAACTGGAAGTTCGTGTTCATGGAACAGCGCGCTCCGGGAACGATGCGGGTCTGGTCGGAGCCGTTCGTCACCCTGCGACTGCCGAAGATCTTTAACCTTCGCACCGACCCCTATGAGCGTGCGGACGTCACCTCCAATACCTACTACGACTGGCTGATTGATCATGCCTATCTGTTCGTCCCCGCCCAAGGCTACGTGGGTGGCTTCCTGACGACGTTTAAGGAATACCCGCAGCGGCAGAAAGCGGCGAGCTTCAACCTGGACGAGGTTCTCGCCAAGCTAAGCGATGGTCCCGCAAAAGACTGAGCGCGTTGCCCGCGACAGGGTGGCCGCATCCCACGGGATGCGGCCGTCATTCTTCTACACCGACACGCTGCGCTTGAGACCGCACGGGCTGCGAGTGCCCGGGCAATGCACGGAGCATTGGTCTCGCCCCGTGCTCCAACCGTCATCGGAGATCTACCATGCGTTTGATGCGAACCGCAGGGCTGTCTTTGCCAAGGGCCGCGCTCAGGCTGTTGCCCGTGGCCGTCGCGCTCCTCGGCGGGTTGCTTCTCTGCACGGCACCTGCGCGCGCGGCCGATCCCTTGCCGTCGTGGCATGACGGGCCGGCGAAGCGAGCCATCATCAGCTTTGTCGGGAAGGTCACGACCCCCGGCTCGCCGGACTTCGTGCCGATCCCCGAGCGGATCGCAACCTTCGACAACGACGGCACGCTCTGGAGCGAGCAGCCGGCGCCCGTTCAGTTCTATTTCGTGGCGGACCGCGTGAAGGCGCTGGCGCCGCAGCATCCGGAGTGGAAAGACCAGGAGCCGTTTGCATCGCTGCTGAAGGGCGATGTGAAGGCGGCGCTGGAAGGGGGCGACCACGGCCTCATGGAACTTTTCATGGCCACGCACACCGGCATGACCACGGATGAGTTTGCGCAGATGGTGGCGGACTGGATCGCCACCGCGAGGCATCCGCAGACCGGCAGGCGCTTCCTCGACATGACCTATCAGCCGATGCTCGAGTTGCTCGCCTATCTGCGGGCGAACGGCTTCAAGAATTTCATCGTCTCCGGCGGCGGCATCGAATTCATGCGCCCGTGGACCGAAAAGGCATATGGCATCCCGCCCGAGCAGGTCATCGGCAGCAGCGTGAAGACGAAGTTCGAATTGCGCGACGGCAAGGCCGCGTTGGTGCGTCTGGCCGCACTGAATTTCAACGATGACAAGGCCGACAAGCCAGTCGGCATCAACCAGCATATCGGCCGCCGGCCCATTGCCGCGTTCGGCAACTCCGTCGGCGACCAGCAGATGCTCGAATACGCGCAGGGCAGCGGCGGGGCGCGGCTTGGGCTGCTCGTGCTGCACGACGACGCATCGCGGGAATTCGCCTACGGCCCCGCGCGCGGATTGCCGGACGTCAAATACGGTTCTTTCACCTCCGAGCTCGACGAACTTGCGAAGAAGAACGGCTGGACCGTCGTGAGCATGAAGGACGACTGGAAACAGGTGTTCCCAGTCGTGCAGAACACGGTCACGGCCATCGACGTTCTGCTCCAGCCGGACGCGACGATGCTCCGGCATTCCGCCGCCGACAACGCGAGCCTGCTCAAGATCTTCCCAAAGGGCTTCGCCCTCGATGCGAGCCACCGTCCGCACATCACGATGCTGCAGTGCTTCGTCCGCACCGCGGACCTCGGCAAGGTCTATGCCGCGGTGGGCAAGGTGCTCGCGAGTGCCAATGTGAACGCCATGAGACTGGAGGCGACCAAGCGCTACTACCTTCCGGCCGGGCAGGTCGGCGTCGCGGGCATTGTCGCCAGGCCGACCGCCGAACTGCTCAAGCTGCAGGCGGACATCATTGCCGCCGCCGCGCCATTCACGACCCCGACCGGCCCAATCGAGGCGTTCACCGCCAGGCACGAAAGTCCGGCGATCGACGCGATGATGATCGGCTACGTGTCGACCTTCGTGCAAATCGGCGCGGGCGAGAAATTCAATCCGCACGTCTCCACCGGCGCCGCCCCGCTCGCCGATCTGGACAAGTTCATCGCCGAGCCGTTTACGCCGTTCACGTTCTCGCCCGCGGGCGCGGCTGTCTACCAACTCGGGCCGTATGGCACGGCGGCGAAGAAACTCAAGGAATTCAGGTAAGATGACGATTTCCATTTCCCTGCCTCACATCAGCAAATTCCTTCTTCTCACGGCGACGGGCCTGCTGCTCGCGGGCTCCGGCGCCCGGGCCCAGGTGCCGCTCACCGCCTATGCGGATGCGAACGGATACATCGATGTGCAGACGCTGACCTGCGCGCAGCTCGCCGGCACCTTCCAGGAGGACGCCGACATGCTCTCGACCTGGTACAGCGGCTGGTATAACGGTCTGGCGAAAAAGCACTAGGTCAACGTCGCGCGCCTCAAGATATTCGAGCACGAGATCATCCTGACGTGCAAAGCCAACCCCGGCAGGACGATCATGTCGGCGATCGATGAGTTGCTGAAGGACGAGAAGATACTCGGAACGTTCAAGTCGCGCCGCAGCGGTCCTTCGTTGCCACGAAGGGCAGCGGCGTTCCGAAGGCAGCGCCGCGCCCCGCGTGATCAATTCGTGCCGCCGCAGCCCGGATCGCCCCATTTGACTTGATCGGCGTCCAGCCAAGGATACCATCCCGTTTCGACCGCTGCCGCGTCGTCCGGTGTGCCAGTCGCGCGGCGGCGAAGCTCGGAGCAGGGGAGGCCGGTGACACGCAAGCGATCCCGATTCGCGCCTGCAGATTCTCCGCCAGTGGACGGAGCCTCGGGCGCAGCGAATGCCGGCCTGCTATCGAGACGCGGTATCTGGATTGCGGCCGCCGTCGCCGCGGCGATCGTTGTTGCCATCGGGTTGGGAGCAAGCTATCTCGGCGGCGGTTTCGCGCCACGATCGCCCGAAACGACCGCCGCCACCTTTGTCGGCAGCGACACGTGCGGGGCCTGCCACCAGGCGGAAGCCAAGCTGTGGCGTGCATCGCAACACAAGGCGGCGATGCAGCACGCGACCGCTGACACCGTGCTCGGCGATTTCGCCGACGCGACGTTCGAGTATTACGGCGTCAAGTCCCGCTTCTCCCGCAAGGACGGCAAATTCCTGGTTCAGACGGACGGGCCGGACGGCAAGCTCGCCGACTTCGAAGTGAAGTACACGTTCGGCATCGATCCGCTGCAGCAATACTTGGTGGAATTCCCGGACGGACGTATCCAGGCGCTCTCACTGGCCTGGGACAGCCGGGCAAAGGATAAGGGCGGCCAACGCTGGATTCACCTCTATCCCGACGATGACATCAAGCACGACGACGAGCTGCACTGGACCAAATTCAACCAGAACTGGAATTTCATGTGCGCCGAGTGCCATTCGACCGGCGTGCGGAAGAACTACGATTCCTCCAGCGACCGCTTCCACACCACATGGTCGGAAATCAGCGTCGGCTGCGAGGCCTGTCACGGCCAGGGCTCGCGGCATGTGGGCTGGGCGCATGATCGGCAAAGCCTGTGGCCGTTCCGCAAGGCGCTGGACGACTCCATGGGGCTCGTCGCGCATCTCGACGAACGCGCCGGCATCGCGTGGCGGGCCGATCCGGAAACCGGAAAGCCGCAGCGAAGCGTGAAGCCGGCGCTGCTGCGCAAGGAGGTCGAGACCTGCGGGTTGTGCCACGCGCGCCGGGCCGGCTTTGCCGAGGACTGGGTCCCCGGCCGGTGGCTGTCGCAGACCCATGTGGTCGCACCGCTTTCGCGCGGCACCTACACCGCCGACGGTCAGGCCCGCGACGTGGAAGAGCCCTACAACTACGTCCCGTTCAAGCAGAGCAGGATGTTTGCCGCGGGCGTGACCTGCAGCGACTGCCACGAGCCGCACGGCGCAGCGCTGCGCGCGCCCGGCGACGGCGTGTGCGCCCAGTGTCACGCGGCCGACAGCTACGGGAGCGTGACGCACACGCACCATGCCGGCGCCGATCCCGTGCCGGGTTGCGTGGCGTGCCACATGCCGGTGCGCACTTATATGACGGTCGACCGCCGCCACGATCACAGTTTCCGGATCCCGCGGCCGGACCTGTCGGTGACGCTCGGGACGCCGAACACCTGCAACGACTGCCACGCCGCCAGGCCGCCGCAGTGGGCGGCGGCCGCGATCGAGCGCTGGTTCGGGCCGAAGCGCAGCGGCTTCCAGACCTATGCGGCGGCGTTCCACGCGGCGCGGACCGATACGGCGGACGCCGCCACGCGGCTCGCCGCGCTCGCGCAGGACGGAAAGGCGCCGGCGGTTGCGCGCGCCAGCGCGCTTGACGAACTGGCCTCCCACCTGTCGCCCGCGAGTCTCGCAGCGGCGCGTGTCGGACTTGCCGACCCTGACCCAATGGTGCGCATCGGCGCGCTCGACATGCTGGACGGCATCCCCGCAAACCAGCTCTGGCCGCTGGTGGCCCCGCGGCTGTCCGACCCGGTGCGGGGCGTCCGCATCAGGGCGGTGGCGCTGCTGGCGGCGATGCCGTCCGTCAGCCAACCGGCGGCGGATCGCGAGCGCTTTGCCAGCGCCGCGGACGAGTTCGTCGCGGCGCAGCACCTTAATGCCGACCGGCCCGAGGCTCGCGCCACGCTGGCGAATTTCCTGGCGCGGCGCGGCCTGACCGCCGAGGCCGAGGCGGAATACGGGGCGGCGCTGCGGCTCAGCCCGCGGGACACGGCGGCGACGATCAATCTCGCCGATCTCTACCGGCAGTCGGGACGCGAAGGCGACGCGATTGAGGTGCTGCGCCGCGGGGTCGAAGCCTCGGCGCGGGATGCGGGTCTGCATCACGCGCTGGGTCTCGCTTTGGTGCGGGCCAAACAGTCCGACACGGCACTGGGCGAATTGCGCCGCGCTGCCGAGCTGGCGCCGGAGCAGTCGAGATACGCCTACGTCTATGCCGTCGCGCTCAACTCCGCTGGAAAGCGCGAGGACGCGCTCGGCGCGTTGCGGGACAACCTCGCCAGGCATCCTGCCGACCGGGACACGCTAATGGCGCTCGCCAGCATCAGCCGCGACGCCGGTGATCCTGCGGCGGCGCTGGACTATGCGCAACGGCTTGCCAAGGTCGCGCCGGACGACCGGTCGGTCGCCGCATTCGTGGACAGCCTTCGTGCGCAGGTCGGCGGGCCGGCACGATGACCGGGCGACGAGGGGACTTGCTGTCCCGGAATATCCCCGAAGATGCTCTTTGATCCCTGAATGTTCTTCGTCCCGAGCCGACTTCGACGGTCCGCAAGATCGCGGCAAGTGCTGATTTTGTGGGGGTTTTTGGCGTGTCGCGGCTGGCGATCCCGACAGGATTCGAACCTGTGACCCACAGCTTAGAAGGCTGTTGCTCTATCCAACTGAGCTACGGGACCGTGCCGGCCAATATACCAGCAAATACTGAAAGAATTCGACCTTTGGCAACCCCCGGCCGAACCGCCCGGCGGGCGGGGGCGACCAAGGGGCGGGCAGGTCAGGCTCCTTAGCCGGCGCGGCCGCGACGTGCGGTCGCGGGACGGCGCTGATTGCTTGGCCGCAACGCCTTTTGGCCGCGGTTCGTGTAGCCATGAGGCTGTCACGATTCGCGCATTGTCTGATGACGGCGGCATTGCCCGCCTTTGCAGGGGGGAAGTCATGCTGGGTCTGGTTCGCGCCGCTGCGCTGGTCGCCGCGCTGGTGTTCGGCCTCGTGTCCGCTCTCGCCGCCGACAAGTCGTTCCGGCGCGACGACCTGGGCGACGCCGCCATCCGCCTCGAAGCCCAGATGAAAAAGGACGCCGGGCCGGTGGCCAAGCCATTGGCCACGCTGAAGTCCGACGCCGACGCCGCGTTCCGGCGCAACGACACGCGCTCCGGGCTGCAGACGCTCGGGCAGATCGCCGCCATCGCCCCCGACGATGCCAGCAACTGGCTGCGGATCGCCCGCGCCATTTTCCAGGTCCGCCCGGTCGACAGCAAGGAACAGACCTTCCTGCTCGAGCGCGCCTCGACCGCCGCCTACATCGCCTACCAGCGCGCCGGCAATCCGGGCGAGGAGGCCGATGCGCTCGCGACGCTCGGCCAGGCGCTGGCCGACCGCAAGCTGTGGCGCCCGGCGCTGGATTCGCTGCGCACCTCGCTCGACCTGCGCGAGGTCGCCGAGGTCCGCGCCAGTTACGAGAAGCTGCGCGACGACCACGGCTTCCGGCTGCTGGACTATTCGGTGGATTCCGATGCGGCGTCGCCGCGGGTCTGCTTCCAGTTCTCGGAAAACCTCGCCAAGCGGGTCGACTTCGCGCCGTTCGTCGCGCTCGGCGGCACCGACAAGCCGGCGCTCTCGACCGAGGACCAGCAGCTCTGCGTCGAGGGCCTCACCCACGGCGAGCGCTACACCGTGAACCTGCGCGCCGGCCTGCCGTCGGCGGTCAAGGAAACCCTGCCCAAGTCGGCGGAATTCAACATCTATGTCCGCGACCGCAAGCCGTTCGTGCACTTCACCGGGCGCGCCTATGTGCTGCCGCGCACCGGCCAGCGCGGCATCCCGCTGGTCAGCGTCAACACCCCGGCGGTCGCCGTCACGATTTACCGGATCGGCGATCGCAACCTGATCAACACCGTGCTCGGCGACGACTTCCAGGGCTCGCTGAGCAGCTACAGCGCCACCGCTTTGGGCGACGAGACGGGGGTCAAGGTGTGGTCGGGCGAGATCGCCACCGAGACCCGGCTGAACGAGGACGTCACCACCGCGTTCCCGGTCGACCAGGCGGTCGGCGCGTTGCAGCCGGGGGTCTACGCCATGACCGCGGCGGCCAAGGGCCCCGGCGCCAGCGCCGACGACTCCGACCAGCTGGCGACCCAGTGGTTCATCGTCTCGGACCTCGGCCTCACCGCGTTCTCCGGCAACGACGGCATCCACGTGTTCGTCAATTCGCTGGCCTCGGCCGCGCCGGTCAAGGCCGCCGAGATCCGTCTGGTGTCCCGCAGCAACGAGGTCCTGGCGAGCCGCAAGACCGACGACAGCGGCCACGTGCTGTTCGAGGCTGGGCTGGCGCGCGGCGAGGGCGGCCTGTCGCCGGCGCTGCTGACGGCGAGCACCGAGGCCGCCGACTATGCCTTCCTCAGCCTGAAGTCCAACGCCTTCGACCTCACCGACCGCGGCGTCGCGGGCCGCGCCGTGCCGGCGGGGCTCGATGCCTTCGTCTATGCCGAGCGCGGGGTCTACCGCTCCGGCGAGACCGTCTACCTCACCGCGCTGCTGCGCGACGGGCAGGGCAACGCGGCGACCGGCAGCCCGTTGACCCTGGTGGTCGAGCGACCCGACGGCGTCGAATTCCGCCGCGCGGTGCTGCCCGACCAGGGCGCCGGCGGCCGATCGCTGACCTTGCCGCTCAACTCGGCGGTGCCGACCGGGACGTGGCGGGTGCGGGCGTTCACCGATCCCAAGGGACCGTCGATCGGCGAGACCACCTTCATGGTCGAGGACTACGTGCCCGACCGGATCGAATTCGACTTGACCACCAATGCGAAGGCGATCTCCGCCAATGCTTCGGTTGAAGTGAAGGTCGACGGCCATTTCCTCTACGGCGCCCCGGCCGCGGGGCTCGGCATCGAGGGCGACGTGCTGGTGGCGCCGGCCGACAACCGGCCTGGCTATGCCGGCTACCAGTTCGGCGTCGCCGACACCGAGGCCACCAGCAACGAACGCACGCCGCTGGAAAACCTTCCCGACGCCGACCAGGCCGGCAAGGCGACCCTGTCGGTCAGCCTGCCGAAGCCGCCGACCTCGACGCGGCCGCAGGAGGCCCAGATCTTCATCCGCATGGTCGAGACCGGGGGCCGGGCGGTCGAGCGCAAGCTGACGCTGCCGGTCGCGCCGGACGGCAACATGATCGGCGTCAAGCCGCTGTTCGCCGACCGCAACGTCGCCGAGGGCGAGGCCGCCAAGTTCGACGTGGTGTTCGTCGCGCCGGACGGCAAGGCGCTGGCGCGCAACGGCTTGCACTACGAGCTGATGAAGCTGGAGAGCCGCTACCAGTGGTACCGGCAGGGCTCGTCCTGGGACTTCGAGCCGGTCAAGTCCACCAAGCGCGTCGCCGACGGCGACCTGACGGTCGCGGCCGACGCCCCGGCCCACATCCAGCTCAACCCGCAGGCGGGCCGCTACCGGCTCGACGTCAAGACCGCCGACGCCGACGGTCCGCTGACCTCGGTGCAGTTCGACGTCGGCTGGTACTCCGACGGCAGCGCCGACACCCCGGACCTGCTGGAGACCTCGGTCGACAAGCCGGAATACGCCTCCGGCGAGACCATGACGGTGTCGGTCAACGCGCGCAGCGCCGGACGCCTCACCGTGAACGTGCTGGGCGACCGGCTGCTGACCACGCAAGCGGTCGACGTCAAGGAAGGCACCGCCCAGGTCAAGATCCCGGTCGGCAAGGACTGGGGCACCGGCGCCTATGTCGTCACCACGCTGCGCCGGCCGCTCGACGCCGCCGCCCGCCGCATGCCGGGCCGCGCCATCGGCCTGAAATGGATCGGCATCGACAAGAAGGCCCGCACGCTGGCGGTGACCCTGTCGCCGCCGGCCCTGGTGCGGCCGAGCTCGACCTTGAAGCTGCCGGTCAAGATCGCGGGGCTGTCGCCCGGCGAGGACGCCAAGGTCGTGATCGCCGCGGTCGACGTCGGCATCCTCAACCTCACCAACTACAAGCCGCCGGCTCCCGACGACTACTATCTCGGGCAGCGCCGGTTGACCTCGGAGATCCGCGACCTCTACGGCCAATTGATCGACGGCATGCAGGGCTCGGTCGGCCAGATCCGCTCCGGCGGCGACAGCGGCGGGGCCGAGCTGCAGGGCAGCCCGCCGACCCAGAAGCCGCTTGCGCTCTATTCCGGCATCGTCACGGTGGCCGCCGACGGCAGCGCCGAGGTCAGCTTCGAGATTCCGGAGTTCGCCGGCACCGCGCGGGTCATGGCGGTGGCGTGGAGCGCCACCAAGCTCGGCCGCGCCACCGCCGACGTCACCATCCGAGATCCGGTGGTGCTGACGGCGACGCTGCCGCGCTTCCTGCTCAACGGCGACCACGGCTCGATGACGCTCGAGCTCGACAACGTCGAAGGCGCGGCAGGCGACTACACTATTGCGGTCACCACCGCGGGGCCGGTCCGCCTCGGCGGCACGGCGCCGACGGTGATGCACCTCGCGGCCAAACAACGCAGTTCGACGGCGGTTGCGCTCGATGCCGGCGGCGCCGGGTCCGCCAGCGTCGACGTCAGCATCAAGGGGCCGAACAATCTGGCGCTGGCACGGCACTACGTCCTCGATGTCAAGCCGGCGACCCAGATCCTGGCGCGGCGTACCGTGCGGACGCTCGCCAAGGGCGAGAGCCTGACGCTCACGCCGGACATGTTCAGCGACCTGGTGCCGGGCACCGCCGGGGTGTCGGTGTCCGTCAGCATGTCGTCGGCGCTCGACGCCGCGACCATTCTCAAGGCGCTCGATCGCTACCCGTTCGGCTGCTCGGAGCAGATCACCAGCCGGGCGATGCCGCTGCTCTACCTCAACGATCTCGCCGCCGAGGCCCATCTGGCGATGGACGGCGCGGTCGACCAGCGGATCCGCGACGCCATCGAGCGCCTGCTGGCGCGCCAGGGCTCCAACGGCTCGTTCGGGCTGTGGTCGGCGGGCGGCGACGACGCCTGGCTCGATGCCTACGTCACCGACTTCCTGAGCCGGGCGCGCGAGAAGGGCTTCGCGGTGCCGGACGTCCTGTTCCGCAATGCGCTCGACCGCATCCACAATGCCGTCGTCAATGCGGAGGAGCCGGAAAAGAACGGCGGCCGCGAGCTCGCCTATGGGCTCTACGTGTTGGCGCGCAACGGCGTCGCGCCGATCGGCGACTTGCGCTACCTCGCCGACACCAAGCTCGGCAACCTGGCCACCCCGATCGCCAAGGCCCAGCTCGCCGCGGCGCTGGCGCTGGTCGGCGACCGGGCCCGGGCGGAGCGGGTCTACGCCGCCGCGCTCGACAGCCTGATGCCGAAGCCGGTGCTGGTGTTCGGCCGCACCGACTACGGCTCGGCGCTGCGCGACGCCGCCGCGCTGGTGTCGCTGGCGAGCGAGGGCAGTGCCCCGCACGCCACCATCACCGCCGCGGTCGAACGGGTCGAGGCCGCGCGCGGGCTCACCCCGTACACCTCCACCCAGGAGAACGCCTGGCTGGTGCTGGCGTCGCGGGCGATCGCCAGGGACGGCGGTGTCTCCCTCGAGGTCGACGGCAGCCCGGTCAAGACCGCGCTCTACCGCAGCTTCACCTCCGCCGAGGTCACGGCCAAGCCGGTGAAGATCACCAACACCGGCGACACGCCGATGCAGGCGGTGGTTGCGGTGAGCGGAGCGCCGGTCACGCCGGAGCCCGCGGCCGCCAACGGCTTCAAGATCGAGCGCAATTATTTCACGCTCGACGGCAAGCCGGCCGACATCAGCCACGCCCGCCAGAACGACCGCTTCGCGGTGGTGTTGAAGATCACCGAGGCGCAGCCGGAGTTCGGTCGCATCATGGTGGTCGACTATCTGCCGGCCGGGCTCGAGATCGACAATCCGCATCTGGTGTCGTCGGGCGATACCGGCACGCTGGACTGGATCGAGGACGGCGAGGAGCCGGAGGACACCCAGTTCCGCGACGACCGCTTCAGCGCGGCGATCGAGCGGGCGAGCAACGACAGTCCGGTCTTCACCGTGGCCTATGTGGTGCGCGCGGTGACGCCCGGCAAATACGTGCTGCCGCAGGCCTATATCGAGGACATGTACAATCCCTCGCGTTATGGCCGCACCACCACCGGCGGCGTCGAGGTCAAAGCCGCCAAATGACGTGCCCTCAGCCAGAGACGGCGACACGCCCCGCACGCCGGTTCCGGCGCGCGGCGGTGATCGCCGCCCTCGGTCTTGGGCTCGGGGCCACGCTGGCGGCGGCCGCGGCCTTCGTCGTCGTCATCGATCCGCTGCCGCTCGCCGAGACCCAGCGGACCTCGACGGCGGTGGTCGATCGCGGCGGCAGGCTGCTACGCGCCTATGCCATGGCCGACGGACGCTGGCGCCTGCCGGCGAAGGCCGCGACCGCCGTCGACCCGACTTACGTGAAGCTGCTGCTGGCCTATGAGGACCAACGCTTCCGCAGCCACGCCGGCGTCGATCCGCTGGCGCTGGTCCGCGCGGCCTATCAGCTCGCCACCACCGGCCACATCGTGTCGGGTGGCTCGACCATTACGATGCAGCTGGCGCGGCTGCTTGAGCCGCGGCAGGGGCGCTCGTTCGCCGCCAAGCTGCGCCAGATCGTGCGGGCGGTCGAGATCGAGCGCCGCTTCAGCAAGGACGAAATTCTCGACCTCTACCTGACGCTGGCGCCGTTCGGCGGCAATCTCGAAGGCGTGCGCGCGGCGTCGCTGGCCTATTTCGGCAAGGAGCCGAAACGGCTGTCGCTGGCGGAGGCCGCCTTGCTGGTGGCGCTGCCGCAATCGCCGGAGCGCCGCCGGCTCGACCGCTTCCCGCAGGCCGCCCATGTGGCGCGCGACCGCGTGCTCGATCGCATGGTCGGCGAGGGGGTGGTCGCGTTCGCCGATGCCGACGCAGCACGGGCGGAAGCAGTGCCCCAGTTCCGCCGGGCGATGCCGCTGCTGGCGCCGCACGCGGCCGACCAGCTGGTGGCGAGCCATCCCGACACCGCGGTGATCCGCACCACGCTCGACCTGACGCTGCAGAAGACCATCGAGGCGCTGGCGCACGACCGCGCCACCGCGCTGGGTCCCCGCCTGTCGATCGGCATCCTGGTGGTCGACCACGACAGCGGCGACATCCTCGCCCATGTCGGTTCGGCGGATTATTTCGACGACCGTCGGGCAGGGCAGGTCGACATCACCCGCGCGATCCGCTCGCCGGGCTCGACCCTGAAGCCGTTCATCTATGGGCTCGCCTTCGAGGACGGCTTCGTCGCGCCGGAGAGCCTGATCGACGACCGGCCGATCCGCTTCGGCAGCTACGCGCCCGAAAACTTCGACATGACGTTTCAGGGCACGGTGCCGGTGCGCCGCGCGCTGCAGTTGTCGCTCAATGTTCCGGCCATCGCGCTTCTCGACCGGGTCGGCGCGAGCCGGCTGGCGGCGCGGCTGCGGCAGGCGGGAGCATCGCTGATCCTGCCGAGGGACGAAGTGCCAGGTCTCGCCATGGGCCTGGGCGGGGTCGGGGTCAGCCTGCGCGATCTGGTCGGTCTGTATGCCGGGATCGCCAGGCTCGGCGAGAGCGTGCCGCTGCGCGAGCTGGTCGAGGACGCGGGCGCGGCGTCCGAGCCGCGGCGGCTGCTCGACGCCGCCGCCGCCTGGCAGGTCGGCAATGTCCTGATCGGCACGCCGCCGCCCGAGAACGCCGTTCATGGCCGGATCGCGTTCAAGACCGGCACCAGCTACGGCTACCGGGACGCCTGGTCGATCGGGTTCGACGGCCGCTACACCATCGGTGTGTGGATCGGGCGGCCGGACGGCGCGCCGGTGCCGGGCCTGGTCGGACGCAGCGCCGCCGCGCCGGTGCTGTTCGACGCCTTCGCCCGCACCGGCAAGCTCCCGGCGCCGCTGCCGCGGGCGCCCAAGGGCACCCTGATCGCCAGCAACGCCAAGCTGCCGCTGCCGCTGCGCCGGTTCCGGGCCGCGGGCGACCTGATGCGCGGCGACGGCGCCCAGGCGCTGCACATCCAGTTCCCGCTGAACGGCTCGCGGATCGACACCGCGGCGACCGGCGACAGCGCCGCGCCGGTGCCGGTCAAGGTGGTGGGCGGGGTCATGCCGCTGACCGTGCTGGTCAACGGCATTGCCGTCGGCGCGCTCGACGGCCGGCGCCAGAGCCTGATCGATCCGCCCGGTCCGGGCTTCGCCCGCCTCACCGTGATGGACGCCTCGGGCGCCGCGGACACAGTTGTGGTGAGATTTCAATAACACCGGTTCAAGCTGTTGTCGGGACGGTGGTTTCATCGTATGCGAGGCCGATGACCGACCCCGTCTATCGTCGCCGATTTGGTGAACCGCGTGAGCCCGCGACCCGGGCCGATCCGGGCCGCGCGCTGGCGCGCGTGATCGATTTTGCCGTCGCCAGTCACCTTCGCGCCGTGCTGTTTCTGATCGTGGTCGGCGCGCTGTTCTACCTGCCGGGATTCTTCACCATTCCTCCCGTCGATCGCGACGAGGCGCGGTTCGCCCAGGCGACCAAGCAGATGGTCGAGACCGGCGACTTCGTCGACATCCGCTTCCAGGACGAGGTGCGCTACAAGAAGCCGGTCGGCATCTACTGGCTCCAGGCGGCCGCGGTGGAAACCGCAACGGCGCTCGGCGTTCCGCGCGCCCAGCTGCGCATCTGGCTGTACCGCGTGCCGTCACTCGCAGGCGCCATCGGCGCCGTGTTGCTGACCTACTGGGCGGCGCTGGCGTTCGTCACCCGCCGCGGCGCCTTGCTCGCGGCCCTGATGATATGCGCCAGCATCCTGCTGAGCGTCGAGGCGCGGCTCGCCAAGACCGACGCCATGCTGCTGTGCACGTCCGTCGCCGTGATGGGCGCGCTGGCGCGGATCTATGTGCCCTGGCAGCGCGGCGAGGACCGCCTGCATCCATCGTGGGCGCTGCCCGCGGTGTTCTGGACCGCCATCGCCGTCGGCATCCTGCTCAAGGGCCCGCTGATCCTGATGTTCGCACTGCTGACCATCGGCGCGCTCGCCATTGCCGACCGGACCGGCGCCTGGCTGTGGCAGCTGCGGCCGCTGTGGGGCCTGATGTGGATGCTGGTGCTGGTGCTGCCGTGGTTCGTGCTGATCGCGCTGCGCTCCGGCGACAGCTTCTTCGCCAACTCCGTCGGCGGCGACATGTTCACCAAGCTGGCCGGCGGGCAGGAATCCCACGGCGCGCCGCCGGGACTGTATTTCGCCCTGTTCTGGGTGACGTTCTGGCCGGGCGCGGCGCTCGCCGGGCTCGCCGCGCCGGCGATCTGGCGGGCGCGATGGGAGCCCGGCGCCCAGTTCCTGCTGGCGTGGCTGGTCCCGTCATGGATCGTGTTCGAGGCCGTTCCCACCAAGCTGCCGCACTACGTGCTGCCGCTCTATCCGGCGATCGCCATCCTGATCACCGGCGCGCTGGAGCGCCGCGTGCTGTCGCGCACGGCGTGGGTGGTGCGCGGCACCGCGTGGTGGTTCGTGGCGCCGGCGGTGATCTCGGTCGCCCTGATCGTGCTGGCGATCGCGCTCACCTTGCAGCCGGTGTTTTCGGCCTGGCCGTTCGCCGCCGGCGCGATGATCTTCAGCCTGTTCGCGTGGTGGCTCTATGACGACAACGAAGCCGAGCGGTCGCTGCTCAGCGCCGTCGCGGGTTCATGGTTTCTGGGCGTGGTCGCCTACGGCGTCGTGCTGCCGGCGCTGACGCCGCTGTTTCCGAGCGTCGAACTGGCGCGGGTCCTGCGCAACGTGCAGTGCGTCGGACCGGAGGCCGCCGCCGCCGGCTATCAGGAGCCGAGCCTCGTGTTCATGATCGGGACTTCGACCGTGTTGACCGACGGTTCGGGCGCTGCCGACTTCCTCGGCCAGGGCAGCTGCCGCTTCGCGCTGGTCGAAGCCCGCCAGGCCCGGGCCTTCGCCCAGCGCGCCGAAGCGATCGGCCTGCGCTACAACATCAACAGCCGCGTCGAGGGCTACAACTTCTCCCAGGGTCGCCAGATCGCGGTCGCCGTCTTCAGTTCCGAAGGAACCGAGTGACGTGACCATGACCAGTCCGGACCGCCCGGGCGCGGCTCACGCCCCTGACGACAGCCTGTGGCACGCCTGCGCGCGCCTCATCGGTGCCCCGACCGCGCCCAACCGGCGCGCTGCCACGCGGCGGCTGATGCGGCAGCTGGCCCTGGTGGCAGGACTGGGCGCCGTCGTCGTCATCGGCCTGATGGTCGTGGCCGATGCCCCCGTCATTATGATGATGCCGTCGCGCGGTGCGCCGCAGCTCTGGCCGTTCCGCTGGATCACCGATTTCGGCAAGGCGGCCTACGTGCTGTGGGCGAGCGGGCTCGCGGTGCTCGCGGCCCTGGTCATCACGCCGCTGCTGCGCGGTCGTGTCCGCTTGGCGATGTCCGGGCTCGACGTCCGTCTGGCCTTCGTCTTCCTGTCGGTGGGCCTCGCGGACCTGATCGGCGAGGGGCTGAAGGGCGCGATCGGACGGGCGCGGCCCTTCGTCGGCGGACGGGCCGACGTCTTCCAGTTCTCGCCGGGCACCTGGCACGAGCCGTTCGAGAGCCTGCCGTCGGCGCACGCGATCACCGCGGTCGCGCTCGCCGGCGCGGTGGCGATGGCGTGGCCGCGCAGCCGGTTTGTGATGGCCGCTTATGCGCTCGCCATCATCGTCTCGCGCGTCGCGCTGCTCGCCCATCATCCAAGCGACGTCGTTGCCGGCGCGCTGGTCGGCGTCGCGGGGACGCTCGTGGTCCGCTACTGGTTCGCGACCCGGCAGCTCGGCTTCGCCATCGATGCGGACGGCGCGGTCGCGGAATTGCCGTAGCCAGCAAAGGGGTTGCCGGCGGCGCGCCGGCCTCCTAAGAAGCGACCGGAGCGGCGGAAGGCGGCGGCTAAAATCGCCCCGGCCTTCCAATCAAACCATTGTAACACAAAGGGCTTTCGGCGGCTACGCGATGCCGTAGCCCGTCTCAGCGCGGGGCCTTGGCCACTTGACCGACGTCATTTCCAGCTTGCCCGAGGGGGCCCGTGGGGCTCCCCCGGCGGTTTCCATCGTGGTGCCGGTCCGCAACGAGGCGGACAATATCGCCCCGCTGGTTGCGGAGATCGTCGCCGCGCTCGACGGCCGCTGGGCTTACGAAATCGTCTACGTCGATGACGGCTCGAGCGACGCCACGCCGGACCGGATCGCGGCGCTACGCAAGACCTGTCCCCAGTTGCGGCAGGTCCGCCACATCAAATCCTGCGGACAGTCGGCCGCGGTTCGCACCGGCGTCCGCTACGCGCGGGGCGCGATCGTGGCCACCCTCGACGGCGACGGCCAGAACAATCCGGCCTTCCTGCCGGATCTGATCACCACCATCGAGCGGGGTGGCGAGCGCATCGGTCTGGTCGCGGGGCAGCGGGTGGGACGCAAGGACACCGGCTTCAAGCGGCTGCAGTCGAAGATCGCCAACCGGGTCAGGAACCTGATCCTGCACGACGGCACCCGCGACACCGGCTGCGGGCTGAAGGCGTTCCGGCGCGATGTGTTCCTGTCGCTGCCGTATTTCGACGGGCTGCACCGCTTCCTGCCGGCGCTGGTGCGGCGCGAGGGCTTCGACATCGCCTATGTGGACGTGATCGACCGCGCCCGCTATGCCGGCGTTTCCAACTACGGCTTCTTCGATCGACTGTGGATCGGCATCATGGACCTCGCCGGGGTGTGGTGGCTGATCCGGCGCAAGAAGTCGACGCCCGTTGCTTCCGAGGTGAATGCTCATGCCGGCTGACCTGATGGCGCGCGTCGCCGCCTATCTCAATGACGTCTTCGTCATTCATTTCGACGCCTGGGTGATTCTCGGTTTCGCTGCGCAGGGGCTGTTCACCATGCGCTTCGTGGTGCAGTGGATCGCCTCCGAGCGCGCCCGCAGGAGCGTGGTGCCGACCACATTCTGGTTCTTTTCCGTGGGCGGAGGCGCGCTGCTGCTGATCTACGCGCTGTACCGCCGCGATCCGGTCTTCATCGCCGGACAGGGGCTCGGCCTCGTGGTCTACCTGCGCAATCTCTACTTCATCGCCGCGCACAAGCGCGAGGCCGCGACGGAAGGCAACTAGCGTTTCGGTCCGGACGTTCAGCCGCGGAGCGCCGCGTTGAAGGCGGCAAAGCCGCGGTCGAGATCGGCCTTGAGGTCCTCGACGTCCTCCAGCCCGACGTGAAAGCGCAGCGTCGGTCCGCCCGGCGCCCAGGTCGTCGCCGTGCGGTACGACGAACAATCGAACGGGATGACGAGACTTTCGAAGCCGCCCCAGGAATAGCCCATTCCGAACAGGCTGACGGCGTCGAGGAAGGCATCGACCGCGGCCGCCGGCGCGGGCTTCAGCACCACGCCGAACAGCCCGCTGGCGCCGGTGAAGTCGCGCGTCCACAGCGCGTGTCCAGGGTCGCCGTCGAGCGCCGGATGCAGCACGCGGGCGACTTCGGGACGGGCCTCCAGCCAGCGCGCGATCGCAAGCCCGGCGGTCTGGTGCTGCGCCAGTCGCACGCCCAGCGTGCGCAGGCCGCGCAGCGCCAGGAACACGTCGTCGGGGCCGGCGCAGACGCCGAGCAGCCGGATGCCCTCGGAGATCGCCGGCCAGGCGCGGGCATTGGCTGCGATGGTGCCGAACATGATGTCGGAATGGCCGCCGATATATTTGGTGGCGGCCTGGATGCTGATGTCGACGCCCTGATCGAGCGCGCGGCGAAACAGCGGCGTCGCCCAGGTGTTGTCGTCGATCACCAGCGCGTCGCGGGCGTGCGCGACCTCGGCGATGGCGCGGACGTCGGGCATCTCGAACGATTGCGAGCCCGGCGCTTCCACCATCACGGCGCGGGTGGCGGGCGTGAACAGCTCGGCGATCCGCTCGCCGATCAGCGGATCGAAATAGGTCGTCGCGATGCCGTAGCGACGCAGCAGGCCGTCGCAGAACAGCCGGGTCGGACGGTAGACGTTGTCGCAGACCAGGAGGTGATCGCCGGCCTTGAGCGTCGCAAGCAGCGCCGTGGAAATCGCCGCCAGGCCCGACGGCGCCAGACCGACGCCCCGGCACTGCGGTCCCTCGAGATCGGTCAGCGCCTTCTGCAGCGCGCGCGTGGTCGGCGTGCCGTGGCGGCCGTATTGGTATTCGCCGCGGTGCGCGTGCAGATCCTCGGCGGACGCGTAAAGCACGGTCGATCCATGAACCACCGGGGGATTGACGAAACCCTTCTGGGCCTCGGTGTCGCGCCCCGAGGTCACCAGACGGGTCGCCGGGGAGAGCGGAATGTCCTTTGAGGAAGCCATCGGGACGGATGCCAGGAGCTCGAGACAGAACGTGAGAACACATGGGCGCGGAAACGGGTCGCGGCGGTCTGCCCCACGGCGACGGCGACCGGCGAGGTCGACAGACGTGGCGGAGCAGGGGATGCCGGACGATAAGAGGCCCGGGGATGGTGGCCGTCAACCCCTTGACCTGCCTGCCGCACCATCCTGTTATGCGCGGCACGGTTGACCTCCCGCGCGGCCGGATCCGGCCTGGGGCGCGGGGGCATCCGCAGTGCCGCGTCATCTTGAAAGGCTGTGTCATGAAACGCCTGCTCGTCGCCATGCTCGCCTTCGTTGCCGCCACCGTTTCGCAATCCGCCGGTGCGCAGACCCTCAAGACGGTGAAGGACCGCGGCAGCCTGTCCTGTGGCGTGAGCCAGGGATTGCCGGGCTTTTCCGCTCCCGACGACAAGGGCAACTGGACCGGGCTCGACGTCGATGTCTGCCGCGCGGTCGCCGCCGCGATCTTCGACGATCCGACCAAGGTGAAATTCGTTCCGCTGTCGGCCAAGGACCGCTTCACGGCGCTGCAGTCGGGCGAGATCGACGTGCTGTCGCGGAACACCACGTGGACCTCGTCGCGGGACACTTCGCTCGGCCTCAACTTCACCGGCGTCAATTATTATGACGGCCAGGGATTTCTCGTCCGCAAGTCGCTCAAGGTCAATTCCGCGCTCGAATTGAATGGCGCGTCGGTATGCGTTCAGACCGGCACGACCAACGAGCAGAACCTCGCCGACTACTTCAAGTCCAACAACATGCGCTACGAGGTGATCGCCTTCGCCTCCGCCGACGAGACCGTGAAGGCCTACGAATCCGGACGCTGCGACGCCTTCACGTCCGATGTGTCGCAGCTCTATTCGGAGCGGCTCAAGCTCGCCGCGCCGAGCGACCACGCCGTGCTTCCCGAGGTGATCTCGAAGGAACCGCTCGGGCCGGTGGTGCGCCACGGCGACGACCAGTGGTTCGACATCGTCAAGTGGACGCTGTTCGCCATGATCGACGCCGAGGAGCTCGACATTACCCAGAAGAACGTCGAGAGCAAGCTGCGGACCGACAATCCGGAGATCAAGCGCGTGCTCGGCAGCGACGGCAATCTCGGCGAACAGCTCGGTCTGACCAAGGACTGGGTGGTCCGCATCGTCCGCGGCGTCGGCAACTACGGCGAGTCGTTCGATCGCAACGTCGGCCCCGGATCGAAGCTCGGAATTTCGCGGGGTCTCAACCGGCTGTGGAATCAGGGCGGCGTGCAGTACGCACCGCCGATCCGCTAGCACCCGGACGCCCGCGCCGTGGCCATCGGGTCCAGACCTCCACCGCCGCAGTTCTGGCCCAAGCTGCGACGGGTATTGGGCGGGCAGACCGGGTGGGGCGGAGTGCTGGGCCAGCTCGTGCTGGTCGCGTTCGTGGTCTGGCTCGGCTACGAAATCGTCGCCAACGCCCGCGCCAACATGCAGGCGCAACGCATCGCCTCCGGCTTCGGCTTCCTGTCCCAGACCGCCGGCTTCGGGGTCAGCCAGGCGCTGATCCCCTATTCGGAGTCCGACAGCTACACCCGCGTCTTCGTGGTCGGCCTCCTCAATACGCTGCTCGTTTCCGCGATCGGCGTCGCGCTGGCAACCGTGATCGGATTTGCCATCGGTCTCGGCCGGCTGTCGCCGAACTGGCTGCTGGCGCGGCTCGCCGGCGCCTATGTCGAGATCGTGCGCAACCTGCCACTGCTGTTCCAGCTGCTGTTCTGGTATCTGGCCGTGCTGGCAACGCTGCCCAATCCGCGCCAGAGCATCACGCTGCTCGGCTGGGTGTTCCTCAACAATCGTGGCTTCGTGGTTGCCGAGCCCGTTGCCCACGCGAGCTTCTGGCCGGTTGCGCTCGCACTTGGGATCGGCGTGGGGATCGCATTCGCCGCGCACGCCCTTGCGCGCAAGGCGCTGTTCGACAACGGCCGCGTGCTCAGGATCTGGCCGGTGGTGCTGGGATCGCTGGTCGGCCTGCCGCTCGTCGTCGCCCTCGCGCTCGGCGCACCGCTCAGCTTCGAGGCGCCGGTGCTCAAGGGCTTCAATTTCGTCGGCGGGCTGCGCATCATTCCCGAATTCGTCGCGCTGACGCTGGCGCTGTCGATCTACACCGCGGCCTTCATCGCCGAAATCGTCCGCGCCGGCATCCTCGCGGTCAACCGGGGACAGATGGAGGCGGGCAGCTCGCTGGGCCTGAGCTGCGGCGCCACGCTGCGGTTGATCGTGGTGCCGCAGGCGCTGAGGGTGATCCTGCCGCCGCTCACCAACCAGTATCTCAATCTGACCAAGAACTCGTCGCTCGCGGTCGCGGTCGGCTATCCCGACCTGTTTTCCGTATTCGCGGGGACCACGCTGAGCCAGACCGGGCAGGCCGTTGAAATCATCGTCATCACCATGGGGGTCTATCTGCTGATCTCGCTCATCACCAGCGCGGCGATGAGCTTCTACGGCTGGCGCGTCGGCATGGGCCTCGGCGCGACATGACCGGGACCGCGACGCCTGCCTTTGTCCGCCAGGACCTGGTCGCGCCGCGGCCGGCGCCGGTGGTGACGACCGGGATCGTCGGCTTCGTACGGACGCGCTTGTTGAATTCGCCGGCCAATATCGCGCTCACGCTCGCCAGTCTCGCCGTGCTGTGGATCACGCTGGTTCCCGCCATCCGCTTCCTGCTGGTCGACGCGGTGTGGCAGGGGAGCAGCCGCGACGCCTGCCTTGCCGACAACGCCGGTCACCCGGTCGGCGCCTGCTGGCCCTTCATCGCCGCGAAATTCGACCAGCTCATCTACGGCTTCTATCCGGCCGGCGAGCGCTGGCGGGTCAACCTGGCGTTCCTGATTGCCGCGCTGCTGCTGGTGCCGCTGCTGATGCCGAAGGTCCCGGGCAAGGCGCTGAACGCGATCCTGTTCTTCGCCGCGTTTCCGTTCCTGGCGTTTTTCCTGCTGTACGGCGGCGGCATCCGCGGCGTCGGCGTGACCTGGACGGCCGACGGCGCGGCCGCGGTGGCGGACAGCCTCGCCGCAGTCGCCGCGCAGCTCAACCAGGCCGGCGCGAGCGACGGCCTGGCGCATCTGGTGCCGGCCGGGGCGGGGGGACTGCTAAGCCTGCTGGCCTACGGGCTCGCCGTCGCGATCCGTCCGCTGGTCGCTCTGCGGGACCTGATCCGGTCGTCGCCCCATGCCGTGTGGCTGGACCTCGGCGTCACCGCGCTGGTGGTGTCCGTCGCGCTGTTCGTGGGCAATGGCGCGCTGCGAACCGGATGGCGGGCGCTGGCGGTCAGCCTCGCGAGCTTTGCCGGCGTCGCCGTCGCGATCGCCGTCATGGGGCTCGACCGCGGCGGGCTGCCCGTGGTCGACACCCGCCAGTGGGGCGGACTGTTGGTCACCCTGGTGGTGTCGGTCACCGGGATCGTCGCCTCGATGCCGGTCGGCATCGCGCTGGCGCTGGGCCGGCGCGCCAGCCTGCCCCTGATCCGGATCGGCTCGGTGATCTTCATCGAGTTCTGGCGCGGGGTGCCGCTGATCACCGTGCTGTTCTTCGCCACCTACATGCTGCCGCTGTTCCTGCCCGGCAATGTCACGGTCGACGGCCTGGTGCGCGTGCTGATCGGTGTGGCGCTGTTTTCCGGCGCCTACAACGCCGAGGTGATCCGCGGCGGCCTGCAGGCGATTCCGCGCGGCCAGGCCGAGGCTGCAAGCGCGCTCGGCCTGTCCTACTGGAAAACGACGAGCCTCGTCGTGCTGCCCCAGGCGCTGCGCCACGTCATTCCGGGGCTGGTCAACAGCTTCATCGCCTTGTTCAAGGACACCACCCTGGTCCTGATCGTGGCGATCTTCGATCTGCTGGGATCGCTGCGGGCCGCGTTCTCCGATCCGGCCTGGGCGACGCCGACCACGCTGTTCACCGGCTTTGCCTTCACCGGCCTGATCTACTTCGTTTTCTGTTTCGGGATGTCGCGCTATTCGCTGTTCACCGAGCATCGCCTGAATCCGAACCGGCGGACCTGATCGAGAGATTTGCATGACGACAGAAGCGGTGGTCACGGTCGCGGGCCTCAATAAATGGTTTGGCGAGTTTCACGTGCTGCGCGACATCAACCTCGAGGTCGGGCGCGGCGAACGCATCGTGATCTGCGGCCCCTCGGGCTCCGGCAAGTCGACCTTCATCCGCTGCATCAATGCGCTGGAGGAGTTCCAGGAAGGCCGCATCAGCGTCGACAACATCGAGCTCGGGCCGAACCTGCGTCGCGTCGACGAGGTGCGCCGCGAAGTCGGCATGGTGTTCCAGAACTTCAATCTGTTTCCGCACCTGTCGGTGCTCGACAACTGCACGCTGGCGCCGATCTGGGTGCGCAACATTCCCCGGAAGGCCGCCGAGGCTGCGGCGATGAAATACCTCGAGCGGGTGCGGATCCCGGACCAGGCCGACAAGTTTCCCGGTCAGCTCTCCGGCGGCCAGCAGCAGCGCGTCGCGATCGCGCGGGCGCTCACCATGAATCCCAAGGTCATGCTGTTCGACGAGCCGACCTCGGCGCTCGATCCCGAAATGGTCAAGGAGGTGCTCGACACCATGGTCGACCTCGCGAAGGAGGGCATGACCATGCTGGTGGTGACCCACGAAATGGGTTTTGCCCGGGAAATCGCCAGTCGGGTCGTCTTCATGGATGCCGGTCAGATCATCGAGGCCAACACGCCGCGGGAGTTCTTCGCCAATCCACAGCATGCCCGCACCAGGCTGTTCCTCAGTCAGATCCTGCGCTCCTGACGCGCGGAGTAGCTCACTGCCGTACCGAACGAGGCTGAAATGACCGACCAACGCGACTTGTTCGAAATGCGCCGGCTGGAGGCTCTGAGCAACACCATCTTCGGCGTGGCGATGACCTTGCTCGCCTACGACTTGCCGCGCGCCGGCCAGTTCGCCGGGGTCCCGGGCTGGACCGAACTGTTCGGCGCCTACCGCGCACGGCTGATCGCGCTGATGCTGAGCTTCATCATCGCCGGACTGTTCTGGATCAGCCATCATCGCCGTCTGGCCCTGGCGCCGCACGGCACCCGCGGCACGGTATTCATCAACCTTTTGTTCCTGATGTCGATCATCATCCTGCCAGCGACCAACAGCCTCTACGGCGCGTTCTCCGACAGCAGCATGATCGTGGTCATCTACGGCGCGCACCTCACGATGATCAGTGCGCTCAATGCGTTGCTCTGGGTGAGAGCGGTCGGGTTGCACGCCCGTCCAGAACTGGTGTCGGCCGCAACCGGCGTGGCCATCTTTGTTTGCGGGACAGCGGTTGCGACCGTGTCTCCGTCGGCGGCCAGATATGTCTGGTACCTCGCCTTCGGTACCCCGGTGCTGGCATATATCCTCGGACGCCGGACACGCAGGGCAGCTCTCGAGACATCGCGTTAGAGCATGACCCGGAAAGTGGAAGCCGGTTTTCCGAAAAGATCATGCTCAAACGAACAGGGGAGATCAGGTATGATTCAATCTGGTCGCATCATGATCCAGAGACCTGGCCGAAACAGGGGGCGCCATCGATCACGGCCGTTTGGCACCCTGGGCGATCCGCCAACGCACCAGGTCGTCGGCGCCCCGTCCCGGGCGCAGCCGCACCTGATCGATCGCGACCGGTTCCCCGGTCTGCGCGTCGACGCAGGCGAGCCGGATCGGATGTCCGGATCCCCGGTCGATGAAGTCCACCGGCGGTGCTCCGCGTCCGCTGGCGTCCCAGCGGTCACCCCATTGCGCCAGCGCCATGGTCACGACCCAGAGATCGCGGCCCTCGGCGGTGAGCACATACTCGTGCCGCGGCGGGCGTTGGCTATAACGCCGCTTCTCGACGAGTCCAGTCGACTCCAGGTGCCGCAGACGGTCGGCGAGCGTCGTCGGCGGCATGCCGGTGGAGGTCTGCAGTTCGTCATAGCGCGACAGGCCGATCGAGAGATCGCGGACGATGAGGAGCGACCAGCGGTCGCCGATCGCTTCCAGCGCGCCGGCGATCGAACAAGCCATGTCGGCAAAGCTCTTGGCTTTCATGACGTCAACTCGCGAAGCAGCGGCCGAAGGCGCGGAACAGGGCCATCGAACCCTTGACGCGCACTTTCCGCAGGATCAGCGCAGGGATCATCCCGTACTCCCTGTTCATCACCCGGATCCAGGTGTCGGCGTCGGCATGGACGCGGACATCGGCCTCGCCGTGGAGACCTGGTCGCACGGCAATCTTGCCGCGGTCGATCCGCACGGTGGTTTCAACCTGTTCCGAACCCGTAAAGGTCCAGTGGAAGGTTGCGGTCACCCCCTTGGCGCGGCCGCGCTGAAAACCGAGCGGCAAAAATCCCACGAACGCGCGAACCGAACCCAGCCGCGTGGCCCGCCGGACGCGTTTTGCGGTCTTGGCGGGAAAGCGTCGCGCCACGGTCTCCTCGGCGTCGGAGCCGGGAAGCACGTAGACCGTCTCCGGCTTGTCCGTCAGCGGCTTCACGTGCCGCTGCACGAAGCCCGGACGGTCCTCGAGGAAGGGGTTCGCGACGTCCTCTCCTGCGGGACAGACCGCAATGCAGTAGGCAGCCTTGTAGCCCGGCTTGAACGAGAGCGATTGCCAGATCGAAGCCGTTTCGCCGTCAGTAAAGCGCTCGCGATACGCACTCATCGACTTCGACTCCACCATGGCGTCGACCCAGTCGGTAAAATTGCCGAGAAAGTCGCGATAGTTGTGAGTGTAGCAGCCGAGAAAATCAAACCCGCCATCGGGCTTGATGGCGCCGACCGGGCACGCCGCCACGCACAGCTTGCATTCGAGACACGGATTGTAGTCGATCGGCTGGTCGTAGGCGTCGGCATCGACCCCGATCAGCACGGTGCCGAGCAGCACGAAGCTGCCGAACTTCGGGTGAATGACGCTGCGGTGCAGCCCCATGTGGCCGAGGCCTGCCGCCACCGCTACCGGCTTGTGGGCGACCAGCCAGCCGCGCGCCGGCAGTTGCACCTCCATCGGGAAGGCCGCGACGGCGTTGCAGGCGGGAATATGCGCCTCCCTCAACGCCGTCACGATGGCGCGCGCGGTGTCGTTGGCCTCGTCGTAGACGGCGTGGAATTCCTGGTTCGACACCGACCGCGCCACGGCCCGGACCGGTTCGGGATTCGTCCGCTTGACGAAGGCGAGCAACACCTTGGTGTCGGGATAAACCTGATGGATGTAGGGCCGCTGGTCGGCAAGCGCGGGCCGCTCGACCTCGACGATTCCGACATCATCGGCCCCGCAGTCCAGGGCGAGCTGTTTCAACCACGCCGCCGACAGGATGGTCGGCGGCGCCGGGGGACGCACCTCGCGCAACCGCGCGATGGTCGGATGAAGGGTCGACATGCATTCGCCTCGCTTCACTCACTACAATTATTGTAGTTATTGCGCCAGACCTGTCAAGTCGCTCTCGTGCGAGCTCTCGTCCGGATCGTGCGCGCGGTCGTGCGTCCTCACGGCGCCGAGACGACGAATTGTCAGTGACATGCGCGACTGTCATCGCGCGGAGCGCGGCGAAGGAATGCCGGCGGCGTCCGGCGGATCAGACTTGTTCGAACGGCACGTCTATCTTCGTGCGCCTCTCCAGCCAGGCAGGCACCGGCAGGTTTTTGGAACGCATGAATTCCGGATTGAACAGCTTCGACTGATAGCGATTGCCGGAGTCGGCAAGAATCGTCACGATGGTGTGGCCAGGACCCATCTGGCGCGCAAGCCGGATGGCGCCTGCGACATTGATGCCGGTCGAACCGCCGAGGCAGAGGCCCTCGTGCTCGCAGAGTTCGTAGATCACCGGCACCGCTTCCTCGTCGGGAATGAGATAGGCCTCGTCTACTTTTGCGGCGCTGCTGATGACCGGCGTGACGCGACCGAGCCCGATACCTTCGGTGATCGATCCGCCGGGCGAGCTCTTGACTTCGCCATGCTTGAACCAATCGTACATCGATGCCCCATGCGGATCGGCGCAGCCGATCACAATGTCCCGTTTCTTTTCGCGCAAATAGGCGCTGATGCCCGCGAGCGTCCCGCCGGTACCGACCGAGCAGATGAAGCCGTCGACCCTGCCGCCGGTCTGCTCCCAGATTTCAGGGCCTGTGGATTCGAAATGCGCCTTGGGATTGTCGAGATTGTTCCACTGGTCGGCAAACAACACACCGTTGGGCTCGCTCTGGCGCAGGCGATCGGCGAGCCGCTTCCCGACATGCTGGTAGTTGTTCGGATTGGCGTACGGCAGCGCCGGTACCTCGACCAACTCTGCGCTGCACAGCCGCAGCATGTCCTTCTTTTCCTGGCTCTGGGTTTCCGGAATGACGATCAAGGTGCGGTAACCACGTGCACTTGCCACGATCGCAAGTCCGATTCCCGTATTGCCGGCGGTGGCTTCGACCACCAGTCCTCCCGGCTTGAGCTCACCGCGCTTTTCGGCCTCCAGGATCATCCATTTTCCAGCGCGATCCTTTACGGATTGTCCGGGATTCATGAACTCGGCCTTGCCGAGGATCGTGCATCCGGTGGCTTCGGAGGCGTGCCTGAGCTTGATGAGCGGCGTATTGCCGATCGCTTCGACGACGTTGCGAGGGATGGACATGGCGGACTGGTGCTAGGCCACGCGGAGCGGCGTGGCGGGTGAGACTGGGGTCACGATCGATTCCAACAGGACAGCGTTTCCAGGCGTGATCTTCAACCGCGATCCCGCGGCCAAGCGCCTTTTGACGCAGCCTAGATCATTACGCCATAAATGGGAAATCGCGCATCGCGCCGTTGCGTGGCTCAGCCGGCTTTGGCGAAAATCACCTGGCGCACGTCGATGTTTCCGGACCTGAACCCGGCTTCACAGTAGGCAAGATAGTATTCCCACAGCCTGCGAAACCGCTCGTCGAAACCGAGCGAGGTCAGATTCGGCCACGACGCGTGGAAGCTTTCTCTCCATGTGGCCAGCGTTCGAGCATAATCTAGCCCGAAAACACGCTCGCGGATGACAGGAATTCCAAACCGCTCGCCGAGCGATTTCAGCACCGCCGGGGACGGCAGCATGCCGCCCGGGAAAATATAGCGCTGGATGAAATCGACCTCGCGCCGGTAGGCCTCGAAAAAACGATCCTGGATGGTAATCGCCTGGATGCCGGCAAAGCCTCCCGGCCGCAGCCGGTCGCTGAGCTGGGCGAAATACCGCGGCCAGAATTGTTCGCCGACCGCCTCGATCATCTCGATCGATGCGATGCGGTCGTACTGGCCGCGCTCGTCGCGATAGTCCTGAAACCGGATCTCGACCCGCTCGGCGAGACCAGCCTCGTGCATGCGCCGCCGCGCGAAGTCGTACTGCTCGCGGCTGATGGTCAGGCCGACGACCCGGGCACCGAAGTTCTTGGCGACGTATTCCGCAAAGCCGCCCCAGCCGCAGCCGATCTCCAGCGCCGTATGGTCGGGCCCGACATGGATCGCCTCGGCAAGCCGCCGATACTTGTTGTGTTGCGCTGCGGTCAGGTCGTTGGTGCCGTCCTCGAACAGCGCCGACGAATAGGTCATGCTCGGATCGAGCCAGGCGGAATAGAACGCGTTGCCGATGTCATAATGGGCATGAATGTTGCGCCGCGCCTGGCCGCGGGTGTTGCGCTTGAACCAGTGGCGCACCGAGTGCACCAGCCGCACCAGCGGCTTGCTCGACACCATCGCCTGGAACAGTTCGTGATTGATGCAGAAGAGATAGAGAAACGTCGTCAGGTCCGGCGTATCCCATTCCCGCCGCAGATAGGCCTCGGCAATGCCGATGTCGCCGCCGCTCAGCAGGCGTCGCGCAAACCCGAAGCTGTGAATTGTCATCGCCGCCGCGGGACCAGTCTCCATCCCGCCAAGGCGGATCGTCCGGCCATCGGGGAGGCTGACGTCGAGCGTGCCGCGGCGCAGGTTGCAGGCATAGCGGAATGCCAGTCGCGCCATCCGTGGCAGGTCTGCAAGGACGGTGGCGACATTCTGCGGGGTAATGACGAGCGGCTGACGCATCGGCAAGTCCGTCGATCCCAAATCAACAAGCGATGGCAGTGTTTCACCGCGGCGGTTTCACCGCAAGAGCCCCGCGCGCGCCGTCGGCTCGCCGGCCATGATCTGCGGCGCTCGGTCGCGGCACCAGCGGCACCCCCTTGAGCCAGAGCCGCAGGGCCTCCCAGTGGATCGCCGCCATGATCTTGAAGGTCACCAGCGGCAGTGCCGCCAGCGACTGCAACAACGCGGCCGTGGTCAGATCGCGGCGCCGGCCGCAGAAGGTCGCCGCCAGCAGCGGCCCGCTCGCGTCGGTCTCCAGGATGCGCAGCTTGACGGTGTCGGCCGGCGGCGCGACCCGGAAATGGTACCGCATCGCCATGCCGATGAAGGGCGAAACGTAGAACATCTTGTCGTGGTGCTGGCGCAGGCCGCCCGGGCTCTGGTCGCCGGCGCGAACGGCGATCGGGTAGCAGTGGCTGTCGCCGAAGGTGTTGCGGACCTCGTAGAGCACCAGCGCCAGGCGGCCGCCGGCGTCGTGGCAGAAATAGACCGAGAGAGGGTTGAAGCCGTAGCCGAGCAGGCGCGGGTAGCACAGCAGCACGACCCGCCCGTCGCCCAGGTCGATGCCGCATTCTGCGCCGCGCCGCTGGGCGAAGGCCCGCAGCGACGTGCCGTCGCGGTCGCCGTGGTCGGCCTCATGGAAGCTGTAGAGCGCCGGGCGGTTGACCCCGAACAGCGGCGACAGCCGGTCGGCCTCACCGAGGCGGTCGAGATCGAGCAGGACACTCATCACCCGGTACCGGAAGCGATGGCCGACTGGCTTGAGCCGGGCGTGCATGACATCGCCGACATAGAGCGCGGCGGCCGGCGCGGTTGTGGTGCTGGCCTGGAGACCGTGAGGGGGGATGGGAGCTGCTGTCATGGGCTACTCCGCAGCCTGCGCCAGCTCCGGGACTTGCGGTCGCCAGGGGATCGCGGCCCCGAGCGCCTCGGCCACGGCGAGGCCCGAGCGCAGCCCGTCCTCGTGAAAGCCATAGCCGGTCCAGGCGCCGCAGAACCAGGTGTGGCGCCGCCCCTGGATCTGGCCGAGGCGTTTTTGTGCCGCGAACGCCGCAGCGTCGAAACTCGGATGGTGGCACAGGTAGCGGCCGAAGGTCAGCGCCGGATCGGGCGCAACGGGCGGGTTCAGGCTGACGAACAGCGGCTTGTCCCCGGCGATGCCCTGCAGGCGGTTCATCCAGTAGGTCACCGCGACGTCGTTCAGCGCCTCGCCCTGGCGCTCCCAACGCAGGAAATTCCACGATGCCCACGCCCGCCTGCGGCGGGGCATCAGGCGCGGATCGCGGTGCAGGTAGACTTCGTTGGGCGCATAGGGCAGGGCGCCGAGCACAGCGCGCTCCTGCGCATCGGCGTCCCGCAGCATCGCGAGCGCCTGATCGCTGTGCACGGCGAGCACGGCATGGTCGTAGGCCTCGCGGCCGCCGCCGTTGTCCGTCACCACGACGCCCCGTGGCCCGCGATCGACGGACGTCACCGCGCATCCGAGCCGCAGTCCCTTGCGGAATCGCGCGGTCAACTTGTCGACATAGGTCCGGCTGCCGCCGCGCACCGTGCGCCAGACCGGTCGGTCGAACTGCAGCAGGCGGTGATTGTTGAAGAAGGCGACGAAGTTTTCAGCCGGAAATTCCAGCACGCGGTCGGCCGGAGCCGACCAGATCGCGGCCCCCATCGGGGCCAGGTAGTCCCTGAGCAGACGTGGCGAAAAACGTCGCGCGGACAGGTACGCGCCGAGCGACAGGCCGGCCAGCCGTCCGGCGTGATAGTCGCCAACGCTGGCGGTGTTGAAAGCCACGATGTCGCGGAGCATGCGCAGGTACGACGGCGACGCCAGATTCGAGGGCTGGGCGAACAATCCTTTCGCCGTCGTGATCGGACCGCCGCCGCCGCCCATCCACTCGAAACGCCCGCCATCGGCGCTGACGGAGAAGCTCATGCAGCTCTCTACCGTCTCGACGCCGAGATGGGCGAACAGCGCGGTCAGGTCGGGATAGTTGAGCGTGTTGTAGACGATGAAGCCGACGTCGACCGCGACCGGCGTGCCGTCGTAGTCAACCGTCACGGTGTGGCTGTGGCCGCCGGGCCGCGTGTCGCGGTCGTAAACCGTGACAGCGTGGTGCCGCGACAGCGCCCACGCCGCGGCATTGCCTGCAATTCCAGTCCCGATCACCGCGATCTTCATTCATCAGCCCCCGCAATTCTGCAGAGCTACGCAGAGGCGGCCGATCGGGTTTCAAAAGGGGAGGGCGGCTGCCCCACGCCGGCAGGTTGCTGTGGGCGGTCCTGCGGCGTATAGGCAGCCAATGAACGAACCTGCAGCCTCCGGCCCGGCCGCCGCGCCGGATGACAGCCCGGAATGTCCCCGGTGCGGCAAACCGCTGGCGCTCTGCGTCTGCGGCGAGGTCGCGCCGGTGTCGAGCCGCATCAAGCTGGTGATCCTGCAGCACCCCCAGGAACAGGACCGGCTGCTGGGCACCGCGCGCCTGACCGCGCTGCATTTCACTGATGCGGTGGTCAAGGTCGGGTTGTCGTGGCCGAGCCTGTCCAAGGTGCTCGGCCGGCCGGTCGATCCGTCGCGCTGGGCGGTGCTGTACCTCGGTTCGGTCAAGCTGCCGGTCGGGGCAGGGCACGGCGAGGTCGTCGCCGTCGATCGCCAGGGCGCGCCCGAGCCGGACCAGCGCGGCATCTTGAAGTCGATCGAGGGCGTCATTCTGCTTGACGGCACCTGGAGCCAGGCCAAGGCGCTGTGGTGGCGCAATGCCTGGCTGCTGAAATGCCAGCGGGTGGTGCTGGCGCCGGCACGTGCCTCACTGTACGGCAAGCTGCGGCGCGAGCCGCGGCGCGAAGGGCTCTCCACGCTTGAAGCCGCGGCGCTCCTGATCAGCCACCTTGAAGGTCGAGCCGATGCCCGGCTTGCGCTGGAAGGCTCGTTTCAGGCCTTGCTGGCGAAATACCGCGTACTGGCGACCACCGCGCCCGAAGTGGTCCCTCCGCCCAAACCCCGCCGGGATTGGCGGCGGCGCAAGCACGCGTAACCTCCCGCGGACTTTAAGCCGGACGACTTGCCCGAAGCCGGTTGCACAAGTCGTTGCACCCCTATAACAAGTCCGCCCCATGGGGCCACGTGGCGGAGTGGTTACGCAGCGGTCTGCAAAACCGTTTACACCAGTTCAATTCTGGTCGTGGCCTCCAACCTTTCGCAGCGAAGCGGCGTGTTTGGCCAATTTCCCGCTAGGCAACCGGCGGGGGCTTTGTTATACGCGCCCTGCGTTGCCGATGCCGCGAGGCATTGTTCCTCGGTAGCTCAGTGGTAGAGCAACCGGCTGTTAACCGGTTGGTCGCTGGTTCGAATCCGGCCCGAGGAGCCACAACCACTGCGTGACGGTCGCTCGCTGCGGCGAGAGTCCTGCCGCGCGTCCTTCCCCATCCATGGACGACAGCCGACGAGTGCCTACCAGCGCCATTCGCCGGTCCCCGACCAGCGCGAGCGGTAGCCGAACAGGTTGTTCCACACCGTGACGATCTGGTCGAAACCGAGGACGTAGTTGCAGGTCGAATCACGCCGCCAGCCGGGCTGTCGGCTGAGCGCACCGATGGTTGATTCGCTCGCATAGGGCTCGAGCTCGAGATCCCGCGAGGGATCGGCGACCGCCTCGCGATTCGTGATCAGCTCCCGTTCCAGCTTGCCGTGGATCACGCAGGAGGTGCTCGCATAGGTGTGCATCTCGTTGTCGGCGATGACCAGTGCATCCTCGGGCGGCGGCTCGATGCGGTAGACGAGGAGCAGGGCGGCGACGGCGATCACGGCGAACAGCACGACGAAGGGGGCAACCGCCCCGATTTCGTCGACCCGCCTCCAGCCCATAACGCGTAGCATATCTGCAACCCTGCCGGAGAACGCGGCGAGCGTCACCGCAAACCCAGAAAATACCTAAGAATAACAAAGCCTGCATGGTCGCGCGAGAGGTCTCTCGGATGACTTTTGCGGCCGCGGGAAAGCCGGTCTCGATGTTGCGTTTTTGCATGTCTTGCACCAATGATGCGCCAACCGAAGGTGGGGATTCCCGGCGATGACGGATTTTGGAACCGCGCGACAGAGGATGGTCGATGGTCAGATTCGGCCGAGCGACGTGACCGATCTCCGGATCATCGACGCCATGATGAGCGTGCCGCGCGAGGCCTTCGTGCCCGCCGACCTGCGCGGGCTGGCGTACCTGGACGTCGACGTCGAGGTCAGCGGCGGGCGAGGCGCCAAGCGGTTTCTCATCAAGCCGGTGATCATCGCCAAGATGCTCCAGGCGGCGGGCATTGGTCCGGCCGACCGTGTGCTTGTGGTCGGCTGCGCCACCGGATATTCGGCCGCGCTGGCCGCCAGCCTCGCCGGCCAGGTGATCGCCACGGAAGTTGATCCAAATCTTGCGGATGCTGCAGCTACCACGCTGAAAAACCTCGGATTTGGCAACGTGACCATCGTCACCGCGGCACCCGCGGCGGGGGCTCCCGCCAACGCCCCCTTTGACGCGATCATCCTCGACGGCGCGACCCAGATCCCGCTGCAGCAGCTCTATGGCCAGTTGGCCGAGGGAGGACGACTGGTCGGCGTGTTTGCCACCGGCCTGCCGCCGCGCGCCGAAATCGTCACGCGGTCACCGGGAGACTACGGGACCCGCCCGATCTTCGACGCCTATGCGCCGGTGCTGCCCGGCCTGGAGCGGCCCGCGACCTTTACGTTCTGAGGGCGCACTTCGATTGCCGTTTAATTTCAAAAGTGTGGCCCGTTTGCCCCAGCCAGAAAGTTTCCGGTGACAGGTTCCGGTTGGGGATTTCGTCCCCTTGCGACGCACTCTATGTTGGTCCGACGAAAGTATGAACTGCGATGACAGACCTCACTCCCGGCACACCTGTGGACTGGCGAGCGGTTTTGGAGTCGGCACGAGAATGAATGGAAAATCGGGAATGCGTCGTCTGAAGCTTGCCACTGGAGCTGCGGTTACGGCGCTCCTGATTGCCCAGGGCGTTGTCGCGCCGGTGTTGGCGGACACGATGGAAGCCGCTTTGGTTCGCGCCTACCAGGACAATCCGCAGCTCAACGCACAGCGCGCCTCGGTGCGCGTCACCGACGAAAACGTTCCCCAAGCCCTGTCCGGCTATCGACCGAAGGTGTCGGTCGCGGTCACGGCGGGCAGCCAATATGGTGCTGTACAGAGCATCACGCCGATTTCACCAGGAAACTTCGCGCGGGTCGGCGTGTACGGCGTCGACGCGCCGCGCACAGCCACCGGCACGATCACGCAAACCCTCTACAACGGCCAGCAGACCGCCAACCGGACCCGCGCCGCCGAGAGCCAGGTATCGGCCGCGCGTGAGGGTCTGCGGGTGCTCGAGCAGTCGGTGCTGCTGGCGGCCGCGACCATCTACATGGATTTCCTGCGTGACGCCGCGATCGTCGAGGTCCAGCGCAGCAACGTCCGCGTGCTCGAACAGACGCTGAAGCAGACCCAGGACCGTTTCAACGTCGGCGAGGTGACGCGCACCGACGTCGCCCAGTCGGAGGCGCAGCTCGCCGCCGGCCGCACGCAGGAATTGACCGCTGAGGCCAACCTTGTCGCCACCCGCGCCAACTTCCGCCGCATCATCGGCAACGATCCGGTCAATCTCGAGGCGGCGTCGCCGGTCGATCGGTATCTGCCGCCGACCCTGCCGCGCGCCATCGATGTCGGCCTGATGGAAAATCCCAACGTCAGCGCGGCGATGTTCGGCATCGACGTCAGTCACCTGCAGGTCAAGGTCGCCGAGGGCGCGCTGTTTCCCACGGTCACGTTGCAGGGACAGGTGCAGCAGGCCAACGAGTCCAATCTCTCGACCCCTAGCGCCTTCACCGCCTCCGCGGTCGCCCAGCTGTCGGTGCCGATCTACCAGGGCGGCGCCGAATATTCCTTGATCCGGCAGTCCAAGGAAACGCTGGCGCAGCAGCGTCTCAATCTCGAACAGGTGCGCGACCAGACGCGCGCGACCGTCTCCCAGGCATGGGGCCAGCTGCAGGCCACCAAGGCCCAGGTGTCGTCGGCCCAGGCACAGGTGACGGCGTCGGAGACCGCGCTCAACGGCGTGCGCGAGGAAGCCCGCGTCGGACAGCGCACCACGCTCGACGTCCTCAACGCCCAGCAGGCGCTGGTCAATGCCCGCGTCGCGCTGGTCACCGCGCAGCACGATCGCGTGGTCGCGTCCTACAGCACGCTGAACGCCGTGGGGCGGCTGGAACCGCAGGTTCTCAAGCTCAGCACCACCGTCTACGATCCCATGGTGCACTACCAGCAGGTGCGCGACAGCTGGATCGGCGTGCGCACGCCCGACGGTCAGTAGCGCCGGCACCGCCGATCCCCACAACCGCGTTGTGGCGAATCGGCTGTGTCCACAGGCCTTTGCTTGCATTCATTTGTTGGCCTGACATACCTTCATTGAAGGGCGTGAAGCGATTCGTGCCGGCACCGGCACGCTGCGATCGCAAGATCACGAAATGAATCCCGCCGGGTGGACGCTTCGACAAGGCGCGGTGATGTGGAGTTCGCGATGACGCAACCGGCAAAGGCGCAGGAGCCCTCGATGGAGGAGATCCTGGCGTCGATCAGGCGTATCATCGCTGACGACGAGACCAAGCCGGCAACGCAGGTCGCTCCCGAACCGGCCAAGGCCGCTCCGGCGCCACCGCCGGCCAAGGCCGCGCCGCGCCCGGCACCGCAGCCTGCACCACCTCCGCCACCGACACCGGCCCCGGCTGCCAAGAACAGCCAGGATGAGATCGACGCCATGTTGGCGGAGTTCGATACCCCCGCCCCAGCGCCCGCGGCTCCGCCGTCGGAGCCAGAGCCAGAGCCGGAGCCCGCCGCCGACATCTTCGAATTGACCGAACAGATGGCGATTCCGGAGCCACCTCCGCCGCCGGCGAAGCCGGCGCGGGCGTTTCAGCAGGTCGAGCCGCCGGACGACCTTGAGTTCTCCGAGCCGCGCCCCGCCGCGCGATCCTACCAGACCCCGCCGATCGAACCGCCGTCCTTCGCGGAAGCCGAAGCGCCGCCGGCACGGCCGCTGATGTCGCAAACCACCATGACGTCGGTCGAATCGGCCTTCAACTCGCTGGCTAATACCGTGCTCAGCCAGAACGCGCGCACGCTCGAGGACCTGGTCAAGGAGATGCTGCGGCCGATGCTGAAGGCATGGATCGACGACAACCTGCCCAACATGGTCGAGCGCATCGTTCGTGCCGAAATCGAACGGGTATCGCGCGGCCGCTGACCCCGGGCAGCGGCCAACCTTTGACCTCCCGCGACGTACAATCAATCCCTGTTTTCTGCTAAGGGGCGGTGCCGTGTTGACACCGACCCGGCGGGCGCGCTTTTAGGGCGCGAACGCGCCGCGTTGCCTGCGCCATGGCCACCGCAACGTTTCGGGGAAGCTTCCGGTGTTGCCGGGCGGGGACGTCCTCCGACGAGCGCAGGTGGCTCCGGGCGGCGTCGCGGCCACCTGACCGCCATCATCGCCAGCGGCTCATGCTGGTCCAACAGCGAATGACAGTTGCCATGATCGAGAAGACCTACCAGCCCGGTGAAATCGAAGGACGCATTTCCCAGGCCTGGGAGCAGGCCGGGGCCTTCAGGGCCGGGCGGCCCGACCGCAAGGACGCCAGGCCCTACACGATCGTGATTCCGCCACCCAACGTGACCGGCTCGCTCCACATGGGCCACGCCCTCAACAACACGCTGCAGGACGTGCTGTGCCGCTTCGAGCGGATGCGCGGCCGCGACGTGCTCTGGCAGCCGGGCACCGATCATGCCGGAATCGCGACCCAGATGGTGGTCGAGCGCCAGCTGATGGAACGTCAGGAGCCCGGTCGACGCGAGATCGGCCGGGCCAAATTCCTCGATCGCGTCTGGCAGTGGAAGGCGGAGTCGGGCGGCACCATCATCCACCAGCTCAAGCGGCTCGGCGCGTCGTGCGACTGGTCGCGCGAGCGCTTCACCATGGACGAGGGCCTGTCGCGTGCCGTCGTCAAGGTCTTCGTCGAACTGCACCGCCAGGGCCTGATCTACAAGGACAAGCGGCTCGTCAACTGGGATCCCAAGCTGCTGACGGCAATCTCGGACCTCGAGGTGCAGCAGATCGAGGTCAAGGGCAGCCTGTGGCACCTGCGCTATCCGCTGGAAGGGCACACCTTCGATCCCGAAGATCCCGCGAGCTTCATCGTGGTGGCGACGACCCGTCCCGAGACCATGCTCGGCGACAGCGCGGTCGCCGTGCATCCCGATGACGAACGCTACCGCCACCTGGTCGGCAAGCACGTCATCCTGCCGCTGGTCGGCCGCCGCATTCCCATCGTCGCCGACACCTATTCGGACCCGGAGAAGGGCAGCGGCGCGGTCAAGATCACGCCGGCCCACGACTTCAACGACTTCGAGGTCGGCCGACGCCACGGCCTGGACCAGATCAGCGTTCTCGACCAGGAGGCACGGCTGTCGCTGGTCGACAATTCAGCCTATCTGCACGGGCTTCCCGAAGGTGCCTCGGCCCTGGCGGAGGAGCTCGAGGGCATGGAGCGCTTCGCGGCGCGCAAGCTCCTGGTCGCCCGCCTCAGCGATTTCGGCTTCCTCGAGAAGATCGAGCCGAACACCCACATGGTGCCCCACGGCGATCGCTCGGGCGTGGTGATCGAGCCCTACCTGACCGACCAGTGGTACGTCGACGCCAAGACCCTGGCGCAGCCGGCCATCGAGGCGGTGCGTTCGGGCGCCACCGCGTTCGTCCCCAGGAACTGGGAAAAGACCTATTTCGACTGGATGGAAAACATCCAGCCCTGGTGCATCTCGCGCCAGCTGTGGTGGGGCCACCAGATTCCGGCGTGGTACGGGCCGGACGGCAAGGTGTTCGTCGCCGAGACCGAGGAAGAGGCGGTCGCCAAGGCGCTCGGCTACTACGCCGAGCAGGAGGTCATCACCGCCGAGCAGGGCCACGACATGGCGCTCGACCCGGCCAAGCGCGAGGGCTTCATCACCCGCGACGAGGATGTGCTCGACACCTGGTTCTCCTCGGCGTTGTGGCCGTTTTCGACGCTGGGGTGGCCGGACAGCACCGCCGACGTCGACCGCTACTATCCGACCGACGTGCTGGTCACCGGCTTCGACATCATCTTCTTCTGGGTGGCCCGGATGATGATGATGGGCCTGCATTTCATGGGCGACGTTCCGTTCCCGACGGTCTACATCCACGCGCTCGTCCGCGACGAGAAGGGCGCCAAGATGTCGAAGTCGAAAGGCAACGTCATCGACCCGCTGCACCTGATCGACGACTACGGCGCCGACGCCCTGCGCTTCACGCTGGCCGCCATGGCCGCGCAGGGCCGCGACATCAAGCTCGCCACCCAGCGCGTCGAAGGCTACCGCAACTTCGCGACCAAGCTGTGGAATGCGGCGCGTTTCGCCGAGATGAACGAGTGCGCGTTGCCGCCGGATTTCAATCCCGCCAAGGCAGCCCAGACGCTGAACCGCTGGATCGCCCACGAGACCGCCAACGCCGCGCGCGAGGTCACGGCCGCGATCGAAGCCTACCGGTTCAACGACGCCGCGAGCGCGATCTATCGCTTCGTCTGGAACGTCTATTGCGACTGGTATCTCGAACTGGCCAAGCCGGTGCTCACCGGCGACGACGGGCCCGCCAAGGCCGAGACCCGGGCGATGGTCGCCTGGGCGCGCGATGAAATCCTCAAGCTGCTCCATCCGTTCATGCCGTTCATCACCGAGGAGCTGTGGGCGGTGACGGGCACGCGCGAGGCCCTGCTGGCGCTGACCCCGTGGCCGCTCACGATCAACGACGTCGTCGTCATGCCTGCGGAGGTCGGCATCGGCCCCGACTTCGCGGGCGCAATGATGCCGGTCGTGCAGAGCGGCGATTCGATGGACGACCTGCGCGACGATGCCGCGGAGGCCGAAATCGGCTGGGTCGTGGATCTCATCACCGCGATTCGCTCGCTGCGCGCCGAGATGAACATCGCGCCGGCAACGCTCACGCCCCTGTTGCTGGTGGCCCACTCGGCCGAGACCACCGCGCGCGCCGCGCGCTGGGACAGCGTCATCCGCAGACTGGCCCGGGTCGCCGAGGTCACGCAAGCCGATCGCGTGCCGCAGGGCGCCGTCCAGCTGCTGGTGCGCGGCGAAGTGGCGGCACTGCCGCTCAAGGGGGTGGTCGACCTTGCCGCGGAAAAGGCACGGCTCGACAAGGAACTCGCCAAGGTCGAGGCCGACATCAAACGCGTCGACGCCAAGCTCGGCAACGCCGATTTCATGGCCCGCGCGCCCGAGGAGGTCGTCGACGAACAACGCGACAAGCGCGAGGAGGCGGAAGCCCGCAAGGCGAAGATCCTCGAAGCGCTCGAACGATTGAAGAGTGCGGCCTGAGCGGTCGGCGGCGCTGCCGCGGCGTCAGTCGCGAAACGGCTTGCTGAGAAACCGCGATCCTTTCAGGCCGTAGCGCCAGGGCAGTTCGGCAGCCTTGGTGATGCCGATGCGGACGCCGCAGACGATGTCGGGCTCCTGTTCGCGCGCCAACAGCCTGATCGGCGCGCGGTCGAGGGCGGCGCCGTTGAGCTTGTCGGTGATTGCGAGCGCTTCGCACAGCTTGCCGGGGCCCGAGCACAGCGCGACGTCGGCGGCGAGGCCGCGGCGGCGGCGCATGGCGGCAAGCCCGTAGCGCGGCTCGATCGCCCGGATCAGGACCGCGCTGGCGGAGCCGGCCTGCTCGCACACGAAATTGACGCACCAGTGGATGCCGTAGGACCGGTAGACATAGACGTAGCCGGCGGGACCGAACATGACCGCGTTGCGCGGGGTCCGGCCGCCGTACGAATGGGCCGCCGGCTCGGTGTGATGATAGGCCTCGACCTCGACGATGACGCCGCCGACCCCGTCGACCAGGAACGTGGCGCCGATCAGGTCGGGCGCGACGGTATGAACGCTGCGGTCGAAGAAGCTCCGCGTCAGGGCGCGACCGCGGGCCGGTGGATTTTTCGGTGGGGCCATGTGCCGGGGAGGGGGGCGTGCTCGCCCCATCTGTGGTAAGCAGGACCTGAATTGTAGCATGACGCACCCGGTTGCGGCAGCGGTCTCGGAAGCCTAGGTAAGAGGCTGCGCCAGGCAGGTTTTTCAATGGTAGTTGTGATCGATACCGTCTCCGACGAGCCCATCCGCCCGCGACATCCGGAAAAGGCGAAGCGGCCCGACGCGCCGTCGCCGGCCAAGCCGGCCTGGATCCGGGTGCGGGCGCCGACCACCCGCGGCTACGCCGACACCCGCAACATCGTCCGCGAAAACGGTCTGGTCACGGTCTGCGAGGAAGCCGGCTGCCCGAACATCGGGGAGTGCTGGGACAAGAAGCACGCCACCTTCATGATCATGGGCGACACCTGCACCCGCGCCTGCGCCTTCTGCAACGTGCGGACCGGACTGCCCGACAAGCTGGACGACGGTGAACCGCAGCATGTCGCGGAGGCCGTCCGCAAGCTCGGGCTGGCCCACGTGGTGATCACTTCGGTCGATCGCGACGATCTCCCCGACGGCGGCGCCGAACACTTCGCACGGACCATCCGCGCGCTGCGCGCGCTGTGCCCGACCACCACGATCGAGATCCTGACGCCCGACTTCCTTCGCAAGGACGGCGCGCTCGAGGTGGTCGTCGCCGCGCGCCCCGACGTCTTCAACCACAATCTCGAGACGGTGCCGTCGCGCTATCTGTCGGTGCGGCCCGGCGCCCGCTACTTCCACTCGATCCGCCTGCTGCAGCGGGTCAAGGAACTCGACCCCACCATCTTCACCAAGTCGGGCATCATGGTCGGCCTGGGCGAAGAGCGCCACGAGGCGCTCCAGGTCATGGACGACCTGCGGTCCGCGGACGTCGACTTCCTGACTATCGGCCAGTACCTGCAGCCGACGCGCAAGCACCACGCCGTGATGCGCTACGTGACGCCCGAGGAATTTAGCGGCTATGAGGCGGTCGCCTACACCAAGGGATTCCTGATGGTGTCGGCGTCGCCGCTGACGCGCTCCTCGCACCATGCCGGCGACGACTTCGCCAAGCTGCGCGCGGCGCGCGCGGCCGCGGCGCGCTGATGCGGTAAGTCGAGACCGGATCCATGCCGCAGTTCTCAAACAGGCGCCGCGTCGGCCACGCCGCTGGGCAGATGTTCGATCTCGTCGCCGACGTCGAGCGCTACCCCGAATTCGTACCGCTGTGCGAGCACATCAAGGTGCGCTCGCGCACCACCTCCGCCGACGGCGTCGAGGTCGTGATCGCCGACATGACGGTCTCGTTCAAGCTGGTGCGCGAGCGCTTCACCAGCCGCGTCACGCTGGACCGCCCCAATCTCAAGATCCTGGTCGAGTACCTGCAGGGGCCGTTCAGCCGCCTGGAAAATCGCTGGACCTTCGAACCGCAGGGCGAGCGGGCGTGCGTCGTCGGCTTCTACATCGGCTACGAGTTCAAGAGCCGGATGCTGGCCACCCTCATGGGCGCGATGTTCGACGCCGCGTTCCAGCGCTTTGCCGCGGCTTTCGAGCGGCGCGCGGACGCGATCTATGGACGGCAGGGCGCGGGCGCGTAGCGCCGTTGCCCGGGCCGCGGGCGAGCTCGGCGAGCAGCCGCAGCGCCTCCACCACCGAGAGCTGGCGAACCACGGTGCGTCCCAGGGCGCCGAAGCGCTTCTCCCGCGCAACGATGCGGCCGTCGCGGGCGGCGGCGGCGAAATGGACCAGCCCGACCGGCTTGCCCGGCGTCGCGCCGCCCGGGCCCGCGATGCCGGTGATGGCGACCGCGAGGTCGACGTCGGCGGCCTCGAGCGCGCCGACCGCCATCGCGGTTGCGGTTTCCCGGCTCACCGCCCCGAAGGTCTCGAGCGTCGAGGCCGTGACCCCGAGCATCGCGCGCTTGGCCTCGTTGGAATAGGTGACGAAGCCGCGGTCGACCACGTCCGACGAACCGGGAATGTCGGTGAGGGCGGCGGCCACCAGCCCGCCGGTGCAGGATTCGGCCGTCGCAATCTTGAGCTTGCGCATCCGGCACAGATCGAGGAGCGACCGTGCCAACGTCCGCGTGTCGCGGCCGCTCGTGTCACTCACTCCGGTTGCCCCCCTGCGCGCTCCATTCCCCGGCCGCCTAGTCGCTCCACGGCAGGCGGACGGTCGCGCTGGCGAGCGCCGCAATGCCTTCCTGCCGTCCGGTGAAGCCGAGGCGTTCGCTGGTGGTCGCCTTCACGGCGACGCGTCCCACCGGCAGCCCCGTGATCTCGGCGATCCGCGCCCGCATGGCCTCGCGCAGCGGCCCGATCTTCGGCGACTCGCACACCATCGTCACCTCGAGATGGGCGACGCGGCCGCCGCGGTCGGCGACCTTGCGCATGGCGTAGGCGAGGAACCTGTCCGACGCGGCGCCCTTCCACTGCGGATCGCTCGGCGGGAAATGCGAGCCGATGTCGCCGTCGGCCAGCGCGCCCAGGATGGCGTCCACCGCGGCGTGCAGCCCGACGTCACCGTCGGAATGGGCGAGAAAGCCGCGGTGATAGGGCACCTTGATGCCGCACAGCATCAGGTGGTCGCCCTCACCGAACGCGTGGACGTCGTAACCGGTGCCGGTGCGGACATCGCCGAGCGCGGCGCCGAGCCGTGCTTCCTCGCGCGCGAAATCCTCGGGCGTGGTGAGTTTCATGTTCGCAGCATCGCCTTCAAAGGTTGCGACCGTCAATCCCGCCCACTCGGCGAGCGCGGCATCGTCGGTGAAGTCGTCGCGGCCTTCGCGCGCGGCGCGGCGATGCGCGGCGAGAATGGCGTCGAAGCGAAACGACTGCGGCGTCTGCGCCGAGCGCAGCGAGGCACGGTCCGGCGTCGCCCCGACGTCGCCGGCTGCCGTCACCTGCTTGATGGTGTCGGTCACCGGAACGACCGGAATGGCGGCGCCGCTCCTGGCCGCGGCGACAATCGCGCGGGCGATCACCGCGTCGCTGACGAACGGGCGCGCCGCGTCGTGGATCAGCACGATGTCGGGCGGAGACTCCATCGCCGCAAGCGCCTCCAGGCCGGCGCGAACCGAGGCCTGGCGCGTGGCGCCGCCATCGACGGCGGGGCGGTAGGGCAGGCCGCGCAGCGCATGATCGAAGATCTCGGCATCATCGGGATTGCGCACCGGCTGAACGACGCCGATCCCCTCGTGCCGGCAGAATGGAGACACGGCGCGGGCAATCACGGTTTCGCCAGCCAGCATCCGGTATTGTTTCGGGCCGCCGGCACCGGCGCGCAGGCCGCGGCCGGCGGCGACGATGATGGCGGCGGCTGTTGGGCGATTCGGCATGGATTCGAGGCGGTTGGCGGTTGAATGGGCGGGAACCAGGGCGGCGGCGGCTGGCTGCCGCCGCTGCCCATAGCACGGTCCGTGGTGGAAACATCATGTTTCCCACCGCATTCCCTCGCATTTCAGCGTTATTGCAATGCACTTATTGCATTGCACTTGCAACCTGACGGGGCTTGTCTAAACTGTAGGCATATGCTTTTGATGCTCAAAATATATGCTTCCGTGCCTTGGGCGCGTGCCCAGCTTACATGAAGGGTCACCATTGACCAATCCCGCCCCATCGGATCGCCCCGAATCTCCGGCCTTTACGGTCGGATCGATCGCGGTCGAGAATCGGGCGCTGCTGGCTCCGATGTCGGGGGTCACCGACGTACCATTTCGCCGCCTGGCCGCCGAATTCGGCGCCGGCCTGGTGGTGGCCGAGATGACGGCGAGCGAGGACCTGGTCCAGGGATTATCGCGGTCGCAACTGCGCTGCGAGGCCACGGGGGCGGGCCCCCACGTGGTGCAGCTCGCCGGCTGCGAGGCGCACTGGATGGCGGAGGGCGCACGCATCGCCGAGGCCTCGGGCGCCGACGTCATCGACATCAACATGGGATGCCCGGCGCGCCACGTGACCGGCGGTCAGTCGGGCTCGGCGCTGATGCGCGATCTCGATCATGCCCTGACCCTGATCGAGGCCACGGTGGCGGCCGTCGCCGTGCCGGTGACGCTGAAGATGCGCCTGGGCTGGGACGACAGCTCGCGCAACGCCGACGCGCTGGCGGCGCGGGCGGAGAATGCCGGCATCCGCATGATCACGGTCCACGGCCGCACCCGCAGCCAGTTCTACAAGGGCAGCGCGGACTGGAAGGCGGTCCGCGCGGTGCGCGAGGCGACCCGGCTGCCCCTCGTCGTCAACGGCGACATCACCTCGTTCGAAGACGCGGTCGCAGCGCTCGACGCCTCGGGCGCCGATGCGGTGATGATCGGGCGCGGCGCCCAGGGCCAGCCCTGGCTGCCGGGGCAGATCGGTCGCCGCCTGAACGGCGGAGGCGGGGAGCCCGCGCCGGAACTCGGCACCCAGTTCGCGGTCGTCGCCCGCCTCTACGAGGAGATCCTCGCGCTCTATGGGGTGCGGATCGGCCTGCGCCACGCCCGCAAGCATCTCGGCTGGGCGCTCGATGTCGCGGCAAGCGCCGCCGGCGCATTGCCGGAGGTCCTGCAGCGCTGGCGCTCCGAGATCCTCACCGCGGAGCAACCCGACCGGGTGCGCGCGTCGCTGCGCGCGGCCTTCGATGATTTCGCATGGAGGGCAGCGGCATGAGCCGGCCCAGCCACCACACCATGATGTCGCAGGGCGATGCCGAGGCCGTCCTCAACGCGTTGCCCAACCCGGTGATCCAGATCGGCCCCGACGACAAGATCATCGACGCCAACATGGCCGCGGAGGCTTTCTTCGAAAGCTCCATCCAGCTGCTGCGGCGGCAGTCGCTGAAGGATCTCGTGCCGTTCGGCAGCCCGCTGCTGGCGCTGGTCGACCAGGTCCGCAGCAACAACGCGGCGGTCAACGAATACAAGGTCGACCTCGGGACGCCGCGGATCGGCGCCGACCGGCAGGTCGATCTGCATGTCGCGCCGGTGACCGAGCGCCCGGGCCATATCGTGGTGATGCTGCAGGAACGCTCGATCGCCGACAAGATGGACCGTCAGCTCACCCACCGCAGCGCCGCGCGATCGGTGATCGCGCTGGCGGCGATGCTCGCCCACGAGATCAAGAATCCGCTGTCGGGAATTCGCGGCGCCGCCCAGCTGCTCGAGCAGGGCGCCTCGGCCGAGGACCGCACGCTGACCCGCCTGATCTGCAACGAAGCCGACCGCATCGTCACCCTGGTCGACCGGATGGAAGTATTCGGCGACGAACGCCCGGTGGCGCGCGGCCCCGTCAACATTCACTCGGTGCTCGACCACGTCAAACGGCTGGCGCAGTCCGGCTTCGCCCGCGACATCAAATTCGTCGAGGACTACGATCCCTCGCTGCCTCCGGTGCTGGCCAACCAGGATCAGCTGATCCAGGTGTTCCTCAATCTGGTGAAGAACGCCGCCGAGGCGGTCGCGGATCTGGGGACCGACGGCGAGATCCAGCTCACCACTGCGTTTCGTCCGGGGGTGCGGCTGTCCGTCCCCGGCAAGAAGTCGCGGGTCTCTCTGCCGCTCGAATTCTGCGTCAAGGACAACGGGCCGGGCGTGCCCGAGGACCTGATGCCCAATCTGTTCGATCCGTTCGTCACCACCAAGCCGACCGGGAGCGGGCTCGGCCTCGCTTTGGTCGCCAAGATCGTCGGCGATCACGGCGGCATCATCGAATGCGAGTCGGTGCCGCGCAAGACCACGTTCCGAATCTTGCTGCCGATGTTCAGCGAGACCAAACCTCCATCCCCAACCCGCGACGGCGGCGACGCTTCGGGAACGTCGACGCAGCCCGCCCATCGGACAAGCTGAGATCCCATGCCTGCAGGTAGCATACTGGTCGCCGACGATGACACCGCCATCCGCACGGTGCTCAATCAGGCGCTGTCCCGCGCCGGATACGAGGTGCGCCTCACCGGAAACGCCGCCACGCTGTGGCGCTGGGTCAGCCAGGGCGAAGGCGATCTCGTCATCACCGACGTGGTGATGCCGGACGAGAACGCCTTCGACCTTCTGCCGCGCATCAAGAAGATCCGGCCCAACCTTCCCGTCATCGTCATGAGCGCGCAAAACACGTTCATGACGGCGATCCGCGCCTCGGAGCGCGGGGCCTATGAATATCTCCCCAAGCCGTTCGACCTCAAGGAACTGATCGCGATCGTCGGACGCGCGCTGGCCGAGCCCAAGGAACGGGCGGCGCATCATCCGGACGACAACGAATTCGATTCGATCCCGCTGGTCGGCCGCTCGCCGGCGATGCAGGAGATCTACCGGGTGCTGGCGCGCCTGATGCAGACCGACCTCACGGTGATGATCTCGGGCGAATCCGGCACCGGCAAGGAGCTGGTGGCGCGCGCGCTGCACGACTACGGCAAGCGCCGCAACGGCCCGTTCGTCGCCGTCAACATGGCGGCGATCCCGCGCGACCTCATCGAGTCCGAACTGTTCGGCCACGAGCGCGGCGCCTTCACCGGCGCCAACACCCGCGCCACCGGGCGCTTCGAGCAGGCCGAGGGCGGCACCCTGTTCCTCGACGAGATCGGCGACATGCCGATGGAGGCCCAGACCCGGCTGCTGCGCGTGCTCCAGCAGGGCGAATACACCACCGTCGGCGGGCGCACCCCGATCAAGACCGACGTCCGGATCGTCGCGGCGAGCAACAAGGATCTGCGCATCCTGATCCAGCAGGGCCTGTTCCGCGAGGATCTGTTCTTCCGCCTCAACGTCGTTCCGCTGCGGCTGCCGCCGCTGCGCGAGCGCATCGAGGACCTGCCCGATCTGGTCCGCCACTTCTTCGCGCTGGCCGAGCGCGACGGCCTGCCGCCGAAAAAGCTCGACGCCCAGGCGCTTGATCGCCTGAAGCAGCACCGCTGGCCCGGCAACGTCCGCGAACTCGAGAACCTGGTGCGCCGTCTCGCCGCGCTCTATCCCCAGGACGTCATCACCGGGTCCGTGATCGAGGGCGAGCTGGCACCGCCGTCGATCGCCTCGGCGGCCGGTACCCCGCAGGGCATCGACAACCTCGGCGCCGCGGTCGAGACCTATCTCGCGTCGCACTTCGCCGGCTTCCCGAACGGCATGCCGCCGCCGGGCCTGTACCACCGCATCCTGCGCGAGATCGAGGTACCGCTCCTGACCGCGGCGCTCGCGGTCACCCGCGGGAACCAGATCCGCGCCGCGGACCTGTTGGGCCTCAACCGCAATACGCTGCGGAAGAAGATCCGGGACCTCGACATTCAGGTCTATCGCAGCGGCGGCTGAGCGAAGAGCGCGGATAGCGGGGCCGGCAAAGGCGGAGCATGTCCAGGCCCGCTGCGGCAACTCTGCCATTGCCCGCGCCCCGGAAATGTCGCAATTTGGCAACATTGTTGTATCCTTGCATCAGTTATTTGCAGGGGCAGGCGGTTCTCGCGGAGCATCGCCACTCTTTCCTCGGCGACATGTACCGGAATGACCAGCGAAACAGGAACCATCGACTCGGCGTTGGGGGAGCCGCAGCGACGGACTCTGCGGCGTTTCCTGGTGCCGTTCGCCGTGGGAATCGCGCTGCTGTCGGCGGTCCTGACCTTCCTGGTCCTGACCGAAATGACCCCGGTCCGGCCGACCGACGCCGTGGTCAATACCTTCCTGGCGATCGATGCCGGCACGATCCTGATGCTGCTGGCGATCATCGTCTCGGAAATCACCAAGCTGGTCCAGGCGCGGCGCCGCGGCCGGGCTGCCGCGCGGCTCCACGTTCAGGTCGTCCTGCTGTTCCTGTTCATTTCGGCGCTGCCCGCGGTGCTGGTTTCGCTCGTCGCCTACGTCACGCTCGACCGCGGCCTCGACCGCATGTTCTCGGCCCGGATCCGCACGGTGATCGAGAACTCGCTGATCGTCGCCAACTCCTACCTGCACGAGCACGGCCAGCTGATCCGCGGCGACATCATCGGGATGGCCAACGATCTTGCCCACGCCCGTCCGCTCTACGACATCGACCGCGCTTCGTTCCGGCAAATGCTGACGTCGGACGCCGCCGCGCGAAATCTGCCCGGGGCGATGCTGATCGACAAGGATCGCAACGTCCTCGAGACGGCCCAGACCGGGATCGTGCGCGACTTCACCACCCCGGCGCCGGACTTCCTCAAGAACGTCGGCGAGGATGAACCGCAGATCGCCGTCTTCATCGAGGCCAACTACGTCGCCGCCGTGATCCGGCTGCACGCCTTCACCGACACGTTCCTCTACGTCGCGCGCCTGCTCGATCCGCGCGTGGTGGCGCAGTTGCGCGAGACCGAGGAGAGCGTGGCGAGCTATTCCGCGCTCGAAGCACGCCGGCTCGGCATCCAGTACGCCTTCGCGCTGATGTTCGCCGTGATCGCGCTCACCGTGCTGCTGGCCGCCATCGTCATCGGGCTGAACTTCGCCAACTGGCTGGTGGCGCCGATTCGGCGCCTGATCGGCGCGGCGAACCTGGTGTCGACCGGCGACCTCCACGTCCAGGTCCCGATCATCAAGTCGGAGGGCGACCTCGCCAATCTCGGCTCGACCTTCAACAAGATGACCCAGGAGCTCAGGACCCAGCGCGACGAACTGGTGAGCGCCAGCGACGTGATCGACAGCCGCCGCCGCTTCATCGAGGCCGTGCTGTCGTCGGCGAGCGCGGGCATCATCGGCGTCGATTCCTCCGACACCGTGGGCATTCTCAACCGCTCGGCGGAGAAGCTGATCGGGCATTCGGAATCCGAGACCCTCGGACACCGGCTCTCGGAAGTGATCCCCGAACTCGACGAGATGATGGCGAGCGCGCGTGAAGGCGCGCAGCGCCTGACCCAGGGCCAGATCACCATCAGCCGCAACGACCGCGAACGCAACCTCTCGGTCCGCATCACCGCCGAACAGAACAGCCCGTCACACGACGGCTACATCATCACCCTCGACGACATCACCGAGCTGGTGACCGCGCAGCGGACCTCGGCCTGGGGCGACGTCGCCCGCCGCATCGCCCACGAGATCAAGAACCCGCTGACGCCGATCCAGCTGTCGGCCGAACGGATCAAGCGCAAGTTCGGCAAGGTGATCATCGAGGACAAGCCGATCTTCGAGCAGTGCACCGACACCATCGTCCGGCAGGTCGACGACATCCGCCGGATGGTCGACGAGTTCTCGCGGTTCGCACGGATGCCGAAACCCGTGATCGAGGCCGAGGACGTCGCCGACACCGTCCGCCAGGTGGTGTTCCTGATGCGGGTCGGCCACCCCGACATCGACATCGAGGCCCAGATCGCCGAGGATCCGATGCCGGCCCGGTTCGACCGCCGCCTGATCTCGCAGGCCCTTCAGAACATCATCAAGAACGCCACCGAGGCGATCGGCGCGGTGCCGCCCGAGACGCTGGGGCGCGGCAAGATCGACGTCACGGTCGGCCGTGACGTCGACGACATCGTGATCGACGTGATCGACAACGGCATCGGCCTGCCCAAGGAGAGCCGTTCGCGGCTGCTCGAGCCCTACGTGACCACCCGCGAGAAGGGCACCGGCCTCGGGCTCGCCATCGTCGGCCGCGTGCTCGAAGACCACGGCGGCCGCATCGAACTCAATGACGCCTCCGCCATTCGTCCCGGCGCGCGCGGGGCCTGGATGCGACTGCGGTTCGCCGCGGCGGGCCATCCCGGCGACGCCTCACCCCATGACACGAGGGCCGCTCCGGCCCCCCAACCAGCAGACATCGCACATGGCACCTGAGATCCTGATTGTCGACGACGAGGCGGATATTCGCGAGCTTGTCGCGGGTATCCTCGAGGACGAGGGGTTCGAAACGCGCACCGCGCGCGACAGCGATCAGGCGCTGCTGGAGATCTCGAACCGGCGCCCGGGTCTGGTGTTTCTCGACATCTGGCTGCAGGGCAGCAAGCTCGACGGCCTGCAACTGCTCGAGCAGATCAAGCGCGACCATCCCGAGCTGCCGGTGGTGATGATCTCGGGCCACGGCAACATCGAAACCGCGGTCGCCGCGATCAAGCGCGGGGCCTATGATTTCATCGAGAAGCCGTTCAAGGCCGACCGCCTGATCCTGGTCGCGACCCGGGCGCTGGAAAACTCGCGCCTCAAGCGCGAGGTGAAGGAGTTGAAACAGCTCGCGCCGGTGTCCGGTTCGCTGATCGGGCATTCACCCTGCATGAACCAGCTGCGCCAGACCATCGAGCGGGCGGCCAAGGCCAACAGCCGCATCATGATCGTCGGTCCTGCGGGCGGGGGCAAGGAACTGGTGGCGCGCAGTCTTCATGCGATGTCCTCGCGTGCCCAGGGCCCGTTCGTGGTCCTCAATGCTGCGGCGATCACGCCGGAGCGGATGGAAGTCGAGCTGTTCGGCGTCGAGAATGGCGAAGGCGAGGGCCGCAAGACCGGTGCGCTCGAGGAAGCCCACGGCGGCACGCTGTTTCTCGACGAGATCGCCGACATGCCGCGCGAGACCCAGAACAAGATCCTGCGGGTTCTGGTCGACCAGACCTTCCAGCGGGTCGGCGGCACCACCCGGGTCAGTGTCGATGTCCGCATCATCTCGTCGACCGCCCGCAATCTCGAGGCCGAGATCGCGGAGGGCAGGTTCCGCGAGGACCTCTACCACCGCCTGTCCGTGGTTCCGATCCGGGTGCCGCCGCTGTCCGAACGGCGCGAGGACATCCCGGAATTGATCGCCTATTTCATGGACCAGATCTCGGCGTCCACCGGGCTGCCAAAACGCCAGATCGGCGACGACGCCATGGCCGTGCTGCAGTCCCACGTCTGGCCCGGCAACGTGCGCCAGCTCCGCAACAACGTCGAGCGGGTAATGATCCTGGCCGGCGGCGATCCGGACGCCGTGATCACGGCCAGCATGCTGCCGCAGGACGTCGGATCAATGGTGCCGGCGATGCCCAACAGCGGCAACGGCGAGCACATCATGGGGCTGCCGCTGCGCGAAGCCCGCGAGGTGTTCGAGCGTGACTACCTGATCGCGCAGATCAGCCGCTTCTCCGGCAACATCTCGCGCACCGCCGAGTTCGTGGGCATGGAGCGCTCGGCGCTGCATCGCAAGCTCAAAGCCCTGGGCGTGGGCTGACGGGGCACCGATGTCACGGATCGCATACGTCAATGGCCGTTACCTGCCGCTCCGCGACGCCCGGGTCAGCATCGAGGACCGGGGCTACCAGTTCGCCGACGGGGTCTACGAGGTGTGCGAGGTGTGGGGCGGCCGCATCGTCGACATGCCGCGTCACACGGCGCGACTGGAGCGCTCGCTGCGCGAGCTGCGCATCGCCCTGCCGATGCCGCTCGCGGCGCTGAGCGTGATCCTGCATGAGCTGGTGGCGCGCAATCACGTTCATTATGGCCTCGTCTACCTCCAGATCACCCGCGGCGTGGCACGCCGTGATCACGTATTTCCGCCGGCCGGCGTCAGGCCGAGCGTCGTGGCAACCGCGCGCAGTCTGAGCTTGCAGAAGAATCAGGCTTCCGCAGAACGCGGCATTGCGGTCGCGACGGTGCCTGAGAACCGCTGGCCGCGGGTCGACATCAAGACCGTGGCGCTGCTGCCCAACGTCCTGGCCCGGCAAGCGGCCCGCGAGCAGGGCGCCTACGAGGCCTGGTATGTCGGCGCCGACGGCTTCGTCACCGAAGGCTCGGCGAGCAACGCGTGGATCGTGACCCACAGCGGCAGCGTCGTCACCCGCTCGGCCGAGCGGGGCATCCTGGCCGGGATCACGCGCGCGGTTCTGATGGATGTGCTGGCCGCGCTGCAGATCACGCTCGAGGAGCGCCCCTTCACCGTCGCCGAGGCCTGCGGCGCCGCGGAAGCGTTCGTTACGGCGGCGACCCAGCTCGTGATGCCGGTCGTGACCGTTGATGGCAAGTCGATCGGGAGCGGCGCTCCGGGGCCGGTGACACGCAGGTTACGCGAGGAATTTCACCGATTTTGCCAGTTTTCCTGAGCCATTTGGCGCCTCCAGGGGGCCCGACGCCGATGCGGACTTGCCTTGGCGGAGCGCCTGCTTTCTAATCGAGCGCCGCTTCTGGAGGGGGTCTTTGGAATCCGGCAAAACCGGCTACGGCTCTCCGGGGGGAGGGTCTGGGCCGGAAAAAATCAAGCTAAAGGCTGCGAGAAAAACAATGGCGGCAGACCGCGCACAAAACCTGCAAGACACTTTCCTCAATCACGTCCGCAAGACCAAGACACCGCTCACGATCTTCCTGGTCAATGGGGTCAAGTTGCAAGGCATCGTCACCTGGTTCGACAATTTCTGCCTGCTGCTCCGCCGCGACGGGCATTCGCAGCTCGTCTACAAGCATGCGATTTCGACCATCATGCCTGGCGCGCCCATCCAGCTGTTCGAGGGCGGCGAGGATTCCGCAGCTTGAGATCCGCCTGATTGGACCCGCGCCACATAGACGGGGCGACCGACCGTCCAAAGCCGCCGCAAGGCGACCGGACGGGAAGGGTGATCGTGGTCGGCCCCTACCTGCGGACGCGGCGCGGCGAGGCTGACGCGGGGCCGGCCAGCGCGCGCGACCTCGAGGCGCGTCTGGAGGAGGCGGTGGGGCTCGCGCGTGCCATCGATCTCACCGTCGCCGAGGCCGTACTGGCGCCCATCTCCCAGATCCGTCCGGCCACCTATCTCGGCAAGGGCAAGGTCGAGGAAATCGTCGGCCTCGTCCACAGCCATGAGGCCGAACTCGTGGTGATGGACTGCGCGCTGTCGCCGATCCAGCAGCGCAACCTCGAGAAGCAGTGGAACGCCAAGGTGCTCGATCGCACCGGGCTGATCCTCGAGATCTTCGGCCGCCGCGCCAAGACCAAGGAGGGCACGCTGCAGGTCGAGCTCGCCCATCTCAACTACCAGCGCAGCCGCCTGGTCCGGTCGTGGACCCATCTCGAGCGCCAGCGCGGCGGTTTCGGTTTCATGGGCGGTCCCGGCGAAACCCAGATCGAAGCCGACCGGCGCATGATCGGCGAGCGGATCACCCGGCTGGAAACCGAGCTCAAGAAGGTGCAGGCGACCCGCCGGCTGCATCGCGCCGGCCGCAGGCGCGTTCCCTACCGCGTGGTCGCGCTGGTCGGGTACACCAACGCGGGCAAGTCGACGCTGTTCAACCGCCTGACCCGCGCCGAGGTCCAGGCCGCCGACATGCTGTTTGCGACGCTGGATCCGACCCTGCGGGCGCTGACGCTGCCCCACGGCGGCAAGGCGATGCTGTCGGACACCGTGGGCTTCATCTCCGACCTGCCGACCATGCTGGTGGCCGCGTTCCGCGCCACGCTCGAAGAGGTCATGGAAGCCGACGTCATCCTCCACGTGCGCGACATCTCGCATCAGGATGCCGAGGCCCAGCAGCACGACGTCGACGAGGTGCTGCGCCAGCTCGGCATCGATCCGGAGGCGGGAGACCGCATTCTCGAGGTCTGGAACAAGATCGACCGCTTCAGCCCGCAGGAGCGGGCGGATCTCGCCAGGATCGCAGCGCGCCGGCCGTCGGAGCGGCCGTGCTTTTTGGTGTCGGCGGCGACCGGCGAGGGGATCGAGGCGTTGCTGCTGGCGATCGAGGAGCGCCTGGCGGCGAGCCGGGTCGTCCTCGACGTGACGATCGAGGCCGGCGACGGCGCCGGCGTCAGCTGGCTGCACCGGAACAGCGAAGTCCTCGACAAGACGCTCGCCGACGGCACATTCCACATGGTGGTGCGGGTCGACGAGACGCGTCGCGAGACTGTCATGCGGCGTTTCGGCGCAACCGTCCATCACGGGCCCGTGGGGCCCTAAAGCCGGGGCGAATACCGCCTATTCGGCGCTGCAACACCCGCGACCCTTGACCGGCCCGACGAGACCGCTATCTGATGGCCGCCAACGATAATCCCATGCCCGAGGAGCGCGCTGTGACCTATTCCGACGTCTTGCTGCATATCGATGGAAAGTGGCGCGGGAGTTCGACCGGCAAGACCATTCCGGTTCTCGATCCCGCCACCGAGGAGACCATCGGCACGGTCGCGCATGCCGACACCGCCGATCTCGACGAGGCCCTGGCGGCCGCCGACCGCGGTTTCAAGCAGTGGCGTGCGGTGTCGTCGGTCGACCGCGCCAAGGTGATGCACAAGGCGGCGGCGCTGCTGCGCGAGCGCGCCGACGCCATCGCCGTGCTGATGGTCCGCGAGCAGGGCAAGACCCTGGTGGAAGCCAAGGGCGAAACGCTGGCCGCGGCCGAAGTGATCGAATGGTTCGCCGAGGAAGGCCGCCGCGCCTATGGCCGCGTCATCCCCTCGCGCGCGCCCGGCGTCTACCAGCTCGCGCTCAAGGAGCCGGTGGGTCCGGTGGCGGCGTTCACGCCGTGGAATTTCCCGATCAACCAGGTGGTGCGCAAGCTGTCGGCGGCGCTCGCGGCTGGCTGCTCGATCATCGTCAAGGCCCCCGAGGAGACCCCGGCGTCGCCGGCCGAACTGATCCGCGCCTTCGTCGACGCCGGCGTTCCCGCGGGCGTCGTCAATCTCGTCTACGGCGTGCCCTCGGAAATCTCCCAGTACCTCATTCCCCACCCGATCATCCGCAAGATCTCGTTCACCGGCTCGACCGCCGTCGGCAAGCAGCTCGCGGCGCTGGCGGGGCAGCACATGAAGCGGGTGACCATGGAACTGGGCGGCCATGCGCCGGCCATCGTGTTCGACGATGCCGACGTGGCCACCGCCGCGAAGATCCTCTCGGCGGCGAAGTATCGCAACGCCGGCCAGGTCTGCATCTCGCCGACCCGCTTCCTGGTCCAGGAAGGCGTCTACAACCAGTTCATCGAACAGTTCGTGGCCGGCACCAGCAAGATCAAGGTCGGCAACGGCCTCGACAAGGACAGCCGCATGGGCCCGCTCGCCAATCCGCGGCGCGTCAACGCCATCGAGCAGATGGTGCAGGACGCCACCGCCAAGGGCGCCAAGGTCGCCGCCGGTGGCCACCGCATCGGCAACAAGGGCTACTTCTTCGAGCCGACGGTGATGACCGACGTGCCCAAGGATGCGCGCGCCATGAACGAGGAGCCGTTCGGCCCGCTGGCCCTGATCTCGCCGTTCTCGTCGTTCGACGAGGTCGCGACCGAGGCCAACCGCCTGCCGTTCGGGCTGGCGTCCTACGCCTTCACCAGGTCGACCAAGACGGCGACCGCGATCGGCGCGGCGATCGAGAGCGGCATGGTCTCGATCAACAGCTTCGGCCTGGCGCTGCCGGAAACCCCGTTCGGCGGCATCAAGGATTCCGGCTACGGCTCCGAAGGCGGTACCGAGGCCATGGACGGTTATTTCAACACCAAGTTCATCACCCAGACCGGGGTCTGACCACGCGGCGCGCAGGCGCCATTCGGTTACCGGGAGACGGGGCGGCGGATCTCATCCGCCGCCTCTTGCGTTTTGGCCTCAAGATCTTTGGCCTCGTTCCACAGCGCGTCCATCTCCTCCAGCGTGGCGCTGCCGAGCGCCACGCCGCGCCGATTCAGCGCGCGCTCGATATGGGCGAAGCGCCGCTCGAACTTGGCGTTGGTGCCGCGCAGCGCGGTCTCCGGATCGGCGCCGACATGGCGCGCGAGGTTGACCAGGGCGAACATCAGGTCGCCGGTTTCGGCCGCGACCTCGGCACGATCGCCCCGATCAAGCGCAGCCTCGATCTCGTCGGCCTCCTCGCGGATCTTGTCGAGCACCGCGCGGGGATCGTTCCAGTCGAACCCGACGGTAGCGGCCTTGCGCTGCAACGCCAGCGCGCGCGCCAGCGCAGGCTGGCCGGCCTTGACGTCGGCGAGCAGCGAGGAGGGCGCCTCGTCGGACTTGCGGCGCGCCGCGCGTTCGGCCTTCTCCTCGGCCTTGATGCGCCCCCATGCCTCCTTGACGGAACCGGCGTCACGGCCGCCGGCGGCATCGCCGAAGACGTGCGGATGTCGCCGGATCATCTTGGTGGTGATGGCCTCGACCACGTCACCGAAGGCAAAAGCGCCCTGGTCCTCGGCCATCCGCGCATGGAACACGACCTGCAGCAGCAGGTCGCCGAGCTCGTCCCTGAGGTCGTCGAGATCGCCGCGGGCGATTGCCTCGGCCACCTCGAAGGCCTCCTCGATGGTGTAGGGCGCGATGGTCTCGAATGTCTGCTCGAGGTCCCACGGGCACCCGGTCACGGGGCTGCGCAGGCGGGCCATGATGGCGAGAAGCTGGGCGATGTCGCGGGACGGAGTCATGACGCACCGGTGCGGGAGAACGAACTTGCGAACTTCTATGCCGCATGAACCTCGACGCGCCAAGGCGCGCGGGCCGCGGAACCTGCGATTTCGGCTCCAATTCGGGCTATAACCGTTTGAAATCGGGCCTGCTTGCCCATTCCGATTTCCCCGCGCGGCAAAATACAGTATGGCCTCAGCCATGAGCGACGAGCGTCACGACGACACCGCGGCCCTGGTGCTGTTTTCGGGCGGCCAGGATTCCACCACCTGTCTGGCCTGGGCGCTGACGCGCTTCCGGCGGGTCGAGACCCTGGGATTTTCCTACGGCCAGCGGCATGTCATCGAGCTCGACTGCCGCGCCGCGCTGCTCGACGGGCTGGCGTCGCTCAAGCCGGACTGGGCCGGCCGGCTCGGCGACCACCACACCCTCGACGTCCCGACGCTGGGGGAACTGTCCGAGACCGCGTTGACCCGCGACGTCGCGATCGCGATCGGCGCGGACGGTCTGCCGAACACCTTCGTGCCGGGCCGCAATCTGGTGTTCCTGACCTTTGCCGCCGCGCTCGCCTACCGCCGCGGCATTGGCCATATCGTCGCCGGCATGTGCGAGACCGACTATTCGGGCTATCCCGATTGCCGCAACGACACCCTGCAGGCGCTCGCCAAGGCCCTGGTGCTCGGGATGGCGCGGCCGTTCGAGCTGCACACGCCGCTGATGTGGCGCGACAAGGCGCAGACCTGGGCGCTGGCGCACGAACTTGGCGGCGAGCCCCTGGTGGACCTGATCCGCGAGCACTCCCACACCTGCTATCTCGGCGAGCGGGGCGAACGCCACCCGTGGGGATACGGCTGCGGCAGCTGCCCGGCCTGTGTGCTGCGCGCCCGAGGGTGGGAAGGCTATCTCGCCGGATCGACCGGGAGCACGCCGGCCTCCCCATGACGGATTGACCGGCCACGGCGGGCCGGCGAGCTATCCCGCGCCGGCGGCCGATGTCAGCGGACAGGCCTCGATGGCCTCCTCCTTCAGGACACTGTCGATCTCCACGCAGGACCGCATCGGATCGACCTTCAGCCCATAGGGCCGCAGCAGGGCGTCGTGCAGCGGATGTTCCTTGACGTGAAGCGCCCAGCTGCCGCCCGCGAGCGGCGCGGCGAGCGCGGCGCGGATGCGGTGGTCGAACAGGCCGCCCGGCATGATCGGCAGGCCGATGTCCGCCAGCTGGAAGAAGCGCGACTGCTGCGGAAAGCGCGGCACCAGATAGGCCAGCGGCTTCTCCAACAGAAAAAAGGTGGCCGGCGCGCGCAGCGCGGGATCGAGCGGGGCGGGCGCGTAGGGCGACGACCACGGACGGTGCCACCAGTTCGCCGGCTGCCCCCAGAACGCGATGGCGACCGCCACGGCGAGCGCGGCCCCCGCACCGCGGGTGATCGCCCCCTCGGCGGTGGAAAATCCCAGCGCCGCCGCCATGCGGACGATCGCCATCACGATGACCGGCCCGCACAGCAACTCGAGCGCGACGATGTAGCGCTGGATCGAGAACACCAGGAGCCAGAGCCCATAGGACACCGCGAAGGCGACCAGCAGCTGCCAGTCAGTCCGGCAAAACACCACGGTACGGCGAACGATGGCAACCACGGCGCAGATCGGGACCAGCAGCATCAGCACCGCGAAGCGCGCGTCGCGCATCGGCACCTCGGAGGTGTGGCCGCTCCCGGCCAGCCACTGCAGCGGATAGGTCAGGGCGTCCCAGGCACTGCGCGGCACGAATGTGAGATCGAGGATGTTGGTGTCGGCGACCTCAGGCGAATGAAACACCGCGTTGAACAGCGGGAACACCGGATTGCCGAGGTCGCGCCAGGCGATGAAGCTCCAGGCGCCGCCGGTCAGCGTCGCGCCGAGCATCCCGCCGAGCGCCAGGAGTGCCAGCGACCGTGTCGGCCGCGCCGACAGCAGCATGGCCGAAGCTGCACCCATTGCGAAAACGACGTTGGTCAGCTTGAAGCCGACGGCCGCGCCGATCAGGATGCCGCCGAGGATCACGTCGCGCGCGCGCGACTGACCGCCGCGCAAAAGCAACCACAGGCCCGCGATCACCGGCAACGCCGTCAGGATGTCCGCGAGACTGGTGCCGACTTCCGCCAGCGTCTGGGCACCGGTGGCGGCGATCAGGACCGCGGCGCCGAGCGTCGACAGCGTCGCGGCCGGGCCGAGCAGGGTGCGCGTCAGACCATAGACCAGCGCCAGGTTGAGGCCATGCACCGCGCCTTGGATCATGGCGCCCACGGGCGAGGGCAGCGCGTGCCGCAGCAGCCATGGCGGCAGGTAGATCAGCGGGTTGAAGTAGGTCTGCAGGCCGGCCGGCACGACGTCGACCGCATAGCGGCCGGTCAGCAGCGCCCCGACGTTGTACTCGTGATAGTTCTGCCAATCCCAGTTGGTGTCCTCGCCGACATACCACGCCCAGACCGCGCCAGCCGCAAGCGACAGCGCAATCACCACCAGCGCCTCGCCGCGCCGTCCCACCAATCCCCGAGCCGTCATTGCCCCTTATTCCGCGCCGTCGTCGGCTGATCTAGCCGGCCAAGCGCTAAGATTCGCTTTCACGGGTTCCGGTGCGGCTGTGCCAACGATCGCGGGAGAGGACTTGGCCAGCCGATGGCCGTTTCCGACTCCGCCAAGCCGACGAATTGCAGCGGCTTCGTATCCTGTTGTATCCAATACGGTACTATAAATGCCAATTTGATGGCAAAACACGGGGGCATTCGCATGATTGGATACAAAACTTGACACGTGAATACAGATGGACTGATAGTGGGCCCGCAATGGCTGACCGCGCCGGCAGTGCCGCGGCAGTGATCGGGAGGATTGGACATGCCACGAGGCGCGGAGGCGGCGCGTTTGCGCAAGCCGAGCCAGACCATGGCGGTGCTCGCCATGTGCGTCGTCTTGATCGTCGTCTTCAGCATCGGCCTGAACGGCTTCCTCACCGTCGGCAATCTGCTCGCGCTTGCACGCAACATCTCGATCCTCGGCATTCTCGCGCTCGGCATGGCAGTGGTCGTGATCGGCCGCGGCCTCGACCTCTCGCAAGTGGCGTCGTTCGCGGCTTCCACCGCGATCGCCATCATCATCATGAATGCCGGTTATCCGACCGGGCTCGCCGTGCTGGTTGGCCTGGTGCTCGCCATCGTCATCGGCATTCTCAACGGCTTCCTGATTTCCGTGGTGGAGATGCCGCCGCTGCTCACCACGCTTGCGTCCAGTCTTGCAGTGCTCGGCATCATCCGGACGACGGCGGTTCAGCACTACGTCGTCTATCTCGCCAAGGGACATGACGACTTCCTGCGTATCGGCGGCAATCTCTGGAACGGAGTACCTGTGCCGATCCTGATCTTCGGTGCGGCGGCGATACTGCTGCACCTGTTCCTGTCGCGAACCGTCCTTGGGCGCTCGATCTACGCCCACGGCGACAATCCCGACGCCGCGCGGCTGAGCGGGATCGCGACCCGGCCGTTGACCATGATGGAATACGCCATTTCCGCCGGCATCGGCTATGTCGGCGGCGTCGTGATGATCGCGGAAACCGCTCTGATGCACCTGCAGGTCGCCGAGTCCACGCTGATCTTCGACGTCATCATGGTGGTCGTGCTGGGCGGCGTCAGCCTGGTCGGTGGCCGCGGCAACGTCATGAGCGTCCTGGTCGGAACGCTGCTGATCGGCGTGCTGCTGAACGGCATGACGATCATGGACATGGACGTCCAGACCCAGAACATCATCAAGGGACTCGTGCTGCTGGTAGCGATCGTGCTCGATTCCTACCTGCATCCACGCGACGAAGAGACGTCGAAACAGGGTGACTAACATCACCTGGTACCGACGACAAAAAAGGCCGCAAACGGCCGCAACAGGGAGGAAGCAATGAGCAAGGCGTCAAGACTGAAGAAGCAACTGTGGTGGGGCGTCGCCGCGTCGATCGCCGCACTGACCGCGATCGCTGCAACGCCGTCGAAAGCGGCGGAAGCCCGTGAAGAGCTGCGCCAGCAGTTCGACAAGGCGCTCAAGGGCAAGACCGTGGCATGGGCCCCGGTCTGGCTCGGCGTGCTGGAGTCGGAATGGACGCGGGTGATGAAGGCGCATTTCGACGACTACGGCATGAAGTTCGAGGTGCGCGACGCCAATTTCAAGTCTGACGTGCAATTACAGGCGGTGAGCTCGCTGATCAACGAACACCCCGACGTTCTCGTCGTCCAGAACCCGAACGTCACGCTGCTCGCGAAGGAGCTGAAGCGGGCCATGGAGGCCGGCATCTACGTGGTCCAGGTCAACATGGCCTCGAACACGCTGACCGACGCCTATGTCGGGGTCGACGCCAGGGACATGGGCCGGCGGCTGGCGAAAAACATGATCGCCGATTGCGGCGGCGGGAAGGGCTCGGGCGAGATCTCGATCCTCGAGGGCGAAGCGACCGCCGCCTATTCCCTCGACATGAAGAACGGCGCCATGGAGGTATTCAAGGCCGATCCGTCGATCAAGATCGTCTCGTCGCAGCCGACCAGCTGGGACGCCAACAAGGCAGGCGAAATCACCTCGACGGTGTTGCAGCAGCATCCCAATCTCTGCGGCATCCTCAGCGTATGGGGTCCGCAGGCTGCGGGCGCCGTGCAGGCAATCAAGGCCGCGGGCAAGACCGGGACGGCGAAGATCTACGTGGCGAGCGATGGCCAGCCGGCTGACTGCGACCTGCTGGAACAGGGCGGTTTCTACCGCAACCTGTCCTACCGAGCGGACACCCAGGGCGAGGCGATCGTCAACGCCGTGATCGGACTGCTCCAGAGCGGCGACAAGCCGGGCGCCAAGCGCACCGCCTATTACACCACCCCGGCCTGGGTCAACAGCAAGGACGACCGCATGTACTGCTTCACCGTGCCGAAGGACGCGAAGTAACGCGTTGCTGCGGCGCCCGAGCTTCGGCTCGGGCGCCGCCTCGAACCTGGCCGCCGGCGCGCGGCCGGCAACGACGGCGCTCGTGCGGGTGAATGCGCGGGCTGCCGGGAGCGGAATGGAATTCGGGCACATCTGATGAAAAGCTTGCAGCGTTTTTGGCACCGCAATTCACCGCAACTGTTTCTCGGCGAACTGCTCGAGAAGCGGTGGATGGAGCCGATCATCCCCTTCACGCTGACGATCGCGGTGTTCTTGGCGTTCGCGCTGACGATTCCACGCTATACCTCGCTCGGCAACCTGCAGCAGCTGATGTTCAATTTCGCCGAACAGGGCATGGTCGCGATCGCCATGGCGTTCTCGGTGCTGTCCGGCGGCATCGACCTCTCGGTCGGCTCCGTGTTCGCAATGTCGAACTTTCTCGCGCTCTATTTCTACCTGATCCTCGGGCTGCCGCTGCCGGTGATGATCGTGGCGGTGCTGGCGTTCGGCGCCCTCATGGGCGCGGTCAACGGCGGCATGATCGCCTACGGCAAGACGCGGCCCTTCCTCACCACGCTGGTCGTGCTGATCATCGTGCGCGCCGCCTACAACAAGGTGACGGCGGCCTTCACGGACGAGCTCGCCTCGATCAACAGTGAAAGTCCGGTGTGGGACTTCATGGGCGGCGGCACCATTCTCGGCGTTCCCACCAACATGGCCGTCCTGATCGTGGTCGCGGTGGCGACGCACTTCTTTCTGACGCGGGCGCGCCCCGGCGTTCACATCATGGCGGTCGGATCCAGCCGCAAGGCGGCACGGCACGCCGGCGTCAACGTCAAATGGGCGCTGTTCTCGGCCTACGTCATCTCGGGTGCGCTGTCGGCGCTTGCCGGCATCTTCTACGCGGCGCGGCAGAATTCCTCCGGCACGGATACGGGCGTGGGCTGGGAGATCAATGCGCTCGCCGCCGTCGTGCTTGGCGGCATCAGCCTCGCCGGCGGCCGCGGCACCATTGCGCGAGCGATGATGGGCGCGGCCATCATCTTCATGCTGATCAGCGGCATGGTTCAGACCGGCATTTCGGGAAATTTCACCACCGCGACGATCGGCATCGTTCTGCTCATTGCCGTCGGTTTCAACGTCAAATGGGTCAAGAACAAGGGCAAGGTACTGCAGAAGGTCTACGTGGTGCCGAGCTGGGTCGACTTCGAGCCGCCGCCGTCGATCGCACGTGACAGCGGCACGGTGTTCGCTGAGAACGATCGTCTCCGCGACGCCGAGCCGATCGCACTCAACCAGATCGAGGGGCCGGAAGACATCATCCTCGATCGCGACGACCACCTCTACACCGTCAACCGCAACGGCTCCATCATCCGATTCCGCGCACCGGACTACACCGTGCGTGAGGAGTTCGCGCGCATCGGCGGTCGGCCGCTGGGACTCGCCTTCGACCGCGACCAGAACCTGCTGGTCTGCATCGCGGGCATGGGGGTCTACGGCGTCAAGCCCGACCGCACGGTCTTCAAGGTCACGGATCGCACCAATCGGACCCGCACGCGGCTGAAGGACGACTCGCGGCTCTATCTCGCCGACGATCTCGATGTTGCGCCCGACGGCAAGATCTATTTCAGCGAAGCCACCACGCGGTACGAACTCACCGACTGGGCGCTCGACGGCTTCGAGGGCCGCGGCAACGGCCGGCTGATCTGCCATGACCCGGCGACTGGCACGACGCGGACCATCCTGAAAAATCTCACTTTCCCCAACGGCGTCTGCATTGCCCACGACGGCAAATCGGTGCTTTGGGCGAGCACCTGGCTTTGCCGCGTTTACCGCTATTGGATCGCAACCGAGAAGGCCGGCACCTGCGAGCTCCTGATCGATAACCTTCCCGGTTACTGCGACAACATCAACCGCTCGTCCGACGGCAACTACTGGCTTGCCTTCGTCGGCCTGCGCTCGCCGGTCTACGATCTCGCCATGGCCAATCCCGGCTTTCGTATCCGCATGGTCAAGCAGATCCCGCCCGATGAATGGCTGTGCCCGGGCATCAACTACGGGTGCGTGATCAAATTCGACGACAAGGGCAACGTCCTGGAGTCACTATGGGACCCCGGCGGCACGTCGCATCCCACGATCACCTCGGTGCGCGAGCATAAGGGCTACCTCTACATCGGCGGCCTCGAGAACAACCGGATCGGCCGGATCCGGCTACCCAACGCCGATCCTGGCTGGGAAGCGCACAAGTCCTACTGGGGAGCGGCATGAGATGTCCCTGATCAGCGATGTCATCGATCGCGTGCTGTTTCCCAACCGGGAGGTCCATGCCATTCCGGTGCTGGACGGTGCGTTTTCGCCAAACCAACGGCTCGACCGGGCACGGCAGCTTGGCGACGAGATCGAGTGTCCCGACGATCTTGCGCTCGGCCCCGACGGCGCCCTCTACGTCTCGAGCGGCACCACCATCCTGCGCTGCACCGGCACCGATTTCTCGGACCGCAAGGTGTTTGCGAGCTTTGCGGCGCCCGTCGGCGGACTGGCCTGGACGCCGGACCGACGGCTGCTCGCGTGCGTCTCCAGGCATGGACTGATGGCGCTCTCGTCAAGCGGCGAAGTTGTCGGCAAGCTCGAGCACGTCGCGGGCGAGGCGATCGCCTGCCCAACCGCGGTGACTGCGGCACCGGACGGCGCCATCTACGTTGTCGACGGCTCGCGCGCCAATCCCCCCGAGCAGTGGCTCGCGGATCTGATGCAGAATCGCCCGCCGTCGGGGCGGCTGATCTCGTGCAGCGCAAGCCTGCGCGATGCGGAGATACGTTCCGACAAACTGGCCTGGCCTTCGAGCGTTGTGGTGTCCCACGACGGTGACGAGGCATGGGTCGGGGAATCCTGGGCGCATCGCCTGACGGCGTTTGCCCGCACGGGCGATCGCCGGCGCGTCATCGTCAAGAATTACGCCGGTTATCCCAGCCGCATCGTGCGCGGGGCGGGGGACGACTACTGGATGGCGTTCTTCGGGGTCCGTACCCAGTTGATCGAATTCGTGCTGCGCGAACGCGAGTTCTGCGAGGAGATGATGGCGAAGGTGCCCCAGGAATTGTGGATCGGGCCGATGCTGGACGGCCGCTTCAACTACCGTGAGCCCACGCAGATCGGCCGCATCAAGAAGCTGGGCATCCAGAAGCCCTGGGCGCCCGCGCGCTCGTATGGCCTGGTCGCCCGCCTCGGCGGCGACGGCGAGCCTGCCGAGAGCCTGCACAGCCGGGTCGACGGTCGCATCCACGGCGTCACCGGGCTGTGGACGGACGGCACGCGCGTGCTGGCCGCATCCAAGGGGCGCAACCGTCTGGTGGAATTGCCGCCGTCGGCGAGCGGCGCGAGGAAGGCCTGACCGCGATGAGCGACATACAGTCGAAAGCAGAAGCACAGGCGCCGCTGTTGCGGATCGTCCGGGGCAGCAAGGTCTATGGCGGGCTGCACGCCATCGACGGCGTGGATTTCGAGCTCCGCGCGGGAGAAATTCACGCCCTGCTGGGCGAAAACGGCGCCGGCAAATCGACGCTGTGCAAGGCGATCGCCGGCGCCATCACGCTCACGTCCGGCGACTACCTGATCGACGGCCAGAAGGTCACGTTTACATCTCCGCAGGAAGCGCTCCGGGGTGGCGTCGCAATGGTCTACCAGGAATCGAGCCTGGTGCCGTCGATGACCGTGGCGCAGAACCTCGAACTCGGCATGGAGAAGTTCCTCACGATCTACAGCAAGATCAACATCGCCGCGACCCAATCGTTGCAGTCGATGAACTTCAACGTCGATCCGTTGACGCTGGTGGAGAACCTTGGAACTGCCAAGCGGCAGATGGTCGAGATCGTCCGCGCGGTGCGGCACAGCGCCCGGATCTTCATTTTCGATGAGCCGACGGCGTCGCTCACACCGGAGGAAACCCAGCACCTGTTCCACCTGTTGCGGACGCTGAAGGAGAGGGGCGCCGGCATCATCTTCATCTCCCATGCACTGGAGGAAGCGATCGACATCGGCGACCGCGTCACGGTGCTGCGGGACGGCAAGCTGGTGAGCACGGCGCCGGCAAAGGGCATGACGCGCGACGCGCTGGTGCGCATGATGATCGGCCGCGACATCTCCGCCAGCCACTACGCCACCCACGGTGCCGATCCCGACGCGCCCAAGCCGCAGGCGAAGCGCGGCGACAAGGTGCTCTCGGTCGAGAACGTCACCATGGGCAGCGTGGTCAAGAACATGTCGTTCTCGGTGTTCGACGGAGAGGTGGTCGGAATCTTCGGGCTGGTCGGTGCGGGGCGCAGCGAGATCGCGCAGATCATCTGCGGCGCGCGCAAGCGCAATTTCCTGCGGGGTGGCATGATCTACCTGCGGGGCAGGCCGGTACGCTACCGCGTGCCGCGGCAGGCGGTGCGCGACGGCATTGCCTATATCACCGAGGACCGCAAGGTCGACGGCTTCTTCGAGACCATGACCGTCGACCAGAACATCTATCTCGGGTACCTGTCGTCGCCCCACGTGCGCCGGTTCTTCTATTCGGTGCGGGAGATGAAGCGCATCGCGGACCAGTGGATCAAGGTGCTGTCGATCTCCGCGCTCAAGCGCAGCCTCAAGATCGTCGAATACTCCGGCGGCAACCAGCAGAAGGTGGTGGTGGCGAAATCGCTGGCGCAGGAGCCGACCATCGTCATCTTCGACGAGCCGACCCGCGGCGTCGACGTCAGCGCCATCCCCCAGATCCACGCCGCGATCCGTAGGCTCGCCGCCGACGGCAAGGCGGTGGTGGTGATCTCGTCCTATCTGCCGGAGGTCCTCGCCATCTCCGACCGGGTGCTGGTGGCGCGCGGCGGCCGAATCGTGGAGGAAATGTCGCGCGCGGACGCAACCGAAGACAAGATCATGTATGCGGCGATCCACTGAGCGTGCGCGGGACGGTGACCATGGGCGTCGACGCCCCAGCTACGGAGTGAACGAGGTGCCGGTGGACATCCAGCTGGCTGCGGAGGAGGACGGCCGATTGCTCAGCTCCCGCATCGCCGACGAAATCCGCTCTTCCGTGCTCAGCGGCGAGATGCCCCCGGGCATGCGGATCCGTCAGGAGCTGCTCGCCGCCAAATACGGCGCCAGCCGGATTCCGGTCCGGGAAGCGCTTAAGCAACTGGAAAATGAGGGACTGGTGGTGCTGGCGCCCAATCGCGGCGCCTGGATCGCGGACGTCAACTCCGAGGAATCCATCGAGGTCTACAAGATCCGCGAGGTGGTCGAGCCGCTGGCGATCTTCGAGAGCGTGCCGAACCTGACCGAGGCGGATATCGCTGCGCTCGGCGGCATGATCAACGAACTCGAGCGCACCACGACGCTGGAACGCTACCTGCAGCTCGACCGCGAGTTTCATCTGAGCACCTATTCGCGGGCACGCATGCCGCAGCTGCAGGCGATGGTCGAGCGGTTCTGGAACAGCACCCAGCACTTCCGCCGACAATTCGTCAAGGAGACCTTCGCAAAGAATGGTCTGCCGTTCTCCGATCCGCAACACCTCATGCTGATGGACATGATCCGGTCACGCGACGCCGAGGGCGCGCGCGATATGGTGCACCTTCATATCCGCAGGACCAGGCTGCTGATCGAAACACTGGACTTCGGTCGGCGGACGCCGGCCGGCTCCGCCGGCAGCAAACGGCCATGATGGCGGCTTCTGCACCGAGCGGTGTCGAGACCCTGCAAGCGTACGAGGACGCCGCCCGGTTCAGGCCGTGGCTGAAGCTGCAGGGCGAGGCGGCGCCAGCGGCATCGAACGCCACCGCGCTCGACGTGTTTCGCGCGGCGCCGCGCGGGGCGCCGGCGCTGTTCTATTTCGATACCATGCTGAGCTATGGTGATCTCGACGACCTGAGCGACCGCCTCGCGGGCTGGCTCGCCACGCGCGGCATTGGCCGGGGCGACCGCGTCGCGGTCATCCTGCAGAACACCCCGCAATTCGTCATCGCGACGGTGGCGACATGGAAGCTGGGCGCTGTCGTGGTCGGCCTCAACCCGATGTACCGCAAGGCGGAGCTGGAGAAACTGTTCGCCGACTGCGCGCCACGGGCGATCATCTGTCATGATGATCAGTGGCAAACCGTGGTCGATGCGGCGGCCGGCCGCGTCGCGCCGGAAAACGTACTGTGGACCAGCGGACACGAATTTCAGCGCCGCAACGATGCGCGGGTGCTTCCGCCCGACGCTGGTGCGGCACCGGGGGAAGCGCTGTCGCATGTGTTGGTGGGTCCGGCGGAGCCGTATTCGACCGCCGCGGTCACCGCGGACGACGTCGGCCTGCTGCTCTACACGTCAGGCACCACCGGCGTGCCGAAGGGCGCGATGCTGACCCATCGCAATCTGGTGCACAATGCGCGGCTCAGCGTTGTGCATTTCGGGCTTTGCGCGCAATCGCGCATCTTCGGGGTGGCGCCGCTGTTTCATGTCACCGGCTTCGAACTGCAGTTGCTCGGAGCCTTCGCCGCCGGGGCGGCGCAGGTTCTGACTTATCGCTTCCAGCCCGCGGCGGTGCTCGAGGCGTTCCTCGAGCACCGGCCGACCTTCATCATCGGAGCGATCACTGCGTTCATCGCCTTGATGAACCATCCCGACGCGACGTCCGCGCATTTCGCGAGCTTCGACCGGCTCTATTCGGGAGGTGCGCCGATCGCGCCCGCCGTGGTGGACGCCTTCGCCCAACGGTTTGGCCGCTCGATCCGCAGCTCCTACGGCATGACCGAGCTCACCGCACCGAGCCATCTCGCCCCCGCCGATGGCGCCATTCCGGTCGATCCGCAGTCCGGCGCGCTGTCGATCGGCATTCCGACGCCCGGCACCGACGTGATCGTGGTCGACGACACCCGGCGCCCGCTCGGCCCCGGCGAGCACGGCGAGGTGGTGGTGCGCGGGCCCACGGTGATGGCGGGCTACTGGGGCAAGCCGACGGAAACCGCCGAGGTCCTGATCGGCGGCTGGATGCATACCGGCGACATCGGCTTCGTCGACGCCGAGGGCTGGTTCTATCTGGTCGACCGCAAGAAGGACATGATCTCCGCGTCCGGCTTCAAGGTGTGGCCACGCGAGGTCGAGGACGTGCTCTATGCCTTCCCGGGCGTGCGTGAGGCCGCGGTGGTCGGCGCGCCGGACGCCTATCGCGGCGAAACGGTGATCGCCTTCGTCTCGCCGCAGAGCGGCGTCGACCTCGATGCCGCCGCGCTGATCCGGTTCTGCCGCGACAGGCTGGCCGCCTACAAGTGCCCCACGCGGATCGATATTCTGCCCGAATTGCCCAAAACCGCTTCAGGCAAGATCACACGCAACGTCCTGAAGCAGGACCCGCGGCCGCCGACCGCGTGATGGAGGAGAAACCCATGGACATCAGCCAGAGCGGCCGCAGCGCCGAACTCGCCATGCGCATTCGCGGCTTCATGGCCGAGCACATCTATCCGAACGAGCGCCGGTTCTACCAGGAGGCCGAACGCCTCGGGCCCTGGGCGATCCATCCCGTGGTCGAGGAGCTGAAGCCGCTGGCCAGGGCCGCAGGGCTGTGGAACCTGTTCCTGCCGGCGCACCACGGGGAGGGCGGCCTGACCAACCTCGACTACGCGCCGCTCTGCGAGATCATGGGACGCTCGCACCTGGCGCCCGAAGTCTTCAACTGCAGCGCGCCCGACACCGGCAACATGGAAACGATCCTGCGCTACGGCACCGACGCCCAGAAGGAAGCGTGGCTGAAGCCGCTGCTGGCGGGCGAGATCCGCTCCTCCTTCGCCATGACCGAGCCGGAGGTCGCCTCGTCGGACGCGACCAACATCCAAAGCTCGATCGTCCGCGACGGCGATACTTACGTCATCAACGGCCGCAAGTGGTACACCACCGGCGCCACCGACCCGCGCTGCAAGATCATCATCTTCATGGGGCAGACCGATCCGAACAGCCCGGACCGGCATCGCCGCCAGTCGATGATCCTGGTGCCCAAGGACACGCCGGGCGTGCGCGTCATTCGCGCGCTGCCGGTGCTCGGATTCTACGGCGTGCCGGACCGGGCATCCGAGGTGACCTTCACCAACGTGCGGGTGCCGGTCTCGAACGTGCTGCTCGGCGAGGGGCGGGGGTTCGAGATCGCCCAGGGCCGCCTCGGCCCCGGGCGGATCCACCATTGCATGCGCCTGATCGGGCTCAGCGAGCGTGTGCTCGAGAAGATGTGCCGCCGCGCCGAGAAGCGTCTCGCGTTCGGCCGCAAGGTCTCGGACCAGACGGTGACGCTCGAGCGCATCGCGGAAGCGCGCATCATGATCGAGCAGGCGCGGCTTCTGACGCTGAAGGCCGCCCACATGATGGACACCGTCGGCAACAAGGCGGCGCGCCAGGAGATCGCCATGATCAAGGTGGTGGCGCCGAACATGGCGCAGAAGATCGTCGACTGGGCGATCCAGGCGTTCGGCGGCGGGGGCACCAGCAACGACCATTTCCTCGCCGCCGCACTGGCGACGACGCGCCTGCTGCGGCTCGCCGACGGGCCCGACGAGGTGCATCGCAACCAGATTGGCGCGCTGGAATTCCGCCGCTACCAGAACGTCGATCCGGCGCAGACCGGCGGGTCAGGAGATCCGCTCACCCTGGACGAAGCCGAGACGTGGTCGGCCGGCGGGCTGTGGCCCGCGCCGGAGAAATGACGCGCGGAGGACTGCGCCTTCGCTCGCGGCGGCTGCCACCAAGGCCGAGGTCGGGGTGAGGGCCTACAGCAGCAGCAGATCGGTGTGCGGCCACCCGTCCTTGCCTTCGTTCAGACGCAGCGAACGGAACAGGTCATCGAGCTGCTCGGCGGTCTCGACAGCGATTGCCCGGCCGGCGCGAACGCTCTGCTTGACGTCGAACACGCGACGCCGCGTCTCCCGGATGAGATCTTTCAGCAGGGCGTATCCACCGCTGCGATCCAGGCCATAGGGCCAAAACTCGATCACGACCGGGGCGCCGGCCGCCAGCAGCTGCGGAGCTCCCTTCAGGACGTGAGCGTCGTGACCCTGGGTGTCGACCCAGACGAGCCCGACATCCCTGAAGTCGATCCGGTTTTCGGCGAAAATCGAATCCAGCCGCCTGACCGGCACCTCGATCGTGCTCCAGTTCTCCTCGCCATGGACACCGCTTCTCGCAGAGGCGTCCGGGCGCACCCGGCGATCGCCGAAGTTTGACGGCGAGATTTCCATGGTTGCGACACCCGGCGTGTCCGACACGGCCGCCATCACGTTGACGCACCGCGCGTCGAGGTCGTTCAGGACCTGGTTGGCCCTCAGGAGCCTGAAGTTGTCAGGGTCGGCCTCGACACAGAGGGCGCGCTGGAAGCCGTTCCGGAGCGCATACAGCGCGTGGGTGCCGATATTGGCTCCGATATCAACAAACAGGCCCGCCGGGGCAGGCGCGCCGAGATCCGCGATCAATTTCATGACCTCGCCGACCTCGGCTTCCTCGAACGTACCGCGGCTTCTGATGCATCCACCAATGACATCGTCTCGCGTGTAGGTCAGGACCCAGCCGATGTCGGCCTGCGACGCCCAGACAGGGGTCGTCGCCATCAGCGCTTGCCGCACGCGCTGTTCCTCCAGCGCCGCGCGCTCGGGGCCCAGCGCCACCGAGAGGGTAAACTCGAGCGCAGATTGACCGGCGCCGAGATCCGGCGATGCCGGTTCATGGTGGAGAAGCTCGCGGCAGACGCGGCCGACATCGTCGCGCGAAACCGTGCCGTTCCACGTCCCCGACCAGGCCTTGCGAAATCTCCTCAGAAGTCTCCTCGACAGACTCTTCAGAGCCAGAAAAATGGGCGGCTGGACGCCGTCGGCGCTGGTCATGTCATCCTCTTGGCGCGTATGGGGAGCTTGCCATTCAACGACCGCCTTGTCGGGGAGCGCGTACCACGTCGCGCACGCGTTTGCCCACCGCGCAGCAGCAACCACCGGCCCGCGACCACCGGCAATGCCGTCACTATTTCCGCTTGACGGTATCAACCGAAGCCGCCCGCAATGGCGCCCGGCTGAGTTCGTTGCCGGCAGCGATGGCCTTGCGCAACAGCCGCAGGAATGTCTCCGCCTCGACGCCGGTCAGGCCGCGCAACATGATCCGCTGCGCCGCCTCGACCGCCGGTTCGATCCCGTTCAGGATCCGCCGCCCTTCAGCGGTGATCTGCAGCTCGTGGGCGCGCCTGTCCCTGTTGCTCGCCTGCCGCACCAGCAAACCCTTCTGCTCCAACCGATCCACGACGCCGGTGATGGTGGTCCGGTCATAGGCGATCAATCCGGCCAGCGTCGCCTGATCGAGTCCTGGATGCGTGCCGATCGTGGTGAGCGCCGCGTACTGAACAGGCGTGAGATCGTACCCGGCCGCCTCGACCTCGGCATGGAAGATCGCCGCCGCGATCTGCTGGAACCGGCGCGCCAGGTGCCCGGGCTTACTGTCGTGATCCGTCACCAAATCCTCCACCTCGACCGCATGCTTGACAAGCATACTGATCGTCAGCATGCTGATCAAATGGTTTTGGACACGGGGTGGCTTCGTGCAATTTCATCTGAACGGATTCGAACCCGGCGACCCAGAGACTTCGAACCCGGCGCTGCGCTCTCCCGCTTCCGGACTTCCAGGCCCAGTCCCCGAGGAGGTCGACGTTCTCATCGTCGGCTGCGGACCGGCCGGCTTGACCCTGGCGGCGCAATTGTCCGCATTTTCCGACATCAAGACCTGCATCGTGGAGCAGAAGCCGGGGCCGCTCCTGCGCGGCCAGGCCGACGGCATTGCCTGCCGCACGATGGAGATGTTCGAAGCTTACGGCTTCAGTGAGCGGGTGCTGAAGGAGGCCTGCTGGATCAATGAGACGACGTTCTGGAAGCCCGACCCCCGGCAGCGCGACGCCATCGTCCGCAGCGGACGGGTGCAGGACACCGAGGACGGGCTGTCCGAGTTTCCGCATGTCGTCCTCAATCAGGCGCGGGTGCACGATTTCTACCTGGACGTCATGCGCAAATCGCCGGCAGGACTGGAGCCGTACTACGCGCGACGGCTGCTCGAACTTCAGATCGGCCAGGAGGCCATCTCAGGCGACGATCCGCATCCCCATCAGGTGACCGCCCGGCTCGAGCGCCTCGATCCCGCGCACGAAGGACAGATCGAGACCATCAGGGCGCGCTACGTGGTCGGCTGCGACGGGGCGCGCAGCACGGTGCGCAAGAGCATCGGGCGCACGCTGCACGGGGACTCCGCCAACCACGCCTGGGGGGTCATGGACGTGCTGGCCGTCACCGACTTTCCGGATATCCGCTTCAAGTCGCTGATCCAGTCCGCCAGCGACGGCAGCATCATCATCATCCCGCGCGAAGGCGGCTATCTTTTTCGCCTGTACATCGAACTGGACACGCTCGATGCCGGCGAAAGGGTTTCCAATCGCAACATCACGGCCGACGACCTGATCGCCGCGGCGCGGCGCATCCTCAAGCCCCATTCTCTCGATGTCAAAGAGGTGGCGTGGTGGTCGGTCTACGAGATCGGCCAGCGCCTCTGCGACAAGTTCGACGACGTGCCGGAAGACGACGTCGCGATACGCCTGCCGCGCGTGTTCATCGCCGGCGACGCCTGCCACACCCATAGCCCGAAGGCGGGGCAGGGCATGAACGTCTCCATGCAGGACGGCTTCAATCTCGGATGGAAGCTGGCATCCGTCCTGCGCAAGCGGTGCGCGCCCAGCCTGCTGCGCAGCTACTCGGCGGAACGTCAGGCCATCGCCAGGGAGCTGATCGACTTCGATCGCGAATGGGCCGCGCTGCTGGCATCGAGCAAGGGATTCGACCCGGCGGAGACGCAGAGCTATTTCGTCAGGCACGGGCGCTACACGGCGGGGACCGCGACCCGTTACCGGCCCTCGATCCTCACCGGCGAAGCGACCCATCAGCATCTGGCCAAGGGGCTGGTGATCGGCACGCGCTTTCATTCCGCGCCGGTCGTCCGTCTGGCGGACGCCAGGCCGGTTCACCTCGGCCACACGGTCAAGGCGGATGGCCGCTGGCGCATCTTCGCCTTTGCCCGGGCGGAGGATCCGGCCGCGTCCAACTCCGGCATCCGGGCGCTGTGCGACTTCCTGGCCGAGGCACCGGACTCTCCCGTGAGGAATTACACCCCGGCGGGCGAGGACGTCGACGCGGTGATCGACGTCCGGGCGGTTTTCCAGCAAGGACATCGCGAACTCGCCGTCGAGGCCATGCCGTCCTTCCTGCTGCCGCGAAAGGGGCGTTACGGGCTTCGCGACTACGAAAAGATGTTCTGCGCCGACCAAACAAGCGGATCCGACATCTTCGCCATGCGCGGCATCGATCGCGAAGCCGGCTGCTTGGTGATCGTGCGGCCGGACCAATATGTCGCCCACGTTCTGCCGCTCGACGGCCATGCGCAGTTCGCAGCGTACTTCGACGGCTTCATGACGCGCCAGCGGTGAACGCGCCGGCGCGCGTCCATAATTGCCTCACCGCCAAAAGGCGGATGTCCTGATTGTCCGCTCAGGTTCGCGTGCTCGCACCCGCGCGCGGCCGCAGGCTCCGAGTCTGATTTGGCCGACCTTGGAGTCTGCCCACGCGGCCCCGTCGAAATCAGGGTCACCCCACCGGGCTCCGGCGCTGCGACGACAGCTGGCTGTCGCGAAAGCGGCCAGGCGACAGGCCGACACGCCGGGAAAAGAACCGGTTGAAATAGCCTGGGTCGACATACCCCAGCGAGGCCGCGATCTCGCTGACCGTGAGGTCTGAATAGAGCAGGTTGCGCTTGGCTTCCGTCAGCAGGCGATCGTTGATCACCGCGAGCGACGACTTGCCGGTGGTGGCGCGGCAGCAGGCATTGAGACGCGCCGGGGTGGTGCCGAGCGCGCGGGCGAAGAAGCTGAGCGGTGGATGGCGCCTGTAATGCTTCTCCACCAGCTCGCGGAAGCGCATCACTGTCTCGGACTCGCGCGCGGTGGAGACCGGATTCGCCCGTTCCCGGCCGAGCAGGCGCGCCAGCGTCACCGCGATCAGCTGGAGATAGGACTTGATCGCGGCCCGGCGTCCTGGCGCGGCCCACACGAATTCGTGTTCGAGCGCCGCGAACAGCCCTGGCAGATCGATGTCGCCGCCGATCTGGTGCGGCAGGAAGCGCACCGGCGTGCGGAACCCGTCGATCAGCTCGGTGTCGCCATCGAGCGCGGACTGCAGGAAGGGCGGCGCGACGGTGATGACGAAGCCGTCGGTGTCGGGCTTGAAGTGGATGGCATGGATCGTCAGTGCCGGCACCACCACCAGTGCGGGCGGCGCAAGGTCCCAGTCCTCGCCCTCGATCTCGATCGTGCCGCCACCCTTGCTGATGGCGAGGATCTGATGGTGCTCGGGATGGGTGTGAGTGCGAATTGTCCAATCATGGCGGCCACTTCGGACCGGGATGGGCTCGATGTGCAGAAATGACGGTTCGATCTCCGGCGCGGTTTCCTCGTACAAAAAGTAGTGTGGGATCATCTGGACGGGTCCTGTCGGGAACCTAGCCGGCCGGTACCCGGCGCGGGGGCTTACGAAAAGTACAATACAAAGGAAGGTTCGTCCATTGGCGGCGCCGCCGGCTTGCGCCTATCCAGGGGCATGCGGCCACGGCAACAAGGCGCCGCGAAGGGAGGAACGTCATGGCGCGAGTTCAGCAGCGCGACCTGTCGTGCGATGTGCTGGTGATCGGCTCGGGCGCCGGCGGCCTGTCGACGGCGATCACCGCGCGCAAGGCCGGGCTCGATGTCGTCATCGTCGAAAAGGACGAGCATTTCGGCGGCACCACCGCGTTCTCCGGCGGCGTGCTCTGGATCCCGGGCAATCCCCACGCGCGCAAGGCCGGCATCGTCGACAGCCGCGATGCGGCGCGCACCTACCTTCGGCGTGAAACCGGCAACTTCTACGATGAACAGGCGATCGAGGCCTTTCTCGACGCCGGCCCGCGCATGTTGGAGTTTTTCGAAGCCGAGACTGACGCGAAGTTCGTGCTGTCCGGCTATCCGGACTACCATCCCGACGTCGAGGGCGGCGCAACGGCCGGTCGCTCGGTCACGGCGGCTCCGTTCGATGCCCGAATGCTCGGCGAGGAGATCAGGCGGCTGCGGCCGCCGCTCGAGACCATCACCTTCATCGGCATGATGTTCAACTCGTCGAACGACGAGCTCAAGCACTTCTTCCGCGCCACCCGCTCGCTGACCTCGGCGATCTACGTGGCAAAACGGCTGTGCGGCCACTTCAAGGACATCGCGCTGTATCGCCGCGGCGTCAAGGTCACCAGCGGCAATGCGCTGGTGGCGCGCCTTGCCAAGACCGCGTTCGATCTGAAAATTCCGCTGTTCACCGGCACGGCGGCGCAGCGCCTGGTCACCGCCGACGGCGTGGTGCAGGGGGCGGTGCTGCGCGACGCCGCGGGCGAATTCGCCGTCCGGACCCGACGCGGCGTCGTGCTGGCCTGTGGCGGCTTTCCCCACGATCGGGAGCGCATCGCGCGCGCCTATCCCCACCTCGCGCGCGGCGGCGAGCATCTGTCGCCGACGCCGGCGGCCAACACCGGCGACGGCATCCGCATGGCGGAGGCAGTCGGCGCGCGGTGCGAGATCCGCTTTGCCAGCGCGGCAGCCTGGATGCCGGTGTCGAAGGTGCCGCTCGGTGGCGGCGGGACGGGGGTGTTTCCGCACCTGGTCGACCGCTACAAGCCTGGTGTGATCGCGGTGAATCGCGGCGGGCGACGCTTCACCAACGAATCCAATTCCTACCACGACGTCGGTGCGGCCATGATCGCGGACGGCGCGGCGGGCGGCGAGACCGCGGCCTGGCTGATCTGCGATCACGCCACCATCCGCAAGTACGGGCTCGGCTACGCCAAGCCGGCGCCGGTGCCGCTCGGTGCGTTCATACGCAACGGCTATCTGAAATCGGGCGGCACGCTTCGCGAACTGGCCACGGCCGCGGGCATCGACGCGGACGGGCTGGAAGCGACCGTGCGCGACTACAACCGCGACGCCGCGCGGGGCGAGGACCCGCAGCATCACCGCGGCGCCAGCGCCTTCAACCGCTATCTCGGCGACGGCGACCACAGGCCCAATCCCAACGTGGCGCCGATCACCCGTGGCCCGTACTACGCGCTGAAGATGATCATGGGCGATCTCGGCACCTTCGACGGGCTCGCCACCGACACGTTCGCCCGCGTGCTCGACGCCGAGCGCAGGGCCATTCCCGGCCTCTACGCGGTCGGCAACGACAGTGCGTCGATCATGGGCGGCAACTATCCCGGCGCCGGCATCACGCTCGGCCCGATCATGACCTTCGGCTATCTGGCCGGCCGGCACCTGGCCGGTCTCGAAGCCTGAGCCGCGAACGTCAAGCAACAAGAACGATCATCGGGAGGAAACCAATGCGGATCAATCGACGGATCTTTGTCGGAGCCGGACTCGCCAGCGCAATCGTGCCGCGCCCGGGTCGCGCGCAGGCGGACGACACCATCCGGATCGGCGTCATCACCGACATGTCGGGGATCTACCGCGATGTCTCCGGACCGACCACGGTCGCGTGCGCCCGCCAGGCAGCCGATGAATTCACGGCGGCCAATCCCTCGATCAAGGTCGAGGTGCTGGTCGCCGACCATCAGAACAAGCCCGACGTCGGCCTCGGCATCATCCGCAAGTGGTTCGAGCAGGATGGCGTCGACGTCATCGAGAACGTCGGCAACAGCTCGATTGCGCTCGGCGCCAGGTACCTCATCGAGGACAAGAACAAGGTGGCGCTGATCACCACGGCCGGCAGCTCCGACCTCACCGGCAAGAGCTGCAGCTCCCATCTGGTGCACTGGTCATGGGACTCCTGGTGTCTCGCCCACTCCACCGCGACCTCGCTGGTACGGGTCGGCGGCAGCAAATGGTTCTTCATCACCGCCGACTACGCCTTCGGTCATGCCGCCGAGGCTGACGCGTCCAGGTTCGTCAGGGCCGCGGGCGGCACCGTGCTCGGCTCGGTGCGCTACCCGTTCGGCTCGACCACCGACTTCTCGTCCTTCCTGCTGCAGGCTCAGAGCAGCGGCGCGAACGTGATCGGGTTCGCCAATTCCGGCAGCGAGCTGATCACCTGTCTCAAGCAGGCCCAGGAGTTCGGGCTCGATCGCGGCGGCAGCAGGATGGCGGCGATGATCGGCTATGTCACCGACGTGCTCGGCATGGGGCTGTCGACCGCGAAGGGCCTGTCGCTGACCGAAACCTTCTACTGGGACCTCAACGACCGCACCCGCGCCTTCATGAACCGCGTCAAGCCGCGGCTCGCCGCCGCTGTTTTCCCGAACATGAGCCAGGCCGGGGACTACGCCAGCGTGCTGCATTATCTCAAGGCGGTGAAGGAGCTCGGCGTCGCGCGCGCCAAGGCGTCGGGCCGCGAGGTGGTCGAGCTGATGAAGAAGATGCCGACCGACGACGACTGCTTCGGCAAGGGCAGCATCCGGGCCGATGGCCGCAAGATCCATCCGGCCTATCTGTTCGAGGTCAAGAAGCCGCAGGAGAGCACGTCGACCGGCGATGTCTACCGGCTGGTGTCGACACTGCCGGCGGAAGAGGCATTCCGGCCGCCGGACGAGGGCGGCTGTCCCCTGATCCGCAGCTGAGCGGCCGATAACGAGGAGCGATCCATGACGTCATTGCCGGACGAGGCCGCGATCGTCGACCTGCGCGTCTACACCATCGCGCTGAGGAAGATGGGCGAGTTCATCGACGTGTTCGACCGCCTGGCGATGCCGGTGCAGCTGAAATATCTGGGCCGTCCGCTGGGCATGTTCACCAGCGCGGTCGGTCCGCTCAACCAGATCGTCCATCTGTGGGGCTTTCCCGATATGGGTGAATTCGAGCGCCGCCACGCCGAGCGCGACAAGGATCCCGACTGGCCCGCCTATCTCGCGGCCTCCGAGCACCTGATCGTCGCCCAGGAGAACCGCCTGATCCGCCGCATCGCGCTGCCGTCGCTGGCGGCGCCGGTGAACTGACGAGGGACGCAACGCGCCAATGAACTGGATCGGTCTGGATGGAAGGGTTGCCGTGGTTACCGGCGGCGGTGCCGGTATCGGGCGCGGCATCGCGCTGGGGCTCGCCGCAGTCGGAGCAAATGTCGCGGTGCTGGACCGCGACGAGGCCGGCAGCAGCGTCGCCGATGAGATCCGCTCCCGCAAGGGGCGGGCTGTCTTCATCGCGTGCGATGTGACCAGCGATGCGAGCGTCGAGGCGGCCGCGGCGCGCATCACGGCGGACCTCGGCCCCGCATCGATCCTCGTCAACAATGCCGGGACCATGCGCGCCGGCGCACTCGATACCATGCCGATGGCCGATTGGGATGCGATCCTCGCACTCAACCTGACCGGCTATTTTCGCTGCGCCAGAGTGTTCGGCGTGCCGATGCTGGCGAGGGGGCAGGGCGCGATCGTCCATGTCGGCTCGATCTCGGCATCATTCCCGCAGAGCTTCAGCGGCGCCTACAGCGTTACCAAGGCCGCGGTGGCGATGCTGTCGCAGCAGCTTTCGACCGAGTGGGGCCCGCGCGGCGTGCGTAGCAACGTGGTCAGCCCGGGCATGATCCGCACGCCGATGACGGAGGCGATTTACGCGGCTCCGGGTGTTCACGAGACCCGGAGGAGCCTGGTGCCGCGACGGCGGATCGGCGTTCCCGAGGACATCGCCGACACTGTGGTCTTTCTCGCCAGCGAACGCGCCGACTACATCACCGGCCAGGAGATCATCGTCGACGGCGGGCTGATGCGCACCCTCATGAGCGTGATCCCACGACCGGGCTTCGAAGGGACCCCGACGGCGTGAGGGGCGTGCAGGGGGCGTGACACTGCCTGACCGGTGAAGAGGGAAGCTACTCATGTTGCTGGAAGGCAAGGTTGCGGTGGTGACAGGTGCGGCCTCGGGCATCGGCGAGGCGATTGCCCGCCTGTTCGCGGATGAGGGCGCAAAGGTCATCATCGGCGATCTTTCCGAAGCAGGGCGCGGCGTGGCGGAGCGGATCAGCCACGACGGCCGCGCCGCCGATTTCGTCAGAACCGACGTCACCGACGAGAAGAGCGTTGCTGCCCTGATGGAGGCGGCGGTCACCCGCCACGGCAGGCTCGATGTTCTGGTCGCCAACGCCGGCATTCCCGAGAAGAAGGCGCCGATCCACGCGCTCGATCTCGCCGACTGGCGGCGGGTCATCGATATCGACCTGACCGGCGTTGCGATCTGCAACAAGTTCGCTGCAGCCATGATGCTGAAAACCGGTGGCGGCGCGATCGTCAACATCGCATCCATTCTCGGTCACGTCGGGCAGGAGAACAGCAACGCCTATTCAGCGGCGAAGGCCGCCGTCATCAATCTCACGCGGTCGGTCGCGCTGACCTACGCCAAACAGGGCATCCGGGCAAACAGCGTTGCCCCGGGCTACATCGACACGCCGCTGCTGGCCCAGCTGCCCGAGGCGACGCGGCAGGCGATCCTCACGCGCCAGCCGATCGGCCGGCTCGGCCGGCCGGAGGAGGTTGCCGAGGTCGTGGCGTTTCTCGCCAGCGACCGGGCCTCGCTCGTCACCGGCGCCTGCGTCAACGCCGATGGCGGCTATACGGCGATCTGATCGGCGCGGCGGATGAAGCCTCGCACGCGCGCCGAAGTCCCGGCGTTCGCCGCCGCTTCAGCGGGAAGCCGAATGCCGTAGGATCGAGCCTGGCGCGGCGATTCCTCAGATACGTCCCAAGTGAGTTCGCGTCCGTCATCCTGTTAGTGGTCATACCAGTATGATGTCACTACTTTACCCGCATGAATAACATACCAATATCCCGGCGTGCTGAACAGGGAGTGTTTCTTCATGCGCGTATTCGTCACCGGCGCCGCCGGATTTATCGGCGTCGAAACCACAAAAGAACTGATCGCACACGGGCACCAGGTCGTCGGCCTCGCACGCTCTGAACAGAATGTCGGGACGCTCGAGAAACTGGGCGCCGAAGTTCATCGCGGCTCGCTGCAGGACCTCGAAAGCCTGAAGAGCGGCGCAAGGAATTCAGACGGCGTAATCCATCTGGCGTTCATCCACGATTTCTCGAAATTCGCGGAGAATGGCGCGATCGACAAGACCGCCATCGAAGCCATGGGCGATGTGCTGGCGGGCACGAACAAGCCTTTCATCGTCACCTCGGGAACCGGCCTGATCGCGCCAGGCGTGGTGATCACGGAAGACATGCGGCGAGAGTCCAGCCCGCATGTTCCGCGCGTGTCCGAGCAAGCCGGTCTGGCCTACGCGCAGCGTGGCGTGCGGGCGATGGCGATACGCCTGCCGCAAGTGCATGGCGCCGACGGAAAGGCCGGGTTGATCACTTATCTCGTCGAGCTCGCGCGCCAAAAAGGCGCCGCCGCCTATGTCGGCGAAGGCGCCGAACGCTGGGCTGCGGCGCACAGGCAGGATGTCGCCCGCCTATACCGCCTTGTGTTGGAGAAGGGCGCGGCTGACGGGATCTACCACGCCGTTGGCGAGGAAGGCGTACCCATGCGCCAAGTGATCGAAGTGATCGGCCGCGCGCTGAATGTGCCGGTCGTTTCGATCAAGAAAGAAGAGGCGGGCGATTATTATGGGCCACTGGCGATGTTCGCCGGTTTGGACATGCCGGCCTCCAGCGCTTTGACGCAGCAGCGGTTGGGCTGGACGCCCACCGGGATTGGCTTGATCGCCGACATCGGCCGACCCGGTTACTTCAAAGCCTGAGCCCCAACCCGAGAGGGGCGTCAAACCCCACGTTCCGTGTCGACGCCGGCTTGAGAAGTCACGATCTCTCACCATTAGAGATGCCACGAATAGCGACGCTTGGGTCGGTAGACCATTGCCGTGCCGACACCCAGCAACACGCTTGCGACGAACCACCAGATGAACTGTCCCGTCAGCCCGGTGAGCAGCAGCCCGGCGGCCTGCACCCACATGCCGACGACGATGAGGCCCTTGCGGCTGCACCGGTCGCTCAAGGGGCCGGTGATGGTCTGCCCGACACCCCACACCATCGGATAGACCGCCTTCAGGATGCCGATACGCTCGACACCGAGTCCCAGTGCGGTGAAGTAGAGCGGGAAGATGCCCCAGCTCATGCCGTCTTTGAGGTTGTTGACCAGGCCGGCCTGTGAAGCCGCGAAGAGGTTGCGGTCCTTGAACGAAGTCAGCGCGAATACTTCGCGGAACGAAAGCTGCGAGGAGGGCTTTGCCAAACGTCGGCGCGGCTCCTGTTGCGGCTCAAAAGAGGGGCATCGGCGGATACCAGGAAAACCTCAGATGGGAGTCTCTACTGCGGCGCCGGTGGTGCAGAACCGGTCTCGTCGGCGCAGCCATACCTCAGTGCAATTCGATCGCTGAACGAATAACCCGATGGCTTCGAGGGCGAAAGACGCTCTACGGGTCGTTTCCGCCGACGTCGCATGCGTTTGCTACAGGGCGCTCAAGTCGCCCGGGACATCGCCGAACCTTCGGATCACCTCGGCATCGCAGAAGTCGCCGGTCGCGGGATCCCCGCTGCGGCTGAACGCGACCGCCCCGACGTTGACCGGTTTGCGTGCCAAGGCTTCGGCCTTCATCACCACGGAATTCGGATTGAAGCACTCGATGGGTTCGCCGGGCGCGATGCCACATTCGTGAAACAATAGCCATTCATTCCTGATCGATAAACCGACCATGTTTCGCCAAAGCGGGGATCAGGACACTGTCGGCATAGCCGCAGCCCGTCGATAAGATCGGTTTCTGGCCAGCTTTCTTGGCCTCCTCCGGTGCGTGGCCTTCCCCGGTATCGAGGCGAACCAACATAGGCGCGTAACCTGGCTCCCATGCTCGTGTGGAAGGGAAGGTGGTCCGCAGGCTCGAAAGGATGGCCATACCGGCATGATCGAGGTCGCCCCAGAAGGCTGCGTTGACATTGGCATCGCTGTAGAAGGCCGCGTCGAAAGCTTCTATCTCAGCCGCATTTGAGATAGCGTCCAGACAATAGAATGCTCTGGATCCGGACGATGGTGCCGTCCGAAATGCGGTTGGAATTCGGTGTGGCGCATTCTCCGGTAACATGAAGGTATCGTTTCAGGCGGCAAGGTCAATCGGCTGATCGATGGGTTTTGTGGAGAGCGTCTGCCAGCCATCCACCTTTCGCAT
>JARLJA010000097.1 GCA_031291445.1 Xanthobacteraceae bacterium | reverse complement strand
GCGGGGTTGTTGGCGCGCTCGGCGCGCGGGCGGTTGAGCGCTTTGTGTTTATTATTTTTTCAACCGCGCATCTTTTTTGCCCGCGCCGCGCGGCCGGGAGGGCGGGCCCCGGCCAGGCCGATCTCTCGCCGCGACGTCAGCTCGCCTTCACCGCGATGGTCTTCTCCGGCTTGATGGCGTCGGGCTTCTTCGGCAGCTTCAGCGTGAGCACGCCCTTGTTGAAGTTCGCCTCGATCTTGTCGGCGTCGACGCCGTCGGGCAGCGCGAAGGAGCGCTCGAACGAGCCGTAGTAGCGCTCGCGCAAGTGATAGTCCTGCTTCTTTTCTTCCTTGTTCTCTTCCTTCTCGCCCTTGACGGTGAGGGTGCCGTTGGCGAGCTTCACCTCGATGTTCTTCTCGTCCAGTCCCGGCAGCTCGGCGGTGATCTCGAAGGCATCGGGCTTCTCGACCACGTCGACGGCGGGCGACAGCGCCGCGAACTCGCGGCGCGCGAACGCCGGGATCACGTCGAAGCCCGGCCGCGAGAACGGCGAACGCCAGATATCCCGGTTGAATTCGTCGAACAGGCGGTTGAAGTCGCTGCGCAGGCTCTCGAACGGACGCCACAGCTGTGCCGGCGCGCTCGACGCCGGGGTCTTGTCGCTGGTCTTGACGGGCACGTTGGCCATGGTTGCCTCTCCTGTTGGCATGGAACCTGGATGGTCATCATAGGATCGATCGCGCATGGAGCTTTGCTCCACATCAAGGCCGCCGCGATCGCGCGGTAGAGAAAATTTGATGTTTCGCGCGCCGCTCCGCTGCTCCGCCTCCGGAATTGCCCTTAGGTGACCGACCTGACTACCGAATTCGGAGCGGCCGGATATAAACAATCATCAGCTTCCCGAAAGGAAGTCTCCAGAAAGGAGAATGTGATGACCTTCCACGATGTCGTGACCCTGCTCTTTCTGCTGATGATTCCGGTATTCCTCATGCTCACGGCCACCGAGGCCGAACAGGTCATCCGCGCTCGCGTGCCAGCCCGATCCCGCCGTCGCCACCAAGTTCCATGACGGCGCAATTCGCCTCATCCCAGAAACGGTAACCGAGACTGCAAGCGAGACTGTCACTGATCTGACATGCGGGCGCCTGATCGGCGTCCGCTCTTTTTATGTCGCGATCTGAGTGGTCACTTCTCGAGCCGGAGCAACTTCGCCGGCGCCGCCAGCGCCTCGCCGAGCGTCTGCAGGAACCGCGCGGCGTCGGCGCCGAACACCACGCGATGGTCGCAGCTCAAGGTGACGTGCGCGCCCCCGGCGCGGTTGGAGGCGACCGCCAGGATCGCGCTGGCGCCTGCCGGGACCACCGCGTCGAAGGCCTCGACCACGTCGAACATCCCGAGGTTCGACAGGTAGAACGTCGCGCCGCGATAGTCGGAGAACGACAGCCGCCTGGCCTTGACCTTGCCGAGCAGGACCTTCCAGTCGGCCGCGAGTTCGGCGAGCGGACGCGCCGCGACGTCGCGCAGCACCGGCGAGAACAGGCTGTCGGGCCCGTCGACGGCGATGCCGACGTCGATCCGGTCGCGCCGGGCGAGCCCCTTCGCGGTGAAGGCGGCGTTGAACAGCGGATGCTTCTCGATCGCCACCGCGCAGGCCCGCGCCAGCAGAACGGTGAGTGAGACGCCGCGTTTGGTCGCCAGCGCGCGCAGCGGATCGAGCGGGAGCTGGGCGGTGACGCGGAAGGTGGGCGTCGCGGCGGCCGCGGCGATGTTGCGCGCGACCGCCTCGCGCAGGCTCGGACCGCGTTCGATGCGGTAGGGCGGCCCCTCTTCCACCGCGGCATCGCGCAACGCCGCGGCATGGTCTTCGGTGGTGGCTTGAGCCGGCGCTGGGGCCTTGGCCTGGCGCGGCGGCGCGGGCGTATCGGAGGTGGCCGGCGCGACTGCGACGACAGGCGCCGCTGCAGCAGGCGACGGCGGGCTGACCGCGGGCACCGCCTCGGCATGGCGCGCCCGGGCCCTTGCCCGTGGCGAGAGACCTTCGAGCGCAGGTTCGGCGGCGGCGGCTGGAGCCGCCGCCGGCTTCGGAGCCCCGGCAGCCGGGACCGGCGCAGGCGTCGTGGCCGCGCCGGCCGCCGGTTCCGGCCGTGACGCCGGTTGTGCTGGTGCCGCCACCGCGGCGGCGCCGGCCTGCCTGGCCTCGTCGGCGGTGTCGGCGATGTAGCCGATGGTCTCGCCGACCGGCAGTTCGTGATCGGTCGCGGCGAGCGGTCCGGCGAGGTAGCCGTCATGGAACGCCTCGACCTCCATGACGGCCTTGTCGGTTTCCACCTCGGCGACGGCGTTGCCCGACTTCACGGCGTCGCCCGGCTGCTTGAGCCACCGGACCAGCCGGCCGTTGTTCATGGTGTCCGACAGCGCCGGCATGGTGATGGGCCGCTTCATCGCCGCGTTCCCTACTGCTGGGCCGATTTGTGGAGCGCGCGCGCGGCCTCGACGATGTCGGGGACCCGCGGGATCGACGCCGCCTCGATCGCGCCGTTGTAGGCGATCGGGAGGTCGAGGCCCGCGACCCGGCGCACCGGCGCGTCGAGCGAGAAAAAACAACGCTCGCCGAGCGAGGCGGCGATCTCGCCGCCGACGCCGCCGAACTTGCCGTCCTCCTCGACGATCAGGAGCCGGTGGGTCCTGTCGACCGAGGCTGCGCAGGTGTCGAAGTCGATCGGGCTCAGGCTGCGCAGGTCGATGACCTCCGCCTCGATGCCCTCCTTGGCGAGCGTGTTGGCCGCCTCCAGCGCCAGCATCGCCATGCGCGAGTAGCTGACGATGGTGAGGTCGCGGCCGGCGCGGCGCACCGCGGCGCGGTGCATCGGCGGCGGATCGGCGAGAGTGTCGACCTCGCCCTTGCTGAAATAGAGCAGTTCGTGCTCAAGCAGCACGATCGGCTCGTCACTGGCGACCGCCTGGCGCAGCTGCCAGTAGGCGTCCTGCGGCGTCGCCGGCACGGCGACGCGCAGGCCCGGCACGTTCATGAACATCGATTCGAAGCGCTGGGCGTGCTGCGCCGCGAGCTGGCGGGCGACGCCGGTCGGCACCCGGACCACCAGCGGCATTGGAAACTGGCCGCCCGACATGAACGGGATCTTGGCCGCGGCGTTGACGATCGAATCCAGCGCCAGCAGCGCGAAATTGATGGTCATGATCTCGACCACCGGGCGGGAGCCTGCGATCGCGGCGCCGACGCCGAGCCCGGTGAAGCTGTTCTCCGAGATCGGGGTGTCGCGCACCCGCCACTCGCCGTATTTGGCGTAGAGGCCCTCGGTGACGCGGTAGCTGCCGCCGTAGAGGCCGACATCCTCGCCGAGCGTGAACACCGACTCGTCGGCTTCCATCTCCGCGTCCATGGCTTGGTTCAGCGCCTGCCAGTAGAGCAGTTCCTGGGACATGAGCTCGCTCCTAGATCAGAATTTCGCGGTGACGGTTGCAGGTGAGGTGCCGCCAGGCGTCGTCCATGGTCGGCTGCGCGCTGTCGAGCGCGAAGGCCACCGCGTCGTCGACGGCCTTCTGCACCTCCTGCTTCAGCGCCTCGATCTCCTCGTGCTCGACATGGCCCTCGCTCAGCATGTGCGCGGTCAGCTTGCCGATGTTGTCGGTGCCGACCTTGGCAAGCTCCGATGCGGTCGGATATTTCAGCTCGAGATTGCGGATGGTGATCGAGAGCGGATCGATCGCCTGGTAGGCCTTGACCTCGACGGCGGGGCGGTAGGCGCCGGCGTCGGCCATCGAATGGCCGCGGTAGCGATAGGTCTCGCATTCGATGAACTGCCGCCCGCCGCCGCGGCGGATGTGGTCGAGCGCGGCCTTGGCGGCGGCGTGGACCTTGAGCACGTCCATGCCGTCGATCTTCTCGGCCGGAATGTTGTAGGCGGCGACGCGCTTGTGGACCTCGGGAACCGCGGAATGGCGGTGGATCTCGGTGCCGATGGCATAGTGGTTGTTCTCGCAGACGAACAGGATCGGCAGCCGCCACAGCCCGGCCATGTTGAGCGACTCGTGGAAGGTGCCCTGGTTGACGGCGCCGTCGCCCATGAAGCAGATCACCGCCTCCGGGAGGTTCTTCAGCATCACGGAATAGGCGACGCCGATGGCGATCGGGCAGGTCTCGCCGACGATGGCGTAGCCGCCCATGAAGCGGCGCTCGCGGTCGAACATGTGCATCGAGCCGCCCATGCCGCCCGACATGCCGGTGGCGCGGCCGAACAGCTCGGCCATCACCTGGCGGGCCGGGACCCCGCGCGCCAGCGCGTGGCCGTGCTCGCGATAGGTCGAGACGATGTAGTCGGAGGGCGTCGCGGCGGTGATGACGCCGACGCCGACCGCCTCCTCGCCGGGATAGAGGTGGAGAAAGCCGACGATGTTGCCCTTGGTGTATTCCTCGGCGGCGCGCTCTTCGAAGACGCGCGACAGCATCATGTCGCGCAGCAGACGATGCAGGGTTTCGCGTTGCATGGGTGAGCCTCGTTGTGGCGAAATGCGGTGGGAAGGCGGCG
>JARLJA010000096.1 GCA_031291445.1 Xanthobacteraceae bacterium | reverse complement strand
GGATCGCGCCGATCGCGCGGCCCGACGCCTCGGTCTATGCGGCGGCGACCATCGCCCGCGGGCGGCAGCTCGCGGCGCTGGGCGCCTGCGCGGTCTGCCACACCACGCCCGGCGGCGTCGCCAACGCCGGTGGCCGCCCGCTCGAAACCCCGTTCGGCACGGTCTACAGCACCAACATCACGCCCGACCCGCAGACCGGCATCGGCGCCTGGTCCTATCCCGCCTTCGAACGCGCGATGCGCGAGGGCATCCACCGCGACGGGTCACACCTCTACCCGGCGTTTCCCTACGACCATTTCGCGCTGACGTCGGAGGCCGACCTGCAGGCGCTCTATGCCTACCTGATGGCACAGCCTGCCGTGACGGCGCCGCGGCAGGACAACGCGCTGCGCTTTCCGTTCAATATCCGTCCGCTGCTGGCGGGCTGGAACGCGCTGTTCCACGTCGCCAAGCCGTTTGCTCCCGATCCGTTGCGGTCGGAGCAATGGAATCGCGGCGCCTATCTGGTCGAGGGTCTCGGCCATTGCGGGGCCTGCCACACGCCGCGCAATGCGCTGGGCGCCGAGCGCGCGGCGAGCTACCTCGCCGGCGCGGTCGTCGAAGGCTGGGAAGCGCCCCCCCTCGCCGCGCTGTCGCGCGCGCCGATCCCCTGGACCGAGGACGAACTGTTCGCCTACCTGCGAAGCGGCGCCTCGCGCTTTCACGGCGCCGCGGCCGGGCCGATGGCGCCGGTGGTCAAAGAACTCGCCGCGGTGCCCGACACCGACATTCGCGCCATGGCGGTCTATCTGGCGAGCCTCGCCGCCGACACCGCCGGCGGCGACCACGCCGCCCTTGCCGCAAAACTGGATGAAGCGGCCACGGCCACCGCGCTGGCAGGCCGCTCCGCAGGCGCGCGGATTTACCAGGGCGCCTGCGCGGTCTGCCATCAGCCGGGAGGGCCGCATGCGCTCGGCGCGACGCACGCGCTGGCGCTGAACAGCAACCTGCACAGTGATGGTCCCGACAATCTGATTCAGGTCATCCTGCACGGCATCGACAACGCGGTCGCCGGCGACGCCGGCTCCATGCCGGCCTTCGGCAGCAGCCTGAACGACGAGCAGATCGCGGAGCTGGTGGGCTTCCTGCGGCGGCAATTCGCGCCCGACAAGCCCGCCTGGTCCGACATCGCAGCCACCGTGGCGCGGCTGCGCCGCCAGGAATGATCCGGCGCGGCGACTTGGCCTGCCTAGAGCCTACTTGGAGCCGCCGCCGAACATGGATTTGAACGCGTCCTGGAACTGCTCGGGCGCGAACGACATCCAGTTCTTCATGATCGCCTCGGGCGACAGCTTGCCGATGTTCTCCATCATCTGCGCTTCGAGCTGCTTCATGACGTTTTCCTGCATCGGCTGCACATTCGGCAGGCCCATGAACTCGCGCGCCTCGAGCGGAGAGCAATCGATATTGACGGTAACTTTCATGACGCTCCCTCGACCAAACATCCGCAGCCCGCGGATCGAGGCCAGATGACGGTCTGACGACGCCTGCCCCGGCACTTTCCGCGAACCTGGGCAGAAAACAGCTAATCCGATCGACGGCGCAAATACAAGCATGCGGCAGCGCGGCCTGGGTGGTGTCGACATTTGTGGCACGGCCGTTGCTACAGCCGTTGCAAATGGCGCGAAAATCCGGTTGTTGTCGCCCGCGAACGGATATCGGATCGGGCGGCGCGCCGCCCTCCAGGAGACCTCTCATGAGAATTGATGCGATTGCCGTCGGCAATCATCCACCGGAAGACGTCAACGTCGTCATCGAGGTGCCGATCGGCGGCGAGCCGATCAAATACGAGCTCGACAAGGACTCCGGCACGCTCTACGTCGACCGCTTCCTGCACACGCCGATGCGCTATCCCGGCAACTACGGCTTCGTACCGCATACGCTGTCGGACGACGGCGATCCGATCGACGTCCTGGTCGCCAACACCCGGCCGATCGTTCCCGGCGCGGTGATCAACGTCCGGCCGATCGGCGTGCTGCGGATGGAGGACGACGGCGGCGGCGACGAGAAGATCATCGCGGTTCCGGTTCCCCGCCTCACCAAGCGCTACCAGAACGTCCACAACTATACCGACCTGCCCAGCATCACGCGCGAGCAGATCCAGCATTTCTTCGAGCACTACAAGGATCTCGAGCCCGGCAAGTGGGTCAAGCTGATCGGCTGGGGCGATGCGGAGGAGGCCCGCCGCCTGATCATCGAGGCGATCGAGCGGGCGAAGGCGAAAGGCTGAGCCGGCGCCGAGCGCCGAAACGCGAGAAAGCCGATGGCCGGGGGCTGCCCCGGCCATCGCGTTCGAAGCTGGGCCGCTTTACCGCCTGAGGCTGTACCCGCCGGGTCCGAAGGCGAAGACCTGCAGCAGACCGCCCGCGATGGCGATGTTCTTCAGGAAGTGGATCATCTGGTTCTGATTGGCGAAGTCGTGGTGAAAGCCGAACGCCGCGACGACGCTGAACAGAGCCAGGGCCAACGCGGCGAGCCGCGCCTGATAGCCGACCACCAGCAACACGCCCCCGCCGATTTCGACCACGAGGGCCACGACGTAGGCAACCAGAGGAGCGGGGAGGCCGGCCGCGGCGATATAAGCCTGGGTCGGCCCCGGAGCGAACAGCTTGTTGGCGCCGCTGAGCAGAAAGATCGCCGCGAGGAGCAGGCGGCCGATCAGCGGAACGAGGTTCGCCGCGGTCGACGACGCGGGGGTCTCGATGGCCGATGAGGTCATCTGGAAATCCTTTCCTGCTTGTCTATCGAAGCGATCAGGCCGGCCGCAGCGCCTTGGCGACGGTGGTGACGCGCTTGCCCTGGAAGCGCGCGACCTCGAGATCGTCGGCAGTGGGCGGGGTCGCCTGGTTGAACGAGACCGATGACGCGCCGTAGGGCGTTCCCGCCTTGAACAACGACGGATCGGCATAGCCGAGCGGCACGATGATCAGGCCGAGATGGGCCAGCGGGGTATAGAGCGAGATCAGGGTGGATTCGTTGCCGCCGTGCGGCGTCGACGACGAGCCGAACACCGAGCCGGCCTTGCCGTTGAGCTTGCCCTGGAACCAGAGGCCGCCGAGGCTGTCGATATAGGCCTTCAGTTCCGACGACACCGAGCCGAACCGGGTCGGGGAGCCGAACACGATGGCATCGGCCCATTCGGCGTCGGCCTCGGTCGGCGCCTCGTATTTGGCGTTGAGGGCCGCCGCCTGCTCCGCCCAGCCCGGCACCGAATTGATGACCTCGGCGCTCACCACCTCACGGGCGCGGCGCAGGCGGACTTCGGCTCCGGCGGCGCGGGCGCCGTCGGCGATGGCGGTAGCCAGTGCTTCGGTCACACCGGAGCGGGAATAGAACGCAATCAGAACCTTGGTCATGGGACACTCCATTGGAGGGGGACGGTAAACTCGCCCCGAAGATGGATGCACTTGCATGTTCGGAAAAGTGGTATAATTTCGAAGACGAACATCGAAAATCTTGAAAAGCTATGCGAGCCCCCAGCGAACGCTTCGATCCCAAGGCCCCGACGCTCGACCAGCTGCTGATTTTCCTGAGCGTGGTGGAGACCGGCAGCTTCTCCGCGGCGGCGCGACGGCTCGGCCGTGCCGTCTCTGTCGTCAGCTATGGCATCGCCAACCTCGAAGACCAGCTCGGGCTCGAGCTGTTCGACCGCCGCACCACCAAGTCGCCGCAGCTGACCGACGCCGGCCGCGCCGTGCTGGCGGAAGCCCGTACGATTTCACGCGGCGTCGGCGACCTGCTGGCCAAGGCGCGGGGACTGATGTCGGGCCTCGAAGCCGAGGTGGCGCTGGTGGTGGACGTCATGCTGCCGACCGCCAAGCTGGTCGGCGTGCTGGATGAATTCCAGAACGTGTTTCCGACGGTGTCGCTGCGCCTGCACGCCGAGGCGCTCGGCGCCGCGACGAAGCTGGTGCTGGAGAAGACCGCCGACATCGGCATCACCGGCCCGGTGCACGTCTGCGCCGAACTGCTCGAGACGCGCCAGATCGGCGCGGTGAAGCTGGTGCCGGTGGCTGCTCCCTCGCATCCGCTGGCGCAGGCACGCGACGTGTTGCCGCCGGGCGCGGCGCGCGATCATGTCCAGCTCGTGCTCACCGACCGCTCCGAACTGACCAAGGACAAGGAGTTCGGGGTGATCTCGCCGCGCACCTGGCGGCTCGCCGACCTCGGCGCCAAGCACGCCCTGCTGCTGGCCGGCGTCGGGTGGGGGAGCATGCCCGAAGCCATGGTGCACGACGATCTCGCCGCAGGCCGGCTGGTCCGCCTCAACCTCGATGCCTGGGAGCACGTCGCCTACCCGCTTCAGGCCATTCACCGCACCGACATGGCGCCGGGCCCGGCGGCGCGGTGGCTGATCGACCGCTTCAAGGACGCGCTGGCGCCGGGGTGACGCGGAACGAGGCTGCGTGCCTCACATCACATGGAGGCGGTCCGGCAGTTCGTCCCGGCCCGCGCCGGTGCGGGGAAAATGCTGTGAGAGCACCGCGCCGCAGTGCTCGATCGCCGCGACGAAACCGTCGCCGACCCGGCCGTCGCGCATGTGCGCCACCAGGGTATCGACCACGGCCTGCCACTCCTGCTGCGGCACCCTGGCGGCGATGCCGTCGTCGGCAATGACGCGGGCATAGCGCTCGGCAAGCGAAACGAAGATCAGGATTCCGGAGCGCTCCTTCTTGCGGGCGATGCCGCGGCTGACGAACTGATCCATCGCGACGCGATGGGCGACTGCCCGGCGCGCCCGCCGCGGCATCAGCGCGACCCGCACCACGGGCAGACGGAACAGCGCCAGGAGAACGGCGAACAGCGCGACCTGGCAGATCAGGATGCGCTGCACCGACAGCGTGGTCGCGGCGACCAGGATCCAGGGCAGCGCCAGCGCCGCCACCGCTGCCAGCAGCACCGACAATGCACTGGTGTCGGCGGAAACCCGCGCCAGAACGCAGACGATTTCGCCGGATGTGCGCGCTTCCGCCGCGCGAACGGCGGCGGCGATACGCTCGCGATCCTGTGCCGACACGCTCATCACCAGCCCCCCGATGCGCCGCCGCCGCCCGACGACCCGCCGCCGCCGGAAAAGCCGCCGCCTCCCGAAGACCCGCCGCCGCCGCTGCCGGAACTCAGCGCGGCATTGAGAAAGACATTGAAGAAGAACCAGCGGAATCCCGGGGAGACGATGAGCAGCACGATCAGGCCGAACAGCGCCGCCATCAGCACCCAGGTCCCGGGATCGACCGCCTGGTCGGAATCGAGGCGCAGCGACGGTCGCTTTTGCCACTCCGACGCATCGGTGGTGAGTACCGTGATGATGTCGTCGACGCCGCGGGAGATGCCGTCGCCGAAATCGCCGGCCTTGAACCGCGGCGTGATCGCGTTGGTGATGATGACCTTGGACAACGCGTCGGTGAGCGTGCCCTCGAGCCCGTAGCCGACCTCGATGCGCACCCGCTTTTCGTTGGGGGCGACCAGCAGCAGCACGCCGTTGTTCTTGTCCTTCTCGCCGAGCTTCCAGGTCCGGAACAGCTGGTTGGCGTAAGGCTCGATCTCCTGGCCCTCGAGCGACGACACCGTCGCCACCACGAGCTGAATGCCGGACTTGGTCTCGAGGTCGGCGAGCTTGGGCTCGATGGCATCGCGCGTCGCGGCCGGAATGATGTTGGCCTGGTCGACGATGCGGCCGCTGAGCGGCGGAAACGTCAGCGCCAGCGCGGCGGCCGCGGCGCACAGCACCGCGACCACCAGAACGCCTCGTCCCGCGACGCGAGCGGCGGCGGCGATCATCGCGCTCCTCTCGAGCCGCCGATCAGAACTTCACCTGCGGCGGGGTCTGGGCATTGTCGTTGGCGGTGAATTCCGCCATCGGCTTGTTGGCGCGGAAGAAGGTCGAGGCCCACAGGATGCCCGGGAAGGTTTTCAGCTCGGTGTTGTAGGCCCGCACCGCCTCGATGTAGTCGCGGCGCGCCACCGCGATGCGGTTTTCGGTGCCTTCGAGCTGCGACTGCAGGGCGAGGAAGTTCTGGTTGGATTTGAGGTCGGGATAGTTCTCGCTGACGGCAAGCAGGCGGCCGAGCGCGCCGGACAGCTGGTTCTGCGCGTCCTGGAACTGCTTGAGCTTCGCGGGATCGTCGAGCTGCGAGACGTCGATCTTGACCTGGGTGGCCTTGGCGCGGGCCTCGACCACCGCGGTCAGCACGTCCTTCTCCTGCTTCGCATAGCCCTGCACCGTCGCCACCAGATTCGGGATCAGGTCCGCGCGCCGCTGGTAATTGTTCTGCACGTCGGCCCATTTCGCCTTGGCCTGCTCCTCAAGCGTCGGGATGGCGTTGAAGCCGCAGCCGGCGACGGAAAGACCGAGCAGGACGACGGCGAACAGTTGACGGAAACGGGACAGCGCAATGTTCATGGTGGACTCCTTGTGGGCCTGCGCGGCGCGGACCACCCCAATGACAAGGCAATCATGAAACAACGACCGGAAACGCGCCCTCGCCGGACGCCCGGCGCGCCGCGCCGACGCCCGACCTATAACAAGCGGTTCCACGCCGCACAACGCGGCAACGCGCGAAAGCTTTGCGGCAAGGCGAAAGGCCCGCGCGCGGCGCGGGCCTTCGGATATCGACGTCGTGACAGGCGGACGGTCAGCCGACCTTGCGGTTGAACTGCGTCGCCTCGGCGAAGGTGTCGCGCAGTGTCTTGGTGCCATCGGCGAACAGCTTGCCGGCGTATTCGGTCGCCGACTTGGCGCGAGCCGCGACGGCTTCGCCGCGGGAGCGAATCAGGTCGGACTGGATCTCCACCGCCTCGGTCAGCGACTTGGCCGACGCCAGCCGGTCGAGGCCCGAGAGCAACGCCTCGGTGTCTTCGTAGATCGCCTGCTGGACACCGCGCGCCGCCTTGACGGTCTCGCTCAGCGAGCCGGCAACCGCGGTCTCGATCGCGCCGGTCATCTTCTCGGCGCTGGAATGCAGTTCGGCGGCGTGCTGCTTGGCGGCGGACGCACCGCGCTTGACGAAGTCACGTGCAGCGTCCGGAACATCGGGCTGGAAGCCCTTGAGCGCCTCGGTGACGGGGGCAAGCGCGTCCTTGAAGGTGTTCAGCATGGAATTAGGGTCATTGGTCATGGGGGTCTCCATCCTCTTGTGAGCTATGGTCCTGTCCCGTCCGACAGGCCCGGGACGCATCCTCTATGCCACAATAACTGCTGCAGCGCAACATAAATATTGCACTGCAATATACATTGAAACTCTAATGGCTTATAAGGATTTTGGTCGGCGGAAACGGCGTCCGAGGGGGACGCCGCCGACTTAGCCGAACCGCCGCCGGCGCCATTCGATCAGCTTGGCGCTGACCTCCTCGGGCTGTTCCTGCTGGGTCCAGTGGCCGCTGTCGCGCACCAGGTACTTTTCGAGGTCGGGAACGAGGCTGCCCATGCCGTCGGCCATCGACGGCGGCAGCACCGGATCGTTCTCGGCCATGATCATCAGCGAGGGCACCCGGACCACAAGATCCAGCGCCGCGGAGCGCTGCCAGTTGCGGCTCATGTTGCGATACCAGTTGATGCCGCCGGTAAACCCCGTGCGGCTGAAGGTATCGACGAAGACCTCGAGCTCGTCGGCCGCGAGGATCGGCGCGCGGCCGTCGCGGCTGCCGTCATAGGCGGCCACCATCTGCGGAAAGGCGAGGTTCGGCCGGGCCGGCGTGCCGGCGGCGTCCGGCGGCGCGATCGGCCGCGGCTTTCGCATGAAGAAATCGAACGTCTCGCGCACCTTGCCGCCGAAGATGCGGTCCGGCTCGCGCGCCGGATCCTGAAACTGCACGATGTACATATCGTCGCCGAAGCGCGCCCGAAACAGCTCGATCGGATCCACCGGCGGCCGGCCGAGGTGCGGCGTGTTGAGCCCGACGACGCCGGCGACGCGCGCCGGATGCCGCAGCGGCATCTGCCACACCACGAAGCCGCCCCAGTCGTGACCGACGAAGATCGCCTTGTCGATCTTGAGATGATCGAGCAGGCCGACGAGATCGGCGGTCAGATGTTCGAGATCGTAGTCCTCCACCCGCTCGGGACGATCGGTTGCGCCGTAGCCGCGCTGGTCGGGCGCGATGACGCGGATCCCGGCCTCGCTCAGCGCCTTGATCTGGTGGCGCCACGAAAACGCGATCTCGGGCCAGCCGTGACACAGCACCATGGGAAACGGGTCGGAGACCGGTCCGGCCGCATAATATCCCATGCGAATCCCATTGGTCTCGGCAAACTGGAGCGGCGGCATCTCGATCATCGCGGATCCGTCCCTTGTGATGCATGGTGGACGCCGCGCCGGCACAGCGCGAACAGGCACTCAGTCTGCCAGACCGCCGGCGGCGCGGCCAGTGGCAAGGCGGGTCAGGCCGTCGTCGCCAGCCCCCCGTCGACTGGAATGACGGCGCCGCACAGAAAGGCGCTGGCCCGCGACGCGAGGTAGAGCGCAATCCCCGCCATGTCGTCGGCATTGCCCATGCGCTTCATCGGCGTTCCTTCGAGCACGGCGCGGGTGTCCTCCTCGGCGATGCCGGCGGTCATCTTGGAAGGAAAATAGCCGGGCGCGATGCCGTTGACCGCGATGTGCTTCGGCGCCAGGAACTTGGCCATCATGCGCGTGAGATGGTTCACGCCCGCCTTCGACGCCGCATAGGAATAGGTTTCGAGGTGCGAGGTCCGGATGCCCTCGATCGATCCGATATTGATGACGCGGCTGAAGCTGTCCGCCGAGCCCGCGGCCTCGAGCAGCGGCATCAGGCGCTGGGTCAGGAAGAACACCGACTTGACGTTGAGGTCCATCACCTTGTCCCAGCCGGACTCCGGAAATTCGGCGAAGGCCGCGCCCCAGCTGGCGCCGGCGTTGTTCACCAGGATGTCGAGCCGCTTCTCGCGTTGCTCGACCAGCGCCGCGAGCCGCTCGATTTCTTCCATGCGCGAGAGATCGGCGGACAGCGAGATGCACTCGCCGAACGCCGACAGCTCCCGCGCGGTGGCGTCGCACGCGTCCGCCTTGCGCGCGCTGATGTAGACCCTGGCGCCGTTCTCGACATAGGCCCGCGCGATCATCTCGCCCAGCCCGCGGCTTCCGCCGGTGACCAGCGCGACCTTGCCGCGCACCGAAAACAGCTCTTCCACCCTCATCGACGATCTCCCTCTCGCGTCTTGTCTGGTTGTGTCGTCAGGTCGCGCGTGGCGCGTCCAGCAGGTCCTCGATCTCGCGGCTCAGGGCCTCCGGCGAGGTGGTCGGCGCGTGGCGCGCCACCACCTCGCCGGCCCGGTCGACCAGGAATTTGGTGAAATTCCACTTGATGGCCTGCGAGCCGAGCACCCCGGGCTTCTGCTCCTTCAGGAAGCGATAGAGCGGATGCGCGTTGTCGCCGTTGACGTCGATCTTGGCGAACATCGGAAAGGTCACGTCGTAGCTCAGCGAGCAGAACGAGGCAATGTCCGCCGCCGTCCCCGGCTCCTGATTGCCGAACTGGTTGCACGGAAAGCCCAGCACCGCGAAGCCGCGATCCTTGTGCACGCGGTGCAGCGCCTCGAGCCCCTCGTACTGCGGCGTCAGGCCGCACTTGCTGGCGGTGTTGACGATCAGAAGCACGTCTCCCTGAAACTTCGACAGGGCAACCTGGTCACCGCCGAGAGTCTCCACCGAAAAATCGTAGATGCCCGCCACCGATGTTTCTCCTCTCGCCCTGACGCCGAGCGCGGCGTTGCTTCGCCGTGGCGCCCCCGCGCCACAATCGCGCCCATCCAGCAACAAACCAGGTTTGATGGCAAGTCGTTTGCGCCCGCACCGATCGATCGACTAGCGCGCCGGGCGCTGGGGCAGATGCACGATGCAGACCAGGATCGCCGCCAGCAGCAGCGCTGACACCGGCAGCCGATCGAGGTCGAGGCCGCCGTCTGCGACCGGGTTGTCGAGCCAGTCGGCCAGCATGGTGCCGAACGGGCGGGTCAGCACGAACGCGCACCAGAACAGGACAATGCGCGGGGCGCCGGTCCGGGCGTAGAGGAAAAGCAGAAGGGCGAGACCGCCGACGACCACCACCGCGCCGCCGCGAAAGCCCAATCCGGCGCCTTCCGCCATCCAGCCGCCCAATGCCGTGCCGAGCATCTGCGACAGCAGGACCGTCATCCAGAAGAACAATTCGGCTGCGGGCAAGGCGACCCGCCTGACCGACACCGAACCGGTCACTCGGTACCACAACGTGAAGCTCGCCACGAGCAGCGCCAGCAGGAGCCCCGCGCCGCCAGCCCATCCGATGCCGAGCGCGTGGTCGACAAGTTCGGCCAGCGTGGTGCTGGCGGAGGCGGTCGCGATGATCACGAACCAGAACAGGAGAGGATGGAAGCTGCCGACGGCGACCTGCGCGGCGACCGCGGCGGCGAACACCTCGAGGAACAGGACACTCCCCATGGTGTAGCCGAGATCGAGAAACAGGGAGACGACCTCGCCGCCGGTTTCGCCAAGCGTGGTCGCCAGGATCTTGACCAGCCAGAACCCGACCGTGACCTCCGGCACCTTGCTGGCGACGGCCTGGCCGAGGTCCTCGGCACCGCGGAGTCCGTTGATCTTTGTAACCTTCGCGATGCCCTTCCGCTCGCCCTCCATGCCGTTGTCCCCGCATTCATGCCGGAGGAACGTCGCCGCCGCAGCCTCGTTCCGCCAGCAAAACCACAAACGCCTCAACGGCGCACAATCGCCGTCCCGATCATGCAGGGGAGCCCCTTGGCGCCCCTGACCGCCTTACGTGATGCGCGAAGCCAACGACGCGCCGCGCCGTCACGGGAAACGCCGCGACGGGTGGAATGACCGGGTAACGGCGGATTGAAGCGCACCCTCGCGGGGCTCAGTTGGGAACCGACGCCGGCGGAACCGGCGCCGGCGGCTGCGGTGCGCGCGGCAGGCGCGACCGCGCCGCGCCGGGCACGGGACGGATGTCGATCGGCGGCGGCAGCGGCGGCACCGCTGCGCCGGGCACGGCGGAAACCTGGGGCGGCGCCGGAATCGGTGACACCGGCCGCAGTTTCGGCATGACCCGATGCTGGTCGCGCGCCGGCTGATCGTTCGTCGGCACCTCGGTTGGCGCCGGGATCACGGCGGTGGACGGTGGCGGCGTGGGCGCGGCGCGGTCTCCGCGCTCGAGCGATTCCAGCCGCCGGGTCTCCCGGTCGATCGCACGCACCGCGAGCCACGACGACAGCAGCGCGACATCGATGCTGCGGTTGAGGTGGTCCGGCGGCCCATGGGCAAAGATCTCGATCGCGGGGCGATCCGCGGACGTCCCGAGACGGCTCGACGCCAACTCCGCGCGCAGGTCGAACTGATCGGCGGTGAGATCGTAACCACCCGAAACCACCAGGCGGGCGCCATCGCCGTCCAGCGTGGTCTGGGCCACCCGCAGGCCGCCATCGCGCAGGCTGAACGGAATCTGCGCCGACGCCACCGCGAGCGGCGCGCCCTTCAGCGCCTTCGTCATCAGGTCACGCAGCGCCGCGTCCCCGTTCACCCTGCCCGCGTCACTCGCCACGACTGCGGCATCGAACGCCGCCGGATCGAGCCCGCCGATCCGGGCCTGATCGACCGACCACGTGCCTCCGCCCGACAGCGCGCCGGCGATGACGCCGGCGGTGCGGCCACGCCCCGACAGCGTGAGCTGCAGCGCGGTCTTGCCGGTTGGTGGTGCCAGTCCGCGCCATGTCAGGCTCGCGCCGTCCACGCCGGACAGCTGAACGTGCGCGTCGACGGCCACGCCGTCGGTGCCGCCCTGCACCGTCATTTCCGCCGCGGCCTCGCCGCCGCCGATCGCGCCCTTGCCGGCAAGCGACAGCGCGGCGCCGTCGCAGCGCAGCTTCCCGCTCGCCGCCCTGACCTCGAGGCCGCCGGGCAGCACGCCGCGCGGCGTCTGCAGCTCGATCGTGCCGCTCGTCCCCGCACACGGCGGGCGCCCCAGCGGCTCGTCGAGGCCACGGCCCAGGGCGCCCGTCGCCATGGCCAAGGCGGTGGCAAGATCGAGCCGGTCCATGCCGAACTCGCCGCGGACCTCGGACGACTTGCCCCGCGTGAGCACGAGATGGCCGCGCACCCGAGCGCCGGCGACCGTCGCGTCGACCTCATTGAGCGACACCTCGCGGCTCGACAATCCCACACGCGACGTCAGCGCGATCACCGGCAAGCGTCCGGGAGCGATATCGAACAGCGGCCCGAGATCAAGCTTGCGCGCGGCCACGACAGCCGTGGTCGCGGCATCGCCGCCCTTGCCGTCGGCGGCCCGCGGATCGCCGGGCTTCGCTTCGGCGGCACCGAACGCGGCCGCGACCGCGGCCGGCGCCAACGTCCCCTGCGCGTCGGCATCGAGGTTGGCGCCGTTCACGGCGAGCTTGAAGCTCAACGGTCCATCCCAGGTGCCCTGCAGGGAGCCCTCGGCCCGGGCGGCGCCATCGCCGCTCGCGACCGCGTGGTCCAGTCCGATCAGGCCGAGCAGGACTGCACCCCGATCTGCGGCGAGCTTGCCGTCGAAACTGAGTTGGCCGTGCGCCAGGGACTCGACGCTGAGGTCGCGCAAGATCGAGGCCGGCGACGTCACGGAGCCGCGCAGCGTTCCTTTGACGTGCGGGGAATCGATGTCGACGGTCGCCGATGCGGCGGCGCCGTCGCGCGCGGCCGCCTTATCGAGGCTGAGCGCGAGCTTGAGCTTTGCGGCGCCATCGCTGCCCTCCGGCAACGCCGACATGCGGCTTGCCATAGCCTCGGGCAGAAACGGCGCGGCAAATTTCGTCAACGCCTGCAATGCGGGGGCGCCGGCGTTGATGGCGAGCCGGCCGGAACTGGTGGCGCGGTCGATCGCGCCGCCGCCGTCGACCGTCACGCCGCCCGCGGCGCCCAGCGCCAACCGGGTCAGCGTGACCTTGTCGGGTCCGTATCCGAGGCGGGCGACGAACGGCGCGAACTCGTGGCCGCCGAGGCTGCCGTGGCCGAGATCGATCGCGATATCCGCTTCGTCGGGCCAGGTGTCGCGCGGCCCCGCAAAGCTGCGCGCGAGCGTGACGAGGCCGTCGAGATCGAGCTTCTCGCCGTTGACTGCGGCCTCCAAACGCAGGCCGTCGCGCGTCGCGCCCGGGGCGGACGCCAGGCTGGACACCGCGAGGCGCCCCGTGACGGCCGCGCCGTCGATATCGGCGTCAACGTCGTCGAGCGCGATGCGATCGGGCGAGACACCGAGCAGACCAGTCACCTTGAGTGGCTTTTGCGATCTGGGCGACGAATCGTTCGCGCCCCGCAACCAGGCCGACAAGAGTTCGGGGTCCGCCGCCTCGACCTTGAGAGCGCCGGAAAACCGCGCGTTCGGATGGGGACTGAGCCGGCCACCGAGCGAGACCTGGGCGGCGCCGGGCAGCCGCCCCTCGAACCGGTCGAGAACCCAGTCCGCGGCATCGCTGTGGGCCTCGACTGCGATGGACTGCGCCTGCCGGCCGCCGAGCGTGACCGCGTCGGCGCCGAGCGAGATGCGCGTCGCGAACGGTGGCGGCGGCAACGCCGCGACCAGGCCGCGAAGCCCGGGAAGCAGACGTGTCGGTTCCGGCGCCGCGGTCTCCCGGGCCAGCAGGCGGTCGGCATCGAGCTGGCGCGCGGACAGCGCCACGCGCAGCGACGGCGACGGGCCGAACCCGATATCGGCCGAGCCCGACAGCTTCAGGCCGACATCGTCGGAGCCGTATACGACGTCGAGCTGATCGAGCTTGGCCGCCTGCGGATCGGCCCGCAGTTTCGCCGACAGCTTCCATGGCGTGGTCACGCCCTGGGTGCGACCCTCGCCACCCCGCAACGTGATCGCGCGGGACAATATGACGGCGCCGTCGAAATGCGGCACCATTGCTTCGAAGGTGAGCAGGCCGTCGAGATCGAGCCCGATCGGGCGGACTCCGGGGTCGATGGCGAAGTGAAGCCGTGTGGCGGCGCCATCGGCGGCGCGGCTCGTCGCCAGGCGAAACGGGTAGCGGACGTCGCCGTATCGGAATTCGCCATCGCCGCGCGCCGCTCCCGCCAGCGCGCGAACGTCGCCGGCGAAGGTGATGTCGTCGAAGGCGACGGTCGCGCGGCTCGCGGCGTCGTGCACCACGACGCGGCCACCCAGCCTGAGGCGGTCGATTGCCAGCGCGCCCAGATTGGAGCTGCGCAGGCCCGGCCACGCCACGCGGCCATGCTCGTCGAGGCTGAGTTCGAGCGCGACGCCGTCGAGCGTCAGTTCGGTGGCACGCCACTCGCCGCGCATCAGCGCCCCGAGGCTGAATTCGACGTCGAGCCGGTCGGCGCGCAGGCCGCCGGCGTCGCCGTCCTCGCCGATCGCCACGGCCTTCAGGCGCAGCGTCGGCGTCGGCAAGAGCCTGGCGTCGAGATTGTCGCGCACCCGCACCGGCGCCCCGACCAGGCGGGTGGCTTCCGCCTCGAATTGCGGCCGAAACTGATTCCAGTCGACGAAATACGGGCCGATCAGCGCGGCCAGCAACGCAAGAATGACGGCGATCGCCAATCCGAGCAGCGTGGTCTGCACGGTGTCCTCTCAACTAGCGCCGCAGAGCGACGCGGCGCGACGCCCTTCTATATAAAGTCAGTCGCCGGGAAGTGACAGGGCAGCCATCGGCCCGCGCGGGCATGCCGCACGGCCAATCACCCTCGCATTCCCTCTACTGCGGCGGCAGGATCTTGCCGGGGTTGAAGATGTTCAGGGGATCCAGCGCCTGCTTCACCGCCCGCATGGCGTCCAGCGCGGCCGGACCGAGTTCGCCGACCAGATATTTCTGCTTGCCCTGGCCGATGCCGTGCTCGCCGGTACAGGTTCCACCCATGGCCTGCGCACGCTCGACCAGCCGGTGCATGAACTCTTCACCGCGCGCCATCTCGTCGACGTCATTGACGTCGGCGAGCATCGAGCAGTGGAAATTGCCGTCGCCGACATGGCCGACGATCGGTGACACCAGGCCGAGCCGCTTGAGGTCGGCCTCGGTCTCCACCACGCAGTCCGCCAACCGCGAGATCGGCACGCAGACGTCGGTGGCGACGATGCCGGCGCCGGGCCGCAGGCTCTTCACCGACCAGTAGGCATCGTGCCGCGCCTGCCAGAGCCGCGTCCGTTCTTCCGGCCTGGTGGTCCATTCGAAGCCGCCGCCGCCGCACTCGGCCGCAAGCTCGGCGAACAGCCGCGACTGCGCCGCGACCTCGTCCGCGGTGCCGTGGAATTCGAGCAGCAACAGCGGCGTCTCCGGCAGCGTCAGCTTGGAATAGGCGTTGCTGGCCTGGACCTGGGCCTCGTTCAAGAGCTCGATGCGGGCGACCGGAATGCCGGTCTGGATCGCCAGGATCGTCGCCCTGCAGGCGCCCTCGAGGGTCGTGAACGAGCATGCCGCGGCTGCGATGGTCTCGGGGATGCCGCGCAGCTTGATGGTGAGTTCGCTGATGATGCCGAGCGTGCCCTCGGCGCCGACGAAGAGATGGGTGAGATCGTAACCGGCCGAGGACTTCTTGGCCCGGGTTCCAGTGGTGATGATCTCGCCGTCGCCGCGCACCACCTTCAGCGCCAGTACGTTCTCGCGCATCGTGCCGTAGCGCACCGCGTTGGTCCCCGACGCCCGGGTCGACGCCATGCCGCCCAGCGACGCGTCCGCGCCGGGATCGATCGGAAAGAACACGCCCTGGTCGCGCAGGTGCTCGTTGAGCGCCTTGCGGGTCACGCCGGGCTCGATCACGCAGTCGAGGTCGTCGGCGTGGACGGCGAGAATGCGGTTCATGTCGCGCAGATCGATGCAGACGCCGCCGGCCGGCGCGTTGACCTGGCCCTCGAGCGAGGTGCCGGTGCCGAAGGCGATCACCGGGACGCGGTGCGCCGCGCAGATCCGGACCACGTCCTGGATGTCGGCGGTGGCCTCGGCCATGACCACGGCGTCCGGCGGCTGCGGCACCAGCCAGGTGGTGGTGTGGGCGTGCTGGTCGCGCACCGCCTGCGAGGTGATGAGGCGGTTGCCGAAGCGCGCCGCCAGCGCCTCGATCGCGCCTGCGAGCTGGTGCGGCTCCGGCCGCGGCAAGGGTTTCGTCGCAGTCATCGACACGAGGGGATCCTCCACGGCGTCCGCGGCCGAACCCGACGGGAGCCGGCCGGCTGGTCGTCGCTCTTAGCGCGTCCGGCCGGGCCCCGGCAAGGCGCCTCGGCCGCCCCGGCGCGCCGTTTGGCGACGCGGCAAACCCCAAAATACACTGTATAAGGCACCCCTGCCCTGAAAACCGCCGCCGTACGAAAGATCGACGATGCTTGAAACCGCCGCGCCCGCACCGTTCGCCGCCACCGTGATGCGGATCGAACCGCAATGGATCGACTACAACGGCCACCTCAACATGGCCTACTACAACGTGCTGTTCGATCGCGCCATCGACCAGCTGTTCGCCGAACTCGGCGTCGGACCGGACTACCTGGCGGCCCGCAGCCACTCGACCATGACCGCCGAGTGCCATGTCCGCTACCTGCGCGAGATCGGCGAGAGCGATCCGGTCCAGGTCCATATCTGGCTGCTGGCGGCCGACGAGAAGCGGCTGCACACCTTCGAGGAGTTGCGCCACGCCACCGAAGGCTGGGTCTCGGCGACTTCGGAAAACATGACGCTGCATATCGACATGGCGGTCCGACGGGTGGCTCCGTTTCCGCCGGACATCATGGACCGCGTCCAGGCCATGGCGGCCGCGCATCGCGCTGTTCCGCGTCCCGACGGAATCGGTCGCCAGATCGCGATGCCGCGGCGCTAGTGTCCCGTCTCCGAATTACCATGTCATTTGCCGCACTCTCGACCGGCAATTCGGAGACGTCGGGACACTGGCCCAACGCCAGCGAAGATCGAGGCCGGGCCGCATGCGTGGCCCCGCAGGCGCGCGGCGCGAGCCGTCAGCCGGCGACGGGGTTCGCGGTGAAGCGTTTATTTGTCAGTGCGCTGCATTTCGACTAAGCAAACCAAAAGCCTGATCGAGCCAGCAGCTGTCGGGCGGCGGCACGCGCCCCGCCCGATTTTGGCGCTCACCGCAGACTAGGCCCGGACCGGCACATGGCCATCAGTTCCAAAGACCTCATCGCCGGCGCCATCACCTCCGTCATCATTCTGTCATCTACCCTTGGCTACTCGGCGTTCATCTTCTCCGGACCGCTGGCGGGAACCCTGCATTACGCGGTCGGCTTTGGGCTGATCAGTGCCGGTGTGATGGCCGTCGTGGTCGCGCTGGGGTCCAGCGCGCCGTTCGCGATCGCCGGTCCGGATTCCAAGCCAGCCGCGGTGCTTGCGATCATGGCGTCGCTGATGGCGGCCGAGTTGAGCCGGACCCGCCCGGCAGCCGATGTCGGCCTGATCGTGCTGGCGGCCCTGGTGGCCGGAACCATCGCCACCGGGCTCGCGCTTTACGCGCTTGGTGCGTCGCGCACCGGGAAGTGGATCCGCTTCGTGCCCTATCCGGTGATCGGCGGCTTCATGGCGGCATCGGGCTGGCTGGTCGGCGTCGGCGGCGTCGGCATTCTCACCAATACCCACCTCTCGCTCGCGACGGTGCAGGACCTCGCCACCCCCCATCATCTGCTGCAACTCGCTGCCGGCGCAGCCTTCGCCATCGCCGCCAAGGCAACCCAGCAGGTGAAGAATCCGCTCGCCTTTCCGCTGCTGCTCGTATCGGCGGTGGTCATCGTCCACATGGTGCTCGCCGCGGGAGGCTTCTCGATCGAGACCGCGCGCGGCGAAGGCTGGCTGCTCAATGTCGGCAAGAGCGCGGAGATGGCCAGCCCGCTGATGCTGGCGCGCGCCACCGCGCAACTCGACTGGCATACCGTGGGCCTCGCCGGCGGCGAGTTCATCGGCCTGGTGGCGGTGACGGCGATGACGCTGCTGCTCAGCCTCGTCGTGATCGAGGTCGAGAGCCGGCTCGAGGTCGATCTCGACCGCGAGTTGCGGCTCAACGGCCTCGCCAACATCCTGGTCGGTCTCGGTGGCGGCATGGTCGGCACCCTCTCCGTCAGCCGCAGCCTGTTCAATTTCCGCGCCGGGGCGCGCAACCGCGCCAGCGGCGTGGCGGCCGGCGCGCTGTGCCTCGCGTTGCTCGGTTTCGGGACTGACGTGCTGATCTATTTTCCGATCCCCGTGCTGGGCGGCCTGCTGCTGCACCAGGGCGCCGACATGCTGCACGAATGGCTGATCCGCGCTCGACGGGCGATGCCGGTGACCGACTATCTTCAGGTCGTCATCATCATGCTGGCGATCATCCACTGGGACTTTCTCGCCGGCGTCGCGGTCGGCATCCTGAGCGCCTGCGTCACATTCGCGATCAACACCAGCCGCATTCGCCTCGTCAAGCAGACGCTCGACAGCTCGAGCTTCCGAAGCCGCGTCGACCGTCCCCTCGTCCACCAGCAGGCCCTGGTCCGGCACGGCCGCAGCATCCAGATCATGTGGCTCCACGGCTTCGTGTTCTTCGGCAGCGCCCATCGCCTTCTGCTCGACGTCAAGAACATCGTCGAGACCAGCGGTCACAACGTCTGCCGAAGCCTGATCCTGGACTTTCGCCAGGTGCTGGGAATCGATTCCTCGGCCATCCTCAATCTCGGCAAGCTGTGGAATTTCGCGGAGCGCGAGGGCTTCGTGATCGCCCTGTCGAGCCTGCCTCCGGCGGTCGAAAAAGCGCTGCGGGGCGGCGGCCTGCTGCACGAGGACCACAAGATCGCAAAGGTGTTTGCCGATCTCGATGCGGCGCTGGAGCGATGCGAGGACGCGCTGATCGCCGAACGGATCAGCGGCGACGCGGCGCTGCACTCCGGCGACGAATGGCTGACGCGTGAGGTCGGCGGTCGCGACCTGTTCGTCCGGCTGGTGTCCTACATGGAGCAGATCACGTTCGAGGCCGGAGACAACCTGTTCACCCAGGGAGCCGCCGCCGAGGAGCTGTTTCTGCTCTATACCGGCCGGGTGACGGTCCTGCTCAAGCTGCCGAACGGATCCGAACTGCGGCTGCGCAGCATCGCCGGACAGACCGTGATCGGGGAAATGGGGCTGTACCGCACCCAGCCGCGCGGCGCGTCGGTCCGCGCCGACACCGCCTGCGTCGCCTATCGCGTGTCCGCCGACGCCCTGGCGACGATGGAGGCTGACGATCCCGAGCTCGCCTACGCGTTCCACAAGTTCATCGTGCGCATTCTTGCGGAGCGGCTCGAACTGGCCAATCGCCAAGCCGCCGAGGCGCACAGCTGACTGCTCGCGCAGGCTGAAATCATTCCGCGCCCGAATTTTGACGATTGGATGAACCGGGATGCGAGCCGGCGGGCCAACGCAGCGATTCGCGAGGATTATTGTCGTTCCACGGATTGTCACGACCAGCCAGACGGCTATGCTGCGCGCGGCAATCGCGCTCGATGCCAATGACAATCGCGCACAATGGGGCAACTGAAATGTCAGTCGACGGGAACTGGAAGATCACCATGAACACCCCGATGGGTGACCGGGACGCGACCCTCACGCTGAAGAGCGCCGGCGACACCCTGACCGGCACGCAGGCCGCCGAAGGCGACTCGGCCGACATCTTCGACGGCACCGTGAAGGGCAGTGACGTGGCCTGGAAGGTCAAGATCACGAACCCGATGCCCTTGACCCTCGAATTCACCGGAACCGTCACCGGCGACGCGATCGCGGGCGAAATGGGCGTCGGCATGATGGGAAGCTTCCCGTTCAAGGGAACGCGCGGGTAGCACCCGCACGGCTGCCGCGGTCGTGCCGCGGCAGCCGGCGCCGGAAACAACCATGAAGATCACCCGGGCAGTCGGACTCTCGATCTTCGCGCTGCTCGTCGCCTGGGCGCCGGCGAGAGCCGACGACGCGGCCCACGCCGCGGCACGGGAACTGGTCGATTTCACCATGGGCCGGATGCTCGACGACACCTTCGCGAAGATCTCGACCGCGATGTGGCCGGGCATTCAGGCCGCCTTGCCCAAGTCGATCGACGACAAGACGCTTGCCGACCTTCGCGCCGAGTTCGATCGGATCACGCGGAAATACGTCACCCAGTCGCTCAAGGTCGCGCCCGACATCTACGCCCAGCACTTCACCGCAGACGAGCTGCGCCAGCTGCTGGCGTTCTACAAGACGCCGCTCGGGAGCAAGGTGCTGACCGAGGTCCCGAAGGTCATGGGTGAATATACCACCAAGGCGCTGATGCCGATGATGGGTCCGATGCAGTCCGAACTCCAGGACAGCATCCAGACCGTGCTGCGCAACCATGGGGTCGCGCATTAGGGGCGGCGCACGTCACGACCGGCGGTCGTCGTCGCCGGAGACCATCACCGGGTGCTTGCGCCGCACGGCCGTGCGGCCCCGCACCAGGCTGACGAGGGCGGTGATCAGGAACAGCACGATCGCCACCGAAAAGATCATCTTGCTGAGCTCGACGGCGGCTCCCGCAAGCCCGCCGAAGCCGAGCACTCCCGCAATCATCGCAACCACCAGAAGCGTTGCAATCAATCCGAGCATGGCCGAGTCCTCAAGACCGGCGCGTGGCGCGCCGTGGTCGTGGTCAACGGGCGGATCCGCCGCTGGTTCCCGAATGTCGCGATTGACGCACTCGCCACGCCGCCCACGCTTCGGGAACGAAGGCGGCGTCGCCCACATTGAACTCCGGCCGGTTCACCACGGAAGCCGGGCAGAGGCCGGCTTACACGCCGAGCACCATCGCCTCCACGGTGGCAAGCCGCTGCCGCAGCCGCGCCAGGTCATGATCCGGCAGGCGGTCGCATCCCTCCGGCACGCGCCGGGCGTGGTCGAGAATCCGCTCACGGTAATCGGCGATCGGCGTGGCGCCGGCGATGTCCTGGTAAGCGCGCAGCAGTCTCAGGCTGACCGCGACGTCGGCTGCGCCATAGTGCCTGATCTGCTCGAACGCCGTGTCGAGCAGGCCATCGAAGCTCATCCATGGAATCACCACCCGCAGGACGTGGGGCGGAGCGAAGTGGTGCGAGGGCGGCGGCATGCGGCTCGTCCACAGGATCAGGATGCGGCTGAGCTGATCCACGCAGCTGATCGCGGTGCTGGGGTCGTTGACCGCCGGTGACATCGCCCGCAGCGCGATGTCGACGATCTGGATGATCCCGAACTCGATATCCTGCTGCAGGGTGCGCATCGGACCGATATCGAAGGCCGCCACCAGATGATCCGCGCCATCGACCGGCAGGCGATCCGCCCTGGACACCCGCAGCAGCGGAACGCCCGCGGGAACGAACTGGCCGACCCGGCGCTCGATCGACACGCAGACGCGATAGGCCTTGGCCAGGGCGACCAGGCGGGCGACATTCACGTAGCGTAGATAGCCCGACTGCCGATTGAGAATGGCCGTACCGTCCTCGGCAGGAAACTCCTCCGCACGATCGAACGGCGGAAACGCCCCGCGCGGGTCGGGCATGAGCTCGGCGATCACCAGTTCGGTCTCGCGCGCAATGCGGTCGACGATGTGGTTGACGCTGATCGAGCGCGAAATGTGGTTGATGAAATAGATCAGCCAGCCGACGCAGACCAGCGCCAGCACCATCGCGCCGGTGACGGTGACCACCGGAGCGAACGGGTGCGGCAACGCCCGCGCCGCGGGCAACGCCGCCATGCAGTAGGAGAAGGTGCCGAGAAAGACCCCGAGCGTCCACTGGGTGGCACGATCGCGCACGAAGCTGACCAGGATGCGCGGCGAGAACTGGGTCGACGCCAGCGTCAGCGTCATCAGCAGAATGGCGAAGACGATCGACACCACCGTCATGATCGAGGTCGCGATGCTGGCGAGGATGACCTGCGCCACCGCGGGGTCCTGGTGCGACGGAAACAGCACGTCGGGAATCCAGGCACTGAGCGACGGCACCGTTTCTTCCAGGGCCGACAGCACGGCCCCGGCGGTGCCGAGGACGATGGCGATGGCGAACGGACGCACCAGAAACCCGCCGCGCAGCGTATACATCGCGGCTCTCATCAGGACGGGAAGGCGTTCAAACATCCGTTGATCCGGGGCGGACAGGGGTCGATAGCAGCTTCGCCCGTAGCCGGCTCCGACCATTGCCCGCGGCCCGGCCGCAACACAAGGGCGGCCCTCAAACCCGCTCCGCCCCGCCCGATCCCGCCGATCGGCCCGCGCCGGGAGGGAAAACTGGTCGAAAAGCCGTGCCAGACGGGCCGGGATGACTATATGTAGGCCTCCCAGGGAACGCTGGCGCGCCCTGATCATGACCGCCCATACGGTCGCCCCGCGGCCAGACACCGTGCCGGGACCGCCATTCTGGCTCGCCCGGCCCAACGGTGTCATCCTCGCGTAAAGACGATTCGCATGACCGAGCCACTCTCCCGCAGCCCCGCCGAGCTGCCCGCCCATCAGCCGGCCGCCGGCGGCATCGCCGCGCGCGCCCGCGCCGCGGCCGGGCCGCCGTACCTCGCGGGTCTCAACCCCGAGCAGCGCGCGGCGGTTGAAACGCTCGACGGTCCGGTCCTGGTGCTGGCGGGCGCCGGCACGGGCAAGACCCGCGTGCTGACCACCCGCATCGCCCACATCCTGACGCTCGGCCGCGCCCGGCCGGGAGAGATCCTGTCGGTCACCTTCACCAACAAGGCCGCCCGCGAGATGAAGCACCGGCTCGGCCAGATGCTGGGCCAGGCGGTGGAGGGCATGCCGTGGCTCGGCACGTTCCATTCGATCGGCGGCCGCATCCTGCGCTTTCACGCCGAGCTGGTGGGATTGAAATCGAACTTCACCGTGCTCGACGTCGACGACCAGGTCCGTCTGCTCAAGCAGCTGCTGCAGGCCGACAACATCGACGACAAGCGCTGGCCCGCGCGCATGCTGGCGTCGCTGATCGACGGCTGGAAGAACCGCGGACTGTCGCCGTCCCAGGTCCCGGCCGGCGAGGCCGCGGCCTTCGCCAACGGTCGCGGCGGCAAGCTCTATGCGACCTACCAGGAGCGGCTCAAGATCCTCAACGCCGCCGATTTCGGCGACCTGCTGCTGGAAAACATCCGCCTGTTCCGCGAGCATCCCGACGTGCTGCGGCAGTACCAGCAGCGCTTCAAGTTCATCCTGGTCGATGAATACCAGGACACCAACGTCGCGCAGTACCTGTGGCTGCGACTGTTGTCGCAGAGCGGCTCCTCGTCGGGATCCATGCGCGGCGCTCCTCAGGATGAAGCCGAGGGCCGGGCGATGCTTCAGGTCACTCCCGGACAAGGCTCCGAAATCGAGACCTCCGATCCTCACCCTGAGGAGCGCGGCCGCACGCCGCGCGTCTCGAAGGGCGAGGCCACGGCAGCCACGGTCGCACCGGTGCAGCAGACCGCGCCGAAGAACATTTGCTGCGTCGGCGACGACGACCAGTCGATCTATGGCTGGCGCGGCGCCGAGGTCGACAACATCCTGCGCTTCGACCATGATTTTCCCGGCGCCAAGGTGATCCGGCTCGAGCGCAACTACCGCTCCACCGGCCATATCCTGGCGGCCGCCTCCCACCTGATCGCCCACAACGAGGGCAGGCTCGGAAAGACGCTGCGCACCGAGGACGAGGACGGCGAGAAGGTGACGGTCACCGGCGCCTGGGACTCCGAGGAGGAGGCGCGCGGCATCGGCGAGGAGATCGAGGAGCTGCAGCGCAAGGCGCATCCGCTCAACCAGATCGCGATCCTGGTGCGCGCCTCGTTCCAGATGCGCGAGTTCGAGGACCGCTTCGTCACGCTCGGGCTGCCCTACCGCGTGATCGGCGGCCCGCGGTTCTACGAACGCGCCGAAATCCGCGACGCGCTGGCCTATCTGCGGGTGATCAGTTCGCCCGCCGACGACCTCGCCTTCGAGCGGATCGTCAACGTGCCCAAGCGCGGGCTCGGCGACGCCACCGTGCAGCTGCTGCACGACATCGCGCGCAAGGGCCGCACGCCGCTGTTCGAGGCCGCCCGCACCGTGATCGCGACCGACGAATTGAAGCCCAAGCCGCGCGGAGCGTTGCGCGACCTGATCGAGAGCTTCGACCGCTGGCGCACGCGCAGCGAGGCGATCCCGCACACCGAACTGGCCGAGATGGTGCTGGACGAGAGCGGCTACACCGAGATGTGGCAGAAGGACCGCTCCGCCGACGCCGCCGGCCGGCTGGAGAACCTCAAGGAACTGGTGCGCTCGATGGAGGAGTTCGAGAACCTCGCGGGCTTCCTCGAGCACATCTCGCTGGTCATGGACCGCGATGGCGGCCCGGAGGAGGACGCGGTGTCGGTGATGACGCTGCACTCGGCCAAGGGGCTCGAATTCGACACCGTATTCCTGCCCGGCTGGGAGGAAGGCCTGTTTCCGCACCAGCGCGCGCTCGACGACCAGGGCCGCGCCGGGCTCGAGGAGGAGCGCCGGCTCGCTCATGTCGGGCTGACCCGCGCGCGCCGCCGCGCCAAGATCTACTTCGCCACCAACCGCCGCATTCACGGCTCCTGGACGACCACCATCCCCTCACGCTTCCTCGACGAACTGCCGGCGCAGCACGTCGAGATCACCGAGAGCAAGGGCGGCGGCGGCTGGGGCGGCGCCGGCGGCTACGGCGCCTCGCGCTTCGACGCCATGGAGGCCTACGGCTCGACCTATACCACGCCGGGATGGCAGCGCGCCCAGGCCCAGCGCGGTCGCGGCGGCGGCTTCCGCGAGGACGGCGCGCCGCGCGGCGCGCCCGGCGAGTTCGGCACCTGGCGCAACAAGCGCGGCACGACCATCGAAGGTGAATTGATCGCCAAGTCCACCGGTACCGCCTCGGCCTTCACTGCCGGCGACCGCGTCTTCCATCAGAAGTTCGGCTATGGCGCGGTGACGCAGGTCGACGGCAACAAGCTGACCATCGCCTTCGACAAGGCCGGCGAGAAGCGCGTGGTCGACAGCTTCGTCGAGCGGGTCTGACGCAGTGGCGCACCATCAGTTTCAGGCGCAGTTCTGCCGCGGCGTCAGCCGCTCAACAATCGCTCAATAATGATGGCGATGATGGTGATGGCGATGCGGGTGAATTCCCAGCACGCCGTTGACGCCGCCGACCACGCCGCCGACGCCAAGTCCCACGGCACCTCCCACGGCGCCGCCGACCGGGCCAGCCACGCGGTCACCGGTGCGGGCGCCGCTATTGGCACCTTCCTCGGCGCCGCGCACCACGCCCTGGGCGCGGGCCAGATGCGGAACGGACAGCACCGCCAGCACGGCCGCCGCGATCATGAAACTCGAACGAAAGAGCGACGGTCTGGCGACAGCGGTCATTCCAGCATTCTTCATCTGCGGCTCCTGGTGATGGGTTTCGAGCCGAATGGCTCATTGATCCAACGCCGAGCGGAACCAAATGGTTCCATCATCGCCACGCCGCCCAATCGGCAGCGCGCGACAGGCCGCAACGCATCCGGTCGCCAGACGCTTTGCATTGAACTCCAAGCGGTTAGAACGCCACCGCATGGCCATGACGCTGGAACCGGCGCTCGCTCTTGTGCTTATATGTCGGGCGGCGGGAGAGACCGCGGCGGACAGGCCGCAAGGAGTAACGAATGAGCACGCATCACGGATCGCCCCGCGATCCCTCGTCTCACGGCTTTGCATTTCCCGGCTTCCCCTCGTCGTTCAACCGCATCGTTTCACTCTTCCGATTGCGGCAACTGGTCGTCGTGGGGCTAGGGTCTGCGCTCATCGCCTTCGCCGGCGCCGCGCAGGCGGCCGTCGAAATCACCATCGACAAGAACACCCAGCAGATGACCGTCGCCGTCGACGGGGTCGCGCGCTACAACTGGCCGGTCTCCAGCGGCGTGCCGTCGCGCGAGACGCCGAACGGCACGTTCCGGGCGTTCCGCATGGAAGCCGACCACTACTCCAAGGAGTGGGACGACGCGCCGATGCCGCACTCGATCTTCTTCACCAAGGTCGGGCACGCGATCCACGGCACCGATTCCGTCGGGCGCCTCGGCTCGCCCGCGTCCCACGGCTGCGTGCGGCTGTCGCGCGAGCACGCCGCGACGCTCTACGCCCTGGTCGAGGAGCAGGGCGTGCTCAATACCACGGTCACCCTGACCGGCTCGGCCCAGGCTGCGCTGTCGCGCGGGACCGGGCGAACCCAGATGGCGCGCGGCGACGGCGCCGGCGACCCCACCCAGCTCGCGCCGGGCGGCGATGGCGTGCAGCCCGGCTCCAGCTCCGGCAGGAGCAACGGCTTCTTCGGTGCCGGAAACAGCGTCGACCCGGATCAGCAGAACGTGGTCTATGTCGACCGCTACGGCCGCCCGCTCGACGTGTTCGTCACGCCCGACGGACGGCGGGTCTATCGCCTGCACCGCCAGCAGCCGCAATACAACCAGGTCGACGCCTACGGCCGGCCCTATCAGCCCCGCGGCCTGTTCGACCAGTAGCGGCCTTCCGCCAGATCACCGTATTGCCGGCCCCGGCGGCGGGACCGCCTTCCGCCCCCGCGGGCCCTTGCGTTTTCCGCAATCTGTGGTTTACTAGAACAAATAGAGAACAATATTTCAGTCGTCATTTCCCCCTGCTCCCCCCCCCTAGGCGCCGGCAAAGCACGAAGACGCCACCGCAGCCCGCCGAAGAGTTCAGTCCCATGTTGCAGACCCTCGCCGTCTCGGACTATCGCTCGATCAGAAACCTGGTGGTGCCGCTGGCACCGCTCACCGTGGTCACCGGCCCCAACGGCAGCGGCAAGTCGAGCATGTATCGCGCGCTGCGCCTGCTCGCCGACACCGCGCGCGGCAACCTGGTGAACTCGCTGGCCCGCGAAGGCGGCCTGCCGTCGACCTTCTGGGCCGGGCCGGAAAAGATCGGCGCGGCGATGCGCTCGGGCAAGCATCCCGTCCAAGGCACGGTGCGCAGCGAGGCGCAGCAGCTGCGGCTCGGCTTCAACGCCGACGACTTCGGCTATGCCATCGACCTCGGCTATCCGTCCGGCGGCGGCAGTTCGTCATTCTCGCTGGATCCCGAAATCAAGCGCGAGGTGATCTGGTCCGGCCCGGTGTTGCGGCCGGCGTCGCTGATGATCGATCGGCGGGGGCCGCTGCTGCGCGCCGTCAGCGAAAGCGGCGCCTGGGAAACCGTTTCGAACCAGTTGTCAGGCTTCGAGAGCATGATGACCGAGTTTTCCGATCCCCGCAGCGCGCCCGAGATGATCACGGTGCGCGAGATGATCCGCTCCTGGCGCTTCTACGACCACTTCCGCACCGATGCCGCGGCCCCCTGCCGCCAGCCGCAGCTGGGGACCTATACGCCCGTGCTCGACGACGACGGCACCGATCTCGGCGCCGCGCTGCAGACCATCCGCGAGATCGGCGACGACGTCGGCCTCGACGCCGCGATCGAGGACGCATTTCCCGGATCGAGCGTCGGCGTCGACACCCACGCCGGCAGGTTCGAGGTCGTCATGCGCCAGAACGGCCTGCTGCGGCCGCTCAAGGCCGCCGAACTGTCCGACGGCACGATCCGCTACCTGCTGCTGACGGCCGCCCTGCTGACGCCACGACCGCCGGGACTGATGGTGCTCAACGAACCGGAGACCAGCCTGCATCCCGACCTGATTCCGGCGCTCGCCCGCTTGATCGAGGGCGCGGCCAGGCGCTCGCAAGTGATCGTGGTGTCGCACAGCGGACGCCTGGTCGAAGCGCTGCGCAAGGGACGCGACGCCCGTTTCATCGAGCTGCGCAAGGAATTCGGTGAGACCTCGGTCGCCGACGCCAAGCTGATCGACCGGCCGCGCTGGGAATGGCCGACGCGGTGACAGCCCGCTCTATTCCCCGTCGCGCAGCCGCCGGTACACCGCGCCGAGCACGTTGGAATAGTCGTCGGTCCACACCCGCTCGTCGTCTTCGGGCTCGGTCAGGGCCCAGACGTCGCTCGCCGCCAGCGTGCCGACGTCCTCCTCGTCGCGCGCCGACACCACCACATTGGTGGGGAAGATGTACTCGTCGTCGCGGCCGGAGTCCTCGTTGTAGACCCAGCTCTTGAGGTCGTTGGCCTCGGCGATCCCGACCACGACGCTGGCGAGCTCGAGATGGCGGTTGGAGACGTGCATCGCCACGGCGCCGTGCGGCGCGAGCTTCGCCTTGTAGATCGCCATGGCTTCCTCGGTGGCGAGGTGGATCGGGATGGCGTCCGACGAATAGGCGTCGACGATGATCAGGTCGTAGACGCCGTCCGGCTCGCGCGCGAAGGTCAGGCGGGCGTCACCCAGGATGACCTTGAGGTCGGGCATGCAGGAACTGATGAAGGAAAACTTCTTCGGGTCGCGCGCGGTATCGACCATGCTCTGGTCGATCTCGAAGAAGGTCCAGCTTTCGCCGGGCACGGCGGCGCAGGCCAGCGTTCCGGCGCCAAGGCCGATGACGGCGACGCGCAGCGGCGTGCCCTTGCGGGCGCGGACCGCCGCGATCACCTGGCCGATGCCGCCGTCCTTGTGGTAGTAGGAGATCGCCTCGGGTCGGCCGGTGACGGGGGAGCCATCGGCCTCCCGCATCCTCTCCGCGCCATGGATCGTGGTGCCGTGCATCAGCACGTGGTACTGGCCGTTCGGCGTCTCGACGATCTTGTGGACCCCGAAGAAGCTGCGCACGGTCTCCACCCGTCCTTCGTCGGCGGGATAGACCCGGATCAGGATCAACGCCAGGGCGATCACCGCGGCGATCGCCCAGCGGCTGGCCCTGAGCCCCACCGCGAGCACGACCGCGACCGCCGCGACCGCGCCGGCGAGGTAGACCCGGTCGTCCTCGAACAGGGTCGCCAGCCTTCCTCCGACATAGGCCGGCGCGATCGCGACCACCGCGAGCCCCGCGATCACCAGCCAGATCCACGACGCCAGCCGCGGCCAGCGCGCATCGTCGCGCGGCCGGCACAGCGCGACGAGCACCAGCAGGATCGGATATTCCGCCACCCAGGAGAACGTGAAGGGCGCGACCAGCCCGGCGAACAGGCCGCCGACCATGCCGCCGAACGACAGCGCCACATAGAATCCGGTCAGATAGCGCGCGGCGGGCCGGGTGCGCGCCAGCTCGCCGTGGCAAGCCATCGCAATGACGAAGAAACAGACCAGGTGCCCGCCGAGCGTCAGCAACAGGTTCTGTTCGCCTCCCACCGCCAGCAGCACCACGATGCCGGCGACCGCAAGCGGCTGCAGCATCACCATGAAACGATGCGGCAGCAGCGGCCGCGACTGGAACACCAGCACCCAGGTCAGCAGGTAGAGCGACAGCGGCAGCACCCACAACAGCGGCGCCGCCGCGACGTCGGTCGAGATGTGGGCGGTGACCGCGATCAGCAGCCCCGAAGGCACCGCGGCGAGGAAGATCCAGCGCAAGCGCGTCGCCCAGGCCGGCGCCGGGCTCGCCTCGTCAAGCACCGGGCCGATCGCGACCGGCGGCGAGCGCCACAGCAACACGCCGCAAGCGGCGATCAGCACCACCAGCACCGCATAGCCCGCGGTCCACAGCAGGGTCTGCTCGCGCAACGTCAGCATCGGCTCGAGCAGAACGGGATAGGACAGCAGCGCCAGGAAGCTGCCGATGTTGGAGGAGGCGTAGAGGAAATACGGATCCGGTCCGTCGGGGTGGCCGGTGCGGACGAACCACGCCTGCAGCAACGGGTTGTTGGCGGCGAGCGCGAAGAACGGCAGGCCGATCGACATCGTGAACAGGCCGAGCAGCCAGAACGCGTAGCCGCTCGACGGCGGGTCGCCGAACCCGCCCGCGATCGAGAGCGGCAGCGCCAGAGCCGCCACCGCGAGCACCGCCAGATGCACGACGATCGCCAGCCGAGGGGCGCTCGCGCGCATCAGGAGATGCGCATAGGCGTAGCCCGCGAGCAACAGCGACTGGAAGAACACCATCGCCACCGACCACACCGCGGGCGAACCGCCGAGCCGCGGCAGCACCATCTTGGTGAACATCGGCTGCACCGCAAACAGCAGCAGCGCGCTCAGGAAGATCGCCGCGGTGTAGACTGCGAGAACCAGAGCGTCGGTCCGGGGTTGCGAGGCGCTCTGGACGGCGGGCAAGTCAGGTGACGTCATTGGGGCTCCCGATGGCGATCCGGCGGATCCACCGGGGGCGGGATTGGATCACAGGCGCCCGCGGCCGGCAACCGATCGCCCTTCGCCGCAAAATCGCTCGCCTTGGCGACCGCAGCCGCCTATGACAGGCCCATGTCAGACTGCGATGCCATCATCATCGGCGCCGGCCACAACGGCCTGACCTGCGCGGCGTATCTCGCGATGAGCGGGATGCAGGTCAAGGTGGTCGAGCGCCGCGACGTGGTCGGCGGCGCTGCCGTGACGCAGGAGTTTCATCCCGGCTTTCGCAACTCGGTCGCGGCCTACACCGTCAGCCTGCTCAACCCCAAGGTCATCGCCGATCTTGACCTGCACCGGCATGGCCTCGAGGTGATCGAGCGCAGGGCGCAGAACTTCCTGCCCGCCCCTGACGGCCGCCATCTGCTCACCGGCGACGGCCGCACCGGGGCCGCGATCGCGCGTCTCAGTCCGCGCGATGCGGCGCGTTTCCAGGCCTTCGCCGGCGATCTCGCGGCGATCGCCGACGTGCTCCGCGCCTTCGTGCTGCGCGCCCCGCCCAACCTGGTCGAGGGCTTCGGCGCGCGCACCGTCCGCGAAGCCGTCAACGCGCTGGTCAGCGCCAATCTGCTGAGGGGCCTGTCGCTGGCCCACAAGCGCGCCCTGCTCGACCTGTTCACCCGCTCCGCGGGCGACATGCTCGACGACTGCTTCGAGAACGACCTGGTCAAGGCGCTGTTTGGCTTCGATGCGATCGTCGGCAACTACGCCAGCCCCTACGCGGCGGGATCGGCCTACGTCATGCTGCATCACGCCTTCGGCGAGGTGAACGGCCGCAAGGGGATCTGGGGCCATGCCGTCGGCGGCATGGGCGCGATCACCCAGGCGATGGCCGGCGCCGCGCGCGCCCACGGCGCCGAGATCGCGACCGGCGCCGGCGTCCGCGAGGTCATCGTGGAGCGCGACCGCGCGGTCGGTGTGGTGCTCGAGACCGGCGCCGTGCTGCGCGCGCCCGTCGTCGTCTCCAACCTCAACCCGAGCCTGCTCTACACCCGCCTGGTGCCTCCGGATGCGCTGCCCCGGGACTTCCTCGATCGCATCAAGACCTGGCGGAATGGTTCGGGCACGTTCAGGATGAACGTGGCGCTGTCGGCGCTGCCGTCGTTCTCCGCGCTGCCCGGCGGCGGCGACCACCTGACAGCCGGCATCATCATCGCGCCGAGCCTCGCCTACATGGACCGCGCCTGGCTCGACGCGCGCGAGCGCGGCTGGAGCCGCGAGCCGGTGATCGAGATCCTGATTCCCTCGACCCTCGACGATTCGCTGGCGCCGCGCGGCGCCCATGTCGCGAGCCTGTTCTGCCAGCACGTCGAGCCGCGGCTGCCGGACGGCCGCTCGTGGGACCAACACCGCGACGAGGTCGCCGACCTGATGATCGGGACGGTGGACCGCTTTGCCCCGGGCTTCGCGCGCAGCGTGGTGGCGCGCCAGATCCTGACGCCGCTCGATCTCGAGCGCGACTTCGGCCTGGTCGGCGGCGATATCTTCCATGGCGCACTGACGCTGAACCAGCTGTTCTCGGCGCGGCCGATGCTGGGCCACGCCGACTATCGGGGCCCCTTGAAGGGGCTCTATCACTGCGGCGCCGGTGCCCACCCGGGCGGCGGCGTCACCGGCGCGCCGGGTCACAACGCGGCTCAGGTCATCCTGCGCGACCGCCGCAGCTTCTTCCAACGCTGATCTTCAGGCCGCGGAGCGGTAGGTCGCGTCGAAGCGGGCCTTGCCGGCCTCGAAAGCCGTGCGCAGTCCCGCGACCATCAGGTCGAAGTCCTGTTCGCCGATGTCGCCGGAGCTGGTTTCGAGCTGGAGCGCGAGCCGCGCCAATTCGCTGAAGCCGAATTGCGCGGCGGTCGATTTCAGCGAGTGCGCATTGACACGAACCCCCGGGCGATCGGCGTCGACGCTCGCCGTCGACAGCGCCGTGAGACGGTCCACCGCGTCCTGGAGAAAGACGTCGTAGGTCACCAGCGCGTCGTCCAGATCGAGCTCGCCGGCCAGCGAGTCGAAGAACGTGCGGTCGAAGACATCCGCCGCGGACTCGGCGCGCGCGCAAGGTGTGCCGTTGTCTCCAGCTGGCGGCTCGGCGGCGGTGCCGGAAGCACCGGCGGCCACCGCCGGGGTCGAGCCGAGCGCCCGTAACGCCGCCTGCAGCAGCAGGGATTTTCGCACCGGCTTGGCGACGAAGTCGGTCATTCCGGCCCGCGCGCACGCCTCGCGGTCGTCGCTGAACGCATTGGCGGTAAAAGCGACGATCGGCACCGACGCATAACGTCCGCCGCGGGCGCGAATGGCCACTGTCGCCGTGAGACCGTCGATCTCCGGCATCTGCATGTCCATCAGGATGAGGTCGTAGTCCTCGCGGTCGACCGCCTCGATCGCCTCGACGCCGTCGGCGGCCTCGGTGATCTTGACGTCGAATCCCGTGAACATCTTGGATGCCACCATGCGGTTGGTGCTATTGTCGTCGGTGATCAGGATGCGCAGCGGATGCCCGAGCGCCCGGATCCGGGCGGCCAGCAGCGCAGGTGTCGACCTGTCGTCGTGGATTTGCGCCGGCCGCTGGTCCGACAGCTGCAGCGTCAAATCGAACCGGAAGGTCGAGCCGGCACCGACGCGGGAGTCCACGCCGATTTCTCCCCCCATCTGCTCGACGATACGCCGGCAGATCGCGAGCCCCAGGCCGGAGCCGCCGAACCTGCGGCTGATCGAGCTGTCGACCTGGACGAAATCCTGGAACAACGCACCGAGACGTTCGGGCGGAATGCCGACGCCGGTATCGATCACCGACCACCGCACGGTGGCGTGATCGTCCGCGGTCCTCAATGCCTCCACCCGTACGACGACTTCACCCTGTGCGGTGAACTTGATGGCGTTGTACAACAGATTGAGCAGCACCTGCCGGATGCGGCCGGCGTCACCGCTCAGCACCGGCGGAAGGGCGCTGCCGACTTCGATCCGGAGTTGCAAACCCTTCGAGCGGGCCCGCTCGCCGACGATCTCGGTCACGCTTTCGACCACGTCGATGGCCGCGAACGGCACGCTCTCCATCGAGAACACGCCGGACTCGAGCTTGGAGAAATCCAGGATGTCGTTGAGGATTTCCAGCAGATTGTCGCCGGAATCGTGGATCGCCTTGATCGACTTGCGCTGATCGGCGTCCAGGGACGTATCGAGCAGGGAGCTCGCCAATCCCAGCACCGCGTTCATCGGCGTGCGGATCTCGTGGCTCATCATCGCCAGAAAGTTCGACTTGGCGCGGCTCGCGGCATCCGCCGTGCGCTCCTGCTGGCGCAACAGTTCGGCTTCCGCCAGCGCCTTGGCCTTTTCCGCCTCGGCCTTCCCGGCCCGGACCTCTGCGAGCAGGTCCTGCTGTCGCCATTTGCGGACCACCACGAAGGTGGCGATCACCAGCAGCAGGACCATGCCGGCGCCGAACGCCGCCAGCAGCTGCACGGTCCTGCGCCAGCCGACCAGAACGCTGTCTTCGGTCTGCGAGGCAAGAATGAGCAGCGGCTGGCCGGCGAGCCGCTGCGCAGCCGTGATCCGGATCATCTGGTCGACCGGGCTGCGCTCGTGCGACAGCGCCGAGGACTTCAGCAGCACTTGCAGGTCGTTGGCCGGAAACGCCCTCCCGACACTGGCGGTCCGCGGATAGCGGGCAAGCAGATACCCGTCGTCGCGAAACAGCGAAATCGCGCTGCCCTCGCCGAGCGAAATGGAACGGTAGAACTCCTGAAAATACTGCAGCGACACCGCCGCGAGCACCAGGCCGCTGAAGCTGCCGGCCGGCGTGGCGACCCGGCGCGCAATGTAGATGTCCCAGGTCCCGGTCTCCCGGTTCTGGACCGGCGCGCCGATATAGGACTGCAGCTTCGGATTGCCGCGCAGCGCCTGGAAATAGTCGCGGTCCGACACGTTGACGTCGGCGGCCGGCCACGAGCGCGAGGAATTGATCAGTTGCCCATGCGCATCGACCATCGCGATGGCCTCGAGCTGCGGCAGGCCGACCAGCTTCGCTTTCAGGAACGCATGGGCGTCCCAGCCACCCATCGCCGCCGCATAGGACGCACTGTCGACGACGTTCTGGGAATCGAGGTGGTCGGCGATGCTCGACAGGATGAGGTCGATCGACTGAAGCGAGCGTTCAGCCTGGGCCGCCAGCGTCATGCTGTGACGCTTCAGGCTCGCTTCGGCATTGATCAGCGCCTCGTCGCGCAGATTGAGCGCGATGGTCGTGATCATGGCGGCGAGCGCCGCGATCAGGACGCCCGTTCCGACGATCAGGATCCGGATCAGGCGATGGGCGGACGGGTGCGCGGCGGAGGCCATCGCCGGACGCCCGTCACGCCACCGAAGCGAAGCTGTGCAGGTGAACGCGCCACTTGAGCTCGAGTTCGGCAAGGGTCTCGCGCAGCTTGACGAGATCGACCGGCTTGCTGATCGGCGGCTGCATCGTCAAGCCGAGCGTGACCCCGAGATCGAAGGCGGCCTGCGTGCCCCTGGGATCGGCGCCGCTGATGATGATGACCGGCGTCTTGCGGCCGAGCTCGGCCAGTCGCCGCAGCACCTCGACGCCGGCGCGTTCGCCGAGCGACAGATCGAGCGTCACCCCGGCCAGATCGACGCTGTGGGCGATCTCGATCGCTTCGCCGACATTGCCGGCCTCGAGGGTGGCATAGCCGACCTTCTGCGCGGCCTTGCAGATGATCATCCGGTGGACGGCGACATCGTCGATGACCAGCAGACGAGCCGACGTCGGAAGCTTTCCGTTCAGCCAGATTTGCCCGCCGGGGCCATCATTCCCATCCCTGTCGTGCACAGTTGCGCCCTTCGAAGTTTAGCCCGTGTCATTTTACCTGCTGCGGCCGCGGGCGCAGATCCATATGCAAGGCTGTTCGCCCGGCGACGGCTCGACCGCCAAAACATAGTGCAAAGAATGAAACAAATGATGTGCGTCAGCTGATGACCGCCCGCGCAGGGCTTAACTGCCCGTTGACGCTGACGGTGGCCGCCCGGCGCGAGCGCCCGCCGGCGTGAATTTCCACTGACGGATTAACCTCGACTGAAAAGACCTGCGGTAAAAGCAAGCCTTGGCACAAGCCGACATCGGCGCCGGGGAAGGACCGACATGCCACGAGACCTCGACGGGGCCCTACCGCCGGCGCTGCTGGTCGCCGACGACGACAGGACGCAGCGCGCGATCATCGGCGCGGCTGCGGCCCGCCTCGGCTTTCGCGTGGTCCACGCCGCGTCGGTCGATGCCGCCGACGGCCATCTCGGCAACGAACACTTCGATACCATTGTCGTCGATCTCGCGCTGGGCGAGCGCGACGGCATCGAACTGCTGCGATCGATCTCCCAGCTGCGGCCGATCCCGCGTGTCATCGTCGCCAGCGGCTGCGAGGAACGCATTCTCAACGCGGCGGTGCGCTTCGCCCACGCCGCCGGCATCACGGGCGCGGTGGCGGTACCGAAGCCGATCGACGTCGCCCGGCTGAGCGCGCTGCTCGGCTGCAAGGTCTCGCCCAATACCGCCGGCGAGCCGACCGCGACGCTCCCGCCGATGACGGCGGCGGCGATCGCCCGCGGCATCGACAACGACGAGTTCTTTCCGGTGTTCCAACCCAAGATCGATCTGGCGAGCGGCCGGGTCGCCGGCTGCGAGGCCCTGGCGCGCTGGCGGGACCCGACGCTCGGCGCCATCGACCCCGCGGACTTCGTCGCCGTGGCGGAGGCGACCGGCCAGGTCGGGGAGATCACCCGAAGCATCCTGTCCCGCTCGATCGCCTGCGTCCGCGACTTCGCCAAGTGCGTCCCCGACTTCGTCCTGGCGGTGAATGTCTCGGCCGCACTGCTGACGGACCTCTCGCTGCCGGACGAGGTCGATCGCATCCTGGTCGACAGCGGCGTGTCGCCGCGGTCGCTGCTGCTGGAGATTACCGAGAGCGTCGCGATGGCGGACATCGCGCGGGCCACCGACGTCCTGGTGCGGCTGCGGATCAAGGGCGTCGGCGTGGCGATCGACGATTTCGGCACCGGCTATTCGTCGCTGTCGGCGCTGGCCCGGATGCCGTTCAGCGAACTGAAGATCGACCAGTCCTTCGTCCGCAATTGCCTCACCGACGGCGATCTGATGAAGATCGTCCGCGGCTCGATCGCGCTGGGGCATGAATTCCGGATGAAGGTGGTCGCCGAAGGCATCGAGGACGAGGCCACGCGGCAGGCGCTCGCTTCCGCCGGCTGCGATCTCGGACAGGGCTTCCTGTTTTCAGCGCCGCTGCCGCGCGACGCATTCCTCGCCTGGATGGGCGATTGGGCGGCGCGCGACCGCGGACGGGTGCTTGCCGCGACCTGAACCGGCCGGTCCACCACCCGCACCCGGCGAGCCTGTGGACAAGCTGTTGACAAGTCTGTGGATTGGCTGTGGAAGAGGTCTGTACGGCGGTTACCATAACCCTGTGGACGAGCCCTGAATGAGCTGGGGATGGAGGCTGTTGAAGCCGGGCCCTCACCACCTCCAACCCACTAAAGAATCAGATGAAATCGAGCATCTCCGGACCGAATGAGACAGCCCCCGCGGCACGCGCGAGCTTCGCCATGGGCGACGAGCGCAGCGCCAATCGCGTCGTCGACGTGCTGGCCGAGAGTTTCGACAACAACGAAGCCGCCATCGCCGCCTTCGAGCGGCCGGACGGCAACTGGGATGTCACGGTCTATTTCGGCGAGCAGCCCGACGAGGCGGCGGTGCGGGCCCTGGTCGAACTGGCGTCCGATGCGGCGACCGCCGCTTCCGTCGCCTTCGACCGGGTCGAAGCGCGCGACTGGGTCAAGTCGAGCCTCGAAGGACTCGCCCCGGTCGCCGCCGGGCGCTTCATCGTTCACGGCCAGCACGACCGCGCGCGCGTTCCCGTCCACGCCATCGGCATCGAGATCGAGGCCGCGCTGGCGTTCGGGACCGGCCATCATGGCACCACCCGCGGCTGCCTGATGCTGCTCGACGAAGTGCTGCGGTCACGCTGGCCGCGACGCCCCCTCGATCTCGGCACCGGCACCGGCGTCCTCGCCATCGCCGCCGCCAAGGCGTTGCGGCAGCCGGTGCTCGCCAGCGACATCGACCGGCGGTCGGCGATCGTGGCGCGCGACAATGCGCGGGCCAACGGGGTGGGCGATTTCGTCGAGGCGATTCACGCGCCGGGCTTCGCCTCGCCGAAAATCCGGGCACGGGCGCCGTTCGATCTGGTGATGGCCAACATTCTCGCCAATCCGCTGCGCCGGCTGGCGACCCCGATGGCGCGGCATCTGGCGCCGTCGGCCCTGGTCATCCTCTCCGGGCTGCTGCCGCATCAGGCGAACGCCGTGATCGCAGCCTATCGCGCCGCCGGTCTGGTTCTGGTCAAACGCCTACAGCTCGACGGCTGGACCAGCCTGCTGATGCGCAAGGCCTGAGGCGGGTCTTCACGACCCTGCGACCGGCCTGGATCGCACCGTTCCCCGCGCTCACTGGCGCGGGCGAGGCTTGGCGAAGCGCCCCAGCATCTGCACCATGAAGCCGCGGCGTGGCCTGACATCGTCGGTCGACGCATAGTCCGACGACGACAGCGAATTCACATGGGCGAACGGGTCGGTCGGGGACGGGGAATTGGCCGGTCCTGCCGGCGCCGGTTCCTGGCGGGCCGGGGGTGGCAGCTTCTCGAACGAAAAAGCGGGCATCGGCGAAATCCCTCTTGCGAGAGTTGCGACACCCTTGAACGCTTCCCCGGTCGGCGAACCCGTCTGGCGGCCTTGTGGCCTGCCTGGACCGCACTGACGTCAGTCAGCAGGACCTTGAAAGAACACTGCCACACCGGCCCGGCGATTGCAGCCAAAAAATTGCCGTATTGGGTCGGCGCGTAGCTGATCTTTCCAACCCACATGGATTTCGGAAAATCCGGTATCCAGCGCTGCGCGTCATGATCTAAGTTCGGGCCATGTTCGAAGCGATCTATCAGACGTTCGAGGACCCCGAGGGCGGCGTCGCCCTTTCGGCCCGCCTCAAGGCCTTCCGCGAGGAATTGCTCCGCCGCCATCTGACCGGCTTCGTCGTGCCGCGGGCCGACCAGCAGCAGAACGAGTACGTCGCCCCGTCCGAGGAGCGGCTGGCCTGGCTCACCGCCTTTACCGGATCCGCCGGTCTCGCCATCGTGCTGCGCGATCAGGCGGCGGTGTTCGTCGACGGCCGTTACACCCTGCAGGCGGCGCAGCAGGTCGACACCACGGCCTGGACGGTCGAGTCGCTGATCGATCCGCCGCCGGAGGCCTGGCTGGCCGCCCGTCTCGGCCCCGGCGACCGCCTCGGCTACGACCCCTGGCTGCACACCGGCGCCAGCGTGGAGAAGCTGGCAGCGGTGTGCGCCGCCGGCGGCGCCGAGCTGGTTGCGGTCGATTCCAACCCGGTCGACGCGATCTGGACGGAGCGGCCGCAGCCGCCGCTCGGCCCGGTCACGCTTCATCCCCTTTCCCTCGCCGGCGAGAGCGAGGCCGACAAGCTCGGTCGCATTCGCGCCGAGATCGCGCGGCTGCGGATCGGCGCCCTGGTGCTGTCGGATTCCCACGCGGTGGCCTGGACCTTCAACATCCGCGGCGCCGACGTCGCGCATACGCCGCTGCCGCTGTCCTATGCGCTGATCCCGCAGGACGGCCGGCCGACGCTGTTCATCGACGGTCGCAAGCTGACCAACCAGGTGCGCGACCATCTGGAGGCCAGCGCCGAGGTCGCGGAACCGGACATGCTCGCCCCGCGCCTGCGCGAGTTCGCCGGGCGCGGCGCGGCGATCGGGCTCGACACCGCTACCGCCGCCGATGCGCTCGGCCGCCTGATCGGCGACGCCGGCGGCAAGGCGGTGCGCGGCAGCGACCCAGTCGCGCTGCTGAAGGCCGTGAAGAACAGCGCCGAGATCGCGGGCAGCCGCGCCGCCCATGTTCGCGACGGCGCGGCGCTGGCGCGCTTTCTCGCGTTCATCGACCGCGAGGCCGGCGGCGGAAACCTGACCGAGATCGACGCCGTCGAGGCGCTCGAGACCTTTCGCCGCGACACCGGCGCCCTCAAGGACGTCTCGTTTCCGACCATCTCCGGGACCGGCCCCAACGGCGCCATCGTCCACTACCGCGTCACCCGCAAGAACAACCGCCGCATCGCCCCCGGCGACCTGCTGCTGATCGATTCCGGCGCCCAGTACGAGGACGGCACCACCGACGTCACCCGAACGATCGCGGTCGGCACGCCGACGCGCGAAATGCGCGACCGCTTCACGCGGGTGCTGCGTGGCCATCTCGCCATCGCGCGCGCCGTGTTTCCCGACGGCAGCAGCGGCGCCCAGCTCGACAGCCTGGCGCGCCAGTTCCTGTGGCAGGCCGGGCTCGATTTCGAGCACGGCACCGGCCACGGCGTCGGCAGCTACCTGTCGGTGCACGAAGGTCCGGCCCGGATCTCCAAGATCGGCACCACGCCGCTCAAACGGGGCATGATCCTGTCCAACGAGCCCGGCTACTACAAGACCGGCGGATACGGCATCCGCATCGAGAATCTCGAACTCGTGGTCGCGGCGGAGATCGACGGCGCCGAAAAGCCGATGAACCGGTTCGAGGCCCTGACGCTGGCGCCGATCGACCGGGCGCTGATCGACGCGGCAACCATGACCGCCGACGAGATTGCATGGCTCGATGCATACCACGTCCGCGTTCGCGACACGTTGCGCGCTGTGCTCGATGATGCGACTCGTCAGTGGCTCGACGCGGCCACGCGGCCGCTGCGGGCCTGAGCGGGGGCCGTCGTCGCCGCCATTCGAGACGCCAAGCCAACCAGAGCCATCGGATCAGAGCCGTCGGACCGGAGCCTTCGAACGGAGCTCGTGAGCAAACGTGGCGCAGCCGACCGGCCTGAGAGCATGAACCGAAGGATCGGGCAGCGGATTTCCGGCGACGTCATGCCCGCCGAAAGCGCGGCCGCGCCGTCCGGTGACCACCCGACGCGCGACCCCGGCCAGCCGGCCGTCGGCGCGGTTCCCGCACCGGAAGACGCTTCGGGCCGCGCCACGCGAATGACGCTGGTGCTCCTGGTGGCGATGAACGGCATCGCGCCGATCTCTCTCTACATGCTGGTGCCGGTCCTGCCGCACCTCGCGACGCTGTTTTCCGAGGACATTTCAGTCGCCCAGCTGACGTCGTCGCTGTTCATGGTGGGGCTCGCGTTGTCGCAGCTGGTGATGGGGCCGCTGTCCGATCGCTTCGGTCGCCGCCCCGTGCTGCTGGGCGGTTTCGCGCTGGTGGTCGTCGCCAATATCGGCTGCATCTTCGCCCAGACTCTGCCGCAGCTCATCGCCGGCCGCTTCCTGCAGGCGGTCGGCGGCGCCACCGGCATGGTACTGAGCCGGGCCATCGTGCGCGACATCTATCACCGCAGCCGCGTCGGCAGCATGATCAGCCTCGTCATCGCGGTCATGATGATCGCGCAGATGCTGAGCCCGGTGTGCGGCGGCATCCTGAACGACTGGTTCGGCTGGCGCTCGATCTTCTACGTGATGGCGGGTGTCACCACGCTGACCATCGTCGCGATCCTGCTGGCGCTGCCGGAGACCCGCCGGGCCGCGGCGCCCGGCGCTGATACCGGCTTCGTCCAGGACGTGCGGGCGCTCGGCGGCAATCCCGCCTTCATCGGCTACGTGACCTGCCAGATGCTCGCCTCCGCGATCATCTTCACCTTCGCCGGCGGCGGTCCCTACCTGGTGATCAATGCGATGGGCCGGTCCCCGACCGAATACGGCGCCTGGTTCGCCAGCGCCGGCTTCGCCTACATGATCGGCAACCTGGTCTCGGTGCGGCTGTCGCCGCGCTACGGCCTCGACCGCATGATCTGGCTCGGCCTCGCCATCCAGATCAGCGGCGCGGTCCTCAACACGATCTTTGGCTTTACCGGGCTCAACCAGCAGCCGTCATGGCTGTACGGCACCCACATGATCATCATGTTCGGCAACGCCTTCGCGATGGCCAACGCCTCCGCCGGCGCGATCAGCGTCCGCCCCCAGGCCGCCGGCACCGCTTCCGGCGCCATGGGCTTCCTGCAAATGGGCTTCGGCGCCCTGTGCTCGCAGCTCGGCGGCTATCTCGGCGGCCATTTCGTCACGCCGCTGCCGCTCAATCTCGCGATCCTGGCGCTGTCGATGGCCTGCGCCGCGGTGATCGTCGGCCTGGTGCCCCGGCGTAATCTCGCCGTCTCGACCGCGACCATGATCGAGGCCGAGAAAGAAGCCCTCTGATGGTGCTATAATACCATGGTTGACGTTAACCACGCGAAACGACAATACGAATTGAGCGGTGCCATTCGGCGTTTTGGCCTCAATCCTGCCCAAGATAGCGCCGCTTAATTGGCAATTAACTAAACCCCGCCCTAATGCCGCCGAGAGGGTCTGCGACAGCCGGGCGGGGACGGTCGCCCTGGGGGGTCAGACCACCATCGTGAAGTGTCGGACGACAGCGCCGCCGTGCGCGGCACCGTCGTGGGGATGAACTGCTAGTGCTTTGGAAGCGGGGATGACATACGGGGTCTACGCGCGCGCTCAGCGCGCTCCACGTCGCAATCGTGCCTTTGCCCTAACGTCCGCCGGCCTGCTCGGTTCCTGCATTGCCGGGCTCGGAGCGGTGTTCGGCGCCGGCATGCTTTACGTCCACATCGCCGGCATGAACGACGAGGCGTCGGCCGGCGACCCGGCCAACGTGGCGGTCGCCGCGCGATGGCCGGACGTCTTCGCAAACATCTACGACCCCCACCGCAACGACTATGACCCGCTCCGTGACGCCAGCGTGTCGCTCGGGGCGCCACCGACCACCTTCGCGGAGCGGCTGCCCGATCCCGTGACCTTCCACGCCGACGGCACCGCCGTCGGCGCCATCGAGGCGCCGGCCAAGCCGCAGGTCGAACCAACGGTGACGCTGGCAGTGGTCGAGACCGTGCCGCTGCCCAGGGCCCGGCCGTCGGAGCCGCACATCATCGCCAACCGCGGCCCCTCGCGCCCGCCGCTGACCACGGAAAACGTGCTGGCCGCGGCGCCGCCCGATCAGCGCAATTTCCTGGAAAAATTCTTCGGCATCAACAAGCCGGCCGGGACTCAGCTCGCCTATGCGTCGCCCGACGGCGGACTGTCCGACGTCTCGGTCGCCAACGTGGCGACCCGCGCCGGTTCCCCGGAACGGAACACGACCGCGATCTACGACATCTCCGCCCACACCGTGTACATGCCCGACGGCCGGCGACTCGAGGCCCATTCGGGCCTCGGCGCGGCGCTCGACGACCCGAACCGCGTCAGCGAGCGCATGCACGGGGCGACCCCGCCGCACGTCTACGCCCTGAGGCTGCGCGAGGCCCTGTTCCATGGGGTGCGGGCGCTGCGGCTCAACCCGGTCGGCGACGGCAACGTCTACGGCCGGTCCGGTCTGCTGGCCCACACCTACATGCTGGGCCCCAACGGCGACTCCAACGGCTGCGTGTCGTTCAAGGACTACGAGACCTTCGTGCGCGCCTACGACCGCGGCGAAGTCACCCATCTGGTGGTGGTCCCCAAGCTGAGCTGAGGACCGCAAAAGTCGTTCCGGACGCAGCCAGAATCGCACGAGCGGGGAGCGCGGCGCCGCGTCAGCGGCAACCGCCGGGTTCAAACGCTGGAGCAGAGCTTCAGGTAGCGCTTTTCCTGTTCGCTCCGGAAGAACCTGTAAAGCCGCCCGATCACCCGGCTTGACGTCGTGGCCGGATTCTTCATCGGCCCCAGTGGAGATAGCCATTCCGCGACGCCTCGATGGGTGTCGCGCAAACACTCGATAAATGTGCTCCAGAACCACGGCCACATGGCGTCGTGGTAATGAACGACGCAGGCGCTGCGGAGATCCGCTTCCCTGTAGAAATTCGGATACGTCTTGCTGCCGATGCTGTAATTATGAGACTGAGGCAGCGCCCGGTATCTCAATTTCTGGAGATGCATCGCAATGCCGATGGCACTCATTTCGTTGATGCCAATGGAATAGTCGACGAAATTCATCTTGTTGCGCGCCTCCATCAGCCTCTCGCACACATCGCGGTAGTGAGCGCCGAACCCGGTGACGCGCCGGTAGACGAAAACACCTCCGTTCCAGTAGAGACGAATTTTGCATTTGTCCCGCTCCGTCGTCACCCACGGCAAATCGTCGATATCCAGGCCGAGCGCACCACAATTCGCCCGCCATACGGCTTCGAAGGGGTCGGACGGACCCGACGTACCCATCTCCTTGTCGGAAGCACAGGCCGCGAAGTCTTCGCACTCCGATAGAGAGAACAAGCTGGGCTCGGAAACGATCAGAATATCGCTGTCGAGCCAGCAGATCAGCTCCGTCGTCGCGATCTTTTCGCCGAGCGCCAGGGACAGCGGCTTATTGTAGAATTTGAACCATGAGTATCTGCTTGGTCGCTCGTCGACCACGTGGTCGACACGCAGCCGCTGCAAATCGTCTATCGTAGGCTTGGTCAAGCGAGGTCCCCGCCGGGGCGTCACGGCAATTATCGGACTATCGGCAAAGGCCCCACCCCATCTTCGCAGGCTCTCGACCATGCGAATTGTCTGCATCTCCAGGGGGCCGGACTCTATACAACAGACAAACGTTATCGACGGCTGGCTCAATTAGGTCGTCCCAATCCGATCAGGTAGTCCCAATCTCAAGCAATCATTCGCGGATTCCGATTTGACGTTAAATCACGACCATGAAATTCATGTGATTGCGCGGCGATTATTGCAGAATATCGACGTTCGCCCCCCGGAGAACCGGTATGTGGTGTCATATAATCTCGAATGTCGGCTGATAGACAAGCCAGCTGAACTGTTCTCGAGGACAGCGTAGTCCGGGAGGCCACGCCTCCGAAGAATCCCCCCCGGGGGGATACGCGTCCGCAGAATCCCTGCGAACGGACACCCCGTCGATCGAGCCGCCGATCCGTGTCGAAAGAAATGAAATGGCGCAGCGTATCTTCTATGCCGCCGGTCCGGGCAACGTGATCCGCGCCCACAAGCACTGGGAGCAGGGCCAGCTCGATCCCAGCCAGATGTCCCGGACCTATTCGGGTCAGTTCGCCGACTTCTGCAAGTCGATCGCCGCCGACGCTCTGATCGTATCCTATTGTCCGGCGCCCGACGCCTATCGCTCCGGCAAGTTCATCATCGAGCACGACCCAAAGCCTTTCGCCAACGCACGCGGCGCGCTCTATCACGTCTCGGAAATACTGTATGGACTGCAGCTGCTGGTGAAAGCGCTGCGGTTTCGTGCCGACGTCGCCGTGATCCATTCGGGCACCACCCACGAATTCGTACTGCTGCTGTTCACGCTAGCCGGAATCGATGTGGTCCCGGTGCTGCACAACACGCCTTGGCCGAGCGGTTTCAAACCAAAACGCCTGGTCCGGAAGCTGATCTCGAGGCTCGACGCCGTCCTGTTCCGGCGCGGCGCCCGCGCCGTCATCGGCGTGTCGCCGGAATGCCTGCGCCAGGTGCGTGAGCTCACCAACGGCCTGCGACAGGACGGCCTGATCGAGATGCGAGGACAGTACATCGCCGATTATTTCGCCACCATCGCGCCTCCCATGGCCGAACGCCCCCCCTTCGAGGTGTTGTATTGCGGACGTGTGACGCACGACAAGGGAGTCTATGACCTGCTTCAGATTGCGCGCCGTGTCGAAGACCTCCGCCCCGGCCTGGTGCGCTGGACGGTCTGCGGCGACGGCCCCGAACTGGCCGGGTTGCGGCGTCAGCACGCCAGCATGGGCCTAAAGGACATTGTCGATATTCGCGGCTTCACTGCGCCCGCGGAACTGAAGGCCGTGCTGGAACACAGCCACGCTGCGATCGTCCCGACCCGCGGCGAGTTCGCCGAGGGCATGGCCCTGTCCGCCGTGGAGGCAATCCTCGCCGGCCGCCCTTGTGTGACCAGCCCGGTGGTCCCGGCCCTCGAAGTGCTGCGACCTGCCTGCGTCGAAGCACGAACCAACGACGTCGAGAGCTACGTCGCGGCGATCATCGAGCTCGCGACGTCGGAACGCCTTTATCGCCGGCTTTGCGCGGCTTGCCCTGGCCTCGCCGCGCCGTTCTACGAGATAGCAACGGGCTTCGCGGCGGCGCTCCACCGGGCGATTGCGACCACGACGCCTGCCGCCAGCACGATGCCCGAAGCCGTCGCATCGCACAGGGAGGGCTGAAGAGTCGATGAATACCGAGCCAACAAGGGATGGCGCGGCCGCGCGTCCCTCCGCTACGTTCCTTTTCTGTGTCGAATCCGGTTATTTCGAAGCTCAGACGCTGCTGGCGGTCGAATGCCTGCGGACGTTCGGTGGCCGCCTCGCAGACGCCGACGTCCTGATCGTAACACCGCGGTTCGGTCCGTCGCTCGAACCCGCCACCCTCAGGAAATTCCGCGCGCTCGGCGCTCGTCACGTCACCACCAGCACGCGCACCAACTGCAGCTGGTACGTCTACATGAACAAGGGGCTGGCGGCCGCGCTCGGCGAAGAACTGGCCCAGACCGACCAGATCATCTGGCTCGATTCCGACGTTCTCGTGGTCGACGAGCCGCAGCCGCTCCTGCTCGATCCGACGGAGGATTTCGCCTGCTGCTCGATCGACAAGAACGTCGGAACGTGCGGGCCGGATGATCCCTACAACAGCTACTGGCTGGCCCTGAGCGAGCACTACCAGATCCCCCTCCAAACACTGCCCTGGGTCGTGACCGACCACGACAGGCAGCGCGTCCGGTTTCGCCTTCACTCCGGAGTCTACGCGTTCCGGGTCGGCAGCGGACTGGGCCGTGCATTCGTCGCCGACATGGAATCGATGTTGTCCAGCCGAATCTGCTTCAGCAGGAAACTGCCCTATCCAGGCGACGACGTGGCTCTCGCTTACTCGGTCGTCCGCCTGAATTTGCGCTGGCGCCAGTTGCCGATGGCATGCAACCTGGAAATGACACCCACCTCGCAATCCTATTCACGAACCGCGGCGCGAACGGCCAAGATCCTGCACTATCACAAGGCCTTGGCGACCCCGGGAGGCAGTGACTGGCTTCTCGCGGAGCTCGAGACATTCCGGCCCGACGTTGCCGAGTGGCTGCGCAGCCGTGTCCCCCTGCCGACGAAATTGGGCGGCCCGCACCGCTCCGCGCTGCGGCGGCTGCTATTCGAGACGAGAAAGCTGCGTCAAAGGCACTACGAGAACACCTCCAGGTTCTTCGTCGATGCATGATCCCGTGGTGGCGGCTGCCCGCCACGTAGCTGCAGAGCGCCGGCGGTCGGCTGTTACGCGGCGGGCACGGCCGCCGGTGCCGCGGCGACGAGCTTTGTTTGGCGGCTGACGCGCGGAATCGTCTGCCGGCGGCGGTCCTCCCGTTCGGCGGCCTCGACGATTCCGAGCAACGCCCCGGCCTGCAGCCAGGTCCAGGAACTGATCGACGCGTTGGGCAACTGCTCGATCACCGAAAACGCCACTGTCATGGCAAGACCCGCCAGCATGATGCGGCCCCCACGCGTCGGCAGGCGCTTGAGCGCGCCGTAGGCCCGAAACACCGGAAGCGAAAGCAGCCCGAACTGGGCGAGGAATCCCACCAGGCCGAACTGCCCGAGGGTGATGATCCACATGCCGTCGGTGACACTCGCGTCGTCGCCGGACTCTTCGGAATAGACCCTGTTGCGCCCGTAGCGGCCCCAGCCGAAGAACATTCGTTCGGCGGCATGAGAGAGCAGTTGCTCCTCCTCCCTGAAGCGAAACGCCAGCGAGTCGGCGCGCTCCTGGTTCACGGTCGCAGCCGCCTGCAACAGCAGGCGGGTCGGAAACTGGTCGGTGAAGCGCAGCATCGGGTAGCAGAGGCCGATGAGGACGCACACGACCGCCAGACGCATTTGCGCGCGCGGACTGAGCCACCGCATCATCACGGTGGCCGCCACCGAGTAGACCAGCGCGCCGGCGGACTTGCAGAGGACGATGACTGCGCCGAGATAGATCTGCACGAGGCCGGGCCGCACCGACATCGGCATCGTCGCGCGAGCCTGCCCCAGCGCGACCGCGGCCACGAACGACGTCGCGAGAAAAAACGCCGCCGTCAATCCGTTCTGCATGAACACGACCGGCCGGAATCCCCCATACCTCATCTCGACCGCAAACGACGCGGGACTGAAGCCATAGATCCACCTTGCGAGCTGCGGACTGAAGCGGATTTCGAACAGCATCAGCAATGAGTAGAGCAGCCCTGCGGCGAGCGTCGTCCCCAGGATCGCATCGATCGCCGGCGTTTGGCGAAACACGCGCCGCCCGACGACGAACGACAGCAGCAGGAAAATCTGGCTGAGCATCGCCGACACTCCATCGTACGGACCGACCCCCGGCAGCACCCTGCCGCCGACCACGATCACGTCGTTGTTGAGGATCGACGTCACCAGCGGACTGACGACGAGACAGATGAGCAGGAATTCGGCGACGCCCCACGGCACGCGGGCGCGCAGCGAGCCCTTTGCCATCGCCATGACCCCGACCAGCGCACAAAGATTCGGCACCGAGAATTTGTCGATCGCCGGGATCATCTCGACCTTGATCGCGACGCCGGCGGGCAACAGCAAGAACCCGCCGAGAACCGTCCATAGCGTCGCCTGCGGCAGCGGCCTGGTGGCGTAGAGCACGAACGCGACGACCGGCCACGCCAGGATGGCGATCGCAGCAAATACATTTCCATTCGTCATGAGGACGGATCCGCAGGGTCACGAGGCCGTGTCGAAGAACTGTCATACGCGTGACAGATATCTTCAACCCGTTGACGCCTATAACACGACGTGGTTCATCACGGCCAGCGGACCTGCCGTCATTCCGCGTCGATGGCGTTCGCCGGCAGTCCAATAGCAAAGGCACTGGCTTCACGGGATCCTTTCGGACGATCCCCGCCCGCCGCACCAGCCATGACCATCAGCCAAGCCTCCAGCGAAGTTTCCCTGAAAAGGCGCGTCCTCGGTGCCGGCATGTGGAGCATTGCCGGATACGGGTGCAACCTGTGCATCCGGTTCGGTGGGAACCTGGTCATGACCCGCCTGCTGCTTCCGGAAATGTACGGCGTGATGGCCGTCGCTTCGATTGTGCTGGCCGGGCTCGCAATGTTTTCCGACTTCGGCCTCAAGACCAACGTCATTCAAAGCCGCCGCGGCGATGATCCGGCCTATCTCAACACCATTTGGGTGACGCAAATCGTCCGCGGCGGCATCCTCTACGCCGCCGCACTGGCGATCAGCCTGCTGCTCCTGCTGCTCGGCCGTTTCGGTGCGTTGCCCGAGCACAGCGTCTATGCCGACCCGAGCATTCCCCCCGTCATCGCCGTGCTGTCGATCACCATGGTGATCGCCGGATTCGAATCGACGAAATTGCTGCAGGCGAGCCGCGACATCGCGCTGGCGCGCCTGACGCTGATCGAAGTCGGATCCCAGCTCGGCGGCCTGGTCACGATGCTGGCCTGGGCCGTCATGGACCGATCGATCTGGGCTCTGGTCGCCGGAGCGATCGTTGCCGCCGCGACGCGCACGATTCTGAGCTACGCCGTGCTTGCGGGTGTCGCCAACAGGCTGCAGTGGGATCGCGCCGCCTTTCGCGAGATCGTCAGCGTCGGCAAGTGGATTTTCCTGTCATCGGTTTCGTTCTTCTTCGCCGGCAACGGCGACCGCATGCTCCTGGGCACGCTGATCGACGCCAAGCTGCTCGGAACCTACGCGATCGCCTATCTCTTCTTCAGCTCGGTGGAGCAGATCCTCACGCGGATCATCGTCGACGTGTCGTTTCCGGCGCTTGGCGAGGTGCACCGCACCAGTCCCGAGCGGCTCAAACACGCCTACTACAGATTTCACACCCTGATCGCCGCATGCACCTACCTCGTCGCCGGCACTCTTGCGACGAGCGGCCACAGCCTGATCGCCGTGCTCTATGATCCCCGCTACCTGCAGGCCGGGCGGACGCTGGAGATCCTGTCTGTGGCGCTGCTGACCCTTCCCTTTCGCGTGGCGACGCAGTCCTTCCTGCTGTTCGGCGCGGCCCGGCTGTATTTCTGGTTCAATCAGGCACGGACGGTGGCACTGTTCGTCGCCGTCCCGGTCGGCTTCCAGCTCGGTGGCTATCCCGGCGCGCTGTGGGGCATCGTCATATCCTACTTCGCCAACCTGCCGTTGATCATGCTGCATTCGGCGCGGTTCGGTCTGTTCGATCTTCGCCGCGAGCTGCTGGGGTTACCGGCGCTGGCCGTCGGCCTGGCGATCGGCTCGCTGTTCAATCAGCTTGCCGCGCTGATGCATTGATCGCGCCGTTCCGCGCCGCCGGGAACCCCGCCCCGCCCGACGATGCAACAGCCCTTCCCCCGTCGCGAAACGATACTGCACCGAGGCCGTTCCGGACGGCGCTAGGCGTAGTGCCGCTTGTCGGCGACCAAGGGCGACTCCTCCCGCACGAACAGGATGTCGATCTGGTTCATCGCCCGGTCGAGAGGGCGGCGATGAATCTCGAGGATGTCGTAGGTCACAAATCCAAGCGACTTCAGGAACGCGAGAACCTCGTGCAGCAGAGGCGCCCCTTCGTTGATCTCGATGATCGCGACCTCCAGGAGGATGGCATTGATGTGAGGCAGAAGGTGCTCCGCGCCCTTCAGGACTTCGAGTTCATAGCCCTGTGTGTCGATCTTGAGGAAGATGTTCCCGGCAATATCGAGCGGCAGGGCATCGAGCCTTCGCAGCCTCCGCTTTTCCACCACCCGATCGAGCGGGCTGCGCTCGTTCAGAACCGACGAACCGGATTCCATGACGTTGAATACGACCTCGGCGCCGTCGTCGGCTCCGAGCAGCTCACAGCACAGCGACGCGCCGATCTCCTGAGCGACGGCTGACAGACGGGTCTGCTTGCGGGTATTGGCCTCGAACATCACGATGCGACAGCGGGGCCAGATCCTGCGCGCCATTGTGCTCCAATTGCCTTCGAAGGCCCCGACGTCCAGGATGGTCTGCGGCTGCAAACCACGTCCCGCGGCGGCGATCAGCCCCAGCTCCATATTCGGCGCGAAATTGATCTCGTAGGAAAACCGATCGAATTCGGCTCGCGCCAGATGAAACGACAGATGAAGGAGCGAGTTCTTTAGTCCGACTGGCAGGACGGAATTCAATCCGTTGACAGCGAGAGTCTTGAGCCGGTTCATGAGAATTCCGTTGCGGACACGCCTCTTCGGGCCCTGTACAGGCTCGCTCGGGACAGAAGGTGTCGTCCTTATCGATCTTCGGTTTCAATATGATGACCATCGCGGACGCGAGCCACCACCGACGACCCGCCGCGCGGATTGCATCCCGCGAAGATCGATGCGGACAAAATCGAGTTGAAGCGAGGTTTTCGTTGGATTATGAAGTGGCGCGGCTGGCGGTCTCGCCGGCCGCTGGATTTCCTCCGGCGGATCTGACCTCAGTGCGTATTACCTTCGTGATGGCGACTGCCGGTGTCGGAGGCGGCACCCTGGTCGTGGCCGAGCACGCCCAGCGGCTGATACGGCTCGGACATCAGGTGCAGGTGGTATCCGCTCCCATCAAGCCCGGAACGCTTCGGGAGAAGCTCAGTTCGTGGACCCGGTCCGCCGGCAAGCAGACACGGCATCCGTCGGTGTTTGACGAATACGGCGTCGATCACCGCGTTCTGGACCGATCGCGCCCCGTCGAGGACCGCGATGTGCCGGACGCCGACGTCGTCATCGCCACATGGTGGGAGACCGCGGAATGGATCGCCAACTTCGGCCCGGAAAAGGGCGCCAAGGCTTATTTCATCCAGCATCACGAGGTTTTTCCATACTTGCCGGTCGAGCGCTGCCGGGCGACCTACCGGCTTCCCTTTCATAAAATCGTCATAGCGCAGTGGCTCAGGCAGGTCATGGCGTCGGAGTACGGGGACACAGCTGTCGATCTCGTGCCGAACAGCGTCGACAAGACGCGGTTCTTCGCGCCCGAAAGAGGCAAACAACCCGTGCCGACGGTCGGGCTGCTGTACTCTCCCACGCCGTTCAAGGCGCTGGATGTTTCACTGGCCGCGTTGCAGGCCGTTCGGAGCAGGCTTCCGAACTTGCGGATACTGTCGTTCGGAAGCATGCGCCCTCTTCCCCAGTTTCCGCTGCCGGCGGGAACCGATTTCTTCCTTTCACCGCCGCGGGACAAAATACGAAACATTTATGACCAGTGCGACGTCTGGGTCACCGCGAGCCGGAGCGAGGGATTTAATCTTCCCGCGATGGAGGCGATGGCCTGCCGCACGCCGGTGGTTTCGACTCGGACCGGGTGGCCGGCGGAGGCGATCGTATCGGGCTCCAACGGAGTGTTGGTCGACATCGATGACGTCGAGGCCATCGCAAGCGGGATTGAATGGGTGCTCGCTCAGAGTCCCGATGCGTGGGAGCGGCTCTCGGCCAATGCGTTCTCGACCGTCGCCTCCAGCTCCTGGGACGCCAGCGCCAAGCTGTTCGAAGGCGCACTGCTCAATGCATGTGCGCGGGCGGCACGGCGGGAAATCGCGGGCGGAGTGGGAAAGTCCCTGGTCCATTGAGGCGCGCCACCCGTCCCGTCCAAACCCGCGCCGGGCAACTGCGCCGGCGCGCCGGGTTGCCTGCGGTCGCGTCAGCCCTTGGTCGCGGCCGTGGCATGGTTGAACTTGACGATCCCGCTCCACTGCGGCGGCACGGAGGTCTGATAAACGTCTTCCAGGACCGACCAGGCATTTGATGACGGCGTCGGACCCGACAACTGGAAGCATGACGGGAATTCGGCGGTGAAGCTCCCGTCCGACAAGCCGACGAAGGTTTCGTAGTTCTGCAATGTGATCGAGGTCAGTATCGGAGTGAGCTTGGAGGCTGCCCGCAACTGGTCGAGCGCCGCGACACCGGTATAGTCGGGCGAGTAACCACCTTCATAGCCGCACATCTTTTTGATGCCGTGAGAAAGCGCCCAGCCCTTCCAGTTTGCGTACAGCGCCGCGACCTTCGGCAGCGTAAAAGAACCCGGGCCGCTGGTCACCGTGTTGGCATAGGCCGTCGCGACCGCCGCCTGCGCCGCCGCGGTCGGGGCGGCGGCATAGGCCGCGGCGTCCTTCGCCTCCTGCGGCGTGCCGTATTCCGAGGGCGTGATATATTGAGCGGTGCAGACGTGCGTGACCCAGTTCGCCGCCGCGGTCTTGTTGTAGGGCGACTGAGCGGGCGCGGACTGGCTGACATATTTCGTCGAGAGCAGGCGCGCATTGCTCGCCGCCGCCCCGCCGGCAGACGTGGCGGTGGCGGTCTGAACGCCGCACAGCACCTGATATTTGCCGCGGTCCAGTCCGTAGGCGATGCCGACGATCTGGCCGAGCACCGACAAGGCCTTGCCGTACCAGTTGTGGTAGTCGGCGCCCCAACCGTAGGCGCCCGCTTTGGCGACCGCGTAGCTCGTTGGCATGAAGCCGTAGGCAAAGTTCCACAGCTCATTGGGGCCTTCGAACCGGGGGATCATCCAGGCCGGGCCGTTGGTGCGACAATACGAGGCGAGGTTCGGCATATAGTCGGTCGCCGGATCGATCGCCAACATCGGCGTCACGAAATGGGGGTGCGCGCCGATTTCGGCGCAGAGTTGAACCATCAGCTCCGGCGGACATCCGCTGTCGATCCCGGCCGAACCCGACGTGTCGCCGCCCCGCTTGATCCAGGCATTGAGAGTGGCGTCATAGACAAGGGTCGCGAGGCTCTGCCACGTCCCTCCGATGGGATAGGTGCCCGACGTCAGTGCGGTGGTATAGGCGCTGAGAATGTTGATCGCACCGCTGCCGTTGACGTTCAGCGTGCACGGGCCGTCGCAGCTGGCATTGAACCGGACGGTCACGGTGGCCTTGTCGGCCAGGTGAAAACCGGGCAGCGAGGCCGCGTAGGCGTTCCCGACCTTGGTGGTCGTTCCGGCGAACAAACCGGGCCGGAACTCGTGCGCGGCGTAGAAGACGTAGGATATCGGCTTGCGGGTCGACCACGTGGTCACGTTGGAAGTGTTGCCGGATTGCCAATTCAGAAAGCGCACCACGCCAAAATTGGCTTCCAGAAGCCGCGCCTTGAACATCTGGCCGAACACCTGGCCAGCATTGATCGCGGGCTCGTCGGCGGCGTGGAAAACCCGGAGATTCGTGATGTGCGGCAGGCCGATCACGGAGATCCCCACCACGAAACGGGTATCCTTGGTGGAAAACACGTAGCGACCACCGCCGTTGGTGCTGGTCTTGCTGCCGCTGACCAACGTGTTGCTCATTCCGCAATAGATCGTTCCGTTCCCGGTCCAGGTGATGACATAGTTGCCCGGACGCGCGGCCTGCGACGGCACGAAGAATACCGTGTAGACGCCGCCATTGGTGATGCGGATCGGATAGCCGTCGCTGTCCAGGCTCGACGGATCGGGAAGGCCGCTGTTGTCGATCAGGTTCCAGTTCTGGGCGGTCTTGAGGCAGTTCAGAAATGGATAGTCCCCGCCGGTCTGCAGAAAGTTGAGATTGATCTGGGACCGCCCGCCATTGAAGACGGCAGCCGGCGTCGCCAGGGCCGATACCGCGGTTGCAGCAAGGCCCGCGTTGGCGGGGCCCGACACGATGAACGACCATGGTCCGGAGAGTGCGGTCACACTCGCGGCCTGCAAGAAGTTCCTGCGGTCGATGCGCGCCATGTACAGCCCCCTCAGCGTCATTGTCGGATCGGCGACTCTGCATCGAAATCCTATCGCGCCGCTTCGCGCCCCGTAAATAAAAAGCCCTGATCAGCGCCAATCAATCAGTCGCGCATTCCGTCGCATTTTAAATGCCAATCAAGCGCGGCCCGATGCGACGATGATATCCTGGACGAAAGACCGAGGCCGTTCGCCGGTTTCGCACCGGCTTACCGGACACCGCCAGCCGGATCGAAATCCCTGCACCCTGCCGCCGGCCCCGCGACGAATTGCATACAACCGCTGTCACAGACCTGACATAAACCGCCTGACATCTCGCCGTCAGCATTTGATCATATTGCTCCCTGCGCCACACATGGTCGTGGTTATTTAATCGTCGCCAGATGAACCGGCCCCCGCACCATGAACCTGCTCGTCGTCATCGTAAATTTTCGGGTCGCCCCACTGTTGGTCGACTGCCTGCATTCGGTCGCCGCCGAATTGCCCCGGGTGCCGGGCGTCAAAGTCGCGGTCTGTGAAAACGGCTCGGGCGACGGATCGGCGCAGATCCTGCGGGCGGCCATCGACGACAACCGCTGGAGCGACTGGTGCACGCTCACCGTCTCGGACGTCAATCTCGGCTTTACCGGCGGCAACAATCTCGTGATCCGGCCCGCGCTCGAAGGCCCGGCCCCGCCGCGCTACGTGCTGCTGCTCAATCCCGATACCGTCGTTCGCCCCCGTGCCTTCGCGGCCCTGCTCGATTTCATGGAGCGCAACCCAAAGGTCGGGATCGCCGGCAGCCGGCTGGAGGATCCGGACGGCACGCCGCAACGTTCGGCCTTTCGCTTCAAGTCGCCGCTCGGCGAATTCGAAGGCGGCCTCGGGCTCGGCATCGTCAGCTGGCTGCTGACGCGCTGGGCGGTGGCACCACCGGTCGTGGATCACCCTTGCGAGACCGATTGGGTCGCCGGCGCCAGCATGATCGTGCGCCGCGAGGTGTTCGAGCAGGTTGGCTTGCTCGACGAGGACTATTTCACCTATTTCGACGACATCGACTTCTGCTTCAATGCCCGCCGGCGCGGCTGGCCGACCTGGTACGTGCCGGAAAGCCGCGTCGTGCATCTGGTCGGCCAGTCGACCGGCGTGACCGCGACGCCGAAACGGATGCCGGCCTACGTCCTGGAGGCGAGGCGGCGCTACTTCCTGAAGAACCACGATCCGATCTATGCCGCACTGGTCGACGCCGGACTGATCACCGGCCTCGCCCTGGCGCGGCTCCGCGCCGCGCTGACCGGCAGGCCCGACACGACACCGCCGCACCTGCTGGCCGACTCGATCCGTCACAGCGTGTTCTTGAAGGGTTTCCAGCTGAACGTCGTCAGTCCGCCATCGGCGTCCGGCCGGTAGCGGAGCGAAATCCACGCCGCCGAAGGTGCGGCACAGGAGATGAACGCGCCATGTTGAATCCCGACACGCCCTCTCACGGCCTCACCGTGGTGACCTCCTGCCTCGGATGCGAGACCCATGCGAACCTGACCGCCGCTGTTGTCCTGATCGCGGCCGTCGCGGTGTTCAGCTGGATCAGGGAGCGCCGGACCGCTCCGCAATCGCGGCCGGATTAGCCGGAGGCGGCCATGCCGCCGAGCCCGACCCGGTTGGCCGCGTAGCCCTTGCGGAGAAGGGCCTCCCACCACGTCCGGTTCGCGAGATACCAGCGCACGGTCTTTTCCAGACCGGTCTCGAAGGTTTCCTCCGCGCGCCAGCCGAGCTCGCCTTCGAGCTTGCTGGCGTCGATGGCGTAGCGACGGTCGTGCCCTGGCCGGTCGGCGACGAACGAGATCAGGCGCCGGCGGCCGCCGCCGTGCCCCGGGTGAAGCCGGTCGAGCGCGTCGCAGATCTGCTCGACCACGTCGAGATTGCTGCGCTCGTTGCGCCCGCCGACATTGTAGGTCTCGCCAACGCGACCGCGCTCGAGAACCAGCCGCAGCGCGCGGGCGTGATCCCCGACGTACAGCCAGTCGCGCACGTTCCGGCCGTCGCCATAGACCGGCAACGACTCCTCCGCGAGGCCCCTGATGATCATGTGCGGGATGAGCTTTTCGGGAAAATGGTAGGGGCCGTAATTGTTCGAGCAGTTGGTGATCAGCGCCGGCAGCCCGTAAGTGGCGACCCACGCCCGCACCAGGTGATCGGAGGACGCCTTGCTGGCGGAATACGGCGAGTTGGGCGCGTAGGCGGTGGCCTCGGTGAAGAGGCCATGCTCGCCGAGCGAGCCGAAGACCTCGTCGGTCGACACGTGGAGAAACCGGAAGGACCGGCGGCGCGGCTCCGGCAATCGACGGAAATGCCGCAACGCCTCCTGTAGCAGCGTGAAGGTGCCGACGACGTTGGTCTGGATGAATTCGCCCGGACCGTCGATCGAACGGTCGACGTGGCTCTCGGCGGCGAGATGCATCACCGCGGCCGGCTGGTAGCGGTCGAACAGCGCACGCAACGCCTGGCCGTTGCAGACGTCCTCGTGGGCCAGGACATAGCGTGCAGGCGTCGCCTGCGGAATCGAGGTGAGGCTGGAGGCGTAGGTCAGCTTGTCGATGTTGACGACGAAGGCCCCGGTTTCGTCGAGCAGATGCCGGACCACGGCCGAGCCGATGAAGCCGGCGCCTCCGGTGACGAAGATCGCGTCGCCCTGGTGGCTCATGACGGCTTGATCCTCCCCGACGCTTCAGCGTGCGAACGCAGCGTGGACCGAGCGCAGATACTCGCCATAGCTGCTTTTCGCCGTCCGCTGCATGATGAGAGAGAACTGATCGAGCGAAATGTAGCCCTGGCGCAGCGCGATCTCCTCGGGGCAGGCGATCCGCAGGCCCTGGCGCTGCTCCAGGATCTGGACGAAATGGCTGGCCTCGACCAGCGAGGCATGGGTGCCGGTGTCGAGCCAGGCGAAGCCGCGGCCCATGACCTGAACGTAAAGGTCTCCGCGCTCGAGATAGGCGCGGTTGACGTCGGTGATCTCGAGTTCGCCGCGCGGCGACGGTTTGATCGACGCCGCGATGTCGACCACGTCGTTGTCGTAATAGTACAGTCCGGTGACGGCGAGATTGGATCTGGGATGGGCAGGCTTTTCCTCGATCGAGATCGCCTTGCCGTCGGCGCCCAGTTCGACCACGCCGTACTGCTCCGGCGCATTGACCGCGTAGCCGAACACCGTCGCTCCCCTCGGGCGCTGGCGCGCCTCGCTGAGCAATTCGGGCAAGCCGTGGCCGTAGAAGATGTTGTCGCCGAGGACCAGCGCGACGGGGTCGCGCCCGATGAAGTCGCGGCCGACGATGAAGGCATCGGCCAGGCCGCGTGGCTGGTCCTGGGCCGCATAGGAGAAGGAGATGCCCCAGTCCGATCCATCGCCCAGCAGACGCTCGAATAGGGGTCGATCCTGGGGCGTCGATATGACAAGAATGTCGCGAATCCCGCTCAGCATCAGCGTGCTGAGGGGATAGTAGATCATCGGCTTGTCAAAGACCGGGAGCAATTGTTTGGAGACCACGGCCGTCACGGGATAGAGCCGAGACCCGGTCCCCCCGGCAAGAATAATGCCCTTCATCCATCACCTTTTCGTCCGCCGCAAAACAACTTAGCAAGAATTGCGGGGCACGATCAGGGCGATTTAACAGAGGCGTATATAACAACTGTGAAACCGCGCGCATGAACGTGATCCAGACCGCAATTCCCGGCGTACTCGTCATCGAGCCGAAATTGTTTCGCGATCCGAGGGGCTTGTTCCTCGAGCATTTCCAGGCCGAGAGATACCGCGCCGGCGGCGTCGGGGGGCCGTTCGTCCAGGATAACATGTCGCGGTCCTCGCAGGGGGTGCTGCGCGGGCTGCATCTGCAGAATCCCAACCCGCAGGGCAAGCTGGTCGGCGTGCTGCGCGGGCGGGTGCTCGACGTCGCGGTCGACGTGCGTCTCGGCAGCCCCACTTTCGGCCGCCATGTCGCCGTCGAACTGAGCGAGGACGATTTCCGGCAGCTGTGGATTCCGCGTGGCTTCGCTCACGGTTTCCGGGTGCTGTCCGACACCGTCGACTTTTTCTACAAATGCGACGCGTTCTACAGCCCCGCGGACGAAATCACCATTCGCTGGGACGACCCGGACATCGCCATCGACTGGGGCACGCGCGATCCCATCCTGTCCGCCCGCGACGCCGCGGCGCGGCCGTTGAAGGAGATCTCCGGCCTGCCGCGCTACGAGGGCGCCTGATGCGCATCCTGCTGACGGGCGTCAACGGCCAGGTCGGCAGCGCGCTGCGCGAGCCGCTGCAGGCCTTCGGGACCGTGCTGGCGGCGGATCGCGGCGTGCTCGACCTCGGCCGGCCGGAAGGCATCGCGGCGACCCTGGACGCGCTCGCACCGGATCTCATCGTCAACCCGGCGGCCTACACCGCGGTCGACCAGGCCGAGGACGATGCCGCGCTGGCGTTCACCGTGAACGGCGAGGCGCCGCGCGCGTTGGGACGCTGGGCCGCGCCCCGCGGCGTCCCCGTCATCCACTTTTCCACGGACTACGTCTTCGACGGCAGCGGCGAACGCGCCTGGCGCGAGGACGACGCCACCGCGCCGCTCTCGGTCTACGGCGCGAGCAAGCTCGCCGGGGAAACCGCGCTGCGCGAGGAGGGTGCACCGCACCTGATCATGCGGACGTCGTGGGTATTTGCGGCCCGCGGCAGGAATTTTCTCACCACGATGGCACGCCTGGCGCGCGAGCGGACGGAATTGCGGGTCGTCGGCGACCAGATCGGGGCCCCCACCTCGGCCCATGCGCTGGCATCCGCCGTGGTCGCCATCCTGACCAGCGCGGGCGGATCCGATCCGGCAGCCGTGCGGAGCGCCTTCGCCAGAGCCGATGGCCTCGTGCACGCAACCTGCAGGGGCGAGACCAGCTGGCACGGTTTCGCCACCGAAATCGTGGCGGGGCTGCGCCTGCGCGGCAGGGATCTCGCGGTCAGGGAGATCGTCGCGATCGGGACCGGCGAATTTCCAGCCAAGGCGCCACGGCCGCGCAATTCGCGGCTCGATCGGACCCGGCTGGAGACGGTTTTCGGCGTCGCCCTGCCCGATTGGCACGCCGCGCTGTCGCGCGAAATCGATGCGTTCCGCGACGAACCGGCCAGCGGCTGAGACGGCAGACCGATCTCACCTGCTCTGGCAGCTTTGCCGGCACATCTGATACTGGCTGTCGCAGGAGCTTTGGCACGGTATGCCAAACGTCGACGGGCACACGCGTTTGCACGCTGTGCTGGCGTCCGTGCAGCGCGACACGCAGGCATCGCTCGTCGCATCGGCCAATCTCGTCGCGGGCTGCGCCGGTCGACCCTCCGCGGCCGCCAGACCGGCTCCCATCACGGCCAGCCCCAGCAAGCCGGCTCCCAAGGCAATCCACCGCATCCGCCACATCCTGTCGCAAATTGGCCCGCACCTTTCGGGATGCAGGTTCACGGCCACCCGCGCGGCGCCAGCGGGAGCGATACGGTGCCCGATATCCGCCGGGATTATTTTCGCCGGCGCGCCGATGTGGCTCCGGCGGCATTCTTTATGACGAATTCTTCGATTTTGTGACCGGTCTTCAGCGCCGCCTGCAGCCAGCGCGGGGTCTTGCCGCGTCCGGACCACGTCTCGTGGGGAACCTGCGGATTCTGGTATTTGGGGTAGACACGGGGATATTTGCGTCGCGGCGCCCGTGCGACGTCCTTGTCGGCGCCCTGCTTCAGCGGCCCGGTCTGCTTGTCACGCCGCAGCTGGGTGAGCCGCTTTTCCAGTTCGCGCTTTTCCGACGTCAGGCGGACCGACAGAACCCGGGTGATCTCCTCGTGGAGCTGCCACATTTCATCGACGGTCATGGCATCGAAGTCCAATTTCTTGCTCATCGTCCCTCCTGACCCTTGCGCTGTTATTGACCTTCGCCGACCCCTGGTTATTCCAGATTGATTCGAAATTATGACACTCTATACACGCCGCCCTGATTCTGCCAAATTAAACGTGAAATCAAAGCGTTCGGGCCCGGCCGGGATGTGTCACTTAGATGACGGGCGGGCGGATGTACAGTTAAAAAATGGCCACGTTCAGCGGGGTCACGCGAGCAGCGACGCCGCGAGCCACATAATCCGGGAAAATTGGCGCAACCGCCGCGGGCCCGGAGATAATCCGCGGAGCCCGCGCGGTCGCCGGCTTCGGCAGCCACTGAACAAATTCAGGTCAGGAATCGAAAGCTGACGCGCGCGCCCGGAGCGCCGCGGATCATCGCCGTCTGAGAGCTCCGCAGCCGGTCACCCACGCCGTCGGCAGACCGGGGTCCTCAATACGCGTTGCGCTTGCGCAGCACTTCAAAACACGTTTTGAACAGGATCTGGACATCGAGCCACAGGCTCCAGTTGTTGATGTACCAAAGATCCAGCTTCACCCGCTCGGAGACGTGTTCGACCGACGGCGTCGCGCCACGCGAGCCGTTGCATTGCGCCCACCCGGTCAAACCGGGTTTCATGTGGTGGCGGAATGCATAGTCGCTCACGATGTTCTGAAAATAGTCGTCATGCGCCAGCGCGTGGGGACGCGGGCCGATCAGGGACATGTCGCCGCGCAGCACGTTCACCAGCTGCGGCAGTTCGTCGACGCTCGACGCCCGCAGCACCTTGCCGATCGCGGTGACCCGGGGGTCGTTGCGCGTGGCCTGCGAAACCACGGCGCCGTCTTCCTGGACCGTCATCGACCGGAACTTGAACATGACGAATTCCCGGCCATTGAAGCCCTTGCGGCGCTGCCGGAAGATCACCGGGCCGGCACTATCAAGCTTGATCGCGACCGCCGCCAGCCCCATCACCGGCAGCAAGACGATCAAGGCGGCGCTGGCCACGACCACGTCCATTGTCCGCTTCGCGGCCTGCTCGGTGGCGCTCAATGGTGCGCGCTGCACCTCGATGGCAACCACCCGCTGGCGCGCCGAGGAGGCATAGCTGGTCAGCGAGCGCACGCGAATGTCGGGCAAGAGCCGCGCCGCCACCGGCAATACCTTGATCGCATCGCGAACGAAATCGATCCGGTCGGTCGCCACCCACGGCAACGCCAGGACGATCTCCTGGCAGTGGTTCGCGCGCGCGAATTGAATCGCCGCGCCGAGGACACGCTCGTCGTCCGCCGCGCGCTGCGCCGGGTCACGGGCGCGGCTCAACGTGAAGCGCGAGACATCGGCGGCGCCGAACATCGTCAGCATGTCCTGGGCCCCCAGCGCAGCGACCTCGTCGGCGTCCCCGATCAGGAGGATGTCGCGGCGCGCGAAGGCGCCGCGCGCGACCGCCGAGGTCAGGGCACCCTTGGTCGCCTTGCGCACGCCGAGCAGGCCAACCGATGCGACGAAGTAGAACACCACGAACGCACCGCGCGAGTATTCGACGCCGATCTTGAGGAGAAACGCGAAAAATGCCAGCAACAATCCCGTGGTCAGCCAGCACAGCAGGATGTCATTGAATTCGACGCGGGGCCTGGCGCACTCCGGAAAATCGTAGTGTCCGGCTCCACTCATCCGCAGGATGTAGACGAAGCTGGCGAGCAGCCCCACCGCGCAGTATGGAATGAGGTCGGTGGCCGGATTTCCGATGAATGCCTGATAGACAAAACCTCCGAGCACGCTTGACAGCAGTATGACGAGCGCGTCGGACATCGCGAGCAGGTAGGGGATCGAATCGCCCGAGAAGATCGACGGCTCGCGAAGGTGAGCCGCCTGTCGTGCGTCGCCGCGTATCTCCGATCCCAGGGACATCGCATCCACCACACTTGATCGCACTTCGTCAAAAAGGCATCTCGCCAACGACGGCGGACCGAATTAATTCGGTAACCCTTCATTAACCGGCTGCAGCATAGAGTGAAGGTGTGTGCGGCGCAATATAAATTAAATGTGCGCGCGATTTTGTGTCTGGTGCGTGCGTTAATATGTTGCTGGTCTGGGCGTGCGGCACCGGAATTCTCGCAGGCTTGACCTGCAGCGTGTTCGTGCTGCTGCCGTTGTCCCTGCTGGCCATCGCTCTCACCGTCGCCGCCGGATGGATATCCGGCCTCGGCGGCCATTTTCTCGACATCGCGACATCGGTGATCGCGTGTCAGGCGGGTTACATGCTCGGACTGACCGGCCGGGACGCGCTGGCGCAGGTTGTCGCCCGCATCGGCATCGCGCCATCCAACCACGTCTGAGCGCGCGATCCGGCGCAGCGTTTCACTTCCGCGCGGACTGCAGCGGATTCGGCACCGCAACGAAATCGGGCGAGCCGTCGGCGGCATGACCGCGAAACAGCAGGAATCCGCGATCGGTGGTGATCACGTCGCCCTTGCGTAGGATGCTGTCGTTCATCGCGTCTTGCGACGCCCGGCGCGCCAACTGCTCCGGTGTCGGGGACGTCCAGCGCACCCGACCGTGCTCCTCGGCTCGCGCCAGCGTGGCGCAAACGAGGGTCCACAGCGCGGTCAACGCGACCGCGCGAACGGAACCCGGCGCATGGATCACGACAGCCTGAAATTCCAGCCGCGCACCCGACGGTCGCGACGATAGGCCAACAGGCCGAGGCCGAGGAAGCCGAACAGCATCATGGCCCAGGTCGCCGGTTCGGGAATGGCACTGACCTGCAGGGTTTCGCTGAAGCTGTCGCCCTTCACCGGCGTCGTCGTGGCCGGAGTGAAGCTCATGACATAATTGCCGGCACCAAGAAACAGATCGAAATACGCCGACTGGCCGAACTGCGTGAGCGACACGGCGGGCGCGAGCGGTGTCCCGACCGGGGTCGACCCCTGATAGATCGCCACCGACCCGCTCAACGGCTTGTTGCCGGAGAGCGTAAAGTTGGAGACCACCTCCTCGAAGCTGGACAGCGTGAAGTCCACGTCGACCGAGGTCGGGGTATATTGGGGGGCTCCGGTCGCCGGAAACAGCTGGACCACGGAATAAAATCCGGGATCCTGGCCGGCGGACAGCAGAACATCGGCGGACGCCGGAGCCGCAAGACCGAATGCCATGATTCCGGCAACGAGACCAACCGCCAAACGAGCCATCACCGCCTCCTCAGCCACATCGCGCCTGGCAACCCGGCCCCGCCGCGCGCCGCATCAACCCTTCGTCAACCATAATTGTGCGATGCGACAAATATATTAAGCGTGGATCGGATATTTAATTATCCGACGGCCGTTGCAGCAATGGCGGCGCGCCCGGCAAGGCCGTTCGCCACCGGCCGCTCAGCGCGGGTTGTGGCTCGCCTCGACCTCGTAGACCATCGCGCGCAGCCGCAGCAATTCCTTGTAACGCTGCTCAATATTGGCGGCCGCCGCCGCGAGTTTCTGCTTCTTCGGCTTCTTGGGCTTACGACGGCTGACATCCACCAACGGATAGGCATTCTTCATCGCATCCCCCCGAATTTTGGTCACGGCTGCTCCTGCGCGGCCCACCCTGCGGTCCGCGTCTGCGAAGATTTGGTTTCAGATTGTGGCTGGCGGTTTTCCGGCCACCCCGACATTAACAATTTGTTAGGTCCATCCCATAATGGGATTCAATTACGGTTGGATGACGCCTGATCCCAAACTGGCAACGGCTGCATTTTTTCCCGTGGTGGCGAATGTTCCGACGACACCGCGGGCACTAGCGGCTGCGATCGGTCCTGATCCACTGCCGCGACGTCTTTCCAAGCAGCAAGCGCCCGTAGAATTTGCACTTCTGCCAGATCAGCAGTCCAATCGGGGTGGGGATTGCGACCGGCGTCAGCGCACGACCACCGAACACGCCCCATGCCACCGCGAGTGCCGCTGACAGCACACCGAAATTGACCGCCGCCAGCGCCAGCGCCACCGGCGAGGCGCCGAACGCAACGCCGAAAGCGCTCGTCGCCACCATTCCGAGCGCCAGCACGATGAGCAACGACAGCGGGGGCACCGCGAGATCGAGCGCCATCACCAGCAGAGCCGGGCTTCGTCGCGTGAGCGCACGCCAGACCAGCCGCGGCACGTAGTGCGCGATCACGCCAAGATGGCCTCGCACCCAGCGTTGGCGCTGGGTTTCTGCGCCGGATGCCGTAGCCGGAAATTCGCTGGTGACCGTTGCGGACGGCAGGAAGGAGGGCGGCTTGCCGATCAGAGCGAGGTCGAGCCCGAGCTTGAGGTCTTCGACCAGATGCCCGCTGGAGAGCGGGACCGCGCGGATATCGGACCATGCGAACACCATGCCCGCGCCCATCAGCTGCACCGGTCCGCCGAGGCGCCACAGCCCCAGCGGCCTCACCCAGTTCTTCACGATCCAGGCGAACTCGGCCAGGCGGTGATCGACGGCGGACCGTGCCGGCGGCCTCATCAAATAAGCGGCCTGCACCGGGCGTCCGCCGGCGGCGCATGCGGCGCGCAGCTGGGCGATGGCTCCCGGCGAGACCCGGCAATCGGCGTCGACGAAGATGACGAAGCGCGGCGGCCGCACCGCCAGGTGATCGATGCCGAATGCCAGCGCATAACCCTTGCCGATCCGCGAGAGGTCGTCGCGACGGATCACCTCGGCCCCTGCCGACGCGGCGACCGCGGCGGTGTCGTCCGTACAGTTGTCCGCGACCACGACAAGACGATCGTCGCCCTCGAGCTGGGGCGTGAGGTCCTCCAGCGTGGGCAGGATGCCGGCGCTTTCATTGTGAGCCGGGATGACGATGGCCGCAGCGCCGAGTTCGCCCCGCGCCGGCTCGGGGCGCGAAGACGGACGCGACGGAGCCCGGGCCACCAGCACCTCGACGCCAAACACCGCGACAGGGATGCCCACGAGACCGTCAGCTACCGTCAGCCCCAGCGAAAGCACGTCCCACATCACAGCATCCGGCTCGCGAGGTCCCGCGGATCAGCACCCGGACCTTCAAATAACTGGCATATTTATCAGCTAGATGAATGTAGCCCCTGCGGGATCGTCCGAAACTCCGTTCGTCCGATGAAGCGCAGCGGCCAGGCTCCTGGATCACGCCGTCGCGCTATTCTGCTGATGGCGCGACCGTCCTGCCTGCCGCCCGAGCCGCGCTGACGTCCCCGTCCGATCGGGGACGCGGCGCCGAACAACATTATTGGGTCCCGCCGGCGAACTTCCCCTCATGCGCCTCGCCTATCTGATCAACCAGTACCCGGCCGTCAGCCACAGCTTCATCCGGCGCGAGATCCTGGCGCTCGAGCGCCGCGGCCACGACGTCCTGCGGATCGCGGTACGCGGCTGGGACAAGACCGTCCCCGACGCCGACGACCGCCTGGAACGGACCCGGACCCGCTATCTGCTGCAGGGCGGAGCGCCGGCACTGATCCGCGCCATGGCGCGCATGCTGGCGAAGCGACCCGCGGCGCTGTTCGGAGCGCTCGCCCTGACCTTCGCCATCAGCCGGCGCGCCGAACGGCCGCTCGCCGTGCACCTCGTCTATCTCGGCGAGGCCTGCCTTCTCGCCGGCTGGCTCGAGACCGAGCGGATCACCCACCTGCATACCCATTTCGGCACCAATTCGACGACCGTGGCCATGCTCGCCAACGCCCTGGGCGGCCCGCGCTTCAGCTTCACGGTTCACGGGCCGGAAGAGTTCGACAAGCCCACGTTCATTGCCCTGCCCGAGAAGATCCGGCGCAGCGCCTTCGTGGTGGCCGTCAGTTCGTTCGGCCGCAGCCAGCTGCTGCGGCTCACGCCGCACGCGAGTTGGGACAAGATCAAGGTCGTGCATTGCGGTCTCGACCAGGCGTTCGGCGCCGGGGCACCCGACCAGCCCGGCGCGGCGCGGCGGCTGGTCTGCGTCGGCCGTCTGTGCGAACAGAAGGGACAGTTGCTGCTGCTCGAGGCGGCGCGGCGCCTGCGCGACCGCGGTGTGGCCTTCGAGCTCGTGCTGGCCGGAGACGGCGAGATGCGCGGCGAAATCGAGGCCCAGATCGCCGCCTTCGCGCTCGGCGGTATCGTCCGCGTTACCGGCTGGATCGGCGGCGAGCAGGTGCGCGACGAGATTCTGGCGGCACGGGCGCTGGTGCTGGCGAGTTTCGCCGAGGGCCTGCCCGTTGTGATCATGGAAGCGATGGCGCTTCGCCGCCCGGTGATCAGCACCTTTGTCGCCGGCATCCCGGAACTGGTCCGGGACGGCGTCCACGGCTGGCTGGTGCCGGCCGGCGACGTTGACGCACTGGTCGAAGCGATGCAGTCGTGTCTCGACGCGCCCACGGACGACGTCGCGCGGATGGGAACGGCGGCGTGCGCGCGGGTCCGCGCGCGGCACAACATCGATGCGGAGGCCGACAAGCTGATCGAGCTGTTTCAGGCCGCCGAGGCCGGCGCCGTCGGCTAGGCTCAAAACGTCTCCCCTGCCGACGCTCAAGCCGGCTTCGGTGTGGCGCCGGTGCCGGACGAACGGCGCCGCATCCAGCCCACCGACCTGATCACGAGCCCGATGAGGGCATCGAACAGGAACAACAGGGTGACGGCGGCGACGAACAGACCGATCCCGGTCAGGTCGTGCAGCGGACCTTCGAGCAGATCGACCCCGCCGTAGTAGGCGATCAGCACCAGCGTGACGACGCGAATGAAGTTCGCGGTAATCGTGATCGGCACGATGACCGCGAGCAACAGCAGGCTGCGCAGCTTCTCGTGCCAGCGGAACGCATAGGCGTAGAACACCCCGATCGCCGACAGCGCGAAGATCGAGTTCATCCCCGAACAGGCGTCCTTTACCAGAAGCTGGTACGACTTGATCATGATCATCACGCCGTTCTGCGCGATCGGATAGCCGGCCGCGTAGAGCGTCCGGGTCACCACATCCGAGATCAGAACCTTCAGTGGCACGGTGGCGGCATCGATCAGCCAGTCCGGCATCGGGACCGCGAAAATCAGGAAGCCGATTGGGAATGCCAGCGCGCGCAGCAGCGGCCAGCCGCCCGCCAAAAGCACGCACCCGGAAATCACCGGAATGAACGAGAACGCCTCCACGGTGAGGACGTCCTGGGTGCGGGCCAGGAACATCAGCACCAGGCCGAGCAGAAGCGCGATCCAGCCGGCCAGCGGCGACGGATCCGAGACCGCGGCACGAAGGCCGTGGCGCGACTGCCAGACCAGCCACAGCGAGGCCGCGATGATCAGCGGACCGTGGCCCTCCTGCTCGGTCTGCCAGGGGCCGTCGATGAGACCGAGGACGGTGGGCGCATAGGCGGCGAGGCACGCGGCGGCAAGCACCACCGGCCACAGCCATTCCCTGCCGAGATCGAGTTTTGCCGGTGCGATTTCAGTGACAGCCATTGTTTGCCGGTCCATGCGGGTCGTCATGGCGAATTGATCAACATTCGACGCCGTCCACCGTCGCGCTCATCGTGACGCGCCGGGCAGGCCGGTCCAGACCACCAGACCGGCATAGGCGGCGCCCGCCACGATCAGCACCAGCGCGAGCACCGCCGATCCCGCATTGCCGAGCTGATTGGCGACGGCGAAGACGACGCCGGCCAGCACCAGATGCAGCAGCGTACGGGTCTGGCGATCGGTCAGCTGGAAGAAGGCCAGCACCAAAGCCGCGAAACATGCCACCGTCACCACGTCGAAAAGCGTTGTCATCGTCTTGCCCACCCGCTCAGCGCGGCGACGCGCCGGCCGAATCATTTCGTCTACCTGCCAGGCTCAGCCGAGGCGCTCGCGCCACCCATGATCCTGGCGTACTCGCCGTCGAATTTCGCATCGAGCTTCGCCGACATGGCGGCGACCCCGGCCTCGGCCTTGAGAGCATCCGCGCGCAGCAGCTGGCGCGCGAGATCGCTCGCCGCCTCCCCCTCGAGCGGGCGCGGTTCCTCCGCCTTGATTTGAAAGATCACCCCGTTGGCGCCGGAGCGAATGAAGAACAGATCGCCGGCGCTTTTGCCGAGCATCGCCACGGCGACGTCCTGCGGCAGTTCGCCGCTGTTCAGCACTCCTGCCTGGCGGGCATGCACAATCCCCGCCGACGCCAGCTGCCGCTCGACCTCGTCGAGGGAATGCGCGGTTCGCGAGGCGTCGATGATCGCCTGGCTGTTGGGCCCCAGCGGAAAGCCGACCTGCTCGACACTGAGGAGCTTGCGGCCGGCAAATTTCAGCGGATTGCGCGCGATGAAGTCGTCGACGTCGGCCTTGCCCGGCGGCTTGGACGCGACCGCGCGCGACATGACGGCGTTCGCCAGGACCTGCTCGCGCGAGCGCAGCATGTCGAGAAGGACGCCCGGCTCGCGGTCGAGCTTGGCGTCGATCGCCTGCTGCAGCAGATACTTGCGCACCACGAGGTCGTTGAGCACCTTGCGGATGCTCTCGGGATCGTTCTGCTTGCCGACCGGAACGTTCTCCCAGCGGAATTCGTTTTCGAGCTCCTGGATGGTCACCACCTCGTTGCCGACGTGGGCGACGATCTGGCTCTTGGCGCCGGCCTGATCGCCGGCTTTCTTGCCGCAGGCCACCAATGCCAGCGCGCAGACCGTCGCGACGGCCGCGGCACGATACTGTCGCAGCGAGGGACCAGGCAAACGTCGCATCCAGAACTCCAAACCCGCCAAGAACTGCCATCCGGCCCATACGCCGCCGGAGCCGCAACCTGCAAGCTGCTGCCGCCGCCCTAGAAGCCAGTTCTCAATGACTCATTTATGACAGCCGCGGCCATGACCGACACATCTCCGTCGGCTCTTTCATTTATTTGATAATCGCCGGCTATCGGCCAAGCCGGGAGATTGCTAAGTCAGGGCCGCGGGCGGCGCGAGAGCAGGGATTTATTGGCATGGCGGCCAAACGGGTACAGTTAATTGCGGCGGCGGTGGTCATCCTGACCGCGGCGGTTCTTGCCAAAGTGCTGGAGCCTCGCGAACTGATGGCGCGCAGTGCGGCATCGCTCAATCTCGAGCAGGTGGTCCCGCGGCAGTTCGGCAAATGGCGGCTGGTGCCGGAGATCAGCCCGGTGGCCCCCGCCGACCCGGAAGGCTATGTGCAGCCGGACCCCTACTCGGCGCGGTTCTACAGCCAGGAGGTGGCGCGCGGTTACACCGACGGCCAGGGCAACATCGTCATGCTGATGGTCGCCTATGGACCGGTTCAGAATTACAGACTGAAGGCCCACCGCCCGGAAATGTGCTATACCGCCGCGGGCTTTCGGGTATCGGGCACCACCGGTGCACGGCTTGCCTACCGGGACGGCGCCGCGCCGCTGAAAATGACCCGCCTGACCGCCGAACGCGAGTCGCGCTTCGAACCGATCAGCTACTGGATGCGTGTCGGCAATGACGTTTCGAATGGCGTGATCGACCGCCAGCTGATCCGGTTGAAATACGGCCTGCGCGGCCTGATCCCCGACGGCGCACTCATTCGGGTGTCCACCGTGGGCCTGCCGCAGGACGCCTCTTTCAAGCTTCAGGACCAGTTCATCCGCGATCTGCTGGCGGCCGTTCCGCAAAACGAACTCACGTTCTTCACCGGCAAGACCTAACCGCCCACGGCCACATGACACCGAGGTTCGTTGCGAGGCCTTTGCGGATCTTTTGCCTCGCGATGCTCACCGTCGCCGGGGTCCAGGTCTGCCGCGCCCAGGCGCCTGACGACACGCTGCAGGCCTTTGCGGTCCATGTCGCGCGCACCCCGTTGCCCGACTGGGGTGCTGGCGCCGGCATCTATCTCGGCAACGGGATGGTCCTGACCGCAGCCCATGTCGTCGGGCAGAGCTGGCTCACACGCCCCCGGATCACGGTCGGCGCGGGCGGCTATCCAACGCGCGCGATCAAGGAAGGACGCTTCGAGGATACCGACCTGACGCTGCTGGCGGTTGACGATGAGACGCTGCCGCTGCGGCTGAGGCTGCGGCGTCTTGCGCTGTGTGCCGGGGGTCCCTGGCCCGGCGAGGAGGTGGTGAGCGTCACACCGGAAGCTGCGGTGCGCACCCGCATCATCGCACCGGATCGTCTTCCGCCCGGCGCGCGCCGGTTCGACACGGTCATGGCCGACGTGGTGGGCACCGGCAATTCCGGATCGGGCGTATTCGACGCGAAGCAACGCTGCCTGCTCGGCATCGTCAGCCGCAAGATTTCGCTTCCCGGGGTGCGCTCCGATCACGGCAGGGCCGCGCCGCGGGACATCGCCAAGTATTTCGTCCCGGCTTCGGCCATTGCCGCGTTCCTGCCGCCGGCCGCCGCCATGCCGGTTGCGGTGCGCGGCACCCGCCCCGACGGCCCGGTAGCCGCTCAATAGTAGCCGAGGTAGCTCCCGGCGTCGTCCGTCACCTTGTTGACCACGACCCGGACCACCCGCGACTGCTGCAGATGCTTCTGGCACTCCCGGATGTCGGCGACCGACGTCGTACCGACGCCGGCCACCAGCAGCACCGCGTCCATACGGGGCAGGATGGAGATCACATCGTCGCCGATCAGCATCGGCGGCAGGTCGAAGATGACGATGCGGGAGCGGAACTCGCGTTTGAGCGCCTGCAGCACCGTCGCCATGGTCTGCGATGCCATCCATTCGGACGAGGTCGCGGGTGCCACCGCGCCGGGAAGCACGACGATCTGGTTCGGCCCGATCTGGGCCCTGACCACCGCCGAGGCCAGCGTCTGACGCTCCTCGAGAACGTCGAGCACGCCGCCGAGGCCGAGGCCGAGATAGTCGGCGACCTTTGGCTTGTGCATGTCGAGATCCACCAGCATCACGCTGCGTTCGGGAAGACGCGCGATGCTGAGCGCGAGATTGCAGGCGGTGACGGTCTTGCCGCACGCGACCGTGGGTGAGGTCACCGCCAGGAATTGCCAGCCGTTCCTGTCCATGTCCTGCAGCACCTGGGTACGCAGCATGTCGTAGTAGCGTCCCTGCGGCGTGCCGCCGGCGTAAGCGACGATGCGCGACCGTTCGAGCCGGGCCTCGTCGAGCCGTACCGGGTGCGCCCCCCCGTCCGACGGCGCCGTGGGCCTCAGCCCCGCGGTCGCGGAGGCTTCCGCCGTGCGCGCACCGTCGCCCGTCTTTGCCAGATCGATGGCCTGCCTGATCGAATCCACACCCTCACTCCCGAAACAGTCAACTCTAACGGAACAACCCCACCCGCGCCTTGGCGATCATCAGATCGAGCGGCAGGAAGGCATAAGCAGCGACCGCCGCGCCGACGACCAGGGCGGCGACCAGCACCAGCGCCACCACGAGGCGCACGCGTGCCCCGCGCTGCTCGGCCCTGGTCGTAATGTAGGGAATCGCGACGATGAGGTGGCTGTCGATGGCGCTGAAGAGGTCGGCCGGGCGCCGGATCGCCTTGTCGGTCATTTCCGCGACGACGGCGAGCCCGAGGCCGGCGGCCAGCGCGAGCAGGATGGCGAGCCCGGCAACCTTCGGCCGGTTCGGCCGCACCGGCGTCTGCGGCGCGGTCGGTTGTTCGATCACCTCGAGCTTCTCGGACTGCTGGTTCTTCTCCAGGCTCTCGCCAAGACGCGCGGCGTCGCGCTTGGTGATCGCGGTATCGAGGTTCTTCTGCAGCGTCTCCTGCTGCGCCGTCAGAGCCTCGAGATCGGCGCCGGCGGCGCCATCCTCCTTCGCCGCCGGCGACGCGGCATGCTCCATCGACTCGATCTGCCGCTTCAACGACTGCAGCACGGGATGGCGCTCGGTATAAACCGCGCTCTTTTGCGCCAGCTCGGCCCTGAGCTGCGACAGCAATGTCGCGGGCTGGTCGGGGGCCGTCCCCGACGAGGTCTTGGCCTGCGCCGCCTTGAGCTTGGCGATCCTGGCGTCGAGCGCGTCGCTGTCGGCCTGCAGCTTCTGCACCTCGCGCTCCAGGAATTTCGTGGTGTCGGTGGCGCGGCTGGTGCGGTCGCGCAAGTCCTCGCTCAGGATCCGCGTCACCAGTTCGTTGGCGACGCGGGCGGCGATGGCCGCGTCCCGGTACTCGAAGCCCACCGAGAATACAATCGTCGGATTGTCGAGCCGCGTGCGCTGCTTGAAGTCGAGCTGCATGTCGACGGGCACGATTTTGGCGCTCTTGCGCATCAGTTCGACCAGCTCGGTGACCGTCAGGAACGGCCGCTTGTCGGGGAACAGGTCGAACTTGTCGGCAATGGCGACGAGATTGTCGCGCGTCATGGTCCGCTGTTCGATGACCTGGATGCGCTCCTGCGCGGCGCTGGTGACGGTCGGGCGGACCAGCTCGGTGGGAATCTGCTGCGACTCGACCAGAATCTTGCCCTCGGCAAGGTAGGTCGCCGGCCAAAGCATCGCCGCCGCGATCCCGGCCGCGGCGACGATGACGAACGGCCCCAGAAAGGCGAGCCAGCGCCGGCGGATCAGGTCCCAGTAGTATCCGGGGCGCAACAAATGGCTGCGGTCCTGCTCCCCGTCGTCGATCTCAAAATCGGTCTTTTGCAGCATAATCGATTTCAATCCAGGTGAACGGACCGGGCGCGTCGGTGCCGGCTGTCATGACGACTTCACGCAACCGTCAAAAAATCGGCCCGACGTTCGTCTAGCACGAGTTTTGTATCCGTTATTTGTCGCGGACGGAAAATTGCATGGGTGGGGGCGGCGTTCCGCCGGGGACACGGCAGAAAGGCGCCGCTGACATCAGCCTGTCATGATTCCCGTTGATCGAAGTGGCCAGACCGCCGCGAACCTTCCAAAGCCCGCGCATCGCCGCCGACCAGGAACGCTCGATGTACGAAGCCTTCTATCAGCTCAAGGAGAAGCCGTTCTCGATTCTCCCCGATCCGGACCTGATCTACTGGGGGCGCATGCACACCATGGCGTTCACGATGCTGGAATTCGGCATCATGACCAACGCCGGCTTCACGGTGATCACCGGCGAGATCGGCGCCGGCAAGACCACGTTGCTGCGCCACCTGTTGCGCCGGATCGGTCCCGGGGTGAATGTCGGAATGGTCGACACCTCGCCGCAAGGCCGCCACGAATTGCTGCAGTGGACGTTGATGGCGCTCGAGCAGCCGTTCGACGGAGATTACGCCCAACTTTTCAAGCGCTTGCGCGATTTCCTCCATGGCCAATATGCCGCCGGCCGCCGCACCGTCCTGATCTTCGACGAGGCCCAGAACCTCGAACCCGAGGCGCTCGAGCACCTGCGCATGCTGTCCAACATCAACGCCGACAAATATCAGATGCTGCAGCTCATCCTGGTCGGCCAACCGCAGCTGCGCGACCTGCTGCGCGAGCCGCGCCTGCACCAGTTCGCCCAGCGGATCTCGTCGGATTTCCACCTCCGGCCGCTCGATCAGCAGGAAGTGGCCCGCTATATCGACTTCCGGCTGCAGGCGGTCGGCGCGCCGCGATCGCTGTTCACCGCGGAGGCCTGCGAACTGGCCGCCGCCGCCTCCGGCGGCGTGCCGCGGATGATCAACGTGCTGTGTGACACCGCGCTGGTCTACGGCTTTGCCGGCAGCGCTCCGGTAATCGGCGGCGACCTCATGCGCGAGGTGATCTCGGACAAACGGCAATACAGCATTTTTCCGGTCAGGGACGTCTCGCGGGCGTCGTAAATCCGTGTCAATTGCTGGTGCTTGGCGTCGGCAATTTATTTACACATGATGGTTATCCAGGACTTAAGCTCGCGCTCCGCGCGGGGACCGACGGGGGACGATGATGCGATATCTATTTGTGATTCTGGGCTTGGCGCTCGCGTTCTGGGCGCCGGCGGCCGGGGCGCAAACCCTGAAGCCCGGCGACAATCTGTCTATTTCGGTGCTGCAGGATCCGAAGCTCGACCGCTCGGTGGTGGTGGATCCCAGCGGCGAGGTCGCATTTCCGCTGGCGGGCCATATCCGCGCCAAGGGCCTGACGCCGCAGGCGCTGGAGCGGATCATCACCGACAAGCTGAAGGACAACTACAAGGACGATCATCTCGACGTCACTGTCGCGGTCAACAACTCTCCCAAGGACATTCCGGAAGAGGATCTCAAGCCCAAGATCTATGTCACGGGCGAGGTCACCAGGCCCGGCCCCTACGTGGTGCGGCAACCGACCACGCTGATCCAGGCAATCGCGCTGGCGGGCGGTCTCGGCCCCTACGCGGCGAGGGGCCGCATCCAGGTGCACCGGCGGAACAAGGCCGGCGACGAGAGCCTGTTCGTCTTCGACTACAAGGCCTACGAGGCCGGGGAGAATCCTGCCAGCAACATTACCCTGCGGGCCGGCGACGTCATCATGGTCCCCGAACGCGGGCTGCTGGAATAAGCCCGCGTCATCACATCAAGCCGAAGGTTGCGTGCGGTGAAGGTCCCGTTTCCGGCGATCGTGATGGGGATGTGCCTGGTGCCGGCCGCCGCCCAGGCCGTCGACTGGTCGGTGCAGTCGAGCGCGAGCGAGACGGTCGAGCTCAACAGCAACCAGTTCATGGCCGTCTCGCCCATCGGGCCCACGGTATCGTCCTCGTCGAGCATATCGGAGAAGGCGGAGGCGCGGACATCGGTCTCGAAGTTCGATTTCACCAGCGACGCCAGCTACCGAAGATACTGGGGTCCAGGCGCAGAGGGCCTGCCGCTGGACTACAACCTCGTCTACGGCTTCAACGCCCATTACGAGCTGCCGGGGAAGACCGCTCCGGACCGAACCTGGGTCGAGGCCGACTTCAAATCGCAGAGCAGCGCCTTTGCGCTGCTCAGCGAACTCGGCCTCGTGAGCAATGTCATCGGGTCCATAAACCGACTGACGTTCAGCGGCGGCGCCGATCGTGAGCTGAACGCGCGCGACACGATCAACTTGTCTGCATCCTCGACCAAGACGAGCTACGAGCCCGGCGGCGCCGGGACCGCGTTTCAGGACACCAATGCGAACGCCATCTGGCGCCACCGCCTGACGGCGCAGACTTCGTTCACCGCCTCGTCCGGCGGGGAATGGCTGAGCTATGGCAACACCTTCGGCACCAACGTATTGATCCTGCGCAACCAGGCCGGAATCGACACGAGCCCTACGTCGCTGCTGACGTTGCATGGCAGCGCCGGCGCCGCCTACGTGCAGACGATGAACGGCATCGGTACCATTCCGGCGAGTTCTCTGAGCGGCACCTTCGTATTGACGCCCGGCAGCGGTGGCTTCGACGTCACGACACCGTCCGGAGCCTTCGTCGGAATCCTGTCGGGAAGCAGCGTCACGGTCCCGATCGCCTCGGCGGCCGCCAGCTTCATCGGCGACGTGCTCGTGACCTACAAGCCTCTCAAGTCGACGACGCTCACGCTCACTGCGAGCCGGTCGATCGGGCCCAGCATCGTCGGCTCGCTCTTCGAGCTGTCGACGTTGCGCGGAGCCGTCACTCAGACCATCAACGCCGCATCGAGCCTCACCGTGGCGGCCGACATCAGCCGCAGTGTCGCGACCACCACCACGGACTTCGCCTCGGCCTCAGTCAGCTACAACTATCAGTGGGCGCGAGCGTGGTCCGCCAGCGTGACCTATCGATATCTGCATCGCTTCGAGGCGTCCGGCACCGCGACGATCGACCCGATCACGAACACGCCGGTCTCGGCGGGCATCGCCCCCGCCAGTTCCAACAGCCTGGTGGTCACGGTGTCCAGGAACTTCACGGACCTCGGCCACACCAACTGAAGACTTCCACCGGGCCGCCCGAGATATCGGTACGGCCGGCGCGCGGCGCCCGCTCGCGCGGACGCCCACGTCGGTCCGGACGATGGCCTGCGACGATGCTTTTGTCGCGGCGTGCCGGCGCTACTTCGGCTTGACCTCGGCAATCGCCGTACGGATCTGGTCCTTCAGCGAGGTCCCGTCGGGTTCGAGCCCCAGCGCGACGTTGAACGACTCGGCCGCCTTGTCGGCCGCGCCGTCGGCCTGATAGCTCTCACCGAGGTGATAGCGCACCGCCGCCGAATTGGGCAGCTTCGCCGCGACCTTCTCCAGGGTCGCAATGGCGGCCTTGTAGTCGCCGCGCTTGAACTGCGCCCATCCGAGCGTATCCTGGAATTGAGCGATATCGGCGTTTTTCAGCGATTCCGCCAGCGCCAGGGCGCGCGCCACGCTCTCCTTGTCGGAGCGATAGTCGAGCAGCAGGCTGACCAGGTTGTTGGTCGCGATCGCCAGATTCGGCTGGTCCTTCAGGAGCGCCTCATAGATCGCGATGGCGCGGTCATGATCGCCCTTCTGGATCTCGAGGCTGCCCAGCGCAAGCCGGAAATTGACGTTGCCCGGAATCTCACGCAACCCGGCCTGAATGACGGCCTCGGCGGCGTCAAACTTCTTCTGCCGCGTGTACAGATCGTAGAGCGCGGTGTAACCGATCGGATCCTTCGGCTTGAGCTCGATCGCGGACTTGAGGCTGCGCTCGGCGTCGTCGTCGCGGTGCAGCGCCACCATGGTCTGCCCGGTCAGGACCAGAAGCTGGGCGTTACCCGGAAATTTCTGGTTCATGTCCTGCAACAGGCTGACCGCCTTGTCCGCCTGGCCCTGCTTGGCATAGGCCGACGCCAGCGCGACCACCGGCTGCACCGCATCCGGCGCCGCCTGATGCGCCTTCTCCATTGCGGCGATGCTTTCGTCGATCTTGTCCTCACCGGCGAGCGCCGCGGCCCGGATCTCGTCCGCAAGGGCCCGATCGTCACTCGTCCGGCCGATGACGTCGGCGATCGCGAGCGCGCCCGCCCAGTTCTTGCGACTGATCCGGAGCTGGGCGAGCGAGGCCAGAAGCTGTGTGTTGCCCGGAGTGCGGCCGTTCGCCTCGCTCACGATCTCCTCGGCACGCGCGAGATCTCCCCGGCGCTGCAGGAACGCGACGTATTGCAGCGAGACCTTGGGATCGAAGCCGGACGATTTCACCGCGTCGGCCAACTGGCGGTCGGCCAGTTCGTTCTTGCCGCCGCGCTCGTAGGCGGCCGCCAGCAGCACCAGCAGATCGGCGGATTTGGGCTGGTCGTTGAGCGCCTCGCGCAAGTCGGCCACGGCGCTGTCGAGCTGTCCCTTCGTGATCGCCACCGACGCGCGCAGCTTCAGCGCCCCGGCGTTGCGGCGATCGGTGGCGAGAATCTCCGACAGGATCGGCTCCGCTGCCGCCTGACGTCCCCTGCCGACCTCGATCTCCGCCTGCTTGAGCTCGGCCGTCGCCTTGCGCGCGGCCGTCGCGGCGTCCTTGGCCAGCGCGGCCAGCGACGCCACGGCGTCGTCCGCCTTGCCCTGGCTGGCGTCGAACTCGGCGCGGGCGACCTGGTAGTCGAACACGTCGCCGCCAGCGGCGATCCGCCAGTCGAATTCCGTGCGTGCCGCTTCGGCGCCCCGCGTGGCGGCGACGAACCGGATCAGCTCGAGCCCGGCCTTGCTGTCGGCCGGATCGGCCTCGACACGCGCGCGGAACTCCTTCTCGGCGTCGCCGAAGCGCTTCTCCGCGATGAGGATCTGGATCAGCTGATTGCGGTAGACCGGATCCTTCTGCGTGGCGATCAGCTGGCGCAGCAATACCTCGACCTGTCGCAGGTCGCCCTTGCGCAGCAGAATCTGGATTTTCGCGGTGGCGATGCGGGTGGCATCGTCCACGCCCGGGTGCAGGCCCTCGAGCATCTTCAGGGCGCCATCGCTGTCGCCTTCGGCGAACTTGTTGGCCGCGACATAACTGACGGCCTCGACGTTGGCCGGATCGATTTCGATCGCGCGCCCGGCTTCGCGTAGCGCACTCTGCTTGTCGTTGGTCCGCGCCAGGATGGACGCCTTTAGCGCATGCAGGGTGGCACTGGGCGTATCGCCCTCGCGCGCGGCCTCGATCACCTTCCACGCGGCCTCGGGAGCGCCGCCGGTCACCATCATGCGGGCGAGGCGCAGGCGCGCGTCGAGGTCGTTCGGATCGAGCTCGACGATGCGGCGAACATCGAGGAACAGCGACTGCGCCTTGGTCCGCTCGTCGATCCCGGCAAGCGCGCGCCACACCTCGACCTTGTCGGATTTATATTTGACGGCATTCAGCAGTTCCAGACGCGCGGCGAGGTCGTCGCCCTTCTCGATCAGCGCCATGCCGCGGGCATAATAGTCCTGCGCCCGCTGCTCCGGCGAGCCGCACCCCGCGAGCACGACCAACGATGCCATCGCCAGGAACCGCCCGCGCGACGAAAGCTGCCGCTGCCAACCCGTCATATCGTTTCTCTCCATGGATCGTGCGACCTGCGTCGCGAAAGCCGCGTTCCCGGCTCATCGGGCCCCGCCGGCGTCAGTCACTGGTGATGCGTCACGTGTCGCCAGACAAGAGGTACTCGAAGCCGTTGAGGCGGAAAGCGCGCACCACCCGCGGCGACAGGTTGACGAAGCGCAGCGCCTGGCCGCGATTGCGAAGCTGCTTGCGGACCATCAGCAGCAGGCCGAAAAACCGCGGATCGATCAGGCGGGTCCTGCCGACATCGACCACGATCGGCTTGTTGCGGCCGAGCGCCTCGCGGAAACGGCCGATCGCGTCGTCGACGTACCGCGAAATCGCCAGTCCGGACAGGCCGACGGTCACGGCGAAATCGTCGTCGCGCAGCATCACCCGCAGGCCCTCGGCCTGTCCCGCGCCGCTCAGTCGCGCCCACGCCCCATCCACCGCGAGCGGCAACGCGCAATTGACGAACAGGTGAATCAGACTCTTGCCGTCGGACCAGTAGCGTCGCCACAGGTACGGCTCTTCCTTGATCCGCCACAGCCACTCGAAGCCCGCGCTGCGCACGAACGATGGCGCGCGCCTGATCGTGCCGGCCTCGAAATTGATCGTGGCGCCGAACTGGGCCCGAACCGGGATCTGCAGGCGGTCGTGATTGTGCAACAGCCACGCCTGCGCCTTTCGCGCATTGAGAAACACCGCCAGGATGTCGGCGCCGCTGTCGTTGATCGCCTTGATGATCGCGTCGTTGCTCATCTCGTCGACCGTGCCGAAGCCGGGATTGAGCGCGCCGACGCACTTCAGGCCGCGCGGACGGGCATTGAGCGCCTGACCGACCTGACTGGCGATTTCGTCCGCGCCGCCGAACAGGAAGACCGACAGCGGCCGCTCGCCCCCGTCGGCGAGCTTCAGGGCATCGAACAGGTCGGCCCCGGAGACGCGGTCCTTGATTGGAACGCCGAGCAGCCGCGCGATCCAGACGATCGGCATGCCGTCCACCGGGCAAAGGTCGCTGAGCAGCAGCGACTCGCGGAATTGCCGTTCGACTTTGCTGGAGACGAGGAAGTTGACGTTGGGGGTCGAGAACAGAAAAGGCCCGCCCCGAGCGACCGCGGCCTCCAGAGTCCGCAGCGACGCCGACAGACCCAGCGCGTCGATGGGAACGCCCAGCACGCCGAACACCTCTCGGGACAACTCGTCGGGACGCGCAACGAAGGTCCTCGCCTCGGCTCCGGCCCGGGTCACAACCGTCTGCATTAAATCCCACATGAATACTGGCGGATCCGGCCGGACAGAAAATGACCGCCAATTTAATATGCGAACACCGCCCTGCCCCGTCGTCGCGGGCACAATAAATCTAGATTATGATACTTAGTTGAACCGGCCACCTCTCCGACAAAGCAGCCAGATCAGCCAAGAACAGGCCGGCGGCAGAAATCGACGCACAAATCAAATGAAACATTCATGACGGAATAATCCCGCACGCCATTTTAATTCAGCGCCGCCAACGCGGATGCTCCCGGCCGCCCTCGATGGCACGCGGGCCTGCGGCGGAAGCCCCTTCCATGGGGCGGTCCGGCCGCCTCGGCCGACGGTTCGCCAGCGGTCCCGCCATCATGATGGTGCAACAATTCTGCCGCATGACCGGTCTTGGTCATCTGCCGACAGGCGCCGGGCCGCCGTGGCCGGCCGCGGGGAAGGACGTACGCGACGTGTTTCACAGCATTCGCGCCGATTTTCGCGCGCACAGGCGCGACTTCGGCGCCCAGGGCTTCTGGGCCCTCGTGGTCTACCGGTTCGGCCGCTGGCGCTACGACGTCCGGCCGGCGCCCGTGCGCAAGCTCTGTTCGATGGCCTACAAGATCCTGTTCAAGCTGGTCCAGATCCTGACCGGGATCGAGCTGCCCTGCGAAGCCGTGATCGGCCGCAATTTCGTCATCGATCATTTCGGCGGCATCATCATCAGCGGCTACGCGTGCTTCGGCGACGATTGCCGGATCCGCAACGGCGTCACCATCGGGCTGCGCCATGTCGACGATCCGCGCGCGCCGGTGATCGGCAACAATGTCGATATCGGCGCCGGCGCCAAGGTCCTGGGGCCGATCAGCATCGGCGACAACGTCGTGATCGGGGCCAACGCGGTGGTGCTTTGCGACGTACCGGCGAACAGCATCGCGGTCGGGGTCCCGGCGATCGTCAAGCCGCGCGGACCGGCCACTCCGGCACGCCCCGCCGAGGTGTCGGCGACATGACCCCATCGCCCGTGACGTTCGGCGCCGTGGTAATCGGCCGCAACGAGGGCGACCGGCTCAAGCGCTGCCTGGCAACGCTGCCGACCACCGCCCGGATCGTCTATGTCGATTCCGGATCGGATGACGGATCGGTGGCCTGGGCCCGTCGGCGCGGCGTCGACGTGGTCGAGCTCGATTGCAGCATCGCGTTCACTGCGGCGCGGGCGCGCAACGCCGGATTCCGGGAGTTGCGCCGGCTCGCCCCCGACATTGCCTACGTCCAGTTCATCGACGGCGATTGCGAACTGGACGCCGACTGGCCGCGCCAGGCGGTGGCGAGGCTCGCGGGCGACGACGGCATCTGCGCGGTGTTCGGGCGGCGGCGCGAACGCCACCCGGCGCAGTCGCCCTATAACCGGCTGTGCGACATTGAATGGGACGTGCCGATCGGCCCCGCCAGGGCGTTCGGCGGCGATGTCATGATCCGTGCCGCGGCACTCGAAGCCGTCGGCGGCTATCGCGACGATCTGATTGCCGGTGAGGAGCCGGAACTGTGCGTCCGGCTACGCGCGCGCGGCTGGACGATCTGGCGTCTCGACGCGGCGATGACCCTGCACGACGCGGCGTTGACGCGCTTTGCGCAATGGTGGCGACGCCATGTTCGCGCCGGTTTCGCCTTCGCCGAAGGCGCCCGCCTTCACGGCGCGCCGCCCGAGCGGCACTGGGTGCGGGAGACGCGGCGCGCCCTGCTCTGGGGCGTGGCGCTGCCGATCGTCTGCGCGGCGGCGTCGATCCTGGCCCCGCCCTGGGGCCTCGCGGCATGGCTGGTCTATCCGCTGCAGGTGCTGCGGCTGTTCCTGCGGCGTGGCCGGCCGTTGAGCGAGCGCGGACTGCTCGCGCTGTTCCTGGTGCTGGCACGGTTTCCCGAAGCCCAGGGCGTCATGACCTACGCCTACCGGCAATGGATGCGCCAAAAGCCGCGGCTGATCGAATACAAGCGCTAGACTGGCAACGGAGCCGACCGCTACTCGCCGGACGTCTTCCTGAATTCGGGAAAGCGCGACAGCAGCGCGGTCTTGAGAAACTTGAAATGGCCGATGCTGACGGCGAGATCCTTGAGACGACTTTCGCCGTTGGCCATCTCGCGCTCGAATCGCCCCAGGGTCTCGGTGACGGCAGCGTCGCGGGTGAGATATTCATCGCCGTCGTTGCCGGTAGCGATGGCGGCCCGCTCCGAGACTTCCTCGATCCGCCGGCTCAGGCCGGCGTGCTCCGCCTCCGCCGCCTGCAACGCCTGGTCGAGGGCGGCGGCGACGGCGGCGACCCGCGCCCGGTCGGTGGCGGCGTCGCGATCCCCCGAGCGGGCCTGGAATTCGCCGCGGGCGCGGCCCCGCGAAAACAGGTTCAGCATGCGAGATCCGTCCGATGCAATGAGCGTGACTCAGCTTAGCGCATCGCGCGGCCGATTCGAAGGGAGCCGCGGCGGCCAGTCGCCGCACCGTCGCTCCTTCGATCGATGCGCCCTCAGGCGAGCGGCGCGTGATCCTCGAGCGGCTTGAGGCCGAGCTTGCGGAACAGGGTGGTGTCCTTGTCGGCCTCGGGATTTCCGGCGGTGAGCAGGGTATCGCCGACGAAGATCGAGTTGGCGCCGGCGAAGAAGCACAGCGCCTGCATCTCGTCGCTCATGGCGGTGCGGCCCGCCGACAGCCGGACGAAGGAGTCGGGCATCATGATCCGGGCCAGCGCCACGGTGCGGACGAAGTCGATCGGGTCGATCGGCGCCGCGTTCGCCAGCGGCGTGCCCTCCATGGGGATCAGCATGTTGATCGGCACGCTCTCCGGCGGTTCGGGCATGTTGGCCAGCGTCACCAGCATGTCGACCCGATCGGCCGCGGTCTCGCCCATGCCGACGATGCCGCCGCAGCACAGCTTCACGCCGGAAGCGCGCACATAGTCCAGCGTCTGCAGGCGATCGGCGAAGTCCCGCGTCGTGATGACATCCTTGTAGTAGCGCTCCGAGGTGTCGATGTTGTGGTTGTAGTAGTCGAGGCCGGCCTCGCCCAGCGCCTTCGCCTGATGCTGGTCGAGCATGCCCAGCGTCATGCAGGTCTCCATCCCGAGCGCCTTGACGCCCTTCACCATGGCGAGCACGGCGTCCATGTCGCGATCCTTCGGGCTGCGCCAGGCCGCGCCCATGCAGTAGCGCGTGGCGCCGGCGTCGCGGGCCTTGCGCGCCTCGGCGATGACGCGCTCCACTTCCATCAGCTTGGAGGCCGACAGTCCGGTGGAATAATGCGACGACTGGCTGCAGTAGCCGCAATCCTCCGGGCACCCGCCGGTCTTGATGCTCAGCAGGCGGCTGAGCTGGACCGCGTTCGGGTCGAAGTTCTGGCGGTGAATCGTCTGCGCCTTGAACAGGAGGTCGTTGAACGGCATCGCGTAGAGCGCCCGGGCCTGTTCCGACGTCCAGAGCGGGCGCGCACCGCCGACGACGGCGTTGGACGCGGGGTCGAGACGATCGGCGGGTAACAGAGTCATTTTATCTTGTCCTCAGCTGCGGTGCAGGACGGAGTTAAACTGGACGCCGGCGGGCTGTCCACTGCGCCGAGGATACCGCCGTGCATTCCTGTCCCGCTTGCTTTTTGCTCAGATTTGGACAATATTCTAATTGAGACAGAAAGCGGAGACATGGCGCGACCACGCAGCGAGGCCATCGGAGAGCTGAACCAGACGCCGCCACGGCTCGAGGCGGCGCGCTTCGAACCGGCCAACCGGCGCCGCCTGAGCGCGCCCGCGCTGCGCACCTTCCTCGCCATCGCGGACCTGTGGAAACTCAGCGAGCACCAGCGGCTCCTGATGCTGGGCTATCCGTCGCGGTCGACGTTTCACAACTGGTGCCGGCAGGCCCGCGCCCACGGCGCCTTCACCCTCGACGTCGACGTCCTGACCCGGATCTCCGCGGTGCTGGGCGTTCATCAGGCGCTCGGCATCCTGTTTCCGACCGAACAGCTCGGTGTCGCATGGCTGCGCACCGCCCATTCCGCTCCGGTGTTTGGCGGACAGTCGCCGCTCGAGGTGATGACCAGCGGCACGCTCGACGCGCTGTTGACGGTGCGCCGCTTTCTCGACGGCGCGCGCGGCGGCCTCTACATGCCGCCCAACGACATCGACCGCGCCTTTGCTCCCTATGACGACAGCGAGATCGTGGTGCGGTGAGCGACGTCCTCGTCCCCGCGCCGCAGCCGGCGCACCGGCTGATCCCGTCGAGCTTCCCGCCGATCGGCGTGTTCGACACGGTAGCGACGGCGGCGGATCTCGAAGCGGTGATGGATCTTGTCGGCTGGACCAACGACCGGCTGCTCGCCGATCGCCTGCATCGGCTGCCGCGGAGCGAATGGGTCTACGGCATCGCCAACGCCAGCATCGTCATGGCGGCCTTCCTGCATGTCGCACCCGGCGGCATGCGCTTCAACGGCCCCGAGCTCGGCGCCTGGTACGCGGCCGACGACCTGCGCACCGCCGCCGCGGAAGTGGGTCATCATCTGCGCCGCGAGGCCCGTGCCCGCGGTGTCGCCACCATGAGCCGCACGTTCCGGGTCTACACCGCCGCGCTGCTCGGGGACTATCGCGACATCCGCGGCCGGCGCGAGGCGCTCGCCGAGGTCTACGCCAGCGACGACTACCGCGCCGCCCAGCGATTCGGCGAGGACCTGCGCGCCGCCGGCGGCGCCGGCCTGGTCTACGACAGCCTGCGCCGGCGCGACGGCGTCAACGTCGTCGCCTACCGGCCACGCAACATCACGGCCATCGTGCAGGCCGACCACTACGAAATCACGGTCGGCGCCGTGACCCGGCTGATCGACGTGCGACGGCTGGCAGCCGCGTCCTGAGGGGCGTCCTACTTGGCGCCCCCGACTGGCGCCGCAGCCCGCGCCAGGTTGGCTTCGTACTGCGTCTTGGCCGAGGCATATTGCTTCGGCCAGGGAACGGTGTTGATGCCGATCCGCGCCGCTTCGTGCAGCGTCCACGCCGGATCCGCCAGATGCGGCCGCGCGATGGCGCAGAGGTCGGCGCGTCCGGCCGCGATGATCGAGTTGGCATGGTCAGCCTCGGAGATCGCACCCACCGCGATGGTGTCGACATGGACCTCGTTGCGGATCTGGTCGGCGAACGGGGTCTGGAACAGGCGGCCATAGACCGGCTGTTCGGCCTTCGACACCTGGCCCGACGAGCAATCGATGACGTCGGCACCGGCGGCCTTGAACATGCCGGCGAAGATCGCGGCGTCGTCCGGCGTATTGCCGTGCGGGGTCCAGTCGTGACACGACAGGCGCACCGACATCGGGCGATCGGCCGGCCAGGCTTCGCGCACCGCGCGGAACACCTCGAGCGGATAGCGCGCCCGGTTCTCGTGGCTGCCGCCATATTCATCATCGCGCGTGTTGGTGAGCGGCGACAGGAAACTCGACAGCAGATAGCCGTGGGCGCAATGAAGCTCCAGCCAGTCGGCGCCGGCGGCGGCGGCCCTGCGGGTGGCGGCGACGAAATCGTCGCGCACACGGTCCATGTCGGCCCGGGTCATCGCGCGCGGCACCTCGCTGTGCGGCAGATAGGGAATCGCCGAGGCCGAGATCAGCGGCCAGCCGCCGCGCTCGAGCGGCTGGTCGATGCCCTCCCAGGCGAGCTTGGTCGCCCCCTTGCGGCCGGCATGGCCGAGCTGGATGCCGACCTTGGCGTTGCCGACGCTGTGGACGAGGTCGACGAGACGGCGCCACTGCGCCTGCTGGGCGTCGTTCCACAATCCCAGGCAGCCAGGGGTGATGCGGGCGTCGGGCGATACGCAGGTCATTTCCGCGAACACCAGCGCCGCCCCGCCCATGGCGCGGGCGCCGAGGTGCGCGAGGTGGAAGTCGTTGATCAGGCCGTCGTCGTTCGACGAGTACATCGCCATCGGCGACACCACGATGCGGTTGGCGAGCGTCAGCCCGCGCGCCCGGTAGGGCGTCAGCATCGGCGGCGGCGCACGCTCGCCATCGGCGACATTGACGCCGGCGCGGCGGGCGAACCAGCGTTCGTAGCCATCCAGCCAGTCCTTGTCGCGCAGCCGCAGGTTCTCGTGACTGATACGCTGGGAGCGGGTCAGCATGGAATAGAGGAACTGCGGCGGCTCGAGCGTGTCGGCGTAGCGCCGCCCGACCACCTCGAACCATTCCATGGCGTTGCGCGCGGCGTTCTGGATGCGCGCGACGTCGACGCGGCGCACCTCCTCGTAGGCGTCGAGCACCGTCGGAATCTGCTCGCGACCGTGGCCGTGGCTGTCGAACTGGTTGGCGAGTTCGATGGCGTCGTCGAAGGCGAGCTTGGTGCCGGAGCCGATGGCGAAATGCGCGGTGTGCGCGGCGTCGCCCATCAGCACGACGTGCGAGCGGCCGTTGAAATGGCTCCACGACCCGCAGATCAGGCGGTTGAAATTCAGCCACGCCGAGCCGCGCAGGTGGCGCGCGTTGGTCTGGAGCTTGGCGCCGTCCAGGACCTCGGCAAACAGCTTCTCGCAGAAGTCGATCGAGCCCTGCTGGTCGAGGTCGCCGAGGCCGTGCGCCTGGTAGGCTTCCTCGGTGGTCTCGACGATGAAGGTCGAGGTTTCCTGGTCGAACTTGTAGATATGAGCCTGGAACCAGCCGTGCTCGGTCTTGCGGAAGTCGAAGGTAAAGGCGTCGTAGCGCTTCTTGGTGCCGAGCCAGATGTAGCGGTTCGGCCGCACGATCAGGTCCGGCTTGAAGGCGTCCTTGTAACGCTCGCGGATCTTGGAGTTGATGCCGTCGGCCGCGATGATGAGGTCGGCGTCGGGAAACTCGAGGTCGGAGTCCACGTCGCGCTCGAACGCCAGCTCCACGCCGAGCGCCTCGCAGCGGCGCTGCAGGATGTTGAGCAGCTGCTTGCGGCCGATACCGATGAAGCCGTGACCGGTGGTGCGCTGGCGCGTCCCCTTGAAGAACAGCTCGATGTCGTCCCAGTGGTTGAACGCGTCGGCGATCTCCGCCGCGCTCTCGGGATCGGCGACGCGCATCGCGTCCATCATGGCGTCGGAGAACACCACGCCCCAGCCGAAGGTGTCGTAGGGCTTGTTGCGCTCGATCACGGTGACCGAATGCGCGGGATAGCGCCGCTTCATCAGGAGGCCGAAATAGAGCCCCGCCGGTCCGCCGCCGATACACACGATCCGCATGGTGCCTCGCTTTCCCGCGCCAGGGGCGGCGCGCAGTTTCTTTAAGCTTAAAATAATTCCATCCGCCGCCCCCGTCAAGCCGGATTCACGACGCAACAGGGGCGGACAACCGTCCGCCCCCTGCAACTGCGCATTGCTCGCGTCTGGCCAGCTCAGGCCGCCAGTTGCTGAAGGTATTTATCGGCCTCCTCCGGCACCGCGAACCAGGGGAAGAAATCGAGCGGATTGTTGAAGCCGTTGGCGATCCGCCGGGCCAGCACCGGATAGGCCTGCGCCGATCCCATGAGGTTCAGCACGTGCGGCGGCGGCGGCATCAGCAGCGCGTTGGTCCAGCCGACGACGTATTGGGCATAGTCCCAATAGCGCTCGAAGGTCGCCTGCATGAAGGCTGCATCGAACGGCTTGTCGCCGTGGGCGAGGATGGCATCCATGTAGACCTTGGCCGCCTTCGACGCGTTGTTCGAACCCTGCCCGGTGATCGGGTCGTTGAGGCAGACCGCGTCGGCAAGGCCGAGCACCAGCGCGCCCGACGGCAGGTGCCCGACCGGCTTGCGCACCGTCGGCGCAAAGGAACCGGCCAGGATGCCGTTGTCGTCGGTGAGAGCGATGTTGCGGCAGCGCTCCGCCTCCCAGGGCAGGAAGGTGTCGAGCACCCATTTCGACTTGGTAAGATGCTCCGCGGGCGTCTTGACGTCGCCCCAGCAATCCATCGGACCACCGGGAATGCCCTCGAACACCATGATCTCGCACGGACCTGACAAGGTCAGCGCCGGGAACACGAAATATTCGCCGACCGTGGGGATCAGGTTGAAGCAGACCGCGGAGTGCTGCGGGCGCGGTGTCATGCCGGTCACATAGGTCAGGGCCAGCGCCCGCTGCGGCTTGTCGAACTGGGAACGCGCGGCGTCGCGCTCGAACAGCTTGGTGACGTCGCCCTTGCCGGCCGCGACGACGACGAGATCGGAGGAGCGGGCGTAGCTCTCCAGTTCGGCGATGCCGGCTTCCGCGATGGTGATGCGGCCGCCGCGCCGCTCGAACTCCGCCATCCACGCCGGGATCTTGACCCGCTGGTCGACGCTCTGCCCCGGCTTGTCCAACAGGCCGTTCCAGTCGATCGCCTTGTTGCCCGAACCGTCGGGCGCGGGCACCGTGAAGCTGATGGAGTCCACCGTCGGACAGGTCTTGTCCCAGAACGCCAGCCCGAGGTCGCGCTCGTTCTGCAGGGCGGCGTCGAACATGCACTGGCTCGACAGAACCTTGCCGGAGCGAATCTGCTCGGCGGTGCGGTTCTGCACGATGTGGACGTCGTAGCCGTGGCTGAGCAGGCCGCAGCCGAGCTGAAGGCCCGACTGCCCGCCGCCGACGATGGTGATGGTTCGCTTGGTCATCTCTCTTCTCCGGGTTGCAGTGTGGCGTCAGTCCTCCGCCGGCCTATTCCATCAGCAGCGGAATGGCCGGATCGGCGCGTTCGGGGCCCATGGCGGTATAGCCGCCATCGACCCGGATATCGGTGCCGGTGATGAAGCTGGCATTGTCCGACAGCAGGAAGGCGACCGCCTCGGCGACTTCGGCGGGATCGCCGGTCCGGCCCAGCAGGTGGAACGGCTTCGCCACCTTGTCGGTCTTGGCGCGATCGCCGTGAGTGAGCTCATCCATGATGTTGCTCCAGGTCCAGCCCGGCGACACCGCGTTGACGCGAATGCCGTCGGGCGCGAGATCCATCGCCTGGTTGCGGGTCAGTTGCAGCAGCGCCGCCTTCGACACCGGATAGACCCAGCGCCCGGTCTGCGCGACGCGGGCGGAGATCGATCCGAAATTGACGATGGCACCCTTGTTTTTCGCGAGGTGCGGCCGCGCCACCTGCATCAGCACCACCGAGCCGACGATGTTGACGTCGAAGGCCTTGAGCCAGTCCTCGCGGGTGGTTTCCGCGGCGTTGTCGAGATAGGTGCAGGCGACGTTGACGAGAAAATCGAGCCGGCCGGTCGACGCGACGGTCTTCTCGACCAGCGCCGTGATGTCGGCATCGCGAGTGATGTCGGCGTGAATGAAAGAGACTCCGGCGCCCAGCCGCTTGGCGGCCGCCTCGCCATCGGTGTCATTGATGTCGGCGATGACGGCGTGGACGCCGTAACCGGCCAGGATCTCGGCGACCGCCTGGCCGATCTTGGTGGCGCCGCCGGATACGATTGCGGTTTTTCCTTTAAGCCCTCGCATCGGTCTTCTCCTTGGATGTTGACGCTCAGATGGGCGGCACCGCCGTTGTGAAGGCGCCGTCGAAATAGAGCAGCGGCTCGGCTTGGGCCGGCCCGACCGTGGTGCGAACGACCTCGCCGACCAGAACCACGTGACTGGCGAAGTCGACGCTTCGCTCCAGCCGGCAATCGAAACTGGCGATCGCATCGCGCAGCGCCGGCGTCCCCGACTCGTGCTCGTCCCAGTCGCCGACCGCGAAGCGGTCCTCGGCGACATGGCCGGTTCGGCCGGCAAAGGCCTCGGCGACGGCGCACTGCGCGCGCGCCAGCACGTTAACACAGAAGATCCGGCTCGCCGGCGCCAGCTGGCCGACCCAGGTCTCGCGATTGACGCAGGCGATCAGCGCCGGCGGAGCCACCGACAGGGAACACACCGCGGTGGCCGTAACCCCACGCCGCTCCCCCTGAATTCCGCGGGTCGTCACCACGGTCACCGCGCCGGTGACGCGCCGCATTGCCTGTTTAAACGCCTGCGTTCCCATTTCCTGTGCAGCTTCGCCTGCGCGAGACGCTTCCATTTGGTTGAGATCTAAACTAGTTTGATCCTGACCCAGGGGAGGGTCGGTGCTCTATCCGGATTGCGCAATGCACTATCCGGATTGCGCTACGCGCCAGCCGGACGGCGCCGCCAAACAGCGAATTGCCAGAACGGCAGCATGGTTGGCGCTTGAGAGGAGTTTGGCATGTTGATCGAGGACGCGCCGCTCGTGCGCCATCGCCTTGTCGACACACGCTCGCCGGACGAGGCCCGCGAGGCCATCGGCCGCATTTTCTGTCCCCATTTTCTCATTCCGCGCGCGCGCCGGCCGGACGCGTTCCACGCCCGGCACCACTCGGCGCCGCAGGCCGGATACTCGGTCAACTTCGTCTCCTATGGCGCGGAGGTGGAGATCGATCCCGGCGAGCTGTCGGGCTTCTTCCTGCTGCAGTGGCCGTTGCGCGGCGCGGCGAGCGTGCGCTGCGGCGTCGAAACCGCCGAAGCCGCCGCCGGCACGACGGCGTCGCTGCTATCGCCGACGCTGCCGACGCGCATGGTCTGGCGTCAGGGCTGCGAAAAGCTGATCGTGCTGATGCACCGCGAGATGGTGCAGAAGCAGCTCGACGCCCTGATCGGCGAATCCGCCCCGCCGATCGAGTTTTCGACCGGCGTCGACATGACCTCGCCGCTCGGGCGGCTGCTGGAGCACCACGTCGAGACCATGCAGCTGAGTGTCGAGGGCGACGTATGCGCCCCGGAAGCCTATCAGGTACTGATGCGCGACGGGCTGACGACGCTGCTGCTGTGCGGCCTCAGGCACAACCAGTCGGACCGGCTGGCGCAGCCGGCCGGCGCGCCGGCGCCGAGCGCGGTAGGCAAGGCGGAAGACTACATCGTCGCCCATCTCGACAGCCCGCTCGCGGTCGCCGATGTCGCTGCCGCCGCGGGCGCCAACCTGCGCGCCCTGCAGGGAGCGTTCAGACGCGAACGCGGCATGACACTGACCCAATGCATCCAGACCAAGCGACTGGAACGCTTTCGCGCGGAGCTCGGCCGCGCGGGCGAGGATCGCTCGGTGACGTCGATCGCCTATGCCGTCGGCCTCGGCCATCTGGGCCGCGCGGCGGCTGCCTACCGGGCACGTTACGGCGAGACGCCGCACCAGACGCTGCGGCGCCGGCGCCGCAGTTGATCGAATCGACCGGCCGCGTCCTTCGCGCGGCGGTGTCGAGGCAAGCGCACGGTCAGTCCGAGCTTTCTCCGAGCCGATTGGCGGCGGAGTGCTTGACCGAGGCCAGTTCGTCGAGCAGCAGCGCCATGGTGTGGTCGTCGACGTCGCCCATCAACTCGCGCAGCCAGCCCTCATGGGCCTTGGCCATGACCGCGAACGCATCGCGGCCCTTCCGCGTCAGCTTGGCGACGGTGACGCGACGGTCTCCGTCGAGTTCCTCGCGCACGATCATGCCGTCGGCCTCGAGCCGGTCGGCGAGGCCGGTGACATTGCCGCTGGTGACCATGGTCCGGCGCGACAGTTCTCCGAGGCGCAATCCGTCGCGCTCGCGGTAGAGCTGGGCCAGCACGTCGAACTGCGGCAGCGTCGCCTGGAATTCGCTGCGCAGGCGGCGCCGGATCTCCTGCGAGATCATCTTGGTGATCGACAGCATGCGCAGCCACAGCCGCAGCTGCAGCTTCTGTCCGTCGCGCGCGCCGTGAACGATGATCTCGAGATCATCCGGAAGCGCGGCCAAATCTTCGGGCTTGTCGGTCACTGGTATTTCCCCGCAGATCGCGATTCTCTGGTCTGACACGACGCGTCGTTAGCAACCGACCCCTAGGGTGTCAAAGCGGCGGATCAATTGCCACCGGCTTGCCGGTTGACGTTGTTTTCTTGCTTGGCATGAGGCCGCCGACAGCAAAACTCAGTGCGCCAGCATCTTGGCCAGCATGAAGCCCGAGCCGGCGCCGGTGCCCGCACCGGGCCAGGTCGCGGCGCCGCACAGGTAGAGGCCGCCCACCGGCGTGGCGTAGCGGGAATAGCCGGCCACCGGCCGGAACAGAAAATTCTGATCCAGATGATGGCTGCCGGACAGGTTGTCGCCGCCGATCAGGCACGGGTTCTCGCGTTCGAGATCGAGCGGCGAAGAGATGGCAGAGCCGAGGATCCTGGCGCGCAGGCCCGGCGCATAGGACTCCAGCAGGTCGAGCACGCGCTCGGCATAGGCGCCCTTCGCCTCGTCCCAAGAGGTCGCGGGGATCGATCCCGCGGCGTCGCCGGCGATCGTCGCCGGCAGCGCGCGCACCTGGATCCACGCCACATGCTGGCCGGCCGGCGCGCGGCCGGGATCGATCGCGGTAGGCTGGCCGACCACCAGCACCGGCTCGGCCGGCAGCAGCCCGGCGGCCGCCTCGGCATAGACCCGCGTCATCATCGCGAGATCCGGCGCGACATGGACATAGGCGAACTGCCTGAGCGCCTCGCCGGCGCGCCAGTCGAGCGGGGCGCTGAGCGCGAGGTGGATCATCATGGTGCCGGGCCCGGCGCGGAAGCGCGCGATCCTGGCGTCGAACGCGGCGCGCGATGCCTCCGGCGCGACGAGGTTGCCGAACACGAGCTGCGGATGAAGGTTGGCGATCACCGCGCGCTTCGCGCTGATCCGCGTTCCGTCGGCCAGCCGCACGCCGGTCGCCCTGCCGCCCGACGTTTCGATCGCGGCGACCGGCGCGTTGAGGCGGACCTCACCACCCCGGGACTTGATGACGCCGAGCATGGCCTTGATGATGGTGTCGGCGCCGCCGGCGCCGATCACCATGCCGAAGGCCTGGTTGGCCATCGACTCGAGATAGGGAAACAGCGCGCCGCCGGCGACGTCCGGCGAAAAATCGAGATGCAGCCCCCAGGCCGCCATCATCGCCTTGAGCTTCGGAGATTCGAAGTGGGCGTCGAGGAAATCGCGCGGCGTCGCCAGCAGCAGCCGCGCGGTGTCGTAGAGCCAGGCGGTGCCCTTGGCCCGCCACGCCGACCACACCGTGCGGGCCGCGGCCAGGGACGGCATCGGCGACCCGAGGAGACCGAAGATATGCGGAGCATCCTCGCCGAACTTCGCGACCATCGCGCGCCAGGCCTCGGCGTCCTTCGCCGACAGCGCGGCGATGCCGCCCGCGGTCTTGTCCAGGTCGGTGCTGACACCGAGGTAGGTGTGGTCACGGAACACGCTGGCGAAACAGTCGACCGCGGGGACGAAACCGAGCCCCTGCGCCAGAAGTTCGTCCTTGTAGGCGGCGAAGAAAGGCGAGCCCGCGAACATCGACAGATTCATGGCGCACAGGTCGTGCCGGAATCCCGGCAGCGTCACCTCACGGGTCTTGACCGCGCCGCCGGCGACGTCCCGGCTCTCGACCACGGCAACCGACCAGCCACGGGCGAGAAGGTGAACGGCGGCGGCGAGACCATTGTGTCCCGCTCCGACAACCACGACGTCAACGGCATCCATCCCGACCTCGGCTGTTCCAACGTGTTCCAATACGTTATCGGCATATGCATACATTTTTTGGATGGAGCTGCAAGCGCACGCGCCGTTGCGGCGGTGGTCCTAGCACCCGCGGGTAACGCCGCTATGCCGCTAATCCACGCCGGCGCCGCTGCATCTGGCGTAGCGCGGCGTTCGGCCGCGTCGCCGAGCCGCCCGCCGGCTCCGCGCCATTATTTGCAATTTCATATTTTCGAGCCTAGCCTGATGCGACCATTTGTGCGCGGTCCCTCGCCGGCGAAAGCCGGTTCGGGTCGGCCGCGGCGAAGCATCGCCCAGAGATCTTTCACGGAGCAAGCCCATGAGCACCAACAAGGCCCTCGCAGATTTTGCCGCCGCCCTCGTATCGGGCTCGATCAAGGTCGTCGACCTCTCCGCGCCGCTCGGACCGGAGACCCCCGTGCTCTACCTGCCGCCGGAGATCGGCAAGAACACGCCGTCGGTCAAGGTGCACGAGATCTCGCATTACGACAACAACGGCCCGTTCTGGGCCTGGAACTGGCTCGAACTGGGCGAGCACACCGGCACCCATTTCGATGCTCCCGTGCACTGGATCACCGGCAAGGATTACAAGGACGGCACCACCGACCGGATTCCGCCGAAGAACTTCGTCGCGCCGGTCTGCGTCATCGACCGCTCGAAGGAATCCGCCGCAAACCCCGACTATCTGCTCACGGTGGACAGCATCAAGCAGTGGGAGAGCGAGCACGGTGCGATCGAGGCCGGCAGCTGGGTGCTGCTACGCACCGACTGGTACAAGCGCAACGGCTCGGCGCAGGCCTTCCTCAATGCCGATGAAAAGGGCCCGCACTCGCCCGGACCGACGGCCGAGGCGATCGAATATCTGCTCACCAAGAACATCGTCGGCTGGGGCTCGGAGACGGTCGGAACCGACGCCGGATCGGCCGGCGGCATGAACCCGCCCTTCCCCGCCCACAACCTCATGCACAAGAACAACCGCTACGGCCTCGCCAGCCTGTGTCATCTCGACCAGCTGCCGGCCAAGGGCGCGGTGCTGATCGCCGCCCCCCTGAAGTTCGTCAACGGCACCGGCTCGCCGGTGCGCGCGCTCGCGCTCGTGCCCTGATCGACCATACAGCGGACCGGGGCCGAACCCGGTCCCGGTCCGCTGCATTCGGTGTCAAGCGAGGGGAAAGCGCGTGAGTGATTGCGACTACGTCATCGTCGGCAGCGGCATCAATGCGCTGATCGCCGCCTCGGTGCTCGGCAAGAAGGGCGCGAAGACGATCGTACTGGAACGCAACGCCGCAATCGGCGGTTGTCTGCGCACCGAGGAGATCACCGCCCCCGGCTTCGTTCACGACGTCATGGCGACGACGCTGGTGCTGTTTCGCACCTCGCCTGCCTATGGCGCGATCGGCAAGGACCTCGAGGCCCGCGGCTTCGCCTTCGCCGACACCAATCTGCCCACCGGGGTGCTGCGGCCGGACGGCTCCAGCGTCATCTTCGCGATGGACCGCGCCCGCAATCTCGCGACTTTCGACGCGCTGTCGCCCGGCGACGGCGCGGCCTTCGCGCGCGAGATGGATGCGCTCGGCGCCGACGCGCCGTTTCTGTTCGCACTGCTCGGCGGCTCGCTGTGGTCGCTGGCGACCGCCAAGGTGGTCGCGCAGCAGGCCTGGCGCCGCGGCCTGCGCGGGCTCGCCGCCTGGTTCGGCGAGGCGCTCGCGCCGGCGCGCGGCTACCTCGAAACCACCTATCAGTCCGAGGCCATCCGCGCGCTGTGGGCGCCGTGGGTGCTGCATACCGGGCTCGGCCCGGAGAGCGCCTACTCCGCCGAAATGGCCAAGGTCATCGCCTTCGCCATCGAGCTCGCAGGCTGCCCGATCGCGGTCGGCGGCGCACGCAATCTCCTTGCCGCGTTCGAACGCCTGATCGCCGACCAGGGCGGCGTCATCCGCACCGGCGCCGAGGTCACGCGCGTCATCGAGGGGCCGGGCGGCCGTGCCGCCGGCGTGGTGCTCGCGGGCGGCGAGCGCATCCTCGCCGCCAAAGGCGTGATCTGCTCGACCACGCCGGAGCAGCTCTACCAGACGCTGCTCAAGGACTGGTCGACGCCGGCTCCCGCCGAGGTCACGACCGGCCTCAAGCGCTATCGCTACGGCAAGGGCAACATGCAGATGCACTACGCGCTCTCGGCGCCGCCGCGCTGGAAGGGCGACGCCGATCTGGCCAAGGTCGCACTGCTGCACCTGTCCAGCGGCCTCGACGGCGTGTCGCGCGCGGCCAATGAAGCCGAACGCGGGCTGTTGCCCGCCGAGCCGACGATCTGCGTCGGCCAGCCGACGGCGCTCGATCCCAGCCGCGCGCCCGCAGGCTCTGCGGTGCTGTGGCTGCAGATGCCCGAGGTGCCCCGGATCGTCAAGGGCGACGCCGCCGGCGAGATCGCCATCCCCGCCGACGGGCGCTGGACCGAGGCCCTGCGCGAGGCCTATGCCGATCGCATCGAACGACGGCTCGCCGCCCACATCGAGAATTTCGCCGCCGTCAAGCTCGCGCGGCGGGCCTGTTCGCCCGCCGACCTCGAGGCCATGAACGTCAACCTGGTCGGCGGTGATCCCTATGGCGGGTTCTGCGGCCTCGACCAGTTCTTCATCTGGCGGCCGTTCAAATCGAGCGTCAATCACAAAACTCATATCGCCGGGCTCTACCACATCGGCGCCTCGACCCATCCGGGTCCGGGGCTCGGGGGCGGTTCTGGATTCCTCCTGGCCTCGTCGCTGTCCTGAGAGGGTCCACCATGGAGCAGCGATTTTCCGGCAATATCATGCGCAAGGCCAAGGATCCCTCGGCGCCGCGCCCGGCGCTCGGCGAGATCGGCATCAACCAGTTCGCGCCCTATCTGATGAACCGGATCGCGGCGCGCTGGAACGCCAACATGGCGGAGGCGCTCAAGGCCCACGACATGACCACCACCAAGATGCGGGCGCTGGCGATCCTGAGCCTGTCGTCGTCGGTCACCATCAACGAGCTGTCGGTCTATACCGTGATCGAGCAGTCGACCATGAGCCGCACGCTGGACTCGCTCGAGGAGCAGGGCCTGATCCGGCGCCAGCCGCGTCCGGAGGACATGCGGATCCGCGACGTCTCGATCACCGAGCAGGGCCGGATCGCCTTCGACCGGGTATGGCCCACGATGTACGAGCTGTTTCAGCAGCTGTTCGACGGCGTCGAGGAGGAGGAGTACCGCGCCTTCATCTCGACCCTCCACCGCATCCTGCGCAACGTGCGCAAGCACGACATCTGACGATCGATTCGACCGCGCCTCCACGAGCGGCTTTACGCCGCAAAATTATATGCTTAAAATTTATAACACTAAACTTTCGCCGGGACTGCTACCCAAGACCTTTACCTGAGACCACTACCCTCAACTTCTGTCGATGCCGGGACTGCTCGATCTGACTTTGAAGGATTGGGAATGCGAGGCCAGGAGCATTCCCTGACGACCTAACCCCTGGCGTTGGAGAACCACCTTATGACCAGTCCTCTGTTCGCATCGCCGGCGCGGGCGCTGCTCGGCGTCGTTGCCGGCGCTTTCCTGTTCGGCGCTTCCGTTTCCGCCAACGCCGCCGGCATGCCCGGCATGCGCGGGCACGACCACACCGGCGTCACCGTGCCGGACATGAACCAGGCGGTATCGTTCTTCGTGGACGTCCTCGGCTGCCAGAAGGCCATGGCCTTCGGCCCGTTCTCCGACGACAAGGGCACGTTCATGAAGGACGCCGTCGGCGTCGACCCCCGTGCCGTGATCCACCAGATCGTGCAGATCCGCTGCGGGTCCGGCTCCAACATCGAGCTGTTCGACTACTCCGCGCCGGACCAGAAGGTGGTGCAGCCGAAGAACAGCGACATCGGCGGCTATCACATCGCATTCTATGTCGACAACATCCAGGCCGCCGCCGACTATCTCAAGTCCAAGAACGTCGAAACCTTCATGGGTCCGATTCCGATCAAGGAAGGCCCCGCCGCCGGCCAGTCCATCCTCTATTTCAAGGCGCCATGGGGATTGCAGTTCGAGGCCATCACCTATCCCGAGGGCATGGCCTACGAGAAGACCTCGGACGTCAAGCTGTGGTCGCCGAAGGACCCGGCGAAGTAATCACCCTGCATGTTGCGCCCCCTCTCCCGTTCGCGGGAGGGGGTTCGGCCCGGACCGATTTCTCTGCGGCTCCGTGCCTGCGCCACACCCGCGGTCAGTGGGCGGCGGCCGCACCAGCTGGCTGTGCGACGATCCGGCGACGCGCAAGGACAAGTCCGGCGGAAACCGCGACCGGAACGACCATGTAGTGCAGTCTCGGATAGAGCAGCAGCCAGTTTGCGAACTGCGGAGCGATGGCAAACGCTGCCACGATCAGCGGCGTGCGGTCGCTCTTGCCCTTCGGATGGCACTGGGCGTCGCCGCGCAGCGGTTCGGTCCGGAAGCAAATCAGCCCCAGCCAGACAAGCATCGCAGCGCCAAAAGCGGCTTTGAACATGGTCGGAATGTTCAACAGCCCGGCGAAGTCGACCACACCCGTGACGAGATTCACCGACGAGATAGCAATGTTGCGGCCGACATGCTCCATGAAGGGCAGCGGATCGCGCATCAGCGCCGTCGATATGCTGGTCGCGCCGGGGAACAGCTTGGCGGCGTAGGCCGCGTGATTTTCCCACAGATTCGTCGGACAAAACGCATCGTATACCGCACAAAACCCCAGTCCTGCGTGCTGGCTGAAGGCCACAAACCCGCGTCCTGGGGAAGGCACCGGAAGCCCCCAGTACGACGCCAGCGCGATCCAGATCACCGCGGCCATGAGCAGGTACGCGACACCAGCTCCAGGCGGGCGGGTCCGGAACGTCACCACGCAACTCGCGAGAAGACACACGCCCGATGCCAGCAGGAACTCGGGGCGGCAGTAGGTGGCCAGCAGAAGGAATGTGGAGCACAGCGCCAAACCGGTCGGCCTGGCCAGACGACCAAGGCAGATCAGCGCAATCAACACGAAACATAGCGCGAAGTGTCCGGCGACACTGGAGACGATCAGCAAATGGGATTGTTCGGTCGTCGAGGCGGCGGGCGAAAAGCCCGACGTCAAATAGAAGATTGCCGCGAACGCCGCGAGCCTGACGTTCGCCGTGCACTGCAAGATCCAGCCATACACCATCGCGCAGCCGGACAGCGAGATGACTGCGACCGCGACCCGGAACGCGTCAAGCGTGTCGCCGCACAGGAGATATGCTCCCCGCAGCAGCAGGACATAGAGGGGGCTCCAATCCGGCTGCGCCTGCTGCCCGGCCGCGGCCCATGAGAGCAGGGTGGGATCGTCGGCCGCAGGCCGCAGACCGGTCCATTGCATTGCCACGACCGCCACCGAGACCGTCGCCGTGCCAACCAGGTATTGTCTTGCGCGCAGGGGATGAAAATTCGCGCCGCATGACATCACAGGAAGACCTTCACATCGCTGAGCCCGTCTGGACAATAACGGCAATCCGGCAGCGCAGAAAGCCCTGAAGCCAAAATGCTGCACGGGTCCGCCAGGTTGACCCGGGACAAGGCGCCTAAAGAGTCTCCACCGTCTTGATGGCGCCGTCGAGCGCGGTGCCGGCCTCGTCCATCAGCGCCGCGCGCTTGAGCCGCTCCAGCCACTGCGCGCCGTCGTCGCGCCCGGCCAGCTTCGGCACCATGGCCATCACGCGGTCGAATTTCGAGAGCCCGCGGCTGTGGGTATCGGAATAGCCCTTCACCAGCCGACGGCAGCGCAGGACCTCGACCGCGAGGTCGTAGTTTTTCGGCAGCACCTCGATGGCGCGGGCGAGCCAGGCCTCGCGGTGGGCGACCTCGCGGCCGTGGCGCAGGTTGCCGCGGCGCATCGTCCGCAGCCCCGACACCAAATAGAGCTGCAGAAATCCGCCGAGACGCCGGACGTCGATGCGCCGGCCACGATTGACGAACCGGTCGAGCGCGCCATAGAGCGCGGGCCGCGCCTCGATGAAGGCGCCGAGCCCTGCCGGCAGCGCGCCGCACACCTCCTCGGCGCGGGGATGCAGATACTCGGTCGAATGGACGATCTGGTCCGGCTTGGCGCCGATCTCGTTGCGCAGGCGTGCGAACCGCGACGCACGCACCTTGATGTCCGCCACCCGGATGACGTCGTCATAGGCCATCGCCACCGCGACATACTTCGCGGCTTCACAAGTCAGGGCGAAATGCCTGTCCTGGCCGCCGTGGGCGCGGTCGAGCGCCGCGAGCGAGCCGACCCGGTCGAGATACTCGTTGGCATAGGCGACGTCCTGAAAATCGACCGCGCGCTTGACGCCGGCGAACAGCAGCGACTGCGCTTCGGCGGGAAACTCGCCGCGAATCCTGGCAACGAGGCGATCGAGCTCGGGATGTCCGGCATGCGAAGGCAGGGCGTCGAGCCGCTTGGGCGTGGGAGGGCGTGGCGCCTCGCGCGGTGCGGAACGGGTCCGGTCGTAGGCGGCGGCGAAAGCCTTAAGGCTGGCGCTGGCTCCCTTGGCCCCGGCACCGACCACGGTTTCGTAGGCCGACCGCGCGAACGGCAGAGCGTCGGAGGCGGCGAGCGCGCCCAGCATCGCCGCCGAGATCATGCTGCCATTCTTGACCGCGAGCTGCTCCATGTCGAAGGCGATGACGCGGCGCGCCGCGAAGTCGGTGGCGTCCGCCACCACCACAGGATCCCCGGTGCCGTCGCCGGGCCTTTCCTTCTCCGCCACCGCGTAGGCACGATGGGTCGAGGCGATCAGCGTGGTACGGTCCGGGGTGACGAGGCCGCGCAGCACCGAGCGGCCGGCCTCCATCAATTCCGCCGCCATCACCACGTCGACGTCGCCAGGCGTCGGCATCAGCGACAGCACCGGCGGCACGCCGTCGCGCGGCGGCAGGGTCTCGATGTAGTAGATCGTCGCGCCGGTGCGCTGCGCCACCCCGGGCACCGAGGTCGACTGCGCGACCCAGCCCTGGGATTCGGCGACCTCGACGATCCAGTCGGCCAGCACGCCGCCGCCCTGCCCGCCCATGGCGAGGATTGCGATCGACAACGGCTTCTCGCGCGACAGGCGCTTCAGCCCGTTTTCTCCACCATTACTCATCGGGGCACTCTCAATCGGCAAACGCGATCCGGCGCGATTCGCGCCGGTGCTGCAGCCAGCCGATCACGGCGCCGCGCAGCCGCGCCATGAATCGGTCCCAGCCGGTCGGGTTGAAGACGATGTCGGCGCGGTAGAACGACGGGCAGAGCACCGCCGCCTCCGAGACCTCGCCGCAGTTGCCGCAGCCGACGCAGGAGCTGTCGATCGCGGCGACCGGATCGTCCTTCAGCGGGTCGTCGGTGTGCTTGAGCGACAGCGACGGGCAGCCGGACAGGCGGATACAGGCGTGATCGCCGGTGCAGACGTCCTCGTCGACGCCGAAACGCTCCTTCACCACGCGTTCGCCGCCGGCCACCGCCTTGGCGAACAGCGGCCGGACGCGCCGCTGCTTGTTGAGCATGCATTCGGAGGACGCCACGATGATCTTCGGCCCTGTCTCCTTGGTCGTCAACGCCTCGCGGAACGTATCGCGCATCCGCGCCACGTCGTAGGTGCGGTCGATCTGGCGCACCCAGGTCGCGCCGATGCCCTTCACCGCGTCGACGATCGAGTTGTTGGTCTTGCGGCGGGCGTTCCTGGCCCGCGACGACGGAATGTCCTGGCCGCCGGTCGCGGCGGAGTAATAGTTGTCGACGACGACGATGACGCCGTCCTGCTTGTTGAACACCGCGTTGCCGATCGAGGACGCCAGCCCGTTGTGCCAGAAGCCGCCGTCCCCCATGATCGAAATCGCCCGCTTGTCGGCCGGGACGTTGAACGCCGACGACGACGCCGGGCCGAGGCCGTAGCCCATCGTGGTGCCGCCGAGATTGAACGGCGGCAGGATCGAGAACAGATGGCAGCCGATGTCGGCCGAGATGTGGTGGGCGCCGAGCTCCTTCTCGGTCAGCTTCAGCGCGGCGAAGATCGGACGTTCCGGGCAGCCGGTGCAAAAGCCCGGCGGGCGCGGCGGCACGACTTCCGCCAGCGCCTTGATCTTCTCATGGTGAAGAACCGGCGTCGGATCCGGGATCGGCGGCTGGTTGCCCAGCATCGGCAGCGCATGCGTCTGCAGGAAAGCCTGCAGTCCCTTGACCACGACCTGCGCGGTGTATTCGCCGCCCATCGGCAGCACGTCCTTGCCGCTGATCCTGGTCTGGATGTCGCGCCGGCGCAGCAGGGTATTGAGCGCCTGCTCGATGAAATCGGGAGCCCCCTCCTCCACCATCAGCACCGCCGACTTGCCGGCGCAGAACGCCACGATCTCGTCGTCGATCATCGGATAGGCGACGTTCATCACGTAGAGCGGCACCGCGGATTCGCCGTAGACGTCGGCGAGGCCGAGCTGCTGCAGGGCGCGCAGCACGGTGTTGTAGAGCCCCCCCAGCATGATGATGCCGACCGGGCCCTCTGAAGGACCAAAGGTCTCGTTGAGCTTGCGGCTCTTGACGAACTCGACCGCGGCCGGCCAGCGTTTCTCGAGCTTCTCCTTCTCGTGCAGGAACGAGGCCGGAGGCAGCACGATGCGGTTGACGTCGCGCGACGGATTCTCCATGGCCTGGCGCAGAGTGAACTGCGGCCGCTTGTTGTCCTTGGCGACGAACTGGCCGTGGACGTGGCAGGTTCGGATCCGCACCTCGAGCATCACCGGCGTGTTGGTCGCCTCCGAGAGCTCGAAGCCCTGCTCGACCATCTTCACCAGCATCTCGAGATTGGGCCGCGGGTCGATTAGCCAGATCTGCGACTTCATCGCGTAGGCATGGCTGCGCTCCTGCATGATCGACGAGCCCTCGCCGTAGTCCTCGCCGATCACGATCAACGCGCCGCCGGTGACCCCGCCCGAGGCAAGGTTCGACAGCGCGTCGGCGGCGACGTTGGTGCCGGCGGTCGACTTCCATGTCACCGCGCCGCGCACCGGATACATCACCGACGCCGACAGCGTCGCCGCGGCAGTGGCTTCCGACGCCGAGGTTTCGAAATGGACGCCGAGTTCGTCCATCACGTCCTTGGCGTCGGCCAGCACATCCATGAGATGGGAGATCGGCGAGCCCTGATAGCCGCCGACATAGGCGACGCCGGATTGCAGCAGGGCCTTGGTGATGGCGAGAATGCCCTCGCCGCGAAAGACCTCGCCGGCACCGAGCCGCAGATCCTGAACCTCGCGCTCGAAGGACCGCTCCGCCATGGCATCTGTCTCCGGTGTTTGAGGGCGCCCGATTATTTGCAATAACATATTTAAAGCAGCGAAGCCTGTCAATTAGGCAGTTTTTCGCACAAATGACGGCATGTCAGCCCTCCAATATATTTTCATTTCCATATATTTGCTGGGAGGCGGCTTGACGGGAACCAGCGGAATGTTAAGCTTCAAATATTCAGGCTGGTAACACCTGAAGGTCATGTTTTTTGGCGGCACTCGCATTGCTGGGCGCCGCGCCCCGCGTTTGACGGGTCGGTTCATTGGGAGGCTACGAATGACGTTTACACGACGCCAAACTCTCGCCCTCGGCGCGAGCGCATTCCTCACAGACCTGCTGTTCGCCCAGGGCGGGACGGCGCGGGCGGCCGGCAAGGATACGCTGACCATCGCCTTCAACGTCAACCTGCCGTCCTTCGACCCCACCACGGGTCCGTCATCGGTCAACCCGACGATCCAGGCGATCTATCGATCGATCTTCGACCAATATATCGGGCAGAAGCCCGATCTTTCGTTCCAACCGGGCCTGCTGACCGCCTGGGGCTGGAATGACGACAAGACCAAGGTCTGGATGGACGTCCGCAAGGACGTGAAGTGGCACGACGGCTCGCCCTTCACGCCGGAGGACATCGTGTTCTCGCTGCAGCGCGCCGGCAAGATGGATGGCGGCAACCCGGTGGCGTTCATCTGGGCGGGCGTCAACAACTTCAAGATCGACGGCAGCCGGATCACCGGCGACGTGGTGCAGTTCGATCCCTCGTTCTTCAAGTGGATGGCGTTCCTCACCGGTTACGTGCTGCCGAAGGCCTATTACGAGAAGGTCGGGGCCGAGGGCTTCGAGAAGAAGCCGATCGGCACCGGCCCCTACATGGTCGACGAGTATTCCGGCAACGCCTTCCTACGCCTCAAGGCCAATCCGAACTACTGGGGCGGCAAGCCGCCGTTCCAGACCGTGATCTTCAAGTTCGTGCCCGACGCCACGACCCGCGTCGCGGAGATCGAATCCGGATCGTCCGACGTTACGCTGGAAGTGCCGTTCGAGGAGTACGACCGCCTCATCACCAAGAAGGGCCTTGCCGGCGTGGCGACGCCGATCTCCGACATCGGCATGATCTTCATCACCAACAAGGACGTGATGCTCGACAAGAACGTCCGTCTGGCGGCGGTCCACGCCATCGACAAGAAGTCGATCGTCAGCCGCCTGCTGCACGGCTACGGCGTGCCGATCGACACGCTCGAGGCGCCGGAATACGAGGCCTACGATCCGAGCATCAAGACGCCCTACGATCCCGCCAAGGCGGTCGAACTGCTCAAGGCGTCGGGCTACTCGACGGAAAAGCCGGCCAAGTTCACCATCCAGACGACGCGCGGCTTCAAGCCGAAGGATTACGAAATGATCCAGGCGATCGTCGGCATGTGGCGCAAGGTCGGCATCGAGGCGGAAATCGAGGTCTACGAGATCGCCAAGCATTTCGAGCTGCGCACCACCCACAAGCTGGCGCCCGCCGCGTTCTACAACTGGGGCAACGCGATCGGCGATCCGAGCACGTCCACGGGTCACGCGATGTTCAGCAAGTCGCCGCACTCGGCCTGGAAGTCCGACGACCTCGACGCCAAGATCGGCCCGCTGTGGGGCGAAAAGGACGAAAAGAAGCGGATCGAAGGCTGGAAGGCCGCAGATAAGTATATCGCCGAGCAGGGCTACGTCATTCCGCTGCTGCAATATGTCCAGCCGGTGGTGTACAAGTCCGAACTGAAGGTGACGCCGAACGTTTCCGGCGCCCTGCAGCCGACGCTCATCTCGGGCAGCTGATCGGGCGGCCGCCACCTCCTCTTGAAACCGACCGCGGCGATCTTCGCCGCGGGAGGGGTTGGTTGCGGCCGTGGGCGACACATGAAGACCTTGATACATCGATGATCGCCCTTGCCGTTCTCAAGCGCTTGGCCATGGCGCTCGCCACCCTCGCCGGCGTCGCCGTGGTCGTCTTCCTGCTGCTGCGCGTCGTTCCCGGCGACCCGATCTCCATGATGATCTCGCCGGGCGCGAGCGAGGCCGACATTGCCGCGCTGCGCGCCCACTACGGGCTCGACGGCGGCCTGCTCACGCAATTCGGGATCTGGGCCGCGTCCGCGCTCCGCGGCGATTTCGGCGTCTCGATCTCGCTGCACCGCGACGTGGTGCAGGTGCTCGGCGAGCGTCTGCCGGCGACGCTCGAGCTCGCCATCGCAGCGCTGGAATTCGCGGTCGTCCTCGGTGGATTTGTCGCGGTGGTCGGCGCCATGGCGCGACGCACCGCTCTGGAATCGGTGATCGACGCGGTCAACGGCCTGTTCCTCGCGGTTCCGGATTTCGTCTGGGCGCTGGCACTGGTGTTGACGTTCGGCGTGCTGCTGCCGGTCCTGCCGCTCACCGGGCGGCTCGATCCCAGCGTCAGCTCGGGCATGATCACGCCGTTCTACTGGGCCGAAAGCCTGCTGCGGCTGCGGTTCGACGTCTTCGCCGATCTGACCCAGCATCTCACCATGCCGGTGCTTTCGCTCGGCCTGCCGCTGGCCGCCGTTATCGCACGCGTGCTGAAGGGCGCGCTCAACGAGGCGATGGCGCAGGATTATATCCTTCTCGCCAGGCTCAAGGGCATGTCGAAGCTGCGCCTGGTGCTGCAGGAGGCCCTCCGCAACGCCATCGGACCGACGCTTGCGCTGACTGGGGTGCAGTTCACCTTCCTGATCGGCGGCACCGTGATCGTGGAGCGCATCTTCGCCTATCCCGGCATCGGCAACATGGCGATCGATGCCGTCATCAATCGCGACTTGCCGCTGATCCAGGGCCTCGTGCTCGTCTTCGCCGTCATTTTCATCGCCATCAACATCGCCGTCGACCTGCTCGTGGTGCTGTTCAATCCGAAGCTACGCCATGGCTAGAACACCGTCGGCCACGGCCGAGCCCCTGCAGTTGCCGCCGGTTGCGCCCGTCGCCGGCCCCAGCCTCGCAATGCGGCGCCTGCGCGCCGTCCTCGCCGAGCCGAAGGTGACCCTCGGCGGCGGCTTCATCCTGCTGCTGCTGGCGATCGCGATCGTTGCACCCTGGATCGCACCGAAGAATCCGCTCGATCAGGATCTGATGCTGGCGTCCCTGCCGCCCGCGGGACTCGCCGGCGCCGAGCCCGGCTACCTGCTCGGCACGGACACGCTCGGCCGCGACGTGCTGTCCCGGCTGATCTTCGGCTCCCGCGTCGCGCTGACGGTCGCCTTCGTTGCGGCGAGCCTGGCGGCGCTGATCGGCACCACGCTCGGCCTGCTCGCCGGATGGTACCGCGGCTGGGTCGACATCGCGGTCTCGCGCCTGGTCGACGTCTGGATGGCATTTCCACCCGTGCTGCTGTCGATCCTGTTGGTGGCCGTGCTCGGCGCGGGCATCGGCTCGGTGATCCTGGCGATCGCGATCATCGACTGGACGCGGTTTTGCCGCGTCGTGCGGGCGGAGACGATGGCCCAGGCCGAGAGCGAATACGTCACCGCGGCCCGCGCCATCGGATTTCCGCGGTTCCACATCCTGGTGCGCGAGATCCTGCCCAATATCGCACCGGCGCTGCTGGCGCTGGTCAGCCTCGAAATGGGAATCGCGGTGATCGTCGAGGCGATCCTGTCCTTCGTCGGCCTCTCGGTCTCGTCCGGAACACCGACCTGGGGTGGCATGATTGCCGAGGGGCGCCAGTTCATCCACCAGAGCTGGTGGGTGCTCGCCGCGCCGCTGGCGGCGCTGTTCGCCACCGTGCTGGCGTTCAACCAGCTCGGCGAAGGGCTCCGCCGCGCGCTCGATCCGGTGCTGCGCCGATGACCGCGCCGATCCTTCGTATCCAGCATCTCAGCGCGGTGTCCGACCTCGAAGGCGGTGCGCCGATCCTGCGCCGGGTCAATCTCGAGCTCGCTCCCGGCGAGGCGCTCGGCCTCGTCGGCGAGAGCGGCGCGGGCAAATCGACCATTGCCAAGGCCCTCCTCGGCGTGCTGCCGCGCACGGTGCGCCTCACCGAGGGGGAAATCACCTTCGACGGCAAGAACCTCCGCACGCTGCCGCCGAAGGCGCTGCGCCAGATTTTCGGCGACGAGATCGCGCTGATTCCGCAGGATCCGCTGACCGCGCTCAATCCCGGCCGCCGCATCGAGCTGCAGCTCACCGACGGCCTGCGGATGCGGCGCAAGTTGCCCTGGCGCGAGGCGCGGGCGCGCGCGCTGCAGCTGCTCGCGGAAGTCCACATCAACGATCCCGAACGGGTCATGCGGGCCTATCCGCACCAGCTCTCCGGCGGCATGCGTCAGCGCGTGCTGATCGCCGCGGCGTTCGCGCTGGAGCCGAAGATGATCGTCGCGGACGAGCCGACCACCGCGCTCGACGTCACCGTGCAGAAGCAGATCCTGCGACTGATCCGCGGCCTGCAGGAGGCGCACGGCACCGCCGTGATCTTCGTGACCCACGACCTCGGCGTGGTGGCCCAGATCTGCGACCGGGTCACACTGCTGTTTTCCGGTGCCGTGATCGAGTCCGGATCGACCGAGGAGGTTCTCGGCACCCCCAAACATCCCTATACGCGGGCGTTGATCGCCGCAGGGCCGCGCTACGATCGGCCCGGCGCGGGACTGCAGCCGGTGCCGGAAGCCGTCATTGCGCAATTGCGGGCCGACGTCGCCGCCACGGACGGGAGGCCAGGCGCATGAGCGAGGACCTGATCTCCGCCACGGGTCTCGAAGTGACCTACCGCGGCCAGCGCGCGGGCGGCGTCAAGGTGCTGCACGGCGTCGACGTGCGCATCGGCCGGCACGAGACCGTCGGCATTGTCGGCGAATCCGGCTCCGGCAAGACCACGCTCGGCCGCGCGCTCTTGCGGCTGGTCGACGTGACCGCCGGCACCATCACCTTCGACGGCCAGGACATTACCCATCTTCCCGAAGTCGCGATGCGGCCGCTGCGGCGCCGCGCGCAGATGATCTTCCAGGATCCGATGGCCTCGCTCAATCCGCGCCACACCGTGCGCCGCATTCTCACCGAACCGCTGCTGTTCCACCGGGTGGCGGCCGACAGCGCCGACGCGCTGCGGCGGGTGCGGCAGTTTTTCGACCGGGTCGGGCTGCCGCTGGCCTGCCTCGACCGCACGCCGCACGAACTCTCGGGCGGCCAGCGCCAGCGCGTCGGCATCGCCCGCGCCGCACTGCTGGAGCCGGACTTCGTTCTCGCCGACGAGATCGTCTCCGGCCTCGACGTCTCGACCCAGGCGCAGGCGCTCAACCTGCTGAAGACCCTGACGCGCGAACTGGGCCTGGCGATGGCCTTCATCAGCCACGACCTCTCGGTGATCCGCGCGGTGTGCGATCGCGTCTATGTCATGCGCAACGGTCTGGTCGTCGAGGAAGGGCGGTGCGAGGACGTGTTCTCGGCGCCGGCCAATCCCTATACCCGGCTCCTGATCGACGCCATTCCGCTGCCGGAGATCGACCCCGGCTGGCTCGGGCGCGACCGCGCCGAGGTGGCCGCCGCCGAAGCCGACTGACCGTCGCGGCCGGCCTGCACCGCCTTGGGGGCGCCCGGAGCTTCAGGCCTTGGACGCCGGCTGCTTGAACTCGATCAGCAGGTTGGAATAGATCCCGGTGCCGGCATTCTCGAGTTCGTGGGGGATGCCGGGTTCGCGCCACAGCGCTTCGCCCGGCGTCTCCTTGGTGGCGCGCACACGGCCGTCGGCGAAGCGCATGATGTTGTCGCCCGGCGTCAGCGGTACGACGAGATAGGGCAGATCATGGCGATGCCAGGCCTGAATAGCCCCCGGCGCCAGCGTCAGACTCCATACCCGAACCGTCTCATTCTCTAATATGACCTTGTCGCCGATCTTTCCGAGAACGGTGCCTTCCGGCATGCGAATCTCGCTCATGCGCTGTCCTTGTTGCTGCTGTTGAAGCGCGCGAGAAGGCGCGCGGGGTTGTCGGCCAGATAGCGGGTGCGGCGCTCGGCCGCGAAATCGGCAAGCTGCCGATGCGGGTCGGGAAGCCCCATGGGAAAAGGCCAGTCGGAGCCAAACACCACATTGTCGGCGCCGAATGTCCGATCGGCCAGTTCCGCCGCGGCCTCGCTGTGGCAGATGCAGTCGACGTGGATGCGCGACATCAGCTTCGACGGCGGCGCGAGTTGAGTATCAAGTCCCGGCCGCGCGGTGGCATGACCACGTTCCCAACGCCCGGCAACCATCGGCACCATGCCGCCGGCATGGGCGAAGCATGGCACGAAGTTGCGATAGCGCTCCAGCACGCCGGAGAAGACCATGTGTGCGATCGCCACGGTGCTCTCGTACGGATTTCCGAGCAGGTTGGTGAGGTAATAGGCGCTGAGCCGGCCGTCGGCGCATTCGCCGGGATGGAAGAACACGAACGCACCGGCATCGTCGAGCACGTTCCAGAGCGGCTCGAATTCGGCATCGCCCAAGGTGCGGTCGTCGCCCGTTCCCGCCGGCATGGCAAACAGCTTATGGTGGCGATCGATCCATGCGCGCGCGATGGCCGCGGCCTCGCCGGGCGCCTCGGTCGGCAGATGCATCAGCGCCGTGAAGGCGCCCTCCGAGGCGGCCGCGATCTCACTCAAACCGTCGTTGACATACCCGACCCAGGCACGCGCATCGGCGCCCCGCAGCTGCTGCCGGTAGAGCGGCGGCGGAGCCGAGATCCAGGCATGCGCGACGCCGTTCTGCTGCATCCAGGCGCGCAATTCCTCCGGCCTGAACAGGGCCTTCATGCCGACAGCGTGACCATCGACCGTCATCACGCTGTTGGCCGGATCCCAGGACACGCCGCCCTGGTTCGCCAAGCGATCGACGAATACCGGCGCCAGATGGGCATGGACGTCGAGCAGAATGCTGTTTCGCGTTCCGCTCATCAATGTCGCCCCATGATGCGGCGGTAGATGTTTTCCACCGGCTCCGCGCCGATCGGCAGGATCGCCGCCACGTGGTCATCCGGCCGCAGCAGCACCACCGTGTCGGCAACGCAGCCGAGCCGGGATTGCACCCGGCTGCCGATATCGAGCAGCGCGTGGTCGCGCAGGCCCGAGTCGAGCGGCGCGTCCCAGCGCGACACCACGTAACTGCGGAGCCCCGGCAGATCCTGCGCCGGCAGTTTGGGGCGGCGGCGCACGTCGGTGAAATACAGCGCGACGAAGCTGTCGTCGCACAAATCGTGCAGATAGAGCCTCCCGCCGCCGCCGTCGAACAGCGGCATGTCCGGGACGCGATCGCCCACGCGGATAGCCTCACGCTCGGTCTTCACGATCGACCAGAGGCCGGTGCCATCGACGTCGAGGCGCACCCCCAGCATCGACCGCGTCATGGCGTTGGCCCAGTCCGACCCGAACATGGCGGTGGTCGAGGTGGAGTCGCCATCCATACGCCTGCGTGCGGCCTCGGCCATTTCGCCCGAGCCATGGGCGGCCAGCGGCCGCTGCTCGCGTTCGTAGCCGTCGAGCAGACTGTCATCGGCCCAGCCGCGCAGCACCCACGCCAGGCGCCAGGGCAGATTGATGGCGTCGAGAACGCCGGTGTTGAGCCCCAGCGCCCACATCGGCGTGATCAGGTGGGCGGCGTCGCCGGTGAGGAATACCCGGCCGCTGCGCCACTGGGTGGCGATACGGTGGTGGACCCGATAGGTGACGGTGTTCAGCACCTCGAGCGAACTGACCTCGCCGATGAAGTGGCGAACCTTGGCCTCGAGCTCCGCGGGCGTCGCCTCCTCGGCGCCGGCCGCGAGCGGAAACAGGAAGCGCCAGCAATGCGGCTGACGCACCAAGATCATCCATTCCTGCGGATCGGCGAAATAGGCGAGATAGGGATAGTCGCGCGGGTTGGAAAAATCGAGATCGACCTTGATGTCGACCAGCATGTAGCGGACGTCCAGTGAGGTGCCCTCCACCTCGACGCCGAGCTGGCCGCGCACCGTGCTGCGGCCGCCGTCGCAGGCGATGAGGTAGGTGCCCGCGACCTCCCGCTGTCCCTGGGGGGTCTCGAACCGCGCCGTCACGCCATCCGCGGTCTGGGCGAACGACAGCAGCCGGTGCCGCAGGTTGACTGCGCCGGGGTGATGATCGGTCAGCGCCTTGGCGAGGATCGGCTCCAGATGATGTTGGGGCATGTTGATGACGAAGGGGAAGCGTGTCTCCTCGATCAGGTTCTCGGTCATCACCGAGGCGCGGCGCATGTTGGTCGCCCGCTCGATCTCGCCGATCTCGTCGAGCCGAAGCGCCTGCGACAGCACCGCGCGGTCGACGCCGTAGCGGCGAAAGGCCTCGATGGTCCGGGTCAAGATCGTTCCGGCCTTGGTGTCGCTGGAGAACTCGCGATCCTCCTCGAACAACTGGAAGTCGATGCCGTAGAACTTCAGCGCCAGCGCCGTCATCAGCCCCACCGGGCCGGCCCCCACCACCAGAACCGGCTTCATCGCATTCTCCTAGGGTTCATCGCGCGGGTAAGCCATGTCGCGGCTGAGCAGCGAGGCCGTCATGGTCGCCGCATCCGACAGCAGGAACATCAGCGGTCCGACGACGTCCTCGGCCGCGCCGACGCCGATCGAGGATTTCCAGCTGGCGTCGGCGGCGCCGGCATTGGCGGCGCGGTATTGCTGGGTGTCGATGACGCCCGGCGCGATCAGATTGACGCGGACGCGGCAGTCCGCGACCTCCTTGGCTGCGCTCTTCACCCAGGCCGTCAACGCCGCCTTGCTGGCCGCATAGGCCGAGGCCTTCGGCCAGCCCTGATGGGCGAGCCCGGAGGAAAACGCGACGACCGCCCCCTTGCGTCGCGCCATCATCGACCCGATCACCGCCTGGTAGCACCACATGACGCCATTGAGATTGACCGCGATCACCCGCTCCCACTCGGCCGGATCCCTGCGGGGCTGGATCGCGGCGGCGCAAACCAGCCCGCTGACCGGTCCGATCGACTGCTCAATCTCGGCAAACGTGGCCATCACCGCGGGGCGGTCGCTGACATCGAGCTGGCGGGTCGCGATGGACGGCACCCCGGCGCGAAGCTCCGTCATCGCCGCGTCATCCCGGTCGCAAACCACGACGCGCGCGCCGGCCTGCGTGGCGGCGAGCGCCAGGGCGCGTCCGATCCCATTGGCGCCGCCCGTGATGGCGATCACGTCGCCGGTGGCATCGAAGGTGGCCTTCATGCGCGCGGCCCCATGGATGGAAGATCGGTCGTGCCGTGCAAATTCGCGGCCACGACGCGGTTGCGCAGCGCACCAAGCCCGGTGGCCGAGACCTCCATCTCATCGCCGGGCTTGAGAAAGACCTGCGGGTCGCGGGCATTGCCGACGCCCGCCGGCGTGCCGGTAATGAGCACGTCCCCCGGCTCCAGCGTCATGCCGAACGACAGCTCAGCGATCAGTTCGGCCACGGGAAAGGCCATCTGCTTGATCAGCGCGCTCTGCATGACCTTGCCGTTCAAGGCGAGTTCCAGCCGGATTTCCGGCACATCGAGTTCGTCGGGCGTCACGATCCACGGTCCGATCGGCATGGTGCGGTCGATGCTCTTGCCCTTCAGCCACTGGCCGCCGTGGCGGCGCTGCAGGTCGCGCTGTGAGACATCGTTGGCAAGAAAATAGCCGAACACGCAATCGGGCGCTTCCGCCTTCGACACGCTGCGGCAGCGCTTGCCGATGACGAGGGCGAGTTCGGCCTCGTAGTCCCACTTGACGGAGATGTAGGGGTCGAGGCCGATCTCGTCGTGTGGACCGATCACCGTGTTCGGACCCTTGGTGAAGAAGGTCGGCGCCGTGGGCTTGTCGACCTCCTGGCCCTCGCGCCTGCCGCGGCCTTCCTCGAAGTGATCCCAGTAGTTCCACCCGGTGCAGAGCACGTCACGGCGAAAACGCTGGATCGGCGCCATCACGGCCACCGACGTCAGCGGGAGCACTTCGAGACCGGGCCCCGCGGCGAGATGCTCGATCTCGGCGCGGCCGTGCGCAATCAGCGTGACCATGTCGCCGGCGTCGGCCGGCAACAGCCGCACGCTGTCACCGTCCACCAACCCCACCCGGGCCACACCCGAAACGTTGACGGTCGCAAGGCGCATGGCGATCAACCGTTCGGCAGCACGGCGATGGCGCTGATCTCGATCAGGTAATCCGGCGACACCATCTTCGACACCTCGACCATGGTGGAGGCCGGCACCGGCGCCTTGAAATACTCCTGGCGGACTTTGTGAATGATGGAAAAATGCTCGATGTTGCGGACGTAGACGTCGACGCGCACGACGTCGTCGAGCGACCCGCCTGCGGCCTCCGCCGCCGCCTTCAAATTGTCGCAGACCTGGCGCGTCTGCGTCTCGACATCGCCAATGCCGGCGATCGAACCGTCGGCGCGGCGCGCGGTCATGCCCGAGATGAAGACCAGCTTGCCCTTGGCCTCGACGGTGGTCGCCTGGGAGAAATGACCGTTCGGCTTGGCGAGCTTGTCGCTGGTGATCTGCTGCTTCATGTGATGGACCTTGGGCTGGAGAGCATGGATTGGACATCGACGCCGAGCACCCGCCCGGCCTCGACGAGGGCATTCAGCGCCGCCGGAGCAACGCGGCAGCGATCGCCGGCCTCGCGACGCGCCGCGAAAGCGAGTTCGCCGGGTGCGTAGACGCGGTCGACACCGGGTGCGCGGCGCGAAGCGGCCACGCGGTCGAGTTCGGTCCTGGCCCGGGCGGCAAACGCGCCCGGCGCGACGAAATGCCCGACGTCGATGGCGAGAAAGAGCTGCGCGCAGCGATACGGACGCACCGGATCGCCATAGAGCGGCGCGACCTCGGCGCCAATGGCGCCGTCGGAGAGGCCGCCGCACAAGAGATCGACCAGGAAAGCGAGACCGAATCCCTTGGGGCCGGCCGCCGGCAGCAGCATGCCCGCGATCGCGGCCTTCGGGTCTGTGGTTGCGGCGCCGCTCTGATCGGCGGCCCATCCAGCCGGAATCGACTGGCCGGAAGCGGCCGCGTTGCGGATCCTGCCCATCGCCACCGCGCTCAGCGCCATGTCGATTTCGGGCGAGAACGCCGCGTCGCTCGGCGCGACGATGGCGATGGGATTGTTGCCGGTGAGCGGCTCGGCGCCGCCGGGCGCGGGCATCAACGGGCGCGTGTTGGACATCACGACACCGACGCAGCCCTGATCCGCCATCATGCGCGCGTAGCGGCCCGCGGTGCCGAAGTGAAACGCGTTGCGCACGCTCGCGGCGGCGAGCCCGTGGCGCCTGGCGCGATCGACCGCCAGCGCCACCGCCTGGCGCGCGGTCAGTTGGCCCAGCGCGTCGCGGGCGTCGATCACCACCGCCGCGTCGCGGTCCGATACGATCTCGCCGCCCGACGCCTTCGAAACCGAGCCGGCGCGAATGCGGTCGACATACATCGGCACCAGATTCACGCCGTGCGAGGCGACGCCCTCGACGTCGGCGGCCACCAGGTCTTCAGCGACGAGCGCGGCATCGGCAGGTGCAATGCCGGCGGCAGCGAAGATGGCCGCCACGGCTTCGACCAAAGCTGCACCGGACACGCCATCGCCGCCGCTCGACATCAGCGCGCGTCCTCGTCGTTGGTGTACCAGGAGGGCCGCTCGGGATAGTGCGGACCGTCATACATCTCCACCACGACGGTTTCCTCGTGCGCGATGGTCGGGCCGTGAACGTTGCCCTTCGGATTGCAGTAGAACGAGCCGGCACGCAGCGTCACGCCGGTCGCCGTATACTCGTAGTGGCCGTAGAGGCAGAACATGAACTGGTTGGACGCGTGCAGGTGCGGCGTCGGAATGCTCGCGCCCTTGTCGAAGCGGATCAGCGCGATCGAGGCGCCGGTCACCTCGTCGCGCCACAGCATCTTTTCATGGATGCCCTTCAGAGACTTGGCGCGCCAGGGCACCTCGTTGGTGTGGATCAGGATCTCGGCGAGTGACGGCATGCCCGGCGGAACGGAAGGGGTCGTCGTGTTCATCGCGTCTCACCCATGTTATGATGCTGTTTAGATGATATTTCACATGATTTAAAAAGCAAGCTGGTTTTCGCCGCCAGCCCAAACGCGGCGCAAACCTGCATATTGCAATGTTGCGCCGGATCTTTGCGGCGGATGGACCACGTCGCGCCACAGCCGCCGTCAGGCGGCATGCGATGGCGGCAGCGGCCAGACCGTCTCCGGCCGACGATCCGGTTTGGCGGAGGTGCGAAAAGACCGCCCTATTTGCGCGGCGGCATCCGGAACGCGTCCGGCGACATCCGCTGCAGTTTCTCCAGCCGGCTGCGCAGCGCCGAGATGTGATCATGCATGCGCTGCGCGGCGAGCCTCTCGTTGCCCGCGATCACCGCATCGGCGATGTCCGCGTGCTGCGTGTTGGTGGCCGGCACGTCGATGGTCTGCCAGAGGTTGAGATACCAGAAGCGCGTGGAGCGCTCGTGCAGCACGCGCGCGAAATCGCTCATGATCGGATTGCCCGAGAGCTCGGCCACCTCGCGGTGAAACCAGCGGTCGTTGGCCGTGAACGCGGTAATATCGGGCGGATCCTCGTCGGTGGTCGCGGTGGCAATCTTGCGCAACTGCGCCAGGTGGTCCGCGGTGACCTCGCCGGCGGCAACCCGACGCGCCGCCGCGCGCGCGAGCTCCGGCTCAACGGTGACGCGGGAATCCAGGATCTTCATGATTTCGGCCAGGCTGTCGGGCTGGACGATGATCCCCTTGCGCGGCAACACCGCGACCAACCCCTCGAGATGCAGGCGCTGCAGGGCCTGGTGCACCGGCGTGCGACCGAGCTTGAGCTGGGCGCAGATGGCGGCCTCGTTCAGGTACTGGCCCGGCAGGAAGTGGAGGTTGATGATGCGTTCCTTGATGCTCTCATAGGCCAGCTGCACAAGCGACTGCGCCTTCCCGCCGGCGGCTTTCGCCGGCCGCGGCCCGAGAGCCTTCAGCGCCTTCGCCGACTTCTTCGGCGCCTTGGCGGCCGTCGGCGCGATCGCGGCAGCTTTTGATCTGGAAGTCGCGGCCATCGGCCAGGGTCCCCATCGACGCCCGGGCACCCGGTTGCGGCCGGCGTCTTCCCGATGACTATTCCCTGCGCAATGATTGTGCAAGCCTTGATCATCACCTGAAATATCTGATCTCGGCCAGAGTTGACCGGAAGCCATGCCGGTCACGCTCTCCCCGGGAGCTCCCTGCGAACTTGGCGTGCCCGAGTTCCGCCGTCGCAAAACCGTCCGCTGTGTCGACCTGATTGCGCGACGCCGATCCGCCGCAGACGTCCGCGGCATAGCCGCAGGCGTCCGTGTCGCCTGTGCGCGAACTACTCGCCACCCTCGTAGAACAGCTCGAGCGGCAGGCCGAACAGCGACTTGCCGATCCAGTCCCGGGCGATCAGGTTGGAGGGGCCCATGGCGATCGCCGCGCGGGCATCGCGGAACGAACGCTCGATCGGGCCGCGACGGTAGCCGTAGCCGCCGGTCACGGTCAGGGCCGCCGCCGCCACCTTGTTGGCGACCTCGGCGGCGTGCACCTTGAACTCGGTGAGCGGGATGAGGATCTCGCTTTGCGGTTTGCCTGCGCGCCACAACTCGTCGAGCTTTGCCGCCAGTTCGTTGCGCCACGGCCGCAAGGTCTCGACCAGCACCTTCGCGGCGCCGAGTTCCTGGCGGATCGCCTGGTAGTCCGACAGGCTTCGGTTCTTGTCCTTGTGCACGAAGCCCTTGGTGTGGGCGATCGCGGCATTCAGCGCGCCACGCGCCACGCCTTCCCACACGGCACCAAGGCCGATGAGGTAGACCGGGGAGACGCCATCGTAGATGATCTCCTTGCCCTGCCCTTCGGCGCCGAGCCGGTCGCGCTGTTGCACCTTGACCCCGTCGTAGCTGATCGCTCCGGAATGATTGGCGCGGACGCCGAGCGCTTCCCAGGGACTGGCGACGATCCCCGGTGCCTTGCCGTCGACGATGAAGAAGGAAATGTCGGTCTGGTCCTTGGCGCCGGGCGTGCGCGTTTGCACCAAATAGAAATCGGCCTGCCCCGAGCTGGTGGTGAACGATTTTTCCGCGTTGACCAGATAGTCCTCGCCGGTGCGTCCGGCTTCCGAGAAATTGTACCACCAGTGGCCGCCCGACGCGCGCTCGCTGGTCGAATAGGTCCCGAGCAGGCTTCCGTTTTTCGCCTTCAACCAGCGCTCCTTCTGATCGGAATTGCCGAACAGGTTGATGGTCTGTGCCGCTCCGACATGCATGACATAGACCAGGCCGGTCGATGCGTCATGTTGACCGATGCGGTAGGCCGCCTCGGCGAAATCGCCGTGGCCGAGCCCCAGACCCCCGAACCGCGGTTCATTGAGCACGCCGGTCCATCCGGCCGCCGCCAGCGCCTGGAGATTCTCCCTGGGAAACCGGCCTTCGAGATCGTTGCGGTCGGCATTGATCCTGACCGTGCTTTCGATCGCGGCATCGAGGCGCGAGTAGTCGTCTTCCTGCGCCACGTGTGCGAGGTTGTCCTTGCTCATCGAAGATCTCCTGTTGTCGCTGGAAAATTGTGTCAGGCCGCCGCATGGTCGTGCGACGGCGGATCCGCTGACGCCGCAAGATGCGCCGCGCTCTCTTCGGGGCTGCCGAGATAGAGCGCCTTGATGTCGGCGCGCCCGCGCAGGTCCGGCGCCGCTCCTTCGAGCACCGTGCGGCCGTTTTCGAGAACGGTGGCGCGATCGGCATAACGCAGCGCCACGGTCGAGTTCTGCTCGGCGACCAGGATCGACAGCCCTTCCTCGACGTTGAGCTGCTTGAGGGTCCGGAAGATGGCCTCGACCACCAGCGGCGCCAGCCCCATCGACGGCTCGTCCAGCACCAGGAGCCGCGGACGCGACATCAGCGCCCGCCCGATCGCGGTCATCTGCTGCTCGCCCCCGGAAGTCAGCCCGGACAGCGACCGTCGCCGTTCGCTCAATTTCGGAAACAGCGTATAGACGCGTTCGAGATCGGCCCTGACTTCGCTGCGCCGCGCGTCACGGCCGATCGCCCCCGTGATCAGATTTTCCTCGACCGTCAAGGTGCGGAAGCAATGCCGGCCCTCGAGCACCGGCACCAAGCCCCGACGCACCAGATTTGCCGACGACGTCACGGCAACGTCGAGCCCGTCGAACACGATCTGTCCGTGCGTGATCTGGCCGCGCTCCGCATGGAGAAGATTGGAGATCGCCTTCAGCGTGGTCGACTTGCCGGCACCATTGGCGCCCAGCAGGGCGACGATTTCGCCGCGCCGCACGGTCAGGCTTACGCCATGGAGCGCCAGCACCGCGCCGCCATAGGTCGCATGCGCATCTCGCACTTCAAGCTGACTCTCTGGAGACGACATCAGTTGCCCCTTGCGCTCTCAATATTCGAGAAGATGTTCACGCAGCGTCGAACCAGAATAGCGTTCGCGGTAGCGTCCGCGTCGCTGCAGCTCCGGCACCACCCAATCCACAAACTCCTCGTAACAGCCGGGGGTGAAGCTCGTGATCAGCATGAAGCCATCAGCCCCGCCTTCATCGAGATAGACCTCCATCTGATCGACGATATCCTTGGCCGTACCGACTGCCACCGGCATGCCCATCCCCTGGGCATAGATCAACGCCGCCTCCTTGACCGTGACCGGCGCGCCGTCCTTGGCATAGACAATGGATTCGAACAGCCCCTGAATACCCGGCACCTCAATATTCGCCACGTTCTCGTCGAGTGGGTATTTGGAGAAGTCCAGGCCGAAATGGCCGGAGATCCAGGCCAGCGCGCCTTCGAGCGGGATGCATGCCTTGATGCGCTCGAACTTCTCCTCGGCTTCCGCACGGCTCTCGCCGACGACCGTCTGGAGCCCGAAGATGCGCTTGACACTGCCCGGCTTGCGTCCGAAACGCTCTACGGCGCGGCTCTCAAGATCGCCGGAATACTCTTTCATACGATTGAGCGTTGGCAAGACGGCGAAGATCGCCTCGGCATGCTTGGCAGCGAAGTCCCGACCGCGATTCGACGAGCCCGCCTGCCAGAGCACAGGCCGCTGTTGCGGCGACGGCGGCACGAAATGCCGTGCCTTGCATTTGAAGAACGGACCATCGTGGTCCACCTCATGGATCTTGGCGGGATCTCCGTAGATTCCTGACGCCTTGTCAGCGATGATGCCACCATCATCCCACGATCCCCAAAGCTTGTAGCAAACGTCCATGTACTCCTCGAGCCGCTCATAGCGATCCGCGCGTTCGCGACCGTCCACGCCATAGGCGTTCCACTCGCCGTGGGAAAACGACGAGACGATGTTCCAGGCGATTCGCCCTCTCGACTGGTAGTCCAGACTGGAGAGACGCCGGCACATGGAATACGGGTGCTCGAAGGCGGTCGACAATGTCACGCCGATGCCGAGCCGCTCGGTGACGGTCGCGATCGCCGGCACGATCGTCGACGGCTCGTTGCATGGAAATTGCACGGCGTATTTGACGCTGGCATCCGACGACCCCTGGTAGGTCGAATACGGCGCAAGCTGATCGGCGATGAAGATCGCGTCGAACAGACCGCGTTCCAGTACCCTGGCAATGTGCTGCCAGTAGTCATAGTGGCCGTAGTCCCAGTTCACCTTGTCGCGCGGATGACGCCACATCCCCGTGGCGTGACTATTAAAGCCGTTCTGCATGAAGCCGAGCAGATGAGCCTTCTTCTTGTTGGACATGTCTGTTCCTGTTGCTGCGCGACGCCACGACGTCCGAATGAACGGCCCAGCGGCGAAACCCGCTGGGCCGAAGGCCACTCATTCCGTGCAGACGCGTGGCTTGATGTCGTTCTCGATCGCGTATTTCTCCGCCGCCGCCTCGATGATGGGGCGCAGAAGGACACGATCCGGCTTCACCCAGTCGCTGATCACGCTCCATTTCTTGCCGTCCCACTGCTGGAACTTGACCGATCCCTCGCCCTCGTGATCGGCGCAGGTCACGTTGATCGACTGGAGCAAACCGACAGCACCGAGCTCGGCAATCCGCTTCTCGTCGAGCCGCAGATGCTCGAAGCCCCATTGCACCTCTTCGCTGCTCAGCGCACGGTGACCGAACTTATCCTGCGCAATCCGGATCGCCTCGACATTCAGGATTCCGTTCACGATCCCAAGATTGTGGTAGACGCTGCCAATACGCTTCTTGTCTTCAAGATTGCCCTTCCCGGCACCATAGACCTTGTCGACGACCTGCTGCACCACCGGAAACTCCGTGCCGGAAGGCTGGGTGATGAGCGAGATGTATCCCTTAGCGGCCTCGCCCGCGGGAATGACGTCTTCCTCGGAATTTGACCACACGTTGCCGATGAGATGGTCGACCGGGAAGCCGACCTTCTGTGCCGATTTGATCGCCACCGGATTCATCACGCCCCAGCCGCGGAGCACCACGTAATCCGGCTTCGCCCGGCGGATCGTCAGCCACTGCGCCTGCTGATCGTTGCCGGGGTGGGGCACTTCGATCTGCTGCAGCTCGAAGCCGTATTTCTTCGAAAGCAGCTCGAAGATCGGTATCGTCTCCTTGCCGTAAGGCGAGCCGTGGTAAAGCACCACGATTTTCTTTCCTTTGAGCTTTTCAGCGCCGCCCTCGCGCTGGCCGATATAGGTGATGATGGCCGATGTCTCGCTCGGCGGATTCATCAAGAGCGGAAACAGATAGGGAAACACCCGACCGTCGGAGGTCGCGGTCTGCCCGTGGTCGATCGTGATGATCGGAATCTTGTCGGTGCGGCTGCGCTCGAGCAAGGCGATCTGGATGCCCAGGCTCAGCGGGTTGAACGCCGCGACGTTCTTGCCGGTCTTCTGCCGTTCATAGCATTCGACGCCGCGCTCCACCTCATACTGCGTCTCGCACTCGCTCCATGTCAGCTTGACGCCGTTGACGCCGCCGTCGCGGATGTTGATGAGATTGAGGTAGTCGATGAAACCACCGAAGAACCCGGTCCCGCCGGCCGCGTAGGGACCGACGCGATAGCTCTGAAGCGGGAAATACTGTTCGTCGGCGCTCGCCGGAAACGAAGCCCCGACGGCAATTGCCACCGCGACTGTCGCCAGCTTGATAGAATTAAGGACATTCATTAGGTTACCCCTCCATTGATGGTGATTTCTGCAGTCAGATGAACCGGCGCTTCAGGCGCCCGGCATGCCGTGAAACTTGCTCTTCAAGGCGATCCACCAGAGCGACCAGCCCTTTTGGCTCCGCGATCAGAAAGACGATGATCAGACCCCCGATGACGATACGCTGGCTCATTTCCAGCACGCCGGAGTCGAATACATTGCCGAGCAGCGCCTCGCCCACGCGCGATAAGAGCAGCGGAAACACGACAATGAATGCGGCGCCAAGAAACGAACCACGGATCGACGCCAGGCCGCCGATGATAATGATGAACAGAATCTGGAACGACCGATCGAGGTTGAAGCCGTCGGGCTCCACGGTCCGCAGATAGGCGAAGGCCCACAGCACGCCGGCGATACCGACCAGAAACGACGACACACCGAAGGCCAGAAGTTTTGTCCGCAGCACCGGCACGCCGATCACCTTGGCGGCAACCTCGTGGTCGCGGACTGCGATGAAATTTCGCCCCGACTGGGATCCGAGCAACCGCACCGTCAGGAACGTGGCAACCACGACGATGGTCAGGCAGAAAACGTAGCGTCCGGGCGCGCCGGTCAATAAGGCGCCCGCGATGGACAGTGGCGGAGCATCGATGACGCCCGACGGATTGTCGTTCGAAAACCAGGCGAATTTCGTCAGCGCCCATTGTACGAAGAACTGCGCGGCCAGGGTGGAAACCGCGAGATAGAAGCCGCGCAAGCGCAAACTAGGCAGGCCGAAGACAAGCCCCACCGCCGCCGCCACCACACCGGCCAGCACCAGGCTGAACAGCAACGGGAGTTCCGGAATCCTGAGATTGAAATTGTAAGCCGCATAGGCGCCGACAGCCATAAACGCCGCGGAGCCGAGCGAGACCTGGCCGGCGTAGCCGGTGAGCACGTTCAACCCGACGGCGGCCAGCGCCAACGCAAGAAATGGAGTCAGGATTGCGTCAAGCAGATATCCGGACGCGGTGAACGGGACGATGCCGTATGCAGCCACGAACAGAAGCGCGATGCCCGCGCGGCTCGGGGTGAGCCAGCTTGTCTTGACCAGCTGGGCTTGTTCGACGAGAGCGGACATTGCTCACACTCTCTCAATCAGCTTCTGGCCAAACAGACCCGACGGGCGCACCAGCAAAAAGCCCAGCGCGACCACGTAGGCGGCCCAGGCCTCGATGCCTCCCCCGAAGAACGGGCCGACATAGACCTCGGCGATCTTCTCAATCGCCCCGATCAACAATCCGCCCACGATCGCGCCAGCGACGGAATCGAACCCGCCGAGCACCAGCACCGGCAGCGCCTTGAGCACCACCAGCGACAACGAAAACTGCACGCCGAGGCGAGCCCCCCACAGCAGCCCGGCGACGAGCGCGACGATACCCGACGCGGTCCAGACGGCGGCCCAGACCCGCGGCAGGCGCAACCCCACCGCGAGCGCGGCAAATTGATCGTCGGCGACCGCGCGGAACGCCAGCCCCGTGCGAGTGTAGCGGAAGAACAGCGCGAACAAGGCGACCATCGCGCCCGCGATCGCGGCGGCGAACAGATCGAACTGGCTGATGAAGACTCCGGCAACAGTGAAGGGCGTGTCATTGATGCCGAGATCTAGGCCATGCACTTGCGTGCCCCACAACAGCTGCGCCGCGCCTTCGATCACGTAGGATAGTCCCAGTGTCGCCATGAACAGTGTGATCGGCGGCTGGTTGACCAGCGGACGCAGCACCGTCCGCTCGATTGCGATACCCAATAGGACCATCACAACAAGCGTCAGCAGCAAGGCAGCGGCAAACGGAACACCACGCTCGACCAGACTCACGAACGTAAGCGCCGCGAACAGCAGCATCGCGCCTTGGGCGAAATTCAGGACACCCGACGTCTTGTAGATCAGCACGAAGCCGATCGCGACCAGCGAGTACATCACGCCGGATAACAGCCCGCCGACCAGCACCTCGATAAAGAATTGATAGTCGAACATCACGCCACCAGCTCCGTCTCGCCCTCGTGGGCCACGCCGAGATAGGCATCGATCACCGCCTGGTCGGCCCGGACCTGGTCAGGAGTGCCATCGGCGATCTTGCGCCCGTGGTCGAGCACAGCAACGCGATCGGACAGCCCCATGACAACCCCGATATCGTGCTCGATCAGGACGATCGTCGTGCCGTAGGTGTCGCGGGCGTTGCGCACGTGCTGCGCCAGCTCGTGCTTTTCGGTGAGGGTGACGCCGGCGAATGGTTCGTCGAGCAGCAGCAGCTTCGGCCGGGCAACCAGCGCTCTCGCCAGCTCGACCCGCTTCTGCACCCCATAGGGCAGGCCGCCAGCGATCCGGTCCTTCGCGGGCTCGAGATGAAGAAACTCGATCATCGCCTCGGCTGCGGCACGACTGTCCGCCTCCTCGCGCCGCGCACGCGGCGAGACTACGATCTGGCGCAGGAAGCCGGCCCGCCGGTGATGCACCAGCCCCATCATCACGTTGTCGAGGACCGAGAGGCCCTTGAACAAGGCCAGGTTCTGGAAGGTGCGCGCGACGCCGAGCGCGGCCAAACGCGACGTCGGGACGTGGCGAAAGCCCTTGTCACCGAGCAGCACCACACCGCTGTCCGGGCGATAGAGCCCGCTGACCACATTGAGCAGCGAGCTCTTGCCGGCGCCGTTGGGGCCGATGACGGCACGGATCTCGCCCGTCGTGACCTGCAGGTCGATCGCCTGCAGCGCCGTGACACCGCCAAAGCTCAGCGAAATGTCCTGCAGCGTCAAAAGCGGCGCGGCGGCATCGGTGGCGCGAAGCGAACCCGCCGCCAGCGGCGCGCCGCTTGCCGGCGGCACCGCCTCGCCCGCGCGGGTTTGCCCGCGCGTCACCACCAAGGCATCGGCGCCTGCTGTCGCAACCATGCTCATGGAAAAGCCCGCCCGCCTTATTCCGCTGCCTGGACACGAGGCTGCGCTTTCGCCTCCAGTTCGCGCACCAGCGGGATGACGTGCTTGCCGAAATACTCGACTTCTTCCTGGAAATGCAGGAAGCCGAGCAGGATCAGGTCGGCCCCGGCGTTCTTCAGCTCGATGATGCGCTCCGCCACCTGCAGCGGCGTGCCAATCAGGTTGGAACGAAAGCCATCGTTGTACTGCACGAGATCCTGGAACGTGGACTTTGCCCAGTTGCCCTCGCGTTCCGGGCTGGCATTGCCGGCGTTCTGGACTTCATGGTGGAAGCCGCGAACAGCGTCGGGAATAGCCTTGTCAATGATTTCCTGAAGCGTGTCCCTGGCTTCCTTTTCCGTTTCGCGCACAATACCGAAGGCGTTGATGCCGATCCTGGCGGGAAACGTCTTGCCGAAGCTCTTTTCCTTGCCGCGGATGTCGTCCACCTGCTTCTTCAGCTCGAGTGGCGTATTGCCATTGGTGAAATACCAGTCCGATACGCGCGCGGCCATATCCCTTGCTGCACGCGACGATCCGCCCTGAAAGATCTGCGGCAGCGGATCCAGCGGCTTCGGCTTCACCGAATATTCGTTGAAGCGGTAGAAGTCGCCGCGATAAGTGAAGCTTTCCTGGGTCCAGATGCCTCGCAACGCGGTGATGAATTCTTCCGAACGACGGTAGCGCTCGTCATGATCGAGCCACGGCTCGCCGATGGCCGCGAATTCGCCACGGAACCAGCCCGAGACGATGTTCACATCGACACGACCATTGGTCAGGTGGCTGATGGTCGCAATCTGCTTTGCAAGCAGGGCTGGATGCCACGGCCCGGGCAGGACAGCGGCGATGACATGGAGCTTCTCGGTTGCGGCCAAAAGCGCGTGGGAGAAACTGACCGATTCGTGCTGCTTGTCCGCCCCGTAACCCGCCGTGAAGCGGATCTGGCTGAGGGCATAGTCGAAACCGGCCTTTTCGGCGATCTGGGCCAGTTTGCGATTGTAGTCGATGTCCCAGCTGGTGCGCTGCTCGATGCTGCTGATGACGAGACCGCCGGAGACGTTCGGCACCCAGTAGGCGAACTTGATCGGATCGTTTTGAATAGACATGGGAATCACCTCGGTTGATGAAGCTATGATTGCGACGTCGCTGCCGCGCGAAGAGAACGCACGTCCGCGGCCGCGCCCGCGATCACGGGCACACTCACGATTGAGAAAAATTGTCTTTGGTTTCTGGTCGCGTGGCGCTTCGCTACGCGCTCCGAGCGGAATCGTTTCGTCTCGGTCAGCTCAACAGCATCGACAACGCCTCGCCGTCTCCGCTTGAGCCATGCGTATCGCGCACCCCGCAGAGGCCGGAGCGGCACGACGGCTGTCGCCACCCAACTTGCCAGCGCAACCCATAAGGCATCCCCTTCAAGCGATGTCTCTTCACGCGAAGCGACGTTCCCAATCGATGATGGAGTCTTGCAAATGGATTGCGGTTCGGCGAGTCGAAGACCAACTGTTTTTCGCGGCGCGCGTAGAACACCGTTGTCAATTTTCGCGATGGGGATTTCGTTTCGTCTCTCTTGTGCATTCGTGCGCGCGTCAGCGATGCGTTCTCCTCCGCCGCCCGGTCTCGCGAAATTGCCCACGACTCCACGGGTTCGATCGCGGATCAAGCATGTCCTTGCGGGGAGGCGGCAGAGAAATTTTCTACAAAAGCATCGATGGCCGATGAGATTCCTACCTTGGGTTCGGAAACTCGATGCCCGCCACGGCATGGCTTATGTCGTCCTGGTCCCGGACCGGCTCTAAATGCCGCCAGGACCTGCCTTGTTCACCGGAAAGCGCTTCAGGATGCTGATCACTTCCTCGTCTTCGACCTGACGGAAGTCGTTATAGAAATAGCCGATGGCACCGAACAGGCTCGGCGTCTCGAGGCAGACCAGGTCATCCACCAGCGGTCGCAACTCCCCGATCGCCTCGGGCGGAGCCACCGGAACCGCGAGCACGAGCTGTTGCGGCGCCCGTTCGCGGGTGGCCTGCAGCGCGGCCTTCATCGTCGCGCCGGTCGCAATGCCGTCATCGACGACGATCGCGACCCGTCCGGCGACCCCGGCCCGCGGCCGCTTTCCGAGGTAGCGCTGCCGTCGCCGCGCGATCTCGGCGAGTTCGTCCGCGCAGATCCGCTCGAACTCGCGCTCGCTGACCCCGGCAACCCTGATGATGTCTTCGTTGCGCACGACGATCGGGCTGGCGCCATCGACGACGGCGCCGGCGGCCAGTTCCGGCTGCGCCGGCACGCCGATCTTGCGGACGATCACGAGGTCGAGGGGCGCGTCGAGCGCCTGCGCGACCTCGGCCGCGACCGGAACGCCGCCGCGCGGCAGCGCGAGCACCACGGGATGGCGGTCCTTGTAGCGCGCAAGGGCCCGCGCGAGCCTGCGGCCGGCGTCGGACCTATCCTGAAACACCATCATGCCGGCTTACCCCGCTGGTCGCCGTGCGGAGCGACGACGAGATACTGTTCGAACCAGTTCCCGGCGAGGTCGATAACAGCCTCAAGCGCGCCCGGCTCCGGAAACAGGTGCGAGGCCCCGGGGACGATCTCCAGCCGCTTCGGGGCGTCGATCAGTTCCAACGCCGCCTGGTTCAGCTCGATGACGCCTGCGTCCGCGCCGCCGACGATCAGCAGCGTCGCGGCGTGGACATCCGGCAGCGCCGCGTCGGCGAGATCCGGGCGGCCGCCGCGGGAGACCACTGCGGAGGTCCGCGCGCCGAGCCTGGTGGCCGCGACGAGAGCCGCGGCAGCGCCGGTGCTGGCGCCGAACAGCCCGACCGGCAATCCCGCCACGTCGGGTTGCGCGGACGCCCACTCCGCCGCCTCGACCAGGCGCTCCGCCAGCAGGCCGATGTTGAAGACATTGCGCCGGTCGTCGTCCTCGGCGGGCATCAGCAGGTCGAACAACAGCGTGGCGATGTGGCGCCGGTTCAATCCGTCGGCGACCTGCATGTTGCGCGGGCTGTGGCGGCTCGATCCGCTGCCGTGCGCGAACAGGACGAGGCCCCTCGCCCGCCGCGGAACGGTCAGGGTGCCCCGCAGTCCGACCGGAGGAATGATGACGTCGTGCACCCGCGAACCCGTGTGATCCACAGCTGACCCTTTCCGCCCGATTGTGTTTTGAGGCTATGCTTCCGGTCCGGGCCGGTCTTGATCCGAATCAAGCGATCCTCCCCCCGCCGATCCTAGGTTTTCAGTTATGTTGGCTCTTCCGGAATTCTCGCAGGGGGCGGCCTGCGCCGCGGCCGGCGAGCCGACCCTCGACGACAAGGTCCGCTTTCTCGGCACCCCGGCGACCTACGGGCCCGGTATCGCCGCCGTCGACACCCGCGAGACCCACATGTCATGGGTCTTCCTGGCCGGAGACCGGGTCTACAAGCTCAAGAAGCCCGTTCGCTTCGCCTATCTCGATTTCTCCACGCTCGATCGCCGCAGCGCCGCCTGCTGCGCCGAACACAGGCTGAACCGGCGGCTGGCGCCGGACACCTATCTCGGCGTGGCGCCGCTCACCGCTGCCACCACCGGCCTCGAGATATCCGGCTCGGGCCGTATCGTGGACTGGCTCGTGGTCATGAAGCGACTGCGGGACGACGAGACGCTGGACCGCGCGCTGCGCAGCGGCGCGTTAGGGTCGCGCGAGCTCGACCGGGTCGCCGCGACGCTGGAGGCGTTCTATGCCCACGCCGACCGCGTCCTGTTCTCGGCCGATCACGAGCTTGCCGTCCGACACTCCGCGCTGCGCGACGACTGCCGGGTCCTGCTGGATGCCCGCTTCGGCCTCCCGCTCGGCACCATCGAACGGATCGCGCACGCCCAGCGCCGCTTTCTCGCGGCCCGCGCCGACCTGATCGTGCAACGGATCCGCGCCCGGCAATTCGTCGATGCGCACGGCGACCTGCGGCCCGAGCACATCTGGCTGTGCGAACCGATCACCATCATCGATTGCCTGGAATTCGATGCCCAGCTGCGGGCCGGCGATCCTCTCGATGAGGTCGCCTTTCTGCACCTCGAATGCGAGCGTCTCGGACGGCGCTGGGCAGGCGAGCGGATCCGACGCCGGCTGGCGCATACCCTGCGCGAAGATCCGACCAACGGACTGTTTGAATTCTACCGCAGCCGGCGGGCGATGCTGCGCGCCCGCCTCTCGATCGCCCACCTGTTCGATCAGGCGCCTCGCACGCCCGATAGATGGCCGCACCTCGCCCGCGCCTACCTCGCACTTGCCGCGGCCGACACCGCCTGCCTCGAGCGCCTGCTCGGCGATGAGCGCCCGCGCGTCAGAACACCGAAAGATCGGTGAGCGGCTGCTCCTGATACAGCCGGCGGATCACCTCAGCCAGCAGCGGCGCCGCAGGCACGATCACAAGCTTGTCGCGGACCGGGCCGGGGCCGGGCCCGAGCCGGAACGGCGGAACGGCGTCGGTGACGAAGATGCGCTCGATCGCCGGATTGGCGAGCGCGACCTCGGCCCCCGGCATGAACAGGCCGTGCGCGACGCATGCCAGGCAGCGCGCCGCGCCGCCGCGTTGCGCGGCCTGCGCGGCCCGCACCAGCGTGCCGCCGGTGCTGATCAGGTCGTCGACGATGATGCAGGTCTTGCCCGCGACGTCGCCGGTGAACAGGTCGCCGGACACCACGCCGGCGCTGCGGTGCTTTTCGGCGAAGGCCTTGCCGACCGGCCGCCCGATGGACGCCTCCAGCAGCTGCCGCAGCAGGTCAGCGCGCTTGCCGCCACCAAGGTCGGGAGACACAACACAGAGCGGATCGTCGCCGACGGCGGCCATGATCGCCTCGATCAACAGCGGCGCCGCCGTCAGCGCCACGGCGCGGCGCCGGAACGCATTCTCGAAGGCCGCATCGTTGTGAACCTCCAGCGTCACCACCGTGTCGGCGCCGACGGCTTCGAACAGGCTGGCAACGTAGCGCGTGGTGACCGGATCGTTGGGCTTGGTGCGCCGATCCTTGCGGGAATAGCACAGATAAGGGACGATGGCGCTCACGCGGGCCGCGCCCGCGTCCTTGAGCGCGCCGATGAAGAACAGCATGCGGCACAGCTTGTCATTCGCGCTGCGGTCGTTGTCACCGTGAAGACTGTCGATGACATAGACGTCCGCGCCGCCGACCGGCACCAGGGGTCTCGTCTTGTGCTCGCCGTCCTCGAAGTCACGCTCCTCATGACGATCCAGCGGGTGCCCGAGGAGATCCGCGACTGCGTTTCCGAGCGCGTCGGCTCCCGCCATGGCAAAGACGCGGAGCCGGTCACTCGCTCCGGCGGGACGACCAGCCTCGCTGCCCTCCGGCGACATCATTCCGGCCAGAGATTGTGGATCGCAGCCGGCGTCGCGGCCCTGGCGCCCTCGAGCTCGGGCGCGGACATACGCGCGGCAAGCAGCGCCGTCACCGCGCGGGCGACCTGCTCCGCATCCACCGTCACGTCATGATGGACGCCGTCGACAATGCGCTCGAGGAATAGCTCGCGCCTCGTCATCCTTGGCGTGTGCGGGTGCCAGCCTTCGTAGTAGAAGCCACGAAGCAGCGCCGGCAGCTCGGTGCCGACATGGACCGCCTCATCGCGGCCGAGGCAGTCCCTCAGCGCGTGCAGCGTCGCGATCAGCGCCCGCCATGCCCGGGAGCGGTCATGCCATGCCAGCCGCTTGGCGAGATCGTCGACCCAGGCTTCAGTCGCCTGCAGCGCAATGGCGAAATCCAGGTTCGGTGTCATGGCTGGTGCCCCAGGGGAACTCGTCGAAAGATGATGTCCGCCACCGCCGCGCGCGTTGATGCAAGTCAAGCCACCGGCCTGCAAAGATCCCCTAGGCAGGCTGCGTCTCCGACTCGGCCGGCCCGATGACGAGCACCGGAATGTGGCGCGTCGCCGCGAGCGCCGCCACGACCTCGCGATCCACTTTGTTACGGGTGACCACGATCAGGCGCTCCTGCAGCCCGCCAAGCAGAGCCGCAAGCGCCGCCGCGTCGGATTGCGCGCCCCTGGCGGCGGCGATCTGCCGGATGGCAAGGCCGCTCTCGGCGGCGATCGCATCAAGGCGCGCATCGTCGATGGTCCCGTCATGGAGGCGGACGACGACCAGCTGTTCTTTCGCCGCGGCCGCGATGCCGGCGGCGGCGTCGATGCTCGGGTCGAGCGGCGACGCGGCGATCGCGATCACCGGGCCGACGTTGCGCGCCACGCGCCGCGGCACCAGCATCACCGCGGCGACCGACCGGAATGCGGCATCGGCGGACCATGACAGCTGCTGGGCGATGCGCTCGGCCACGCCCGTCGGCTCGACGACGAGCATGATGTCGCCCCCCTGCGACAGCGCCGAGATGGTCTGCGCCGTCGGCCCGCGCACCACTTCGAAGCGACTCCTGGTCGACAGCCGCCGGACCGCGTCGGCGAACAGGCGCGCGGCGCCGCGGGCGGCAAGCTCCAGGTCCGATGACAGCCGGTCGATGTCGAGCGCGTGCCAGCCGCCGTTCAGCGGCCGGAACTCGCGCGCGAAGGGATTGCCGGCGAGATCGCGCAGGCCACTGTCCTCGACGAACAGGCCGAGCAGATCAAGGTTCAGGAGCAAGGCGAGTTCGACCGCCAACTGCATGTTGCGATCGGAGGCCGTCGGATGCAGCCCGACGACGACACGCTTGAATCCGTGAGGTCTGGACGTCATGTGACAAGCCTCGTCGCGTTGCCGTCGGCCTCCATGGCGAAGTTCCGCCGCACACTGGCGAACGCCCGCAGCCGGTCCTCGACCCGACGATTGATGCTTCCGGCCGCATAGTGGCCGTCGCCGTCGCGCCCGCCCGCGAGACAGCCGGTCAGCAGCGCGATGCCTTCATCGATGGTCGCCACCGGATAGATCGCGAACTGGCCCCTGGCGCAGGCCTCGACCACATCAGCGCGCAACATCAGGTGCTGGACATTGGCCTGCGGGATCGCGACGCCTTGAGTTCCGGTCAGTCCCCGTGCCCGGCAGATGTCGAAAAACCCCTCGATCTTCTCGTTGACTCCGCCGATCGCCTGGACCGCGCCATACTGGTTCACCGATCCGGTCACGGCCAGCTCCTGGCGCAGCGGCGCATCCGCCAGCGCCGACAGCAGCGCGTACAGTTCGGCCGACGATGCGCTGTCGCCGTCGACGCCGCCGTAGGACTGCTCGAACACCAGGCTTGCGAACAGCGACATCGGGGTATCGAGCGCGTAGCGCCCGGCGAGGAACCCGGACAGGATCAACACCCCCTTGGAGTGCAGCGGACCCCCGAGTTCGACCTCGCGCTCGATATCGACCACCTTGCCGCCGCCCGGCCGCACGCGGCAGGTGATGCGGGTCGGGCGGCCGAACGCGAAGCCGCCGAGCTCGATGACGCTGAGACCGTTGATCTGGCCGGCCCGCGTTCCGGAGGTGTCGACCAGTGCCACGTTTTCGAGGATCGCCTCCTGCGCCCGGTCGCGCAGACGCGAGGCGCGCTGGATGCGCGCGGTCCAGGCCCGTTCGACGTCGTCGCGGGAGGTGATCTCGCGCGTTTCCTGCTGCCGGAAGAAATCCGCCTCGATCAGGACCTCGCGCAGCTGTTCGACGACGAGCGACAGCTTTCCGGCATGGTCGGCCAGCCGCGCCGCATACTCCAGAACCAGCGCGACCGCCCCGCGATCGAGCGCAGCAAGCGCTTCGCGCCGCGCCAGCGAGGCGACCAGGCGCGCCAGCAACACCTCGTTTTCGGGCGTCCGCGGCAGGTCGTTCTCGAAATCCGCCAACACCTTGAAGTGCTCCGCAAGGTCCGGATCGAGCGCCGCAAGCATGTAGTAAAGCAGCCGGTCGCCGAACAGGATGACCTTCAGCTTCAGCGGGATTGGGCTGGGCTCCAGCGATGCCGTGTTGGTCAGGCCGAGAAACCGCGCCACGTCCTCGATCGCGATCTCGCCGCGGCGCAGGCAGCGCTTCAGCGCGGCCCAGCTGAACGGCTCGGTCAGAACGCTGCGGGCGTCGAGCAGCAGATAGCCGCCATTGGCGCGGTGGATCGCGCCGGCCTTGATGAGGCGGAAATTCGTCACCAGGACCCCGTGCACGGAAACATATTCGATGCGCCCGATCAGGTTCCCGAGCGTGGGATGCAATTCCTCGACCAGGGGCACGCCGGAGCCCGGCCCGCTTTGCGCCACCAGCACGTTGACCAGGTAGCGATCGAACGGACTTCCGGCCTGCACGGTCTCGGTCGCGGTCCCGTCGGCATCCTCGCTCTTCATGATGAAGGCGGCGACGTTTTCCACCAGGTCGCCTCGCACCGCCTCGATGTGGTCGGTGATGCGGGGTAGGTCGCGGAACGCCGCCTTGGTCTCCTCGATCAACTGATCGACCGCGTATTTCGCGGTGTCGCGGTTGAGCTGGCGGACGGCGTCGCGCCGCTGGGTCTCCCATTGGGGAATCTGGTGGACGATGCGCTCCAGGTCCTTCTCGAGCGCCGCGATGACCTCCTGGGTTTCGTGGCGCTTGGCTTCAGGCCAGGTCGCGACCTGCTCCGGCGGCACGACCTGCCCATCCTTGACCGGGCCCAGCGCAAAACCGAGCGGGGTGCGCAGGATGACGATCTCCTTCTGCGTCGCCTTCTCGTGCAGCGCGGAGAAGGCTTCGGTCTGCTTTTTCTGAAACGCTTCGTCGATCGCGCTGCGGCGGGTCTGGTAGTCCTCGCTCTGAAAGATCGCCGGTAGCGCGCTCTGCAGGTCGTCGATCAACTTGTGCATCGCGTCCTGGAACGGCTTGGCGCGGCCGGCCGGAAGCTCGATGGCAAGCGGACGGTCAGGCTCGGCGAAATTGTTGACATAGACCCAGTCCGGCGGGCTCGAACGCGTCTCCGCCTGATCGGCCAGCACGGCCCGGACAGCGTCCTGCATGTGCGCGCCAGCCGGTCCAATCACGAACAGGTTGAAGCCGGCCTTGTCGACCTGGGTTCCGAACCGGACCGCGTCCAGCGCCCGCGCCTGGCCGACCAGACCGTCGATCGGCTCCAGTTCGGCCGTCGTCTGGAACGCGATATTCGACAGGTCGGTCCGGCGATAGAGCCGGTCGGTCCCGAGCCGTTGGCCGGCCTCTGCTTCAGTGTCCACCGTCACTCTCCATTTCATGGCGCGCGGTGATATCAGCCGAATGCAAGGGGCGCTGGTTGACATGCGTCAAGGCTGCCGACGCGCTCTGCCCCGAACATGTTCGCCGCTTCCAATCGGCCCGAGCCCGTTCGCCTGTCGGCGGGTCTCGTCAGGCGCCTTTCAGCAACCGGCGACGCGGAGGACGGAATGAAGATCCAGTTGACCATCACCAAGGGCGGCCCTGCGCTCTATGCGGGAGTTCACGAGGTCGAGGACGCCGCTGATTTCGGCAAGGCCTGCGCCGAAGCCTGGTCCACCTTGCGGCAACGGCAACTGGACAGCGAGACCAGCGTCGGCGCCCTGATGGACCACCTCGACCGCACCGTGCTCGACCAGCTCCACGGCGCGCAGATCACGGTCAGCCGGGTCCGCGAGAATTGACGTCCGCAGCCGCACCAGGAGCTGCCGGCGCTAGCGCTTGAGCAGCTGCTTCAATTTGGCCAAGGAGCGGGTGTTGATGACGTCGGCCGGCGAAAGCCAGCCGCGGCGTGCCTGATCAATGCCGAAGCGCATGTTGGCGAACCCCGCGGTCGAATGGGAATCGGTCGAGATGGCGAGCTTGATGCCGGCGGCCTTGGCGGCCTGGACGTTGACGTCAGCGAGATCCAGCCGGTCGGGATCGGCGTTCAGCTCCATGTGGCAGCCGCGCTGGTGCGCTGCCGCGAAAACCTTCTCCAGATCGACGGCATAGGGTTCCCGCTCACCAATCAGACGCCCGGTGGGGTGGGCGACGATCGAGACATGGCGATTGTCCATCGCCCGGATGATCCGTTCGGTCTGCTCCGTGCGCGACAGGTCGAACCTGGAATGAACCGCGGCGACCACGAGGTCGAGGCGGCCGAGCACACTGTCCGGCAGATCGAGGTGGCCGTCCGCGAGGATGTCGACCTCGATGCCCTTGAGGACGGTGAAACCCTCGAGTTTGGCGTTGAGCCGATCGATCTGGTCGATCTGGCGCGCCAGCCGCGCCGGGTCGAGGCCGTGGGCCACGGTCACCCGCCGGCTGTGGTCCGTGATCGCGATATACGCGTAGCCCCGCGCCTTGGCCGCGGCCACCATCTCCGCGAGCGGCGCATGGCCGTCGCTCCAGTCGGTGTGGACGTGGAGATCGCCGCGCATGTCCGAGAGCGCAACCAATTGCGGCAGCCGATCGGCCTTTGCGAGCGCGACCTCACCCCGATCCTCGCGCAGCTCCGGCGGCACCACGGCGAGGCCGAGCTTGCGGTAGATCTCGTCCTCGCTTCGCCCCGCGATCCGCCGCTTGCCGTCGAACAATCCGTATTCGTTGAGCTTCCAACCGCGGGCACTGGCCAGCCCGCGCAGCGCGACGTTGTGGGCCTTGGATCCGGTGAAGTACATCAGGGCGGCGCCGTAGCTCGCTTCCGGAACCGCGCGCAGATCGACCTGGAGCCCCGAGCGCAGCACCACCGTGGTGCGCGACGGACCGTGGGCCGGGACGCTTGCGACATTCTCGTAGGCCGCGAGCCGGTCGCCGGGAGCTGCGCCGGCGCGCGCGGTCACCAGGATATCCAGATCGCCCACGGTGTCGCGCCGGCGGCGGTAGCTTCCAGCCACCACCACCCGCCCGACACCCTTTGCCGCGCTCAGGTAGGCGACGAGCGCATCGGCCTCGGCTTCCGCGACCGCCAGCTTGAAGCGCGTTGGAGCCTGTGGCTTGGCCAGCGCGGCGGCAAGGTTCTGTTCGGTCTTGGCGCCGAAGCCGTGCAGCTCGCGCAGGCGTCCGGATTTGACGGCGCGCCGCAAGTCGTCGCGCGAACGGACACCGAGCTCGTCGTAGAGCAGCTTGACCCGCTTGGGGCCGAGTCCCGGCAGGGTCGCGATCTCGCCCAGTTCGCCCGGCAGTTCGCGCTTCAGCTGCTCAAGCAGATCGAACTTCTTGCTGGCGACGATCGCCGCGATCTTGCCGGCCAGGTCCTTGCCGATGCCCGGCAACTCGGCAAGATCTTCCCCCGTCTTCAGGAGCGTGCTGACGCTGCGCGGCAGCCGCTCGATCTCGCGCGCCGCCCGTCGATAGGCGCGGACGCGGAACGGGTTGTCGCCCTTGATCTCGAGGAGCTCGGCGGCCTGATCGAACATCGCCGCGATCTCGGCATTCTGGACCGGCATCGATGGCGCTTCCTTTAACATAAGCATAGGAATGCGACCGGCCTGGGATCTTGACGCAGATCAGCGATGCGGCAACGCGCCTGCTGCGAGGCTACAGGCCGAGCACCTCGGTGGCCGGAACAAAGGCCAGCCCGCTGGCCTCGGCTACCCCCCGGCAGGTGATCCGGCCGTCATGCACGTTCAGCCCGGCGCGCAGGCCGGCGTCGTCGATCAGCGCACGCGGAAAGCCCCTGTCGGCGAGCGCAAGCACATAGGGCTGCGTCGCATGCGTGAGCGCGAAGGTCGACGTCCGCGGCACCGCCCCCGGCATGTTGGCGACGCAGTAATGCACGACGCCGTCGACCACGAAGGTCGGCTGCCGATGGGTGGTCGGCTGCGAGGTCTCGGCGCAGCCACCCTGATCGATCGACACGTCGACGATGACGGCCCCGGGTTTCATGGCCGCCACGGTCTGCGCCGTGATCAATTTCGGCGCCGATGCACCGGCAACCAGCGCGGCGCCGATCACGACGTCGGCGGAGGCGCAAAGGGCCGCGATCGCGTCCTTGCCGGCGATGACGGCACTGATCCGGCCGCCGAACCGCCGCGACAACCGGTCGACCGTTCCGTGGCTGCGGGCAACCACGATGACCTCGGCGCCCATCCCGACGGCGACCTCCACTGCGGCGCCACCGACCTCGCCGCCGCCAAGGACCACCACCCGCGCCGGCGGCACTTCGTCGACGGCGCCGAGCAGGATGCCGCGCCCACCGTGCCAACGCTCCAGCGCGTGGGCCGCGACCTGGGGAGCCATGCGGCCGGCGACCTTCGACATCGGCGCCAGCAGCGGCAGCCGGCCGGTGGCGTCCGTCACGGTTTCGTAGGCGATCGCGGTGACGCCGGACCGCACCAGATCGTCGACCTGGGCGCGATCGGGCGCGAGATGGAGGTAGGTGAAGATCACCTGTCCGCGCCGCAGCTGCGCCCGCTCAGCCGCCAGCGGCTCCTTGACCTTCACAACGAGATCCGCATGCGCGAAGACCTGGTCTGGAGAGAGCGCGATCGTCGCGCCCGCCGCCACATAGTCGGCGTCGCCGATCCCGGCGCCGTTCCCGGCGCCGGCCTCGACCTCGACGCTGTGTCCCCGCGCCACCAGTTCCTGGACCGTCGCGGGAACCAGCCCGACGCGGTACTCGTCGGTCTTGATCTCCCTGGGGACCCCGATCCGCATCGTATGTCTTCTCCCTTGCGGCCGAGCCGCGGCGGACCGCTACAACGATGAGGCCGGCTCCTGCAGCCGGTTGCGCGCGACATGCTTGAAGCGGCCACCATGTCGACTGCTCCTTCTGCCGCGCGATCGTGACGAAAACAGGCTCTCTCATCTCGATTGCGCCCGGCTTGACGTGAATCAAGAGGCGGCAAGCGGCTGGGTTTGAAGAACGACCCGCCGTGTCGAGGCTAACGCCTAGCCGGTGTCGTCTTGCGCGGCGGAGGCGCTCCGCGTCCGCCGCCGGTGCGAACCATGTCGGCGACGGTCGTGGCGTCGAGCACGCCCGACATCGCATCCCTGACCCTGATCATCGCGAGCCGGACCGCGCAGCGCCTGATATCGCGGCAGTCGTCGCAGGGCTGGTAGGCGGTACGGCTGGCGCAGGCGATGGGAGCGATCGGCCCGTCGAGCGAGCGCACCACCTGCCCGAGCGTGATGTCGGTCGGCGGTCGCGCCAGCCGGTAGCCGCCGCCCGGTCCCTTCTTGGTGGAGACGATGCCGGCGTTGCGAAGGTCGGCGAGGATCGCATCCAGGAACTTCTTCGGAATGGTGTTGGCCTCGGCGATGTCGGCAGCCAGGGCCATTGCGCCGGGCGCAAGCCCCGCCAGATGCGCCATGGCCTTGAGCCCGTATTTGCCCTTCGCAGTCAGCATCGAAATCCTAGCCTGCGATCATGGGGGCGACATATCTGCACTGGTATAGCCCTCAGCTAGAGAAAATCAGTCTCCACACATGATCGATTTTGGATCTTTAATCCAGTGCCCGCCCTACCTTTCCATGGGACCATTGCGCCGGACGATACAGATGATGGAGGAGTTCAATGAGCACTTTTGATCCTGTCTCGGCGACACTGGGAGGCCTCCTGATCGGCCTGGGCACGGTGCTGCTGATGACATTGATCGGGCGTACCGCAGGCATCAGCGGCATTTTCGCCAGCGCCCTCGATCCACAGCACGGCGGTCGTGCATGGCGCGTCGCCTTCGTTGTGGGGTTGGTTGCCGCGCCGCTCGCCGTCGCGGCAGCAGGCCACACGGTAGCCGCGCCTGACATGCCGGGTTGGGCCGCGGTGACCGCGGGGGGACTGCTGGTGGGCTTCGGCACCCGGCTCTCCGGCGGCTGCACCTCCGGCCACGGCGTCTGTGGCATCGCCCGGCTCTCGCCGCGCTCGCTGGTCGCGACCGGAACCTTCATGCTCACCGCCGCCGTCGTGGTCGCGGTGTCGCGCCACGTTCTGGGAGGCCTGTGATGAGGAATACACTTGCAGCCTTCAGCTCGGGCCTTGTCTTCGGGCTTGGCCTCGTCATCTCCGGCATGACCCAGCCGAGCAAGGTGCTGGGCTTCCTCGACGTGTTCGGACACTGGGACCCGACGCTGGCCTTTGTCATTGGCGGCGCGCTCGTGATCGCCGCTCCGGGCTACGCGCTCTTGAAGCGCCGGCACACCTCGCTGCTCGGCGAAGCCCTGCGCTGGCCGCAGGCCAATGCCATTGACCTGCCGCTGATCGGCGGCGCTGCACTGTTCGGCGTCGGTTGGGGCCTGGTCGGCCTGTGCCCGGGGCCGGCGCTCGTCAATCTCGAAAGCCTGTCGCCCAAGGTATTCGGCTTCGTGCTGGCGATGGCGATCGGCGCGCGGGCCAGCGACTACTTGCGCCGGGTGCGTACCTCGGGGCCGGTCATGGCATGAGGCGAACTTGGCAGGCGCGCCCGGTTCCAGGTCGCGCCCTCAAACAACAAGCCCCGCGAAGGACCTTCGCGGGGCTTGTTGTTCGATCCAGGCGGGATCAGAAGAAGTAGCGCGCGCCGGCGGTCGGAGCGACGTTCCAGGAGTTCAGGTAGCCCGCTCCCAGGCCGCCATTGACCTTCGAATACAGCACGCCGGTGTAGACGTCGAAGTGCTTGGTGAACACGTAGTCGAGGACGAGCGAGCCGGCATCGAGCGAGCCGCTGCACTGGGAGAACGCGTTGCTGCTGCAGCCCGCCGGACCGACGCCGGAATACCCAGAACCCTTGGTGAACTTGGCGCCAGCGCCGTTACCATAGCTGTTCTGGGTCTCGTGATAATAGGCCCCCGCGACCACGAGGTGGTCCGTCGCCTGCCACTTGGCACCTCCCCAGAACATTTGCACGATCTTGTCGTTCGGGAAGGCGGTATTGCTCACGGTGCTTATGACGTAGCCGAGATCTGTGAAGCCCGCGCTGACCGGGTTTTCCGGGTTGGCATAGTCGATGTGCTCGTAGCCAGCGAACAGTTCGACCGGGCCGGTCTTGTACTTTCCGTTGACCGCGAAGGCGGTGTTGTCGGAGATCGTCCCCGCCAGCGTCTGGTTGCCGAGGAAGGCGGGGGTTGTTCCCAGCGTCGCGGCCGCCACGGCCCCCCTGATCTTGCTGTAGACGCCGTCAATGCCGAGGCCGGCATAGCTGATGCCGGCGTTGGCCTGGGCGGCATCGTGCGGCCAGCTGGAATTCCCGCTGTTGCCGTAGTTGCCTACCTGGTACTGCCCCGAGGCGTGGAACGGACCGTTGATCCAGGTGTACTTGATCGACTGGTCGAGGCGCGCATTTTCGGTGTCACCACCACCGTTGAACGTGCCCGAACTCAGGATGGAGAACGCATACGATCCGTTCAAAGGATCATAGGCCAGGATGTCTTCGTACAGGATCCCGTTCTGGCGACCGATCGTCAGGGTACCCAGCACCGGAGAGCTGAGACCGACGTAGCTTTGCCCGTTGAAAGCCTGGCCCGCACGACTGGAATCGCCGTTCGAAGTTTGCGCCGCCAGCGGAACGCCGTTGTTTTGAACCAAGCTTCCGGGTCCGTTGGCAAGATTGCCGGAGAATGGATTGAATGCGGTCTCGAGCTTGAATATGCCGTTGATGCCGGGCAGAATTTCAGTGGTGCCTTTCAGGCCGATGAACGACGTCGTCAGGCCGTTCGGCGTGGCGAGAAACAGTGCGCGATTGCTGGCCTTGGCGACGATGTAGTTGTCGCCCTGGGGGAACGAGCCGTTGTAGGGCGTGCCGTGAGCCTGGTAGCCGAACCCGACGTCGACCGCGCCGTAAAGGGTAACCCCATGCCAGGTCAGGGAATCGTCGACGGGCGCCGGCGGCGCCTTCGCCGGCACGACCGACGGATCCGCGGCGCGCGCGTCGAGCAGCCTCTGGCGTTTCTCGATATCGCCCAGGCGCTTGTTGAGAAGTTCGTTCTGCTTTTGCAGCGCCTTGGCCTCGGCCCTGAGATCGGCGACCTCGTCGGCGTGAGCCACGCCGCCGGCCCCCAGCAGCGCCGCGACAACGATCAGCTTCTTCATTACCCCAGACCCCTCTCAATTCCTCGGACACAACAACGCGTCCACATAGTCTATGGACTTTATGGATTTCACGAAGATGTGCTGAGTCAAGCGCACCCGGGAGCGGGAATAAGATGGGCGCAACCTGCCGGAACGGCCGCTGGAGCTCGCACCAGGAAAAAAGGGCACGCGCCCGCGCGATCGACAGTATTCCGATTCTAGATGCCCGGGAGATGGCAGCACGGATCTTCCCGAACTGGCACCGGTTGGCAAAATTGCAACAGTCGCAGGAATTTCACCCTCATTCGCCCGCGGCGATGAATAGGTGACATGACTTCGAGGCCGCGGGGACGACCGGACCAGCCGGCCGAGTCCTTCTCGACGTGCAGCCGAAAGCGTCCGGTGCTTCGATGCAGGACGCGATCAGGGTGCCAACTGCAGCCGTCGACGCCCCCGTCAGCCCACGCCTTCTGATCGATCCGTCCGCTGGCGATGTGCGCACCTGCTCGCTGCGAAAGCCTCGCCAGCCTCGGAGTGACGGTCCCGCGCTGGCAACAATACGGATGGATCGAATGGGCCTCCAACGCCAATACATGGTTGCCCAGAGGGAATGTTTCGCCTGTCTGCACACCCCAAAATACATGCTCCTTCCAATGTCGGCGACATGAACAGCAGAATCTTCTTGCGTTTGCGCCGGTCGTTTTCCTTGTGTACGGAGAGCGAACCGATTTCATGCTGCCGGTTCGGCGCGCGTTTTCCTGGTGTCGGAAACCTGTTCAGGCATTGGCCGCGAAGACTGAATCGCCGCGTCGCAGTGCGGATCGGTCTGCCGCTCGCAACACGCCCCGGGAAGAACCGTCGAGGAGACAAGCTTGAAGCGCCTGTTCGCAGCTGCCGCAATGTCAGCATTGCTTGCCGGCGGCGTCGCCGCCACCGAAACCACTCTGCTCAACGTATCCTATGATCCCACGCGGGAGCTATGGCGAGACATCAACGCCAACTTCACCCGCCTTTACGAGAAGCAGACGGGCATCAAGGTCACAATCAAGCAGTCGCACGGCGGCTCGAGCACACAGGCGCGGGCGGTCATTGATGGATTGGATGCCGACGTGGTGACCCTCGCGTCGTATCTCGACGACGATGCGATCAGCAAGACGGGGTTGATGAGGGCCGATTGGATCGACAGGTTTCCCAACCGATCTCTCCCTTATACGTCGACGGTGGTCTTCGTCGTGCGTAAGGGGAATCCCAAGGGGATCACGGACTGGCCCGATCTGGTGAAGCCCGGCGTCGAGGTCATCACCCCGAATCCAAAGACGTCGGGAAACGGCTACCTGAGCTTCTTCGCCGCCTGGGGTTCAGTGATCGTGCGCGGCGGATCGCGACAGGATGCGATCGACTTCGTAACCAGGCTATACAAGCAGGTACCCGTCCTGGATTCAGGTGCCCGCGGCGCGACGACGACCTTCGTGCAGAAGAGAATCGGCGATGTCCACCTCGCCTGGGAGAACGAGGCGCACCTGGAGGTGCGTGAAGCGAAAGGCGATCTCGAGATCGTAAATCCTCCGATCAGCATCCTCGCCGAGCCACATGTGGCGGTCGTGGATGAAAATGTCGATCGCAGGAAGACCCGAGAAATCGCGGAAGCATATTTGACGTACACCTACTCCGACGAAGCACAGGAGATCTTCGCCCGGCACTTCTACCGGCCGAACAACGAGGCGGTCCTGAAAAAGTATCTCGGCACTGTCTTCGGCGACATTCAGCGGTTTCCGATCACGGCGATCGCCAGGGACTTTCCGGACGCCCACAAGCAGTTTATTGGCGAAGGCGGCGTGTTCGACACGATCTACAAGCCCAAGGGACAATAGGTCGTCGGCAGGACTGACCTCCCCGACACCGTGGCGATCACGCAGAAGGTAGCTCGATATGGCTGGCGTCAATCGGCAAGTGCTGCCGGGGTTTTCCCTGACACTCGGGTATACGCTCTTCTACCTTGGCATCCTGGTTCTGCTTCCGATCGCCGCCTGCTTTATCAAGGCGGCATCGCTCTCCTTTGACCAGTTCTGGGGAGCGGTCTGGACGGAGCGGGCGCGCGCTGCGTATCTGCTCACGTTTGGCGCCGCTTTCGTAGCTGCGATTGCGAACCTGCTGCTGGGACTGCTGCTTGCCTGGGTTCTGGTCCGCTACAGCTTTCCAGGCAAGAAGCTCGTTGACAGTCTGGTCGATTTGCCCCTCGCCCTGCCGACGGCGGTCGCAGGGCTGGTCTATGCCGGTCTCTATGTGGAGAACGGCTGGCTCGGACAGTATCTCGTGCCGCTGGGAATCCAGGGCGCTTACAGCCGCCTCGGCATCGTCCTGGTGCTGATATTCGTCGGCCTGCCCTTCGTGGTCCGGACCGTGCAACCGATCCTGGAAGACCTTGACCCCGAGCTCGAGGAGGCCTCGGCGTCGCTCGGCGCGACACGCTTACAGACTTTTCGCGATGTCATCCTTCCAACGCTCTATCCGGCGCTGATCACCGGCTTCGCCTTGGCGTTTTCCCGCGGTGTAGGCGAATACGGCTCGGTCGTCTTCATCTCGGGAAACATGCCGTACAAGACGGAGATCGCGCCGATCCTGATCGTCGCGCGCCTCGAGGAGTTCGCCTACGGCGAGGCAACCGCGATCGCCGTCGTGTTGCTCGTTATCTCCTTTTCGATGCTGTTACTCATCAACCTGCTGGAACGCCGGAGCATGCGCCATGAGCGCTGACGGACCGTCGGTGGGACATCGTGCGACCGCGCCGGGCAGTATTCGCCAAGCCCAGCAAGACCCCGCTTGGGTCCGCTGGGGGCTGATTTCGATCGCGATCACCGTGGTTGTCATCCTGGTCGTCATTCCTGTGATCAACATCTTCGTCTCCGCCCTGAGCGAGGGCTTCGGGGTTTACTGTGACAACCTGTTCGCCGATTCCGACACGCGCGATTCGATCATGCTGACGCTGACCGTGGTCCCGATCGCGCTGGTGGCCAATCTGATCTTTGGCCTGGCAGCGGCATGGGCGATCGCCCGTTTCGAATTCCCCGGACGGACCCTGCTTACGGCGCTGATCGACTTGCCGTTTTCGGTCTCGCCTGTCGTGGCCGGCCTGATGTTCGTGCTGATCTTCGGGCTGCAGGGATATTTGGGGCCATTCCTCCGCAGGGACGGCTACGCCGTCATGCCATATCTGACCTCGTTGCCCGCCGTCGTCGTGTTCATCGTGACCTTCTTTCTGCTCCAGCCGCGCAGGGAAAAGGAGCGCCGAGGGCCGTGGAAACATCCCAAGCTGGCGCTGTTGGCCGGAAGCGCGTTTGTCTTTGGGCTATTCTGCTTCGGACAGCAGTATTTCGAGGTCTGGCCTCGCAACCAGAGCCTCAAGATCATCTTCGCCACCCCGGGACTCGTGCTGGCGACCGCGTTCGTCACCTTTCCGTTCGTCGCGAGGGAGTTGATCCCGGTCATGGAGGCGGTCGGCCCGGATGAGGAGTTGGCCGCGGTGAGCCTGGGCGCCAACGGCTGGCAGATGTTCTGGACAGTCACGGTCCCGAACATCAGGTGGGGCCTGGTGTACGGGATCATTCTATGCAACGCCCGCGCGGTCGGAGAGTTTGGAGCCGTCTACGTGGTATCTGGTCACATCGCCGGTCAAACCGACACCATGCCCCTGCGGATCGAGAAGCTGTTTCAAGAGTATAACTTGCCGGGATCCTTCGCCGTCGCATCCGTGCTGACCCTGCTCGCGATTTTCACCCTGATTGCAAAGATCAAGCTCGAGAGAAAGGTGCCGTCCGCGGACGATCATCCTGCGATGCGCAACGCACCGGAGGCGGGAAAATGAGCATAGTGATTCAGGGCCTCTCGAAGACATTCGGAAATTTCGCGGCCCTCGACAATGTCAGTCTGGAAGTACCGGATGGAGCCCTGCTTGCCCTGCTCGGCCCGTCGGGTTCGGGAAAAACGACCCTGCTGCGCGTGATCGCCGGCCTCGAGGTCGCCGATTCCGGAGCCGTACTGCATGAGGGCGAGGACATAACCGACTATTCGGCGCGCGATCGCAAGGTTGGTTTCGTCTTTCAGCACTATGCTCTCTTTCGCCATATGACCGTGGCCGAGAATATCGGTTACGGGCTGAAAGTACGGAGAACACCGGGAGCGAAAATTCGCGAACGGGTCGACGAACTCCTGAAATTAATTCGGCTCGAAGGCCTGCAGACACGCTATCCCGGACAGCTTTCCGGCGGACAACGCCAACGCGTCGCCTTGGCGCGGGCGTTGGCAGCGCAACCGAAGGTCTTGCTGCTCGATGAGCCGTTCGGCGCCCTCGATGCGAAGGTGCGGCAGGAGCTGCGGCAATGGCTGCGACGGCTGCATGAGGACATTCATGTCACCAGCATCTTCGTGACCCACGACCAGGAAGAAGCCTTCGAAGTGGCCGACCGCGTCGTGGTGATGAATCAGGGGCGCATCGAACAGGTCGGCAAGCCCGACGAGATCTACGACCACCCGGCGACGCCGTTCGTATATCAATTCCTGGGCCACGTGAACCACTTCCATGGCCGCATTCAAAATGGCCGCCTGCGACTGGGCGACGCAGAGTTCCCGCTGTCCAGCCGGGAAGCCGCTCAGGATGCGCCGGCGATTGGCTATGTCCGGCCGCACGAAATCAAGGTCCGCGCTGAAGCAAACGGCGCGCCGAGCATTGTAGCCATCATCAAGCACATGAACACTGCCGGACCGCTCGTTCATCTCGAACTGGAGCGCGCCGACGACGGCGGCCGTTTCGCCGTTGAATTGACTCGAGAAGAAAGCAGGCAGATACCCCTGCAAACGGGAGCGCGGGTCTTTGTCGAGTTGAGAAACGTACGCGTGTTCGCGGAAGACAATCAAGCACTGAACCCGAACTTGCAGGCTCGCGAAGAAACTCCGTGAGCCACGCCACGCGCAATTCGCTGCGGTCTCGGCTGCGACGCGGGATCCCGGCCAACGCAACGTTTGTGTGCAGTTCCCATGGCCGCAGCGTCCATCGCACGCCCGCTTCTGTGGAGCAGAGACGATGCGACTTCACCGTTTTCCGGACGGTGTGACGCGTTTCCCGCACGATAACCGCGATCGGCATAGTCCAGCCTCAATCGACAATGCGCGGCGCGCGACGCTGTGTGTCACCTCTGGTTCGAATGCACGGTGATTTGCGGCGCGCCAGGGGTCGCGTCCGGCAGGCGCTAAATTTTATATTAGTTGCGACTTCCCGATGAAGCTCGCATTTTGACGTCAGCCACTGCGACGCGGGGCCGGCACGTGGCGAACGGTGCCCTGAAGCACTGTAACAGAAAGTCACAAAATGAGCCGCAAAACAGCATTTTCAGTCATCGCCGGCTTCGTCGGAGTTGCGATCGCCTGCTCCGCCACCGCCAGCGAGGCGACAGTGAGGTCTCACAAGCCGTACGCGCTGGCCAGGCGCTCTTCTGCGGCCTTCGAATCGAACGATAAGGCCGTCGTTCCCGCGCCCGCACCGGTCGATACACAGACCCGGGGCATCTTCCCGGGCTCGATGCCCGATCGAATGAACGTTAACGGCGGCTGAAGCGGCACGACCATCTCAGGGACCTAGCCGCTCCACATGGCGAAAATACCGCCTTGAGTTGCTGATGTTCTTGTCGTGCGAGCTTGAGGAAGGCGTGACGCGCGGCATATCTCGCTGCGGCAACCCTAAATTATATATTAGTTGCCGCGACGTTGCGTCGTCAGCAGGCAGTTAGTACGGTTAACATACGAGGGCTGGCTTTACGGCAACGACTATCGTCGTGGAGCAACTGGTTTGTGCCAGCCGGCGCCGGCGTACAAGTTCTTCGATGCGGTCCGCGCCAGGCATATCGCGGTATTCTACGTCACCGGCCGCCGCAACAGCCAGCGCAGGGTGACGGTCGTCAACCTGCACCGCGCCGGCTTCCGCGGCTGGACGCGGCTCGCAATGCGGCCGGACGACGATAAGGCTTCCTCGATAAGGCTTCCTCGATCGTGCCGTTCAAGAGCGGCCGGCGCGCCGGGATCGCCAAGGATGGCTACGCCATCATCGCGACCATCGGCGATCGGAACAGCGACCTGGGGGGCTTCGCGGAATGCGGTTTCAAGCTGCCGAACCCGTTCTCTTTCATCCCCTGACGGGGCCGAGCGATCTATGCGATGACCGGGGCCGGACGCCCTCCCGCCCCGGGCGATGATTTTGGCAGTGCCATCAGCGCCGCGAGCGCGGCGATGCTGAGCAGCGACGACACCACCAGCACCCAGCCGCCGAGCGGATCGATGAGCAGCGAGAACCCGATCGGCGCCAGGGCCTGGCAGATGCGCGAGGGAGCGCCGAGAAGCCCGAGGCGGTAGCCGTAATTGCCTGGGCCGAAGATGGCGAGCGGCAGGGTGCCGCGCGCGATGGTGAGAATCCCGTTGCCGGCTCCATGCAGCGCGGCGAAAGCAACGGCGGCGCCTCCACCCAGCACCATGATCACGCCCGCACCGATCGGATGCGTCACGCAGGCGAGCCGGGTGGAGAGGAGCGGGTGGAAGCGACCGAGGACGGATGCTTCGAGGATCCGGGCGGCGACCTGGGCCGGCCCGATCATCGCGCCGGCAAACACCGCCTGCGTCGTCGTTGCGCCGAACGCTTCGACGATACGCGGCAGATGGGCCGCCATCGCCGACGTGACGGTCCAGGCCGCGGCGAATGCAAAGGCCAGCAGCACCATGGTTCGATCGAATGGAATGCGCGGCTTGCCTTTGGTCTCTTGCTGGGCATGTGCAGCCGTGCCCGCGCGCGGCAGGAACAACAGGTTGAGAGGCAGGCCAAGCAGGACGTGGGCGGCGGCCCATGCCTGGCAGGTCGAGCGCCAGCCAATCGTGTCGAGGCCGAGCGCGGTGAGCGGCCACCCCACGGTGCTGGCGAAGCCGGCAAGCAGGGTAACGCCGGTGATCGCGCGGCGCGCCCCGTCGCCGTAGATTCGTCCGAGCGCGCCGAAGGCCGCATCGTAGAGCCCGAGCCCCATGCCCACGCCGAGCAGCAGCCACGCCGCAGCCAGCGACCACAGCGTCGTCGATGCCCCGAGCAGAGCCAGGCCGGCCGCCAACACCAGGTTCGATATCGAGAGCACCTGACGCCCACCAACGCGATCGATGTGCCGGCCGATCCATGGTCCGAGCAGCCCGGAGACGATCAGCGCCGCCGAGAAGGCGCCAAAGAACCAATTGTTGGAGATCCCGAGCGTACGCGAAACCGGGTCGGCCAGGACGGCAGGCAGGTAATAGCTTGACGCCCAGGCGAGCGTCTGGGTGGTGCCGAGCGCAAGGATGATCGGGAGCTGGCGCTCGGAGACTGCGGCGGTCATTTGCGGCAAGCGTAACCAAATTGCGGCCGTCCGCAAGACGCTCGCACCGGCGCGGCACAGCCGGTCGCCGACCGGACGTCCGCCCGACCTTGCCAACAATCGCCGCGCCGACAGCGCGAGTCCGCCTGAGATCAGGGCCGGCCCCGCGTCAGCCGCCATTCCCAGACCGGATCGCCGCGATCCCGCCGCTGCGTCACGTCGAGACGCATGAAACGGTCGTGGGCGAGGCCGGCGCCGACCCAGAGTTCGTTCCAGGCGTCGAACGCCGCCGGATGCAGGGACCCGCGCTCCTCCATCAGCCGCCAGTTGCTCTGCCGGACCCGCACGTCGTCGGCTGTCTGCTCGACCACCGCGTCGTCGCCCTGCCCCTGCAGCAGCCGCGCCATGGCCGTTGCGAAACCGGTCGGGCCGGGAGCGACGCCGCCGATCAGCTCGCAGACCTCGTCGAAGGTCTGCATGCCGACGAGCCGCGCCGCCGCGGCGGCGAGCCGACCTCCCTCCGCGGGACCTAAGACCTTGATCGTCTCGGGGACGATCGAGGTGACGTATTCCATCGCGTAGTTGCGCAGCACCTTGCGCAGCCGCGCCTGCGGCCAGTTGGCCGGCGGCAGCGCCGGGGCGAGTTCGGCCCGGAACGGCGGGCAGGTTTCGCCGGGCGAAAACTGCAGACGCTCGTCCGGCGCGAGATCGCGGTCGAACTCCCTGTAGTACCCCTCGAGGCCGGGCTGACCGTCGACGGTCTGGCCGGTGCAGACGAATCCCAGCCGCGGGTTGTTCAGCATCACGCCATTGTTGGCGTGCCAGCCGCGCAGCATGGCGCGCGACACCTCGGTCGGAATGCCGCAGATCGCGGTACCCGACCAGATCCAGCGCGGCGGCGGGTAGCGGACCCAGGCCTTGCGGTCGTTCTCGTAGACGTATTCGACCTTGACCCCGCCGACCTGGTTCGAGAGATAGTGATATTGTGCGCAGGCCACGGCATGGGGCAAATCGACCAGACCGAGTTTGTTGAGCCCGGGCAGAAAGCGAGCCCGCTGCTGGCGCCTGAACGTCTCGAACACCACGTCCGCGGCGCGCGCCGTGCCGGCTCGGGTCACCAGCATCAGGATCAGGCCGGTCAGGTAGGCGTGGTAGACGCGCTCGACCGCGGAAAAGACAGCGCTGTCAGCATCCTGGGCGCTCGTGGGGCTATCCATCCTGACGCTTTCGTTGACCGGGCGTTGCCGCAGCGCCGCGAACATCTTCAAGAGCGCCAAGGTTATCGCAATCGCACGCAGCCGCAACCCGGGGTCGCACCTGCTGCCGCGCGTCGGCCGCGATCGCCAGCGTCACGGCCGGACCAACCCGGTGAATTTTCCCAACCGGCATGATCCGCGATAGCATTCCCCACGCCCCGCATCGCAAACAGCCTGCGGCCGGCGCCCCTGAATTCCCGGCGCGGAAGGAGGCCCCATGAACACGCGTCTCGAACACGACCTGCTTGGCAGCCGTGAGGTGCCGGCGGACGCCTATTACGGGGTTCACACGGTGCGGGCTCTCGAGAACTTCCCGATCACCGGGATCCCGATCTCGCGTTATCCGGAGCTGATCAACGCACTTGCCGCGATCAAGCAGGCGGCCGCGCAGGCGAACCTGCAATTGGGGCTTCTCGACGAACCCCGCGCCCGAGCCATCATCAGGGCATGCGAGGAGATTGGCGGCGGCCGCCTCCACGACCAGTTCGTGGTCGACGTCATCCAGGGCGGCGCCGGCACCTCGACCAACATGAACGCCAACGAAGTCATCGCCAACCTGGCTCTGGAACTGCTCGGCCATGCCCGCGGCTCATACGACAAACTCCACCCCAACGAGCACGTCAACATGAGCCAGAGCACCAACGACGTCTATCCCACGGCGCTCAGGATCGCGACCCACCACGGCATCATGCACCTGGTCGAGGCCATGGACACGTTGCGGCTTGCTTTCGCGCGCAAGGCCAGCGAATTCCACGACATCCTGAAGATCGGGCGGACCCAGCTGCAGGACGCGGTGCCGATGACGCTCGGCCAGGAGTTCAGCACCTACGCGGTGATGATCGGCGAGGATCAGGACCGGCTGCGCGAAGCGTCGCTCCTGATCCACGAGATCAACCTGGGCGCCACCGCGATCGGCACCGGCATTTCGGCACCACCGGACTATGCGCGCCTGGTCTGCGCCCGGCTCACCGAGATCACCGGCATTGGGCTCGTCACCGCGCCGAATCTCATCGAGGCCACGCAGGATGCCGGCGCCTTCGTCCAGCTGTCCGGCGTGCTCAAGCGCGTCGCGGTGAAGGTCTCGAAGATCTGCAACGATCTTCGCCTGTTGTCGAGCGGCCCGCGCGCCGGCCTGAACGAGATCAACCTGCCCGCGGTCCAGGCCGGATCGTCGATCATGCCCGGCAAGGTCAATCCCGTGATCCCCGAGGTCGTCAATCAGGTCGCCTTCGAGGTCATCGGCAACGACGTCACCGTCAGCTTTGCCGCCGAAGCCGGCCAGCTGCAGCTCAACGCCTTCGAACCCATCATCGCCCACAGCCTGTTCAAGAGCGTCACCCACCTGCGCCAGGCCCTCCTGACGCTGGAGAAGCGCTGCGTCACCGGTATCACCGCCAACCGCGACGTTCTCGAGACCTATGTCCGGAACTCGATCGGCCTCGTCACCGCGCTGAATCCCTATATCGGCTACGCCAGAGCGACCGCGATCGCGGTCGAAGCCCACGCCACCGGAAAGAGCATCTACCAGCTCGCTCTGGAGAAGAAGCTGCTGCCCGAAGCCACGCTGGCGCGCATCCTTCGTCCCGAGATGCTCACCGCGCCGCAGGGGATCGTGAGGGAGTGAGCGCGCTCGCATGATCCTGGACGCGGCGGCGCTACGCGGCAACCCCCGGCCGCGCGAAAGATCGTAATGCGACGATGTCGAGCTCGGGCAGCGGGCGCGGTCGACTGAGCAGGTAGCCCTGCACATGATCGACGCCGGCGTTGCGCAGCAGTTCGAACTGCAGTTCGGTCTCCACCCCCTCGGCGGTGACGCTGATACCGAGTTCTTTCGCAAGCGCGAGAATTGACGCGACCACGGCGGCGCAATCGGCCCGGGTGGATAGGCCTTGCGTGAACGATCGGTCGATCTTGATCTTGTCGAACGGAAACATCAGCAGATAGCTCAGCGATGCGTAGCCGGTCCCGAAATCGTCCAGCGCGATCGTGACACCGATGTCCTTGAGCCGCTGAATGGCCGCGACGTTGCTGTCCTTGTTCTGCAGGAACAGCGACTCGGTGATCTCGAGCTCGAGCCGCTCCGGGGCCAGCCCCGCTTCCGTCAGCGCCGAAACGGCGACCTGAAAAACCGTTCCGGAACGGAACTGGCTGGCGGAAAGGTTGACCGCCACCCTGATGTCATCGGGCCATGCCGCAGCATCGGCGCATGCCTTCCGCAGGATCCATCGGCCCAGCGGCTCCATGAATCCGGTTTCCTCAGCCAGAAATATGAACTCGTCAGGAGCCAGCAGCCCGAGGACGGGATGCTGCCACCTGACCAGCGCCTCCATTCCGCAAGGCCGCAGCGTCTTGGCGTCGAACAGCGGTTGATAGTGCAGCCTGAATTCGTCGCGATGCAGCGCGCCGTGCATGTCCTTGATGAGCTGAAGGCGGGTGTCGACCTTCCTGCTCATTTCCTCGTCGAAGAAGCTGTACCCATTGCGGCCTTCGGATTTCACGCGGTACAGTGCCAGATCCGCCTTTTTCAGCAGCTCGCCGGCGCTCGTTCCGTGGACCGGCGCGAGAGCGATGCCGATGCTGGTGCCGACCGACACCTCCTGCCCATCCAGCTCGAACGGACAGGACACGATGTCCATCACCCTGCTCGCCAGGTCGATCGCCTCCTCGCGCCCGACCGCGCGGCCCTCCTGAACGATGGCGAATTCGTCGCCGCCCAGGCGGGCCACGCTCTCGGCGTCGCGCAGTGATGTCTTGAGCCGATACGCGAGTTCCTTGAGCAGCGCGTCGCCCGCCGCGTGACCGAGCGTGTCGTTGATGTTCTTGAATCCGTCGAGATCGACAAGAAAGACGGCAAAGCCGGCATCGTGCTGCTGCATTTTCTGCAGCGCCTGTTCGATCCGCTCCAGCAGTACCGCGCGATTGGCAATTCCGGTCAGCGCGTCGTGTCGGGCGGCATAGACCACTTGCGCTTCCGCGCGTTTGCGGGCCGTCACGTCGACGCGAATGGCCATGTAGGCGGCCGGCTTCCCATTGGGCCCAAGCTGCGGCGTGATCACCGTATCGACCCAGTAGAGCGAGCCGTCCTTCGACCTGTTGCAGAGTTCGCCGCGCCAGACCTGTCCTCGGGCGATCCGGCGATACAGCTCGCGGAAGAGCGATGGGGGGTGTTCCCCGGACTTCAGAATCCGGTGGTTCTGGCCGAGCAGTTCGTCCCGCGAATAGCCGCTGATCTTGCAGAAATTATCGTTGGCATAGATGAACCGCCCCTGAAGGTCGGTGATCGCGACGATGACCGCCTGATCGATCGCGTACTGCCGTTCGATCAATTCCTGTCGCGCCGCCTCGGCGCGGGCTTCCGCGAAACGGGCGTCGGTGATGTCCCTGTGAACCTCGATCAACCCGCCATCGAGCATCGGATGGCGGCTCACCGTGAATACGCTGCCGTCGCCGAGTTCCGCGACGAGCGGCGTCGCACGCGGGCCGCCACCGTCCGGCCCGTCATATCGCAATCGGTCGATATTCAATGGGCCGCGCGCGCCAGCCGCGCTGGCGGCGAGAATGTCGTGCAACGAGGTACCGGGCGGGATCTGCTCGGGACCCAGTCCATACATGTTGCCGTAGCGACCGTTGCTGATGACGAGCTTCAGGTCGTGGTCGAAGATGCACAATCCGCTCGGAATGCTTTCGATCATCACCTCGAGCAACGCGTCCGGCTGGATGCGCGGCCGGGCGACGGCGACTGCCGCGGCGTCCATCGGGAGATCATGCAGGGCGTGTCCGCCGAAACTCTTGCTCAAGGGTCCCATTCATCGCGCTCTTGACGGCGCAGTCAAAGGAGGGTGACTAACGATCCAAGCTCGGCAGAGACGTTCCGCTCCCGGCCCGGCGACGGGGCCGGACGGTCGCCTCAGATGGATAGCTATCTCGAATTAATCCTTCGCGGCACCGGCTTGATCTGGGTTAATGATCCGCATCAATGAGCGACGGCGCCTGCGGCGGCGATCGCCGTCAGCGTGCGTGCCGGGCCGATCCCGAGCCGCGCGGGCCGGGGTCACCCGCCCGCGATGGCCTCAAGTCCCCGCTCGGCCTCCGCCGCACTCTCGTAGATGTGCGGGGCAACGCCGCGGCTCTCCAGCGCGTCGCCGAGCTTGACGCGGAGAAAGCCGCTGGTCGTATAGCGGGTCACCTCGGCGTAGTACTGGTCCATCAGCCCGCGCACCATGGCGGAATAGGCGTCCAGCAGCTCGGGCGCGATGGCGAAGTTGTCATAGTTGACGATGGCATAGACGCGCCGGCCGAGCGGCGCCAGGCGGTCGGTGACGATCCGGCGGATGTCGTCGATATCGGCCTCGCTGCGCACGGTGTAGCGTTCGAGATTGACGAAGAAACGCCCGGTCGCCTGGTCGAGGGTGAAGCGGCGCTCCAGTGGGATCGACAGCATCTGCTCACGCAGGCCCATTGGCCCGGCGGCGAAGATGCGCGCGTCCATCACGGCCGGCGGCTTCGGGATCAGCGGCGCAAACTCCATCCTGGCAAGGATGTCGCGCTCGAGATCGATCCCCGGTGCGATTTCCGTCAGTTCCAGTCCGTGCCCGGTCAGGCGAAACACGCAGCGCTCGGTGATGTAGAGCACGGGCTTGCCGGTGCGCCGCGCGACCTCGCCGCTGAACGTCACGTGCTCGACCTTGTCGACGAACTTCCTGACCTCGCCGTCACGCAAGATGCGCAGGCTGCCACCGTGGCTTTCGAGTTCGAGGCGACCGGCGACGAAGGTGCCGGTGAAGACGACCTTCTTGGCATTCTGGCTGATGTTGATGAAGCCGCCGGCGCCGGCGAGGCGCGGCCCGAATTTCGAGACGTTGAGCGAGCCGGAGCGGTCGGCCTGGGCGAGGCCGAGAAAGGCCACGTCAAGGCCGCCGCCGTCGTAGAAGTCGAACTGGTAGGGTTGATCGATCACGGCCTGGGTATTGACGGCCGCGCCGAAATCGAGCCCGCTGGCGGGAATCCCGCCGATCACGCCGGGCTCGGCGGTCAGCGTGATGAGATCGGCGATCCGCTCCTCCTCGGCGATCGCGGCGACACCCTCGGGCATGCCGATCCCGAGATTGACCACGCTGTTGGGTTCGAGCTCCAGCGCCGCGCGGCGGGCGATGATCTTCCGCGCTCCCTCCTTCATCGGCGGAATCGAGCCGGCGCGGGCGCGGATCTCGCAGGAATAGGCCGGATTGTACGGCGTGGCGAAGGTCTGCCAGTGGTTTTCCGGCTTTGCCACCACCACGCAGTCGACCATCACGCCCGGGATCTTCACCAGCCGCGGATTGAGGGATCCGCTTTCGGCGACCCTTTCGACCTGGGCGATGACGATGCCGCCGGAATTGCGCACCGCCATGGCGATGGCCAGGGCCTCGAGCGTCAGCGCCTCCTTCTCCATGGTCAGATTGCCGTCGGGGTCCCCGGTGGTCGCCCGGATGATGCCGACGTCGATCGGGAAGGTCTTGTAGAACAGGTAGTCCTCACCATCGATCTCCATGAGCCGGACGATGTCGTCCGTGGTCCGCTCGTTGAGCCTGCCGCCGCCGTGGCGGGGATCGACGAAGGTGCCGAGACCGACCCGCGAGATGTGGCCAGGGCGATGGGCGGCAATGTCGCGGAACAGATGTGTGATCACGCCCTGCGGCAGGTTGTAGGCCTCGACCAGGTTGGCGACGGCGAGAGCCTGCAGCTTCGGCACCAGCCCCCAGTGGCCGCCGATGATCCTGCGCACCAGCCCGTGGTGGGCGAAATGGTTGAGTCCGCGCTCGTGGCCGTCGCCCTGCCCGGCGGCGTAGACCAAAGTGAGGTCGCGCGGCGCGCCGGGCATCGCCGCCTCGGTGTCGCGCGACCCGAGAAAGCGCTGCTCCAGCGCCAGCGCGATCTCCTCGGCGAAGCCGATGCCGACGAAGCCGCCGGTCGCTACCGTGTCGCCGTCGCGAATGAGCCTGACCGCATCGGCGGCCGAGACGACCTTGCCCTTTTCGTGGCTCTTGAGAAACGCCAGTGCTGGATGCTCGACCATCTCGCGTCCTCCCGGCGCCGGCCCGGCATGGGGACGGCGCTCCTTCTTGTTGCGATCCGGCTCTTCGCCGTCAGACCAGGCCGGTCAGGTAGTAGAGCGCGATCACGAAGAACACCGCCGCGGTCTTCAGGCAGGTGACGGCGAAGATGTCCCTGTAGGACTCGCGGTGGGTCAACCCGGTGACAGCCAGCAGCGTGATCACGGCGCCGTTGTGCGGCAGCGTGTCCATGCCGCCGCTCGCCATGGAGGCGACCCGGTGCAGAACCTCCGGCGGAATATGGGCGGCCTCCGCCATGGCGATGAAGTCCTTGGCCATGGCCGCGAGCGCGATCGACATGCCCCCCGAGGCCGAGCCGGTGATGCCCGCGAGCGAAGTCACCGTGATCGCCTCGTTGACCAGCGGATTGGGGATCGCCTTCAGCGCGTCCCGGATCGCGAGAAAGCCGGGCAGCGCCGCGATTACCGCGCCGAACCCGTATTCCGACGCGGTGTTCATCGCCGCCAGCAGCGCGCCGCCGACCGCAGCCTTGCTGCCGTCGGCGAAGCCACCCTTGAGCTTGCCGAAGGCGAACGCGAAGACGCTGACGATGCCGGCGAGCAGCGCCCCTTCGACCGCCCAGACCGCCCTGATGGCGGCGATCGTGGTCGGAATGGCGTGATCGAGCGCCAGCGTCAGATCGTAGTTCGCTCCGTAAAAGCGATCGATCAGGCCGGTGAACACGCCGGGAAATCCGCCGAGCACGATGTTGACGACGAACACAATGACCAGGGGCAGGAATGCGATGGCGGCCGGCGCCAGCGTGGTCTTGTCGACGGGCGGCGGCTCGTTGCTGTGATTGGTGCCGTAGCCCTCACCCGCTGCCAGCGCCACGCGGCGGCGCCACTCCAGGTAGATCATGCCGACGATCAGGATGAAGATGGCTCCGAGCGTGCCGAGGACCGGCGCCGCGCCGTTGGTGGTCTTGAAATAGGTGGTCGGGATGATGTTCTGGATCTGCGGGCTGAAGGGCAGCGAATCCATGGTGAACGAGAAGGCGCCGAGCGCGATGGTCCCGGGGATCAGGCGTTTGGGAATGTTGCCGGCCCGGAACATCTCGGCCGCGAACGGATAGGCCGCGAACACCACGACGAACAGCGAAACGCCGCCATAGGTCAGGACCGCGCAGACCAGGACGATCGCCAGCATGGCGCGCTCGGCGCCGACCAGTCCGATAACGGCGGCAACGATCGATTTCGAGAAGCCGGACAGTTCGATCACCTTGCCGAACACCGCGCCGAGCAGGAAGACCGGGAAGTAGAGCTTGGCGAAGCCCACCATCTTGTCCATGAACAGGCCGGTATAGGCGGCCGGCACCGCGGCGGGATCGGTCAGCAGCACCGCGCCGAGCGCGGCGACCGGCGCGAACAGGATTACGCTGAAGCCGCGATAGGCGACGAACATCAGGAAAACGAGCGCAGCGAGCGCGATCAGGAAATTCATGCGTGGTGCCCCCCATGGTGCGCTTTTGCGAGCGATTGAACGGACCAGAGCAAGGACCACGCCAGGCGCGTCGGCGGGCTCGGCGGGCGCTCTCTTTGGCTCAAGCCATTGGCGCCGCGCGCTATTTCCAACATGCCCGGTTGGCTCGCGGCCCGGTAAAATGAGACCTCCCGTCTCATATCCGAGACCCCTCTCATTTTCGAGACTGACGAAGCCGCGCAAGCTTCTTGTAGAAGGTGGCCCGTGACAGCTCCAGCAGCCTTGCTGCCTCATCCGCCTGGCCGCCGGTGGCGGCCAGCGCGTCCTCGAGGGTCCTGAGTTCGAACTCGGCCTCGGCCTCGGCGTAGGTCCGCAACCGGTCGAATGCCGGCTCGATCCCGCGCCTCCCCGCCGCCTGCGGCTGCGGCAGGATTACGGCGAAGTCGGCCTTGGTCAACACGCCGGTGTCGCTGAGGATGACCGCGCGCTCCAGGACGTTGCGCAGCTCGCGGACGTTGCCCGGCCAGCGATAGCGCGCCAGTTCGGCGATCGCCGACGGGGTCATGCGGGCGCGCAGAATGCCGCCGCGCGCGGCGATGTCGTCGAGCTGCTTGTCGCAGATCGCGGGCAGATCGGCGAGGCAGTCGCGCAGCGGCGGCAGCGCGATGTGCATTACGTTGAGGCGGTAATACAGATCGGAGCGGAACGCGCCCCGCTCGACCGCGCGCGCGAGATCGGAATTGGTCGCCGCGATGACGCGAACGTCGACCTTGGTCACCTTGTTCGATCCGATCGGCTCGACCTCCTGCTCCTGAAGCGCGCGCAGCAGCTTGGCCTGCAGGTGGATCGGCATTTCGCCGATCTCGTCGAGAAACAGCGTGCCGCCGTCGGCGATCTTCAGCTTGCCCTCGCGCCCCTTGCGGTCGGCGCCGGTATAGGCGCCCGCCGCCACACCGAAGAACTCCGCCTCGACCAGCGTGTCGGGGATGGCGGCGACGTTGACGCTGACGAAGGGGCGGCCCGAACGCGTCGAGTGCTCGTGGATGGCTTGGGCAAGCAACTCCTTTCCGGTTCCGGTCTCGCCATGCAGCAGCACGGTGACCCCCTGCCGCGCGGCCCGCATGGCGAGCCGCTTGGTCTCGAGGATGGCCGGACAGCTGCCGATATAGTCGTCGAAGGTGTGGCGGGGCCGACGCTGTTCGAACAACTGCCGGCGGGCGTCGCGCAGCGCGTGTTCAAGCTGGACGAACTTCGCCAGCAGAGGGTTGAGGTGATCGACCCGGTCGAGCACCAGGCCGATGGCGCCGATCACGGCGCCGGCCTCGTCCTCGATCGGCATCCGCGTCACCACGAGGTGCTGCCCGCCGAGTTCGAGGATATCCAGCAGGATCGGCTCGCCGGTCTCGACCACCCGCCGCATCAGGCTGTTGGGAATGACTTCCTCGATGTCGCGGCCGAGCGCCTGGTCGACGCGCGTCAGGCCGAGCGTCGGAAGATAGCGGTCGTGAACGTAGACGATGCGCCCCCGGCGGTCGATCGCCACCGCCCCTTCGCACACGCCGGCGAGGCGATCGAAGAACGTGTCCATCGCACGACGGAAAATGGCGTCAGCGTTCCACTGACCCGCCTGGTATTGCGGCACGTTTCGCTCCCGGCAAGCTTGACGGCTTTTGTGCCATCTTGGCCGGGCCGGTTCGTGATTTCAATGGCTTGCGAGGATGCCGGGGGCGGAAAGTATGTCGGAGGGGCCCGATCGACCGATCGGGACCATCTCGCCTCGACGGGCTCTGCGGGGGGCCTGTTGTCAATCCCGGCGGGACGGAGTTCCGCACGCGTCAAATCGATTCCGCCGCTCGCCTGTTCTGAAAGATCTGACGTACGCGGTTGGCATCCCGCAGTATCCGCCTGCCCGAATGGAAGCAGCTGAGGATCAGCAGCGCCGTGACATAGGCGGCAAGAACGCCGACCGAAAGCTGCAGCACTGGAGCAAGGGATAGCCCTCGAAGCGCAACACGACTCGCATACACCGCAAGACCCGATGCAGCAGCAGCGAGCAGGAGCGGAAAGATCGCTCTGGTAAGGTCGCCCAGCGCCACGGGGCCCTCACGGGTGGCGCCCCAGACCGCCAATCCCTGTATTGGAACAGAAAATGCTGCGGCCGACACAGCCACGCCGACCGGCCCCCACGACAGGCCAACGAAAAGCGACACCACCGACAGGGCATTTCCAACAAGCCCGAACCTGAGCATCTGTGCCGTGCGGCCCTGACTGACAAACAGCCACGAGGCGACCGCTCCCAGAGGAGTCATCAAGCTGGCCAACGAAAACCAAGCCACGAGCGGAGAGCTGTCACGCCATCTGATTCCGTACAGAAGTTCGACCGCAGCATCCGACATGATCGCCAGACAAACGATGCCCGGAAGCAGGACGAGCAGCACCGCCTCCGCGAGCTGCAGGAACGCACGGCGGTATCTGTCTTCGTCCGTCGCGAGGCGCGCGAGCAGCGTTTCGGCGATCCGGGAAATCGGCGTCAGAATCTGGATGTAGGACATGGCGACCAGTTTGTAGCCACGGTCAAACAGGCCCACCTGAATGACGCCGAAAAAACGGCCCACGATGACGGGACTGAGATTGGTCACGAAAATCGATGCTATGGAAAGGCTCGTCAGGTGGATGCCGAACTGCAGGATTGGCCGGGCGTTTTTGATGCTGCGGGGCCGTCCGGGGCGGAAATCGGACATGATCCAGGCCAGTGAGCCTGCCGTGAAGGCATGCGCCGCCTGGCCGATGACGATCGCCCAATAGCCATAATCGAGAACCGCAGCTCCGATGGCGGCGGTGGCATTCGCGACAACAGGAACGATGTCGATCAACAGCAGCGGAACGGGGCGCATCCGCCTGAACATCAACGCGACCTGCTGGGAGGAAACGCTATTGATGATGATCAGGCAGGACATCGCAGTCAGAACTTCCGTAATCCGGCTGTCTCCGTAAAAGGAAGCGACGCCTGGAGCGATGAGCACGATCAGGATGCTGATTGCCACGCCGATGGCGACGTTGATCCAGAAGATCACGCTGCTGTCGTCCTCGGTGAGGACCGGCCGCTGCACGGTCGCCTGAGACAGGCCGAGATCGTTGAATATCGCGAGGAAGCCGAATACCGGCGCGCACATGGCAACAATGCCGAAATCTGCCGGGCTGAGATATCGCGCGAGCACCAGTTGCGATCCAAATAGCAAGATGACCTTGACCGCCTGCACGATCACGCTGAGCACCGCCCAGCGGGAAGCAAGCACCAAGAGGTCGGAGGGGCCGGATGGTCTGGTCATGTCGCGCTTTGGATCCTGTTCAGGCCTGGTCGCATGGCCTGACTAGGTCAGATAGCCCTGGATTGCCAATGAAAGCGGGGCGCCGGCAGGCGACCGCGATATGACGGGCGAGCATTGCAGCTTCCATTTGACGCCACGTTTGGATTTGCGCCGATGCATCCGTGCCCGATCATCTATTCCTTGGCCAATCCGTCGTCCATGCATGAGCTTCGGTTGCGTAAACTGGTTAATGGCCCTTTCCGGGGCCGGCGGCGGCATCCGGCTGCGCGCATGCGACCGGACCGCCAGGTTAACTAAAAATGCACTGAGATCTATCTTTTAGGTTCCGAGTTGCAGTATTGGCTCGTCAAGAGACCATCCGGACGGGCACACTCTCAAATGGCGAAGCAGAGCTTGCGGACGCTATCGGTCGCCCATTCTGGGGTTACCAGAGACGCCGGCCGCCTGCGCTATCAATTCCTCGAGGAATTCGAAGGATTGGACACGCATCTGCTGGTTCCCAGGGTCTGGCATGAATACGGCCGGGTTATTTCGGCCGACAATCCGGATGATCCCGGCATAACGGTCCACATCGAGCCCATCCTGCTTCCGAAGGTCGGACCGATTAACTGGTATCTGCATTTTTATCCGGGGCTTCGCCGCCTGATCAAGAAGATCGATCCGGACGTCATTCACCTCTGGGAGGAACCCTGGAGCCTCGTTGCACTCCAGGCTTGTCTTCTTCGCGGGAATGCCAGCCTTGTGCTCGAAGTGGACCAGAACATTCTGAAGAGACTTCCGCCTCCCTTTGAAACGATTCGCCGGTTCGTCCTCAGCAGGACCAGTCACGTTCTGTCGCGCCATCCCGACGCCTCGGAGGTCGTGCGGGCGGTGGGATATACAGGGCCGATCACCCTGATTGGCTACGGCGTGGATCAAACGACGTTCTATCCCACCGATCGTCCGCAACGCCTTTCGACGAACAAAGAGCTGCGTCTCGGCTATGTCGGGCGAATCGCGGAAGAGAAAGGGCTGGACGACGTTCTCGATGCGATGAAGCTCTCGAATGAAGGTGTCACGCTCTCCATCATGGGCGACGGGTCGTATGAGGCGGCGCTGCGTGAGCGCATCGCCCGTCTTGGCATGGAGCGACGGGTCATATTCCATTCGCGGGCGGGCGCTTCCGATGTCGCAAGGTTTCTCCAGGGAATTGATGTTCTGGTTTTGATGTCGCGAACCACAAAATCCTGGCGTGAGCAATTTGGCCGCGTCATCATTGAAGCGCAGGCTTGCGGAGTTCCGGTCGTCGGCTCTGCGAGTGGTTCAATTCCCAACGTGGTCGGCAATGGTGGCTGGATCGTTCCTGAAAGGAATCCCGGGGCACTGAGCAATCTCCTTGCCTCGCTCATGTCGTTGCCCGGCGAGTTGCCGGCAAAGCGTGCGGCGGCGATAGAAAACGTCGAGAAGCGCTTTACGTTCGGCAGGATCGCGCGGACGCTCGCAGATGTCTGGATCGACGCCGCCGGGACGCGCCAGGGGGTCCATTACTGATGTTCGTGGCGCGGGAAGCCGCACGTCCGTCTCTCGAAGCAATCGGCGAAGGAGGATCTGTGACAGGAAAAGAACCGGTCTGCCCGGCTTGTCTGGGAAACCACGCCCAGCCGATCCTGTCGGTTTCGGCGCAAGAGGCTGCGCTGCATTTCGTGTCGCCGCGCTTCGATGCGGAACGAAACGATCGTATTCTATCGCGCATAAGATCTCTTTGGGGATCAGACCAGTGTCGCATTCTCGAGTGCCAGAATTGCGGATTCGGCTTTTCCTGGCCATTCGTTGCCGGCGACGCGGCCTTTTACAATCTGACAGGCTCTGATGCCGTTTATCCCAAGGTCAAGTGGGAGTTCAGCCGAACAGTAGAAGCCTTGGCGCTGCGCGATACCAGCGACGCCAGGATTCTCGAAGTCGGTGCGGGAAACGGCTTTTTTCTCGATCGCGTCAGTCCGCGCCTGATCAGGCAGGAAAACGTCACGGCCGTCGAGTACAATGAAAGGTCGATCACAACCCTCAAACGGAAAGGCTATGAAGCCCTCACTCTGGACATTCGCGACAAGCCGTTTGATGGACGCGGAAGTTCGTTCGACTTCATTTTCATGTTTCAGGTCATTGAACACCTGGATCGCATTGACGAGTTGTTTGAGCGGGTTCGCTTCCTGCTGAAACCTGGCGGATCAGCCTTTTGCGCGGTCCCAAACGTCAAGCGCATCGCATACCAGGAATCACACGGCTCGCTGCTCGATATGCCGCCGAACCACATCGGGCGCTGGACTCCGCAAGCCTTTCGCGAGGTCAGCAGTCGGCTCGGCTTGCGGGTTGCGGCCACCGAAGTCGAGCCGTTGGACTGGATGGAATTCTTCAAGCATGACATTTCGTACAGCCATATCAGACGCACTCAGATTGCGCCTGCGGGAGCGCTGGCGAAGATACGGAGCTGGCCGCGGGGCCGGCGACGCCGACTGGCCGAAGCCGCCGCCGCTGCGTTGGGGATACCGGCACGCTTGAGTTCGTGGGCCGATGCCTGGAAGGACCGCAAGATCATGGGCGGTTCGCTTTGGATACAACTGGACCGCATTTAGCCTCGGTTTTGCCAGCTCCGGAGCCGAGACGGGTGGCAAGAACAAATGCAGCGTTCAACATGCGCTCTCCCGGCCCATTTCCGCCGGAACACGGCTACGGCGCGAGATAGGTCAGAAGCCGCGGGTCGTTGCGCAATTCCGTCGATCCCCCCGACAGCGCCACCCGGCCGCGGTCCAGCACGTAGGCGTGGCTGGCGACGCGCAGGGCCAGATCGAGATGCTGCTCGACCACGATCACCGCGATCTCCTTGGTGAGGTCGATCAGGCGCTCGGTGATCTCCTCGACCACGCCGATCCAGACCCCCTCGGTCGGCTCGTCGAGCAACAGCACCTTGGGATCGCCCAGCAGGGCGCGGGCAATGGCCAACATCTTGCGTTCGCCGCCGGACAGCGTGCCGGCGGCCTGGCCGAAGCGCTCGCCGAGTTTCGGAAAGATCGCCAGCACGCGATCGAGCGCGTGCCTGTCGTGGTTCGACAGCATGCCGACCGCGAGGTTGTCGCGCACCGACAGCCGGGCGAACACGGCGTGTTCCTGCGGCACGTAGCCGATGCCCAGCCGCGTTCGCTGTTCGGTCGGCAGGCGCCCGACGTCGCGCAGGTCGAGGCTGACCGCACCGCCGCGCAGCGGCAACTCGCCGACGATGGTCTTCATCAGCGTGGTCTTGCCGGCGCCGTTGCGGCCGAGCACGGCGACGCCGCCGCGCCACGGCACGTGGAGCGAGACGCCGAACAGCACCTGGCTGCGGCCGTAGCCGGCGTCGAGGTCGGTGACGTCGAGGAACTTGTCGTCAGGCACGGCGCAGATAAACCTCCTGGACCTTCGGGTTCGACTGGATCTCCTGCACCGTGCCCGAGCAGAGCACGCTGCCCTGGTCGAGCACGGTCAGCCGATCGCAGATGTCGCGAATGAAATCGAGGTCGTGCTCGACGATGACGAGCGAACAACCGGCCTTGATCGGCTGGAGCAATTCGCCGGTGACGCGGCGCTCTTCCAGGCTCATGCCGCCGGTCGGCTCGTCGAGCAGCAACAGCTTGGGCTCCGAGGCCAGCGCCATGGCGATCTCGAGCCACTGCTGCTGGCCGTGGCTCAGCGCCGAGGCGGGATCGTTGGCCCGCCCCGCCAGGCGGAACCGTTCCAGCATGCCCATGACCTTGTCGTGCAGCACGCCCCGGCTGCGCGAGAACACCAGCCCGACCAGCGAGGACTTGCCCTGCAGCGCCAGCAGGACGTTGTCGTAAAGCGTCAGCGCCGGCAGCACGCTGGTGATCTGGAATTTCAGGCTCATGCCGGCGCGCGCCCGCTCGGCCGGCGACGCCTCGGTGATATCGGCCCCGGCGAAACTGACCCGACCCGTGGTCGGCACCTCGGCGCCCGCCACGCATTTCATCAGCGTGCTCTTGCCCGAGCCGTTGGGCCCGATCAGGCCGTGAAATTCGTTCGCGGCGACGCTGAGCGCGGCGCCGTTCAGCGCGGTGAGCTTGCCGAAAGTCTTGACGATGCCGGTGGCCTCAAGCAGTGCCATCGCCGCCTCCCCGTCCCGGCCGGCCGAAGCTGCCGACCCGCTCGCGCTCGCTCAGCACCAGGCTGACCAGCCCGGCAGGACGGAACATGATGACCAGCAGCAGCAGCACGCCGAGAATGATCGGCCAGATGTCCTGATAGCTGTTGGACAGCCAGAAGCTCACCGCCTCGATCACGACGGTCCCGATCACCGCGCCGATCAGCGTGCCGGCGCCGCCGAACAGCACGTAGAGCACCACCTGGGTCGACATCACCACGCCCAGCATGTTGGGCCAGACAAAGCCCTCATGGAAGGCATACAGGCTGCCGGCGAGCCCCGCGATCGCTCCGCTGAGCGTGAAGATGATGGCCTTGAGATGCTGGACCTTGTAGCCGAAAAACGCGATGCGCTGTTCGTTCTCGCGCAGGCCGGCGAGCGCAAGCCCGAACTGGGAGCGGACCAGGAAGCGGCACAGCATGTAGACCGCCACCAGGATGGCGAGCGCCAGATAGTAGAACACCGGTCCTTCGCTCAGTTCGTAGGTCCCAATGTTCATGGACTGGATCGACGGAATTCCATTCTGGCCGCCGAGATAGTACCAGCCGCGCGCCAGCCGGTCGGCGGCATAGGCGCCGGTCATGGTGCCGAGCGAGACGAAGATCACGCTGGAGGGATGGCGGCCCAGCAGCAGGAAGCCTCCGAGCAGCATCGCCCCGACGAAACCGATCAGGACGCCCGCCGGGATGACGACCGCGATCGAGGCGATGTCGAGATCGCGCGCGATCAGCGCCACGCCGTAGCCGGCGCTGCCGAAAAACAGGGACTGGCCGAAACTCATGATTCCAGCATAGCCCCAGACCAGGTCGAACGACAGCGCGAACAGGCACAGGATCAGCACCCGCGTCGCGTAGACCGTGAGGTAGTCCTGCAGCACGAGTGGCGCCAGCGCCAGGATCGCCAGAACCGCTGCTTCGATCACGGGCAGTGCCATGCGGCGCCCACCGGGCGCCGCGAGGGCCACACTTGGCAACGCCTCGGTCACATCAGGACCCTCTCGCGGCGCCGTACTGGAAGACGACGATGCATCAGCACTCCTTGGGGTCGACCAGGCCGGCACTGCGCGCCACGATTTCGTAACTGCCGTTCTTGGCCACCGCGGTGTACATCTTCATCTTGCAGTGACGCTGGCCGGGCACCATCTCGGCCGGGCCACCCGGCCCTTCCGTGATCTTGGCATGGTCGAGCGCCGCCGCAACCGCGTCGCGCTCGACCTTGCCGGCCTCCTTGACCGCGGCCTCCCACAGCTTGAGGCCGCGATAGGTCCCGGTGGCGGCGCTGCCCGCGGCGAACAGGAAGGTTCCCGGAAACTGCTTGTCGTACTCCGCCTGGATCTTGGCGCTGACGGGATCATCCGGCGTCAGGGCCTTGAAATAGTCGAGGCAGCTCGCCAGGCCCTCGATCTCGTTGGCCTGATTGATGCCGAGCGTGTTCTCGTCATAGTACACGCAGGCCAGCCGGCCGCCGTTCTTGAGGAAGCCCGCTTCGTAGAGCTGCTTGAAGAACGGGCCGACGCCCGGCGGAATGACGGTGTTGAATACCACGTCCACCTTGTTGGAAATGATGCGGTTGACGGTCGACGAGAAGTCGATCTGGTCGAGCGGATAGTATTCCTCGAAGATCACCTCGCCGCCGTTGGCCTCGATCACCTTGCGGGCGTAGACGTTCAGGGTATGGGGCCAGACGTAGTTGGCGCTGGGCAGCGCGAAGCGCTTGCCGCCGTTCTTGATCAGCCAGGGAATGAATTCGTCGCACTGCTGCGCCGGCGTCGGCCCGGTGCAGAACAGGTAGGGCGTGCATTCCTTGCCCTCGTAGAGCTGCGGATAGATGTACAGCGTCTTGCCGCGCGCCACGATCACGTCCTTGATCGCGTTGCGCATCGAGCTGGTGATGCCGCCCAGCACCATGTCGACCTTGTCGCGCTGGATCAGCTTGCGGACGTTGCCGACCGCGACCGATTCGTTCGAGGCGGTGTCCTCGATCAACAGTTCGATCGGCCGGCCGAGCAGGCCGCCGGCGTCGTTGATCTGTTTCACCACCATGCGCGCGACGTTGGCGTCGGCGTTTCCGGCGTAGCCGATCGGGCCGGTGAGATCGGTGGCGATGCCGAGCTTGATCGACCCCTCCGCCGCGTTCGCCCAGTCCGGGCGGATCACCCAGCTTCCCGGGCCGACGGCGACGGCCGCCGAGGCGAAGGCAAAGTTGGAAAGAAAGCGGCGGCGGCTGAGCTCAGTTCTGTCATAGACCATCGGACTAGATCCCTCTCCCCGAAACAAGGCCCTGCGGCCGGAACTTGATGAAGGTAATGGCAAGCACGAACACGAGAACGTCGGCGACGACCGGCGACATCACCCACGGCAAAGCGGCGCTGAGCGTGCCGATCACGCCGGCGCCGGCCACCGGGCCGGCGAACGAGCCGACGCCGCCGACCATCACCGCGACGAAGCCCTGGATCAGGAAGCGGATGCCGAGATCGGCGAACAGCGAGAACACCGGGACGATCAGCGCGCCGGCGAGGCCGGCCAGCGCGGCGCCGAACGCGAAGGTGACGCTGTAGATCCTGTCGGTCGAGATCCCCGAGGCGCGGGCCAGCGCCGGATTTTCCAGCGAGGCGCGAATCCGCAGGCCGAACGACGTGCGTGCCAGCAGAACGTAGCTTCCCGCCATCACCAGCGCGGTGATCACCACGATGACGAAACGCCACATGGAAAAATGCAGGGTGCCGAGATTGAGCGAGCCGCCGATCGGTTCGGGGATCGAGATGTAGAGCCCGCCGATCAGCCCGCGCACGCTCTCGCGGATGATCAGGCCGAGCGCGTAGGTCCCCAGCATCGCCACGATGGGCGCGGCGTAGAATCGCCGCACCACCAGGCGCTCGAGCACGAAGCCGAGCGCGCCCACCGCGAACGGCGCCGCCACCATGCCGACCGCGACCGGAAGGCCGATCCGGTGGGCGACGTAGGTCACATAGGCGCCGAGCAGAACGAACTCGCCCTGGGCGAAGTTGAAGATCCCCATCATGCTGGCGATGATCCCGAGGCCGAGAACGACCAGCACCACGATCGCGCCGAAGCTCAGGATCTCGAACAGGGCGATGAACAGATTATCCATAGATGCTCACGTGACGCTCGACTCCCAGCCGCCAAATCAATTCATCGTTCCGACCGGACGCGCACGGCCCGATCGGCCGTCCGTTGGCGGGCCACTTCCCGGGGCGCGCGAACCGCGCCCCGGGATGCTCGTGCAGCGCGACGGCCGCGCTCACATCTTCTTCCAGTCGCCGGCCTGCTCGAAAGCGTGCGCGGCGCGGTAGATCGTGGTCTCGTCGAAGTGCTTGCCGATCAGCATCAGGCCGACCGGGAGCCCGTCGACCATGCCGCAGGGCAGCGACATCGCCGGGTGGTGGGTGATGTCGAACGGCGCGGTGTTGGAGATCATCTCCAGCGCGCGGGCGACGTAGTCCTCGCGGCTGGCGTTGGGCTCCGGCAGCTTGGTGGCCTTCATCGGCGTGGTCGGCATCAGCAGCAGATCGTAGCTGCCGAGCACCTTGTCGTAGGCCGCCGTGAGGCGGCGCGAGACGTTCACCGCCTTGCCGTAATACCGCGGACCGAAATTATTGTTGATGTAGGTGCCGAGCAGCAGGAACAGCTTGGTGGTCTCGGACAGCGAATCCGCCTGGTGTCGCCAGCCGCGATGGAAGTCCATCAGCGAGGTCGAATAGAGATCCGAGCGGCTCAGCCCGTAGCCGTCGCCATACATCATCGTCGCTGTCAGGCCCTCGGTGCCGATCGGCGTCCAGATCGCGCCGCCGAGCATATGCATCGGGATCGACACCTCCTCGACCGTGGCGCCGAGGCTGGCGAACCGCTGGGCCGCCGCCTTCACGCTCTCGTTCACGGCCGGCTCGGCGGTGGGCTGCTCGAAACCCTCCTTGATCACGGCGATCTTCATGCCCTTGACGCCGGCGCCCAGCGCCTTGGTGTAGTCCTGGACTTTCGGCGCCTTGATGCGGGGATCGTAGCCGTCATCGCCCGCGATCACCTCGAGCAGCAAGGCGTTGTCGGCGACGTTCGACGTCATCGGCCCGGTGTGGTCGACGAAGATCTCGATCGGCATGATGCCGGTATAGGGGACGAGGCCCCAGGTCGGCTTCATGCCGTAGGTTCCGCAGAACGACGACGGCATCCGGATCGAGCCACCCTGGTCGCCGCCGATCGCCATGTCGACCTCGCCGAGCGCGACCACCACGCCGCTGCCGGACGACGACCCGCCGGCCGAATAGCCCATCTTGTGCGGATTGTGCACCGGACCGGTCGAGTTGGTGTGGCTGCCGCCCGACAGGCAGAAATGTTCGCAATGGACCTTGCCCTTGATCTCGGCGCCGGCATCGAGCATGCGGGTCACGATGGTGGCGTCGAAGTCCGGCATGTAGCCCTCCATGGTGGAGGAGCCGTTCATCATCGGCACGCCGGCCAGCATGATGTTGTCCTTCAGCGCGACGGTCTTGCCCTTCAGTTTGCCTTCGGCGGCGCCCTTGACGACCGATTTGCGGTACCAGGCGTTGCGCGGATTGTCCTCCGGCGCCGGCCGATAGCCCGGCGTGCGCGGATATTTCACCACCGGCACCTCGTCGGGCATGTTGCCCACGAGGTTGTAAGCCTCGATGGAGCCCTGCATCAGGCCGCGAAACGACGCGACGTCCTCGTCGGTCAGGGCCAGGCCGCACTGCTCGGCGACGGCGCGCATCTGGTCTGGCGTGGGAAGGCTGACGGTCACAGGTGTCCTCCTGATAGCTTTGCGGAATGCTTCCGCCAGACGTCGTCACGCCCGCAGGGGATGCGGGTTTGCCAGATCACGACTCAACGAACGTCCCGGCGTCGCCCGATCTATAGAAACGGAAATATTTTCTTTTTCAAGTATTTTTTTGATCGGCCGCGACCCGCGAACATCCCTTGCCGTCAAGTCCCTCCTGGCACGCGTCTCCAGACAAGTCCGGATCAGAACTCGCGAACCAGCCGAAAATCGAGCCCCGTCGCCTCGGCAAGATAGATCGGCATCCTGGCGACGCCATCGGTCATCGCCACGTCGCCGCGCGCGGCGCGGTAGTTGACATTTTGCGCTGCCGCCATCAGCGGCCTGAGCTCCACCGAGCCAGCGCGCGCCGCCACGGTTTCGAGGAATTTCAGTCCCTCGTAGTTGGATTCCGCCACCGAACCCACCGGCGGGGCACAGCGCCCGAACGCGGCCTGGTAGCTGGCGCGGAAGGTGTCGTTGTCGCGGGAGGCGAAATCCGCGAAATAACCCGACGAGCAGAACAGGTTTTCGGTGTTGTCGGCGCCGATCCCCAGGAGGACGGTTTCGTCCATCGCCCCGCAGAACCGCAGCATCCGGGCCGCAAGGCCGTGCTCGGCGAAGGCGCGGTTGAAGCTGATGCTGTTGGTGCCGATCAGCGAAATCATCACCACGTCGGGTTTGGCCGCCTTGATGCGCGCGATGTGGGCCTCGTGATCGTGCTGGCCCATCGGCACGAACTCCTCGCCGACGACCCGGCCTCCCGACGCCTTGATGTAGCGCTTGATCGCCCGGTGCGACAGCCACGGCCATACGTAGTCGCTGCCGATCAGGTACCAGCGGCGCGCGCGCTTGAAATCCGCCAGCCACTGGATTGCCGGCTTGGACTGCCTGCACGGCGTTTCCCCGATCGCGATCACGCCGGGGGTGCGCTCGCCGCCCTCGTAGACCGGGGTGTAGATATAGGGGACGCGCCCTTTGGCGACCTTGCGCAGCGCGACCCGCACCGCCGAGATATGCGAGCCGATGATGACGTCGGCGTCGTCATTGTCGACGATCTCGCTTGCGGTCCGGACGATGTCATCGAGGTCGCCGCCGGCGTCGCGAAACACGACCTCGACCTCGCGCCCGAGAATACCGCCGCGCCGGTTGATCTCGGAAGCGGCCAGCAGCGTCGCGTTGATTGCGGCGGGCCCCCAGAGTCCGGCGGAGCCCGACAGCGCGATGAAGTTGACCACCCGCAGCTTGGCCTGGCTGCGGCGCCGCAGGAACAGCGGCGAGTCGTCCTTGGCATCGCAGAAGAAGCGGGCCCCGGAGAAATCGGCCAGGCCCTCGAACAGCCAGGGTGCCGGGTTGGGGGATCCGCCGGCTTCCGCACGTCGCAGGGATGCACCCACGCCCACCTCCTTGCAAGCTTGACCGCGCCTTGGGCACACCGCCTCAAACGGGCGCAAGCCTAGAAATTGCACAGCAAATAGTCTATGAGAAAATATTGAATATTCAACATTTTCCATGCATATAGATCAGGCAGCCGTGCCGAAGATTCGCTCGGAATCCTCGCGTGCAACGGACGCCCGGTCGGCGCGCCGTTGCGACGGTTGCCATGCAACCCGCCGAACAAAAGCTCAAGACCGTGGCCAAATCACCAGCGCGCAACACCCCGATCACCGAACATCTCGCCTATCTGCTGGCGCAGGCCAGTCGCGAGATCAATCGCCAGCTCGAGGCGCGGTTGCGCCAGGAAGGCGTGCCGGTCGAGCAATGGCGCATCCTCAAGGTGCTGTCCGACGGCGCCGGCCACTCCATGGGCGAACTCGCCGAAGCCGTCCTGCTCAACCATCCGACGCTGACCAAGATGATCGACCGGATGGTCTCGGACGCGCTGGTCTATCGCGTCCATGATCCGGACGATCGCCGCAAGGTCCTGATGTACATCTCCGAACGCGGCAAGGCGTTGGCGCAGCGTTTGAACCTGCTGGCGCAGAGCCAGGAGACGCATATCGCCGAGAACTGCGGCGACCGCGCCACCGCCGACCTCAAGCGTCTGCTCGAAACCCTGATCGAGCGCGCGGGATAGAGCGGGCCGGCCGGAAGCGCCGAACGATCCCGGCCGCTCGTCACACCGCCTTGGTCAGCGCGCCGTCGATGATGAGATTGGTCCCCGAGATGCGCGAGGCGATCGGGCTCGCCACGAACACCACGCCGACGGCGACCTCCTCGGCGGTGCCCATGCGTCCCGTCGGATTGAGCCCCATCGCCATCTTGTAGAGATCCGGCGAGCCCTGCTCGATGTTCTGCCAAATGCCGCCTTCGAAATAGGTGTTTCCCGGCGACACGGCGTTGACGCGGATTCCCTTGGCGATGAGCTGGCTGCTCAGTCCCTTGGCATAGTGGATCAGCGCCGCCTTGATCGCACCGTACGACCCGGCCGCGAAATCGACCTCGAAGCCGGACACGCTGGACACGATCACGATGGATGCCGCCTTGGACTTCTCCAGATAGGGAAGCGCCGCGGCGACCGCATTGACCGTGTGCATCATGTCGACGCGGAACGACTTTTCCCAGGTTTCCGGCGTGTCGCCGACCGCCAGCGCGCTGACGTTGCACACCACGATGTCGACGCCGCCGAATTCCCTGGCGGCGCCTTCGACCCACTGCTTCAGCGCCGCGGGATCGGCGACGTCGATGGCCTCGCCCCAGCCCTTGACGCCCCTGCCCTGCAGCGCCTTGACCGTGGCCTCGACTTCGCCGGCGTTGCGCGCGCAGATCGCGACGTTGGCGCCTTCCGCGGCGAACAGGTCGGCGATGGCGCGGCCGATCCCCTTGCTGCCGCCGGTGACCAGAACGTTCTTTGCTTTCAGCCCGAGATCCATAGTGCTCTCCTCCGTCAGACTTCCACGGTAACGCTGGCGTTGGTGTGGCGCACGAGTTCGCGATAGCCGTGCGGCAACCGCATCGACACCAGGTCCTTTCGCCGCACGATATTGGTCGGATAGACCGAGTCGAGCCCCGAGGTGTCGATTACCGAGGTGGCGACGCCCTCGCCATCGGCTGCGATCGCCTCGCGCCGCGGGAACTCGAAGCTGTCCGGGCCGAACACACCGCTGAGGCCGGGATACCCGGCCGCGGGGTCGAACACGTTGGCAAAGGCGAAGAACGCGTTGTTCTCTCCGGCCCGGACCCGGAAGTGGTGCCAGTGATAGGGATCGGCACCGGTCGGGATCGGATAGTTCTGCGCAACCCGTGACCCCGGATGCGCCGCGCTGAAGCGACCCCCGACCGCCGACGGACAGGCAATGATGTCGCAGCCGCGCAACGCGAGCACACGCCCGGCTTCCGGAAAGGACGCGTCATGGCCGATCAACAGCCCGATGCGCCCGTGCGGCGTATCGGCCACCGCCCACGCGTCACCCGGTTCGGCCCAGGCGCGATCGGCCGTGGTGAGGTGGGTCTTGCGATAGACCGCGACCAGACCTTCGGGACCGATCAGGCAGGCGCTGTTGTAAAGCGAGTCTCCGTCGCGCTCGGCAAGGCCGACCACGAGATGCATGCCGAGCTCTTTCGCCAGCCGGCAGAGCCGCTCGGTCGCCGGTCCCGGGAGCGGTTGCGCCCGCGTCCACGGCTCCTTGAGGCCGGTCACCGCCAGTTCCGGAAACACGGCGATGTCGGCGCCGTCGCGGGTCTTCGCCAGCCGCGCCAGGGCCGCGATCCGCTCGAGGTTGTCACCGACGTCGTCGGCCGGCAACATCTGCACCACCGCCATCTGCGAGCGCCGTCCGGGCGGCCACGGCCGGTGGCCGTAGAGCCGGAAGAAGTCGTGGGGATTCCAGCTGAAGGTGTTGGTGAGAAGTTCGGCATAGAGCTCGGGGCGTCGCTGACCGAACACGGGCTCGCCGCCGACCTTGCGGGCGCGGGCGGCCTCGAGGTCGAGCTCGGCGAAGGCGACGCCGTCGCCACCGTCGATCACCGCCGCGATGGTGCCGTCGGGCGAGATCACGCAGCTGCCGCCGCTGAATTGCACCGTGCGCTCGAGCCCCCAGCGATTGCTTTCGATCAGGTAACAGCCGTTCTCGAACGCCCGGCTGATCCAGTAGGGCGCGGGCGCGCGCTCCGCCAGCCAGTTCGAGATATGGCAGATCACGTCGGCGCTCTGCAGCGCCACCAGCCGCGCGGTCTCGATGAAATGGATGTCCATGCAGATCAGCAGCGCGATCCGCCCGATCGGCGTATCGAACACCTGATGGCCGAGATCGCCGGGTGCGGCCCATTTCGGCTCGGAGATATAGGGATGGCTCTTGCGGTGCCGGCCGACGACGCCGCCGGGGCCGATCAGCACCGCGGTGTTGAAATAGATGTCGTCGTCGTCGACCTCCGGAAGGCCGACGACGATGTAGCAGTCATGGGCCCGCGCGATCCTGGCGAAGCGCTCGGTGGTCGGACCCGGCACCGGCTCGACGAACGGCGCGACCTCGGCACGATCGAACCAGCAGTAGCCGGTGGTGCCCATTTCCGGGGTCACGATCAGCCGCGCGCCGCCCTCGGCCGCCTGCTCGCACAGCGCGGCGAGGCGGTCGATGTTGCGCGCCTTCTCGAACATCGTCGGCTCGAACTGGATGGTGGCGACCTTGAGACCACGCGGCATCTGACGACCTCCCGGGCTCAGCGAAGGAACGATTTCTTGATCGAGGCGCCGAGGGTGTATTTCGGATCCACCATGTTGCCGAGCCGGACCCGCCCGGCCTGGGTCAGCAGCATGTAGGCGTCGATCTCCTCGAAGCCGTAGTCCGCCGCCATCCAGCGGCACAGCTCGCGATAGGCGATGCGCGCGGCATCCTCCATCGGGCGGGCGGAGCCGATGGTCATGATGAACTCCGCGGTTTCCAGCCGCGGCCAGCTCAGGGTCCAGCCCTTGATCAGGTCGATCTGGACCGTGGTGACGGTGGGATGCTCGATGGCGACGCCGCACAGTTCGCCGTCGCCCTGCGCCGCGTGGCAGTCGCCGAGATAGAGCAGCGCGCCCTTGGTGTTGACGGGGAGATAGATCACCGCGCCGACGCCGACATCGGGCAGGTCCATGTTGCCGCCGTAGTAGTCGGGCTGCAGCGACGAGATCGCCTCGATCTCCGGCGAGGTGCCGATGGTGCCGATGAACGGCTCGTAGGGCAGCGTGATCTTGTCGTTCCACTTGGTGCCGTGCTCGGCCGTGATCTCGAGCTTCTTCACCCGTTCGGGCAGCGCCGGATTGAGCAGCGCGGTCTGGCCGGTGGACACCAGGCCGCCGAAGTCCGGCATCACCACCGTGGTGCCGCGCGGCTGCGGGCCCCGCGGCACGATGCTCTCGATATAGACCGCGAGCGCGTCGCCCTTCTCCGCGCCGTTGACCCAGATCGGACCGTTCTGCGGGTTGAGGAAGGGAAAGTTGAGGATCTTGGACGGACTGTCGGTCTCGTGCTTGATCGCGCCCTCGAAGGCGTCGTGGGTTTCCGCCGACACCACCGCGCCGGGGTCGACCCTGAGGACCGGGTCGACATACGGCCCGTAGACGTAGTGGTACTTGCCCTGCGTCGCCTCGGTGATCGTGTGCCGGCTGCCGGGCTTGCCCTTGGCGACGCCCTTGTGCGCCATGATCGAGTTTTCGTACCAGGCCATCGGTGTTCTCCCTGTGGCTTCGTGTTGGTGGTGGATAGTCAGACTGCGAGGTGACGGCGCATCTCGGCGACGTCGTCGAGCGCATTGCGCTCCAGCGCGGCGACGATGCGGCCCTTGTCCATGACGTAGCAGCGCTGCGCCATGGCGCGGATCATGTCGAGGTTCTGCTCGACCAGGACGATGGTCACCCCGGTGGCGCGGTTGAGCTCGACCATGTTGCGGGCGATGTCCTGGACGATGTTGGGCTGGATGCCCTCGGAGGGCTCGTCGAGCAGCACCAGCGCCGGATCGGCGATCAGGACCCGGCCGATCGCGAGCTGCTGCTGCTGGCCGCCGGACATGGTGCCGGCGCGCTGGTTCAGCCGCTCCTCGAGAACCGGAAAGATCTCGAAAATGCGCCGGCGGTCGGCCTCGGTGGCCTTGCCCTTGATCGCGGCGCCGACCAGGAGATTTTCACCGACCGTCAGGCGGGGAAACACGTCGCGCCCCTGCGGCACGTAGCCGATGCCGAGGCGCGCGCGCTTGTGTGCCGCCAGATCCTCGATGGCCTCGCCGCGGTAGACGATCGAGCCTTCGGTCGCCGGGACCAGGCCGATCAGGCTCTTCATCAGGGTCGACTTGCCGACCCCGTTGCGGCCGATCACCGCGACGATTTCGCCTTCGCGGACCTCGATCTCCAGGCCCTGCAGCACCGGCTTGCCGCCGTATCCGGCGCGCAGCCCCAGCGTGTTGAGGATCACTTCCTTACGCATGGGCCTGCCCCAGGTAGATGGCGGCGACGCGCTCGTCGGCCACGATCTGGTCGATCGAGCCCTGCGCGAACACCTGGCCGAGATGGAGCACGGTGACGCGTTGGGCGACCTGGCGCACGAACGCCATGTCGTGCTCGATCGCCAGCACCGTCATGCCCTCGGCGTTCAGCCGCTGCACCATGGCGCCGGTGGCGTGGGTCTCTTCCGGCGACATCCCGGCGGTCGGCTCGTCGAGCAGCAGCAGCCGCGGCTTCAGGCTGACCGCCATGCCGATTTCCAGCCACTGCTTCTGGCCGTGGCTGAGATTGCCGGCGAGCTGGGCCTGGGCGTCGGCGAGGCCGAGGAAGTCCAGCAGCCGGTCGATCTCGCCGTCGAGCTCGGCGCCATGATGCAGCCGCTGTGCGGCGATCTCGAGATTCTGTCGCACCGAGAGCCCCTTGAACACGCCGGGCACCTGGAACTTGACCGAGAGACCGCGGTGGATCCGCGCGAACGACTTCAGCGGCGTGACGTTCTCGCCGGCGAAGAAAATGTGGCCGCTGCCCGGCTGGTACTCACCGAGGATCAGCCGGAACAGCGTGCTCTTGCCGGCGCCGTTCGGCCCGATCAGGCAGTGGATCTCGCCGGCCTCGAGCGCGAGGTCGACCGAATTGGTGACGTGCAGGCCGCCGAAATGCTTGTTGAGACGGCTGATCTCCAGCAGGGGCATCAAACGCCTCCCGTGCGACGGGACGGCGAAAGCCGGGCCAACAGCCTCATGAGTCCCAGCACCAGGCCGTTGGGCGCGAGCAGAACGGTCAGCACCAGCAACAGCCCCATGCACACCAGGGCGTACTGGCTGCCGTAGATGGTCAGGGCCTGGAACACCAGCAGCACCGTCAGCGTGCCGACCAGGGTCGAGGTCAGGTCGGAGCGGCCGCCCACCGCCACCCAGATCAGCGGCAGCGCCGCCGCCGTCATGCCCATGCTGGACGGCGTGATGTACTGGCCCCAGGCGGTGTAGAGCACGCCGGAGGTGCCGGCGAGCGCCGCGCCGATCACGAAGGTGATGAGCTGATACTTGCGCACGTCGTAGCCTAGCATCTCGGCGCGCTCGGGATTTTCCCGGATGGCGACCACGACGTTGCCGAAGGCGGAGTTCATCAGGATGCGCAGGCCGAGATAGACCAGCACCAGCAGGCCAAGCACGAAGTAGTAGAGCCCGATGTCGGCGAACAGCACGATCGAACCGCCGGGCCAGGGAATCGTGATCGGCGGCATGCCGCTCATGCCGTTGAAGCCGTTGAGCCGCGCCGTGCCGACATGCCATTCCGGCCCCGCGGTCTGGGCCATGAAGCGCTCCAGCATCAAGGTCACCGCCAGGGTGACGATGCCGAGGAACACGCCGCTGATGCGCCCGAAAAACATGAAGTAGCCGAGCAGCAGCGCGAACAGCGCCGCGACGGCGATCGCCAGCAGCATGGCGACGAGAGTGAAGCCGTAGGCCGATCCGTAGTTGATGGTCAGGATGCCGTAGCCGTAGCCGGCGATGCCGAAGAACGCGGTCTGGCCGAAGCTCAGCGAGCCGCCATAGCCCCAGATCAGGCAGAGGCTCAGCGCGATGAACACCCAGGTGAAGAAGTAGACCGTGTTGCCGACGGTGTAGCCGTCGGAGAACGCCGGATACGCGCAGGCGGCCACCAGCGCGACGGCGAACAGCGCCCAGAACAGCGGGCCGCGGCCGACGGTCTGCGGTCCCTCGAGGTGGCCCAGGATGCGAAGCAGTGAGTTCACCGGCATCCCTCCGTCAGGTCCGTTCGCGCAGCAGGAATCCGGACAGCCCCTTGGGCAGGATCCGGATCACGAAGATCACCGCGACCAGAAGGCCGATCTGGCCGAACAGCTGGCCCTGCCACGAGGTCATCGCCGATTTCACCACGGCCAGCACTGCGCCGGCCGGCGCGGTGCCGAGGAACACGTCGGCGCCGCCGACGACGACGGTGACGAAGGCCTCCATGATGAAGGTCGCGCCCATGGTCGGCACCAGCGTCATGGTCGGCGCGTAGAGGCCGCCGGCCAGCCCCGCGAGCCCGGCGCCGCAGGCGAAGGTGAGGCTGTAGATCAGGCGGGTGTCGACGCCGAGCGCCGCCGCCATCTGCGGCACCTGGATCGTCGCCCGGGCGATGACGCCGAAGCGCGTCCAATTGAACAGCGCATAGAGGCCGCCCAGCACCGCCAGCGCGGAGGCGAACAGCACCAGGCGATAGACCGAATAGGAATAGTTGCCGACCTGGAAGCTGCCGAACGGCGTGCCGACGCCCTGCATGCTCGATCCCAGCGCGATCAGGGTGCCCTGGGTGGCGATGAGGCTGAGGCCCCAGGTGGCGACGATGGTGTCGAGCGGGCGTTCGTAGAGATGCCGGATCACCACCAGTTCGACCAGCACGCCGACCAGCGCGGAGACGATGGTCCCGGCGGCGATCGCCAGCGGCAGCGGCAGGCCGGCATGAGCGGATGCGACCGTGACATAGGCGCCGCACATGATGAACTCGCCATGGGCGAGATTGATCACGCCCATCATGCCGAAGATCACGGCCAGCCCGCAGGCCGACAGCACCAGGAACGCGAAGGCATCGCCGAACTGGTACAGGGAAGAAAACACGAGGCTTGCAATGTCCATCGAGCAACCAGGGTTAGCGATCCAGGAAAATTCGGGAGGCCGGAAGGCGCCACCCCGGCGCGCAGCAGATCGCGCCGGGGCGGCTGTCCGACGTCGATCAGGGTTTCGGCGGCGGATTGGAAGGCGTGTACTGCGCCGTCGGATCCTTCTTGGTCAGGTCGCAGCCGGCCTCTCCCAGCCAGTACGGCTTGATGTCTTCCCAGGTCTTCGGGAACGAGATCGAATGATCCGCCCCGACCTTCGCCAGGTAGATGGTGTGCGACATGTGCTGGCTCTTGGGGTCGATGCAGACCTTGCCTTCGGGCGCGTCCATGCAGACGTCGCCGAGCGCGATCACCTTGCGGATCTCGTCACGGCTGGTGGACTTGGCGCGCTCCACCATCTGCTTGTAGAGATAGACCGCGAGATAGGAGTTCTCGGCTTCCTGGTTGACGTAAGGCTCGCTGGGGAACTTGGCCTTGAACTTGGCGAGGAACGCCTTGCCCGTCGGCGTGTCGATCTCCTCGATGTAGTTGGTGGTGACGAACATGTCCTTGAGGCTCGGCGGCTTGAAGCGCTTGTGCTCGTAGCCCTGCCCGACATTGACCGACGAGGCCATCGGCAGGTTGACGTTGGCCGCCGCCGCCTGCTCGTAGTAGGAGGCCTGGGCGGTGCCGACCAGCAGGGTGACGACGAAGTCGGGCTTCGCCTTCTGGATGTTCTGGATGCTCTGCGAGAACTGCGACACGCCGAGCGGAATGAACTCCTCCCCGGCCATGGTGCCGCCGTTGTCCTTGACGATGTTGCGGACCCACTCGGCCGAGATCTGGCCGAAGTTGTAGTCGGCGGCGAGCGTGTAGACCTTCTTGCCGTATTTCTCCATCATGTAGGGAATGAGGGTGGAGAACTGCTGCTCCGGCACCGCGCCGGTGACGATCATGTGGCCGTCGCAGACGCCGCCTTCGTACTGGTTGTTGTAGAAGGCGAAGCCGTTGAACTGGTCGACGATCGGGCGATAGGCCTCGCGCGACGCCGACGAGAAGCCGGCGAACACCACGTCGACCTTGTCACGCTGCAGCACCCGCCGCATGAATTCCTGGTAGCGGGTGTTGTCGGACTGGGTATCGTAGGTGACCAGTTCCAGCGGCCGGCCCATGATGCCGCCCGCCTTGTTGATCTCTTCGGCCGCGAGCTGGATGGCGTGGACCTTGCCGATGGTAGCGACGGCGAAGTCGCCCGACTGGTCCTCCAGGACGCCGAGCTTGATGGGATCGGCCGCGAAGGCCGAGCCTGACGAAAGGACGAGCGTCCCCGTGAGGGCTGCAGCATGCAGCCCCCGCAACACCTTTCTGGTCATGTCGTAGTCTCCTATAGCGACTGCTTGTCGGTGCCCGACAGCATCATGCTGGCGGTGCGGCCACTGTTGTCGGGCGGTTGCGCCCGTCTGCTTAGAAACTCCTCGCAGTAGGCTTCCAGGCTCTGCCGCGCGCGCATGCTCTCGCGGCGAAGCTGGGAATAGGCGGCGTCCTCGTCGAGGCCGCTCTGCTGCATCAGCGCGATGATCGACCGCACCACGGCGCGGCGGCCGGCGCGGCGCTGCTCGAGATTCTGCAGACGGGCGTACATCTCTGCGCGCAGCAGGAACTGGTTGATGCCCAGGAACAGCGAGGTGTAGACGGCCCCGCCGTGCACCGGCTTTCGCAGGAACGAGGTGGCGCCGAGATTGGTCAGCGCCTTGAGCCGGCTCGGCGCCTCGACGCCGACCAGGCCGATGACCGGCGCGGGCGGCAGCCGCGACGAGGGATTGACCTCGATCGGAACCACGCCTTCGAGATCGCCGTCGATGAACAGGATGTCGCGATCGGCCTGCAGCCTCGCAACGTCGAGCTGGGCGCGGCCGTCGACGATGGGGACGTGCTCGCTGGCGACGCCGAGCTTGGCGAGCGTCGTCTCCAGCGCGCCTTCGGGCCCGCCGCGCCCCGTGACGATGAGCGCGCGGCCACCTTTGAAGTTCTGCAGCACTCGGGGCGTCATGATTGCACCACTCTCAACGCGGGGGGACGCATCGCCACCGCGAACCGCGGCGACGACTGGACCAGATAGGGATCGGGCGCGACCGGATTGCGGGCTTCGAGCAGGAGCTCGAACTGCCCGTTGGCAGCCGAGCGACCGATCCGGGGAGTGAGCCAGGCGTGATAGGTCTGCGGATCGATGCGGACCTCGCCCTGCGGCGCCTGCAGGCGGCGGTCGGCGACCGCCGCGCGCACCACCCGCACGTCGTCGGTGCCCGCCTGCTGCAGCGCCGCGGCAAGCAGCTTCACCGCGATGTAGGAGGCCTCGGCGTCCGCCGACACCACCGGCCCATCGGGAAAATTCTGGTCATAGGCCGCCATGAAGGCGGCGTTTTCCGGCGATTTGAGGGAAGAAAAGTAGACGCTCGAGGCGAGATGACCGTCGATGGCGTCGGGGCCGATCTCGGCCAGTTCGGGTTCCGACAGCGTGCAGCTGGCGACCGGGATCTCGCGCGCCTGGTCGATCCCGCGCGCGGCGCAGGTGGCGCGAAAGGCGCGGAAGAACGCGTAGCCGCTGGTGCCGATCAGGTTGTTGAAGACGAAGTCGGGGCGCTGGTCGAGGATCGCCGCCACCACCTGGTCGACCTCGGTGTCGCCGACCGGCAGGTAGCGCTCGGCGACCACCGTGCCGCCCCGCGCCGTCAGCGCCTCGCGGAAGATGCGGTTGTTCTCCCACGCCCAGATGTAGTTGGACCCGACACAGTAGGCGCGGATGCCGACCCGTGAGGCGAGATAATCGACCAGCGGCAGCACGTGCTGGTTGGGTGCCGCTCCGGTGTAGATGACGTTGTCGGAACTCTCGAAGCCCTCGTAGTGCGACGGGTACCACAAGAGGCCGTCGAACTTCTCGAAGCAGGGAATGACTTCCTTGCGGCCCGACGAGGTGTAGCAGCCGACCACCTGGCGGATGCCGGAGCCGAGCAGCTCGAGCGCCAGCGCGCGGTAGCGCTGCAGGTCGCCCGACGGATCGACGACCACCGGTTCCAGCGTCACCGGGCCGCCGGCCGCCGCGATCTCGCGGAAGGCGAGCAACGCGCCGTTCAGCATCGACCGCGCCACCACGCTGTAGGAGCCGGTCGACGAAAACATCACGCCGATACGAAAGTGCCTTTGCGCCATCCGCCTCGTTCCAAAACAAAAAAGCGCCCGCCGGCTGTGAAGCCGAGGGCGCCCTCGCCACCAACCCAACACGCCTTGAGAACCCGGCGTGGTGTTGGAAATGGTTTAAACTGCCGCGCTATTAGGCATCCTTGCCCAGCGCTCTAATAATAAGCTGACGCAGAATGTTTTCCATGTCAAGCAAATGTTGCGACGCAATCGCACCAAGCGACGGCTGCGCGACAGACGAAAACGCCTCATGCTGCACGATGGCCTGTGGCCACGATCAATTCCGTGGTTCCGAATTGATGGCCGGCAGCCTCAGTGGAGGGCGAGATGGATGATCGAACCGTGCGCGCAGCGCTGGAGCGTCACTGGAGTGCTTCGGACGCGAGCGATTTCGATGTCGAACATGAAATTTATCGGGATGATGCCGTGCTCGACTATCCGCAATCCGGCGAGCGGATCCGCGGCCGGCGCAACATTCAGCAGAGCCGGACCGTGCAGCCGAACAACAAGCGCTTTTCGGTCCGGCGCATCGTCGGCAGCGGCGATCTCTGGGTCACCGAGTTCGTGCTCGCCTATGACGGCGCGCCGTCCTACGCGGTGAGCATCATGGAGTTCCGCGAGGGACGGGTGGCCAACGAAACCCAGTATTTCGCCGATCGGTTCGACCCCGGACCCTCGCGCGCCCATCTCGTCGAGCCGGTGGACGCTGCTCCGCCGTGAGACAAAGTTCAGGCACGGTGAATTGACCGATCGATCAGCCGCGGTTGCGGCCAGGCCCTGATTGTTGTCGCGCCGTGCCGGCCGGCCAGGCGCGCATGGCCAGCCGGCCGATTTCAGACAGCTTCTCGCGTGACGCGCCATCGCGGGCCTGCACCGCAAGTCCGCGCGCCACCGCGCTGTAATAGGCCGCCAGCATGTCGCAGTCGGTATCTTCGGGGACGTCGCCGGCTTCGATACCCTTGCGAATGCGCTCCGCCATCGCGCCTTCCGAGAAGGCGCGGTGCTCGACCATCATTTCACGGATGTGCTTCATTCCCGGCGGGCAATGCGTGCCCGCGAGCGAGATCATGCAGCCGGGGGGATGATCGCCGCGGGTGAACTCCTCCGCGGTCGACTCGAACAGCCGCGCGAAAGCCGTCCTGGTGTCGATCGACGGGTCGTTGAGAATGGCGAAGAACCAGTGGCCCGACCAGTCCAGGTAGGACTTCGTGGCCTCGCAATAGAGCGCTTCCTTGCTGCCGAACGAATTGTAGAAGCTGGACGCGCTGATCCCCATCGCGGCGATCAGGTCGTCGAACGACGTCCCTTCATAGCCACGCTCCCAGAACAGTGTCATCGCCGCCATCAGGGCGCGGCTGCGATCGAACACCGCCGGCCGGCCGCGACCGCGTTTGGTTCCCTTGATGTCTCTTCCCTCGATTATTTTTGGTGTCATCGCTCCAAAAATCCTTGAACGGCGCCTCCCCACGTCTATATCCCGCCCATGATATTGGAGCACCCGCTCCAGATATCAACCCCAACCGGGACTTTTCCGCTTCCGAATGACGAGCGCCTGGCATCCCGATTTCGACATCCTGGAGGAGCGGCCAACGCCTGGGCTTCGGGACGCGCGCATCGAATTTCAAACCGCATGGCAGGGACTGATGGACAGCCTCATGGATCAGATCACGGATCGCTCGAAGCTTGAAAGACAGCCGCTCGACCAACCCGCACGGCCGCGCCGGCGGAGGTGGAGAACGGCCGCGGTTGGCGCCGTGGCGGTGATCGGCGTCATCGCCGCCTATCTCGTCTTTGGCCCTCACAAGGAAGGCCAGGCGGTGGCGATGCCGACGCTCGCCCCGCCGGTCACGGTCAGCCAGCCGCTGCAGCGCGAGGTCGATACCAGGGTCGGCTTCCTCGGCCAGTTCTCGGCGATCGACCGGGTCGAACTGCGCGCCCAGGTCGGCGGCACGCTGACCGAGATCCACTTCAAGGACGGCCAGATCGTCCACAAGGGCGACCTTCTGTTCGTGATCGATCCCCGCCCCTACGAGATCAAGCTGGAGCAAGCCAAGGCCGCGCTGCAGACCGCGACCGCCCGCGTCGAGCTCGCCAATGCCCAGCTCGCGCGCTCGCAGTCGCTTCGCCGCAACGAATTCGCGAGCCAGGAAATGGTCGACCAGCGGACCTCCGACCGGGATACGTCGCAGGCTACCGTCGAGGACGCCAAGGCGCGGATCCGCGACGCCGAGCTCGACCTCGAATATTGCCGCGTGCGGGCGCCGTTCACCGGCCGAATCGGCGCGCGCCAGGTGTCGAGCGGAAGCCTGGTCGCGGGCAGCCGCGCCGCCACCAGCCCGACCACGCTGCTGGCCACGCTGGTGTCGCTCGATCCGCTCTATCTCGACTTCGACATGAGCGAATCCGATTTCCTGACCTTCTCGCGCGAACGCGCCCGCGTCAGCGGTCCGCTCGCCAACAAGGTGATGATCGGCCTCAGCGACGAGAACGATTTCAGCCGCGAGGGCACGCTCGACTTCATCGACAACGCGCTCGATCGCTCGAGCGGCACCATCCACGCCCGCGCCACGGTGCCGAACCCGGACCTGTTCCTGGCGCCGGGCCAGTTCGCCCGGCTCCGCGTCGCCATCGCGCCGCCCGTACCGGTCTATCTCCTGCCGGACGCCGCCGTCGTGCTCGACCAGTCGCAGCGCCTGGTGATGACGGTGGCCGGCGATGCGACCGTGAAGCCCAAGATCGTGACGACCGGCGATCTGCGCGGCGGGCTGCGGGTGATCAAGTCCGGCCTGGAGCCGACCGACCGGGTCATCATCGATGGCCTGGTGCGCGCCATTCCCGGCGCCAAGGTCGCGCCGCAGGACGGCGCCATCCATTACGACGCCACCGCCGACGGCCGGGGCTAGGACCAAAGGCCGCAAGACCAGGGCAGACCGAAGGCCCCATCCGGACCGAGGCAGGAACATTCCATGACCCACAGCTTCATCGACAGGCCGATCTTCGCCATCGTTCTCAGCGTGTTCGTGACGCTGATCGGGCTCGGCGCGCTCGCGATCCTGCCCATCGCGCAATATCCCGAGATCGTGCCGCCCACGGTCCAGATCACCACCAGCTATCCGGGCGCCTCCGCGGACGTGGTTTCGCGGACCGTCGCCACGCCGCTCGAGCAGTCGATCAACGGCGTCGAGCGCATGATCTACATGAACAGCCAGTCGACCGGCGACGGCAGGCTCACCATCACGGTGACGTTCCGGATCGGGACCGACCTCAACGTGGCGCAGATGCTGACGCAGAACCGCGTCCAGGACGCCCTGCCCCGTCTGCCGGAAGACGTGCAGCGGCTCGGCGTCCAGGTGAGAAAGGCGACGCCCAACATCCTGCTCGCCGTCCACCTCTATTCGCCGGACAGCTCCCGCGACCTGCTCTACATCTCGAACTACGCCACGTTGCATGTGAAGGACGTGCTGGCGAGGCTGCCGGGCGTCGGCGACGTGCAGATGCAGGGCGGACGCGAATACGCCATGCGGATCTGGCTCGATCCCGACAAGGTCGCCGCGCACAGTCTGAACGCCAGCGAGGTCCTCGCCGCGCTGCGCGCCCAGAACATCCAGGTCTCGGCGGGCATCCTGAACCAGCCGCCGGTCGCGTCCAAACAGGCCTATCAGCTCAACGTCCAGACGCTCGGCCGGCTCTCCACGCCCGAGCAATTCGCCGCCATCGTGCTGAAGTCGGACAGCGCGGGCCGCGTGACGCGCCTGCGCGACGTCGGCAGCGTCGAGATCGGCGCCTCCGACTACGGCTCGACCGCCTTCATGGACCGGCAGCCGGGCCTGCCGCTCCTGATCTTCGCCCAGCCGGGCGCCAATTCCCTGGCCGTCGACCGCGCAGTGCTCGACGCCATGGAAACGCTGAGCAAGGACTTCCCGTCCGGCGTCGAATACAAGGTGATCTACGATCCCACCATCTTCGTCGGCAAATCGGTCGACGAGGTGATCACGACGATCTTCGTCGCGATCCTGCTGGTGGTCGGCGTCGTGTTCCTGTTCCTGCAGAGCTGGCGCGCCGCCATCATTCCCGTCATCGCCATCCCGGTCTCGCTGGTCGGCACCTTCACCTTCCTGTATGCGCTCGGCATTTCGCTGAACAACCTGTCGCTGTTCGGCCTCGTGCTGGCGGTCGGCATCGTCGTCGACGACGCCATCGTCGTGGTGGAGAATGTCGAGCGCAACCTCGCGCGCGGCATGAGCCCGACCGAAGCCGCCCATGTCACCATGAACGAGGTCGGCGGCGCGCTGATCTCGATCGCGCTGACGCTGTGCGCGGTGTTCGTACCCTCGGCCTTCCTGTCCGGCATCACCGGCCAGTTCTTCCGGCAATTCGCCGTCACGATCGCGGTCTCGACCCTGATCTCCTGCTTCGTCTCGCTGACGCTCAGCCCCGCCCTGTGCGCGGTGCTGTTCAAGGCCCACGCGCCCGGCCACGCGGCGCGCGGGTCATGGATCGCACGGCTGGTGCAGGCGGGATTCGACCGCTTCAATGTCGGATTCGAGTGGCTGTCGACGGGCTATGGACGGCTGACGCGGCGGCTGGTGCAGATCGCCGGCGCGGTCCTGCTGGTCTATGCGGCGCTGATCGGCATCACCGGCTTCCAGTTCGCCCGCGCGCCGACCGGCTTCATTCCCGAGCAGGACCAGGGCTACCTGATCACGGTGGTGCAGTTGCCGCCCGGCGCGACGCTCGAGCGGACCGAAGCGGTGGTCAAGAAGGCGATCGACATCATCCTGTCGACGCCGGGCGTCGAACACGTCGCGCCGTTCGCGGGGCTCGACGCCACCACCTTCACCATCGCCTCCAATGCCGGCACCATCTTCTCCGGCCTGCCGACGCTGTACAACCACGAGGTCAAGGGCGTGACCGCGGCCACCGTGCTGGCCGACCTGCGCAAGCGCCTCTCGGTGATCCAGGAAGCCTATGTGCTGACGATCCCGCCGCCGCCGGTGCAGGGCATCGGCAACGCCGGCGGCTTCAAGATGATGCTGCAGGATCGCGCCGGTCTCGGATCGGAAGCGCTGTCGAAGGCGGCGCAGACGCTGGTCGCCGCCGCCAACAAGGATCCGAGCTTCGCCGGCGTCTTCACGCTGTTCGGCACCCGCTCGCCGTCGGTCTATGCCGACATCGACCGCGAGAAGGCCGAGAAGGTCGGGTTGACGCCGACCGACGTGTTTTCCACCCTGCAGGTCTATCTCGGCTCGCAATACGTCAACGACTTCAACTATCTCGGCCGCACCTACGAGGTGATCGCGCAGGCCGATGGCAGTTTCCGCCAGGACCCGCAGGACATCGCCCGGCTGAAGGCGCGCAACACCTCCGGCGAGATGGTGCCGGTCGGCACCGTGGCGCGGATGCGGTCGGAGAACGCGCCCTATCGCGTGCCCCGCTACGATCTGTTCCCCGCCGCCGAAGTGATGGGCGTCGCGGCCCCCGGCGTCGCCACCGGCAGTGCGCTGCAGCGGATGGAGGAGCTCGCCCACGAGGTGCTGCCGCCCGGCATCGGCTTCGAATGGACCGAGCTCGCGTTCCAGCAGCAACTGCCGGGGACCTCGTCGCTGCTGGTGTTCGGCGCCGCGGCGCTGTTCGTGTTCCTGGTGCTGGCGGCCCAGTATGAGAGCTGGAATCTGCCGCTCGCGGTGGTGATGATCGTGCCGATGTGCCTGCTCGCCTCGGTGACCGGGCTCCTGATCCGCGGCATGCCGATCGACGTGCTGGCCCAGATCGGCTTCGTCGTGCTGGTCGGGCTTGCCGCCAAGAACGCGATCCTCATCGTGGAGTTCGCGCGGCAGACCGAGGAAGCCGGCGCCACCCCCGCCGAGGCCGCCGTCACCGCGGCGCGCACCCGGCTGCGGCCGATCCTGATGACGTCGCTGGCCTTCATCTTCGGCGTCGCGCCGCTCGTGGTCGCAACCGGCGCGGGCGCGGAGATGCGGCAATCGCTGGGCACGGCCGTGTTCTCCGGCATGCTGGGCGTGACCGGGTTCGGCCTGTTGTTCACGCCGGCGTTCTACACCGTGGTGCGCAGGATCGGCGGCAGGAAGCGGCGGGTGGAAACGCCCGGGGCTGCAGAGCGGGAGGCCGCCGCCGCTGGATGAGGGTGCGACCCGAGGCGCGAATTGCCGAGCGCCACGCACCTGATGCGTCGGAGCGTCACTCCGGAAGGAACTCGCAAAATAGGCATTGCGTATCCGGGATACGGGTAATATATTGACCCTAAAAAGGAAATCCCAAGGAAATCTCATGTCCGCCCGCCAACGTATTGAGAGATATCGTCGTTCGGGGGGTGCCGCGGATCTTGTGAGGGTGGAGGTCCTGGTACCTTCCTCCGCACGGGACGATGTGCTTCGTCTGGCTGAACGTCTTCGAGCCGATCATCGAAACGAGAGGGATCTGCAGGCGATGTGCGATCGGGCGCTGTCGCTGTACGGGGTCCGTATTTTGGACAACGTCGGTCTTGATCGCCTGCCCAATCTTCGCGTCCGCGCGCGCGTGATCGCGAAGGCGATGATCGAAAGAGGCGACGCACGGGCGTTCGCGCTTGGACGCGAGCTTCTTTCCAAAGCAGAGCGCGTGTGATGGCCCTTACTGATCTTCAAAAGCGGATCATGCGGCGGCTGTCGCTGAATCGCTCCCAGTCCAGCTATCTGGCCGGAGGTCTCATCCTCAACCTCAATTGGCCGCGGCGTTCGGACGACATCGACATATTTCACGACACGGACGAAGAGGTCTCCGAGGTTGCGGAAAAGGACATCGCCGACCTGGAGAAGGAGGGCTTCCGCGTCAACGTCGATGTAAGGGCCTACGGAACCTATGAAGCAACGGTCTCCGACGAGTCTTCATCGACCGTCATCCAATGGATGAGCGACACGCGAATTCGCTTCTTTCCTCTCGTCGCGGATGAACAATGGGGGCTTCGGCTCCACCAGGCAGACCTCGCGGTCAACAAGATCCTCGCGGCCGCGAGCCGAAGGAAGGCGCGAGATTTTGCCGACATCGTCGCGATCTCCGCCAACATGTGCCCTATCGGCCCCCTCGTCATGGCCGCGGCCGGAAAGCCACCGTCATATTCTCCGCAGAAGATCGTCGAACAGGTGCGTTGGCACGCACAGGCCATTTCCGACGACGATTATTCCGCGGTGAAGGGCCTTCCCGCCGATTGGACGCCGCAGTTCATCCGGGCCGAAGTCACGAGGCAGATGGACCAGGCGGAAACCTACATCATGAGTGCCCCGGTCGCGGTCGTGGGAGTACTCAGCGTGGACGCCGACGGCACGCCGATCGAAGTCACAAGCGAAACCATCAAGGCTGCGGTTCTGCGGAAGGCGACCGAAGAACCGGATATAATGCCCATGCCTGTCGAGTTCGGCACCGCCCCGTGGAGCGGTCATTGAGAGGAGAATGGCTATTCCACTCAGGATCTTCGCCGACTGATTGACCGCATCCGCGCCTCGCGGAGCGCGCGAGGCCTCGCAGTGGCCCACCGACGTCGGGAAAAGCACAGTGGATCGCCGATTGGATGAGATGCTGCCAGCCGTAACGGCTGCGGCCGATCCTGATGACGTCGCTCGCCGCGTTCTACACCGTGGTGCGCAGAATCGGCGGCAAGAAGCGACGGCTGGCAGCGCGGGAGATCGCGCCCGCAGCGTGAGTCCGCTGCCGTAGACGACGAGCGCTGGAAGGCGCTCATCGCGACCGGGCACGGGACTGGCGCCGTTCCTCGAACGTGGCGGCGCACACCCCATCCGCATCGAGTCTGATCTAACTCTGCTTGATCTGACTCTGCCGATGGCCGAAAACGGGTTGGAAGCGCCCCCCTCATCCTTGAGGAGGACCGCGCAGCGGTCCGTCTCGACGGATGAGGCCACGGCCGGCGACAGGTCGCCAAGAAGGGCAGTCACGCCCAGTTCAAGCACCCGACCAAACCGGGGCGGGTGACGGTCCCTCATCCGCAAAAGGATATCCCGATCGGCACACTGAAAAGCATCGAGAAGCAGGCGGACTTGAAACTGAAATAGGGACTCCCGCGCCGGGAGTTCATGAACGACCAGAGATAGGGGGCACCGCCCCGCCCGACCGAGCTGGTGGGAGAATGACAATGAGACAATTCATCGCCCTGATCCATAAGGACAAAGGCAGCGATTTCGGCGTTTCGTTTCCCGATCTGCCGGGCGTCATCAGCGCCGGAAGCACCCTGGACGAGGCCCGTCAGATGGCGGCCGAGGCCCTGGCCCTTCATCTCGAAGGGCTGGCTGAGGACGGCGAGCCCGTTCCCGAGCCGTCATCGCTGGAGGACATCATGGCGATCGCGGAAAACCGGCGCGCCGTCGCGGTCTCGTCGATACGCCCGCTGCCGACGTCAAGACCGTTCGCGTGAACGTGACGCTTCCCGCCGACACGCTGGAGGCGATCGATCGATACGCGGAATAGCACGGTTACACCCGTTCGGGTTTGCTCGTTCAGGCGGCGAAGAAGGTCATCGCGGCGCAGGTCCGGGCGGTTAGTTGTCAGCGAGAATGCGGGATCGAGAAGTCTCGGCAAAATTTCGGTGCGCGTGCAACGCAATGACGATTGACTGCATCGATCAAATGCAGCTGATTGATGAGGATGACTGGGTGCTGGGCTAGCCCACAGCAAACTCGGACCCGCAATAACTATTGGGGCAAGATCAGTCGATGAGCGGCGAGATCGATTCCGACAACATCTGGCGCTCTCTGGGTGGCGCTCTGGGCGTCGAGATCCGCGAGGCACAGACAATTCGAGGCGCATCCGGGCAGGATCACCCCGTTCAGGCAGTTGGCGTCGATGACAAGTCGAAGAGGATTATCATCTTCTCGGCAGAACCCAGCCCCCGCATTGCGGCCCTGATGCAGATAGACGTGCAGATCACGATCGAAGATGCCCGCGTTGTCGTCGCGCGGCCAGTTATATTTGATCTTTCCGAAATCACTCGGCGCTTCGTCGCCAACTTTGGAACCATCGCTCCGACCGTGGCGCAAATCGTAGACGACTTTCAGCCCAAGACAAAAAATAAGAAGCGCGCCGAAGCTCATACGCAGAGGTTTTTCTCTACGAAAGTTGGACCGGCGCTAAAGCCCCTCTTCGAGACAGCAGCAAAAGTAAGGCTCCCGTTTGTAAATCAGACAATGGATGTTATCGGGCAGCTATCGACTTTGGACTGGCCTGCGCACCTTAGAGAATCTCCTGACCTGGCAGGTTTTATAAATCTGTTTCTCTCAACCGTATCATTGGATAGCGCCGAGGTGGACCGCAAGCTCGGCGTATGTCCAATTCCAATGTATGAATTTTCGGAGCAGGACTATGAGCTACTGCTATCGGGAAATCGCATCGATGAAGTACGGGAAAGGCTAAAGGCGCTCGGTATCTATCAATATTTTTTCCCTCCTGCCGATCACCTCCTTTTGGGCCTAGCCGATAACGACATCAAACTGCAGGGGAGTCTAGTTCGAGCAGCCGAAGAAGCTCCACGATACGGGCATCCCATTGCACCATCCGAGATATTTCGGGACGCCGCAACGCTCGGGGAAGTCCTGGAAGAATTGAAAGGCCGTGGCTACATTGCAGAGGGAGAAATTGAGGAAGTCATCACCGAGGAAGGGAAGAAGATCCGACAAAATCTAAAGATCAGGCCAAGCGAAAGCCTTTTTTCCAAGTTGTCGAAACTCATCAACGTAAAGGTCGATATTTCTACTAAGGATTTCTTTAAATCCTGACGGGCCCACGAGGAAGACCGATCGCTCTAGATCGAAGTTATCGGGCTGAATTTTCGTGGTAGGCGCCAGCTATCGTCACCCCTGTGTGCGCATAGAAACACGGCTTGAAACATGCTTCGGTAAGACGGTTTGCTGATTCCCACTGAGGGGCGGTCAATGGCATTCAAAGATACAATCCGGGTCGTTCAATCCGGTCAGCGGCGCATGAAAATATTCGTCGATTTTTGGAATGTCGTGATTAACGCTCGAAGCCAGTGTAAGAATTTCGACGTTCACATTCATTGGGATAAACTTGTCGAAAACGCCGTCCATAACACAAGGCAGGGTTATCTTGATGAAACCGTCGGCGAATTGGCGGGCTGTTATATTTTCGGATCAAAATCTCAGTCTAATCCCGAGGACACGAAGTTCGTTAATCGGGTACTGGATCAATACGGCTCGCAATCTGGCCTATTCTTCCATTTTGCTGAACGTGTGCCAAAACAGACATCAACCACCTGCTCGAAGTGCGGCGAGCAGGTGAGGATGAATTCCGAAAGCGGCGTTGACGTCTTATTGGCCGTGGAAATGATCAAACATGCGACCATGCGCGAGCATGAATATCTCGCGCTGGTGTCGAGTGACAGGGATTTCATCCCGTTGCTGTCTTTTCTAAGAGATCAAGGACAACGCGTCCTGCACGTCGCGGCCGGGAGTCCGGATCGCGATATGCGTGCGATCACTTGGTCTCAAATGAATCTGCGAGAACTGTACACGGCGATCTGCACCATTGAACATGATGACTACATCGTTCTAACGGCACCATCCTGCAATCGCGAATTGGAGCAGTTGATAGATGCTGCACCAGTTGAGCGCAATCAAATGAGGGTGATCGACATAACCGATAAACACCAAATCCACGATAAAGATTTATTGTTCCTAGTGTCTAGCCTGCATCTACACTGGAGCACGAACCGTGATCCATCTACGCAATTCGCGTATCGCCGTATTACCAGCGATCTCCATGAGTTCCGGCGCCGAGTAGCAGATGGGAGCCTCCGCGGAAGCCTGCCGTGCGTGATTGGGAACGGACGCATCCAAATCCAATTTAACGGAACCAACAACACCAACCGGTGGATTCGGATGGTCTACGCCGGCGATGAGCCAGGTCTCAACGACTCCTGGGCGAAATTATTTAGTCAGGGGTAATTTGGAAGGCCATGATTGAAGCCCACGGCTTGTGTCGCCGACCACGTCACTGCAGAGTTGTAGACCCTTCTAATGGTAGAATTGCCACCGACCGCGCCATCCCGGGAAAAACGTGCACCCGTATTGCGATGAAACGGACCTCAATCAAACTGTCGAGGATATTGCTCTGTTCAAGCCACTTAGAATTAGAGGCTGATTGTGCCCGCACTGCGCTCCATCAATTCAACGGCTAAGTTGGCATCGATGCGTCAACTACACGCCGCCATGACACACTTTCGAAAGGGAAATTTTGATTGCGCGATAACGCTTGCATCGGCGGCGGAAGGTATTTTGCCGGCCACGGAAAAGGAACATACATTCAAGAAAATGAAGGATTTGGCGGCGCGGCTGCCGAAGTCTGAGGGTGCATCGAACAACATCAACGCGGTCTCTGTCTGGCTTAAGCACGGAAAAGTCGACGGGAAGGCGGTCGCAGCGCTTACGGTCACCGAACTTGAGGTGATAGCGATGGTCACCCGCGCCGTGTCGAAGTATGCCGCTGTCTATGGAGAGCAAACTCCAGAAATGGCCGTCTTTGTGAATCGCGCAATTGACCGACTAAGTTCGGTCGAGTGACGGCGCAGGTACTACAACACAGCGTGGTGGGACGCGGCTCAACCGCAACGTAAGGCCGCTTGCAAGAGATCCTCGATGTTCCGTTCTGGCGACGTTCTGCGGTTTGGGACCGTTGGTAGCGGGAGAGGGACTCGAACCCCCGACCCCAGGATTATGATTCCCGTGCTCTAACCAGCTGAGCTACCCCGCCATCGGTGTCACGGCGGGCAATGCCGGCCGCGAACCGGCCGCATATAAGGAGTGAGCCAAATCGATGTCAAGCAAGGCGCCGGCCTTCTCCGCCGGGAGGGCCAGTGCTTTTGGACGCCGGCCGCCCTATTTCGGCCGCAGCGTCGGATCGCCGCCGGGGCTGCCGGGCGGCGGGATCACCGGGGTGTTGCCGCCGCCGGGGGTGGGCGCGCGGATCTCCGGATCCACATCGGGTGGCGGGCACAGCACGCCATCGGACCTTGCCAGGTGATCGCCGAGCGGCTGCGCGCCGTGGGGCGCGCCCTGCCCCGTGGTCGTGCCCGGCGGCGCGACCACGCCGGGTTAGGAGATGGCAACGCACGGAACGCCGGTCGGAGCGGTCGGCGCCATGGGGGTCGCAGGCGTCGGCGGCGCCTGGGCCAGCGCGGGGCCGACACCGAGCGCGCCGCAGGCGAGCAGCACCATGAGCGAGCGGCGGGATCCGCCGGGCGGGTTTGCACTACGGGTCGTGGTCATGGACCCCCAACCCCGGCCGCGACGCGACGTTCCGAGGTGGGAATCAGCTCTTGCGGTAGCGGATCAGGGAAAAATGCCCCATCGGCGGCATCGGCCGGCGCTCGGTCAAGGTCACGCCGCCGTGGCGCGCCGCCCAGTCGACCAGGCGCCGCCACGGGAACTCGGGGCGCCAGCCCAGCCGCCGCGCGATCGGCGCGAACGCCAGCTCGAACAGCCGGCGCGGGCCGCTTTCGGCGCCGATGTGGTTGACCAGGATCAGCTCGCCGCCGGGCCGCAGCACGCGGACGAAATCATCGAGGGTGGCTTCGGGATCGGGCACCGCGGTGATGACGTATTGCGCGACCACCGCGTCGAAGGTGCCGTCGGGAAAGGCGAGCTGCTTGGCGTCCATCACCGAGAGCACGTCGACATTGCCGAGCTTCAGCGCGCGCACGCGCTCCTGGGCCTTTCGCAGCATCGGCTCGGAGATGTCGACGCCGCAGATCCGCGTGGTCGGCGAGTAGTCCGACAGCGACAGCCCGGTGCCGACGCCGACGTCGAGCACGCGGCCGCCGATGGCGTCGGCCACCGCGATGGTGGACTTGCGGCCGTGATCGAACACCGGCCCGAACACCAGGTCGTAGATCGGGGCCCACCGCGCATAGGCCTTCGCGACGCCGGCGCGATCGATATCCTGTGCCATGACGAGTACCTGAGCTGCTGCCGTCAGCCGCGGGCGGCGGCGAGCAGCGGCGCGCGGCGCGCCGGCGCGGCGAGATGATCCGACGGCGCCAGTCCCGCGGTGGCGCTGACGATGAAGCCGCCGCCGAGCACCCGTGCCTGTCCGGCCGGGGCGTCGTAGAACACACACGCCTGTCCCGGCGAGACGCCTTCCTCGCCGTCGACCAGTTCGACCTCGTAGGCGTCGCCGACCCGGCGCAGCCAGGCCGGCTGCGGCGGCCGCGTCGAGCGCACCCGCACGAACATCTCCAGCCCCTGCGCCGCCACGCGGTCGAGCGCGCCGTCGCCGAGCCAGTTGACCTCGCGCAGCACGATCCGGCGCATCCGCAGCGCCTCGCGCGGCCCGACCACGACACGGCGCTGCGCGGCGTCGAGCCGGACCACGTAGAGCGGCGCGTCGGCGGCGATGCCGAGGCCGCGGCGCTGGCCGACGGTGAACTGGGCGATGCCCTGGTGCTTGCCGAGGACGTGCCCGGACAGATCGACGATGTCGCCCGGCTCCATGGCGCCCGGCCGCAGCCGCCCGATGACGTCGGTGTAGCGGCCGGTCGGCACGAAACAGATGTCCTGGCTGTCGTGCTTGTCGGCGACCGACAGCCCGAAGCGGCGCGCCAGCTCCCGCGTCTGCGCCTTGGTCATGTCGCCGAGCGGAAAGCGCAGGGCGTCGAGCTGCTCGCGCGTGGTGGCGAACAGGAAATAGCTCTGGTCGCGGTCGGCGTCGGCGGCGCACACCAGCGCGCGACTGCCGTCGGCGAGCCGCCGCGAGGCGACGTAATGGCCGGTGGCGAGCACCCTGGCGCCGAGCTCGCGCGCGGTGTCGAGCAGATCGCGAAACTTGATGGTGCGGTTGCACTCGATGCACGGCACCGGGGTCTCGCCGGAGGCATAGCTCTCGGCGAAGCGGTCGATCACGGACTCGCGAAAGCGGCCCTCGTAATTGAGCACGTAGTGCGGAATGCCGATGCGCTCGGCGACGTCGCGGGCGTCGTAGATGTCCTGGCCGGCGCAGCACGCGCCCTTGCGATGGGCCGCTTCGCCATGGTCGTAGAGCTGCAGCGTGATGCCGACGACGTCGTAGCCCTCGGCCTTCAGCAGCGCCGCCGTGGTCGAGGAATCGACCCCGCCCGACATGGCGACCACCACCCGGGTATCCTCGGGACGACCTTCGAGATCCAGACTGTTCAACATCTTGCCTTCGGCCTATCTCACCCGATGCGGCGCGCCCTCGCGGCAGCGAGCCTGCGGCACCCTTTATAGTAGGTGGGTCTTCCTCCAGGCAAATGGAACCCCAAGATGCCGGGCGCCACGGGCAATTCTTGCCGGCAGGCAGAAACGGGCGGTGGCCGGCACCCCGAAAACCCCTGGGCCAAAACATTCAACGCATTGAAATCGTTAAAATATCACTGAACGGCGCGTGCTGGCCCGGTCCTTGCTCATGAGAGGCTGCAGATCACCCGCGAGGCCGACCGTGTTCAGTGTGACGTCAGACAGCAATGCGACCAGCTCGTATCCCCCGGTACGGTCGCGAAACTCCGATACCGCGTCTTCGTCGTCGCAGGCGGCTCCGGATTTTTCGTCGCTGGTGGACAGCAACGTCAACGCCGCGGACAGTTCGCAGGCCTCCAATACCCAGCCGCCTGCCCCGGCCCAGGCCTCCACGCCGCCACAGCAGCAGCAACAGCAGCAGAGTTCCGGCAACGCGTCGTCCGCGGGGCCCGGCAACGCGGCCGCTGACCGGTCGCGTTCCGGATCCAGCCAGGCCGGCGCGAACCAAACCGCCAACAGCAGCACGTCGTCGAGCACACCTTCGACCGCACCGGCATCGACCGACGGATCGACCTCGGGCAGCACCACGACCACGTCGTCGGGCACCGCCAAGACCGCGGGCAGCACGACGTCGCAGGATGCCTCAACGACCACCTCGACGCAGACGGCGACCACAGCGACCGATGCCAGCGCCGCGGCGGCGCTCGCCGCCGCGCAGCTGATGGTGCCGCAGCCGGCGCCCGCGGTCGTCGCCACGCCGTCGACCGGCGCCACGGCCTCGAACGGCACCGCCGCCGCGAACGGCACCGCCGCGGCGACGGCCGCGACATCGGCAACCTCCCCGGTGCTGGCGGCTGCCCTGGCCGGCAAGGCGACGTCCACCCCGGGCACCGCCGGCGACGCGGCCACGTCGTCCACCGCCGCCGGAGCGCAGAGCGGCGCCCCGGCTCAGCCGAACGTGGCGAATGCGACCGCCACGACGCTGTCCTCCACCACGGCCAAGACCGCCAAGCCGGCGCCGAACGCAGCCGCGGCCCTCGCCGCCGCCAACCCGACCACCGGCGGCGCCACGACCACCGCGGACACAACGACGTCGGCGACGCCCACCACCGACCCGACGGCGACGGCGACGACGGCAGCCACGGCCGCCAAGGCCGCCGCGACCGATGCCGCCGCGGCCAAAGCCGCCGCGGGGACCGACCCGTCTCGCGGGACCGCCGCGACGCCGGACGGCCAGGCGGCGGCCCAGGCCCCGACGCTCGCCAACCAGCTTCAGGCCTTGCTCGACCCGCAAACCCAGTCGGGCGCGGCGCAGTCGACGGCCGTCACGGGGGTTCAGGCCACCCAGGCCCAGACGTCCACACCCGACGCGGCGGCAACGTCGCTGAATGCCACGCTCGCGAACACCGCGACCGCAGCGGTTCCGCTGGCCGGCCTCGGCGTCGCAATCACCGCCCAGGCCCAGGTCGGCCGCAACCGGTTCGAGATCCGTCTCGATCCGCCCGAACTCGGCCGGATCGACGTCCGGCTCGACGTCGACTCCAAGGGCCAGGTGACGTCGCACCTGACGGTGGACAAGCCGGAAACCCTCGACCTCCTGCGGCGCGACGCGCCGCAGCTGCAGCAGGCGCTGGAAGATGCCGGTCTGAAGACCGGAGACAGCGGCCTGCAGTTCAGCCTGCGCGACCAGTCGTCCTCGTCGGGCGGGCAAGGCAACGGGTCGAACCAGACGCCGCAGCGCCTGGTCGTCGCCGAGGACGACACCATTCCCGCCCAGGTCGCGGGACTAAGCTACGGACGCATGCTGTCGTCGAGCGGCGGCGTCGATATCAGGGTTTGAGGAGACAACCATGACCGTCACAGCGACACCGGTGCCGACGACAGGCTCGACATCGAGCACGACGAGTTCGAGCTCGAGCTCGAACAGTGCGGTCGCGGGCATCGCCAGCAACTTCAACGAATTCCTGACGCTGCTGACGACGCAGCTGAAGAACCAGAATCCGCTCAACCCGCTGGACACCAACCAGTTCACCCAGCAGCTGGTGCAGTTCGCCCAGGTCGAGCAGCAGATCAACGCCAATACCAGCCTGTCGTCGCTGGTCAGCCTGCAGCAGTCCGCCCAGTCGACCCAGGCGCTGGCCTTCGTCGGCCAGACCGTCACGATCAACGGCAGCACCACGGCGCTGAGCAACAGCTCGGCCGGCTGGACCCTGACGTCGCCGAGCGCCGCCAACGCGACCGTCAATGTCATCAATTCCGTCGGCCAGACCGTCTTTACCGGCAATTACACCCTCGCCAAGGGCGCCCAGAGCTTTGCCTGGAACGGCAAGGGCAACGACGGCACCCAGTGGCCGGACGGCCAATACACCCTCAGCGTCACCGCCAAGGACACCTCCGGCAACGCGGTCGCGGTGTCGACCCAGATCGTCGGCACCGTCAGTTCGGTCGACCTGACCAAGACCCCGCCGCTGCTCAACGTCGGCGGCCAGTCCTACACGGTCAACCAGGTCCAGACCGTCGGCGTTGCGAGCAGCAGCAGTAGTAGTAGCAGCAGTAGCACCGGCGGTTGACGCCGCGCCGCCGCCCAGTCACCCGGCCGAAATCGCCTCGAAGGCCCGGCTCCCCCAGGGAGCCGGGCCTTCGGCGCTGCCGCCTGGCTCCAATTCGCGATTGGACCCTTATGCTTAGGCAAATTTTAAGCCGGGCCGGCTAGATTGCCGGGGTGAGTTCAGTGGTTCGAGTATGTGAGTAAGCCATGACAGAACCCCATCGCCCGAGGGTCAAATACGTCATCGGGCCCGACGGCAGTCCGTTGACGATCGCCGACTTGCCGGCTCCCGGGACCAAGCGGTGGGTGATCCGCCGCAAAGCCGAGGTTGTTGCCGCTGTGCGTGGCGGCCTGCTCTCCCTCGAGGAAGCCTGCAGCCGCTACACCCTGACGGTGGACGAGTTCCTGTCCTGGCAGTTCTCGATCGACCAGCACGGCCTGGCCGGCCTGCGCACCACGCGCATTCAGCAATACCGCCAGTAAGTTAGCCCTTCCAACGCTTCAACCCGGCTCTCGGGCCGGGTTCCGCGCGGAGCCTGGCTCTGGCGGCTCCGCGCCCCCCTCCAGCCAGCAAGGCATTAATCCACCGTCGCCCCCACCCAGGGCCGGACGGCCCGTCTTGCTTGCCAAAGCGTTGCCCAACCCGGCCGAATTGCCGCCGGGGCGCCACTTCGCGTTCGCCATGTCCCGAAATGGTTCACGCCGTTAACCAACGTTAACCATATGGAAACCATCCCATGGGCAAATTTTGCCCAGTCGGCCGCGAAGGCCGAATCTCTGGGGCGGGTCCTTGCAAGGTCTGTTGGCATTCCTGAAATCGCTGGGAGCGGCGCGACTGGCGGCGATGCTTGCCGTGACGCTCGCGCTCATCGGCTTTTTCGCGTTCGTGATCATGCGCGTCACCACGCCGCAGATGACGACGCTCTACACCGACCTCAGCTACGAAGACTCCTCCGGCATCATCAAGGAGCTCGAGCGCCAGGCCATCCCGTTCGAGATGCGCAACGACGGCGCCGTGCTCATGGTGCCCAAGGACAAGGTGACCCGGCTGCGGATGAAGCTCGCCGAGTCCGGCCTGCCCAAGGGCGGCGGCGTCGGCTACGAGATCTTCGACAAGTCCGACGCGCTCGGCACCACCAGTTTCGTCCAGAACATCAACCACCTGCGCGCGCTCGAAGGCGAGCTCGCCCGCACCATCCGCTCGATCGACCGGATCCAGTTCGCCCGCGTCCACCTGGTGCTGCCGGAGCGGCCGCTGTTCTCGCGCGAAACCCCCGAGCCGTCGGCCTCGATCGTGGTGCGGGTGCGCGGCATGCTCGAACAGCAGCAGGTGCGCGCGATCCGCCACCTCACCGCATCCGCGGTCAACGGGCTGAAGCCGGAGCGGGTCTCGATCATCGACGAGGCGGGGCGGCTTCTGGCCGACGGGTCCACCGGCGACAGCCTCGACGGCGCCACCGGCGAGGAACGCCGCAACGCCTACGAGAAGCGCCTGCGCGACCAGATCGAGACCATCGTCTCCTCGGTGGTCGGCTCGGGCCGGGCCCGCGTCGAGCTGTCGGCGGACTTCGACTACAACAAGGTGACCCAGACCACCGACAAGTTCGATCCCGAGGGCCGCGTGCTGCGCTCCAGCCAGTCGCGCGAGGAATCCAGCCTGACCGCCGACGCGCGCGAAGGCCAGGTCACGGTCAACAACGAGCTTCCCGGCAACCAGCAGAACGGCGGCGGAGCCGCCCGCGACCAGAGCAAGAAGACCGAGGAAATCAACAATTACGAGATTTCCCGCGTCACCAAGACCGAGGTCACCGAGGCCGGACGCGTCAACCGGCTGTCGGTCGCCGTCCTGGTCGACGGCATCTACACCAAGAACGAGAAGGGCGACAGCGTCTACCAGCCGCGCGGCAAGGAAGAGCTCGATCGCATCGCGGCCCTGGTGCGCTCGGCGATCGGGTTCGACCAGAAGCGCGGCGACCAGGTCGAGGTGGTCAATCTCAAGTTCGCCGACGGTCCGGTGAGCCTTCCGGTCGCCGAACCGACCGGCCTGCTCGGCATGCTGCAGTTCACCAAGGACGACGTCATGAACGTGATCGAGCTCATCGTCATGATGCTGCTCGGCATCGTGGTGCTGTTCGTCGTGATCCGCCCGCTGGTCAAGCGCATCCTGTCGCCGGAGGTCAACCTCCTGACCGGCGCGCCGCAGCCGGCGCTGCCGCCGCCGGCCGAGGCCGCCGCCGACGCCGACGGGCAAGGGCCGACCAGCGCCACCTCCAACAAGATGGCCAGCCTGATCGACGTCGCCCAGGTCCAGGGCCAGGTGCACGCCCAGTCGGTGCACCGCGTCGGCGAACTGGCCGAGCGCAACCCGCACGAGACCGTCTCCATCATCCGTCAATGGCTCCAGGAACCGGCATAGCAAGACATGGCTTCCAATACCCAAAATGCCGAAGCAAACAGCCGCGACATCGCCGGCACCGTCGCGGCGCTGGCGCAGCGCCAGGCCAACCGCGCACCGGGCGAGAAGGTCAGCGGCCCCAAGCGCGCGGCGATGCTGATGCTGGCGCTCGGCGAACAGTACGGCGGCAAGATCTGGGCGCTGCTCGACGACGACGAGCTGCGCGAGCTGTCGATCCACATGTCGACGCTCGGCAACGTCGAAGCCGACGTTGTCGAGGACATGATGCTGGAATTCGTATCCCGGATGTCGGCCTCGGGCGCGCTGATGGGCAACTTCGACGCCACCGAACGGCTGCTGCAGCAATACCTGCCGCCGGAGCGCGTCCACGGCATCATGGACGAAATCCGCGGCCCCGCCGGACGCAACATGTGGGAGAAGCTCTCCAACGTCCAGGAGGAGGTTCTCGCCAACTACCTCAAGAACGAATACCCGCAGACCATCGCCGTGGTGCTGTCCAAGCTCAAGCCGGAACACTCGGCCAGGGTGCTCTCGATCCTGCCCGAAGAGATGGCGCTCGACGTCATCAACCGCATGCTGAAGATGGAAGCGGTGCAGAAGGAGGTCATCGAGAGCGTCGAGAAAACGCTGCGGGTCGAGTTCATGTCGAACCTGTCGCAGACCCGGCGCCGCGACGCTCACGAAGTCATGGCGGAGATCTTCAACAGTTTCGATCGCCAGACCGAGACCCGCTTCATCACCTCGCTCGAGGAGGAAAACCGCGAGGCCGCCGAGCGCATCAAGGCGCTGATGTTCACCTTCGACGACCTCGTCAAACTCGATCCCGGCTCCGCCCAGACCCTGATGCGGCACGTCGACAAGGAGAAGCTCGCCGTGGCGCTGAAAGGCGCCAACGACGCGGTGCGCCAGTTCTTCTTCGGCAACATGTCGAGCCGGGCCGCCAAGATGCTCAACGACGACATGGCGGCGAGCGGTCCGGTGCGGCTTCGCGACGTCGACGAGGCGCAGGCGCTGCTGGTCAACCTGGCGAAGGATCTCGCGGCCAAGGGTGAGATCATGCTGTCGAAGAACCGTGCCGACGACGAGTTGGTGTACTGATGGGCGCTCCGGCGAAATTCCTGTTCGACAACGACTTCGCGGCGCCGAAGAAGACCGAGCAGTCGGTCTCGACCGCCGAGATGGCGCAGCAGATCGCGGACGCCGAGGCGCGTGGGTTCCGGGCCGGCCAAGAGGCCGGCCGCAACGAGGCGACCGCCGAGAACGGCCGGCGGCTGGCGCAGGCGCTCGGCGACATCGCAAGATCGATCGGCACGGTCGCCCAACACATCGCCACCGCGGAAGCGCGCATGGAGGCGGAGGCCGTCGACGTGGCGGTCGCGGTCGCGCGGAAGCTGTGCGGCGCCTTGATCGCCGCCGAACCGCTCGCCGAAACCACGGCGCTGGTCGGCGACTGCTTCCGCCACCTGACGTCGACGCCGCACCTCGTGGTGCGGATCAACGACCAGCTCTATGATGCGGCCCACCACGACATCGAGCGGCTCGCCAAGCAGAGCGGCTTCGAGGGGCGGCTGGTAATCCTGGCCGAGCCGGATATCGCGACCGGCGACTGCCGGATCGAATGGGCCGACGGCGGGGTCGTGCTCGACCGCGCCGCCACCGACGCCAAGATCGAGGAACTCGTCGGACGCTACATGGCGTCCCGCGGCAACCCGACGGCCGATCCGGCCGCCAGGAGGAGTTGAACATGAGCGACAACGACAGCCAGGTCCCGCTGCAGGACCTCAACTCGGTCACCACGCAGGGCCTCGACGACGTCGGATTCAGCGAGGACGAGCAGGCTTCCCGAGTCGCCGGCGACCTCGAGGCCGTCTTCGACGTCCCGGTGCAGGTTTCCGCGGTGCTCGGCCGCTCCAAGATGGACGTCGGCGAACTGCTCAAGCTCGGGCCCGGCACCGTTCTCGAGCTCGACCGCCGGGTCGGCGAAGCGATCGATATCTACGTCAACAACCGCCTCGTGGCGCGCGGCGAAGTCGTCCTCGTCGAGGACAAGCTGGGCGTCACCATGACCGAAATCATCAAGGCCGAACGCTAGGCGATCTCCGGACGATCGCTAGACACCCGTTCACTTCATTCCGGCGGCGCAGCCGCCGGCCACGACACCGAAAGACAGACATCAGGAGCAGACCATGCGGCTTCTCATCGTTGGCACTCTCAAGGGCCAGCTCACGACCGCGACCAAGATCGCCATGGAGAACGGCGCCACCGTGACCCATGCGGAGGACTCCGAACAGGCGCTGAGGGTGCTGCGCGGCGGCAAGGGCGCGGATCTGCTGCTGGTCGACGTCAGCCTCGACATCCGCGACCTGGTGATGCGGCTTGAGGCCGAGCACATCCACGTCCCGATCGTCGCCTGCGGCATCACCAACGACGCCCGCGCCGCGGTTGCCGCCATCCACGCCGGCGCCAAGGAATACATCCCGCTGCCGCCCGACCCGGAACTGATCGCCGCGGTGCTGGCCGCAGTCGCCAACGACTCGCGCGACCTGATCTACCGCGACGACGCGATGGCGCGCGTGATCAAGCTGGCGCAGCAGATCGCGGGATCGGACGCCTCGGTGATGATCACGGGTGAATCCGGCACCGGCAAGGAGGTGCTGGCGCGCTACGTGCACAGCCGCTCCAACCGCGCCAAGCGCCCGTTCATCTCGATCAACTGCGCGGCGATCCCCGAGCACCTGCTGGAATCGGAGCTGTTCGGCCACGAGAAGGGCGCCTTCACCGGCGCGGTCGCGCGCCGCGTCGGCAAGTTCGAGGAAGCCACCGGCGGCACGCTGCTGCTCGACGAGATCTCGGAAATGGACGTCCGCCTGCAGTCGAAGCTGCTGCGCGCCATCCAGGAACGGGTGATCGACCGCGTCGGCGGCACGAGGCCCGTCCCGGTCGACATCCGCATCATCGCGACGTCCAACCGCAATCTCGCGGATGCCGTGCGCGAGGGCAGCTTCCGCGAAGACCTCCTGTTCCGCCTCAATGTCGTCAACCTCAAGATTCCGCCGCTGCGCGAGCGGCCCGCCGACATCCTCGAACTCGCGCAGCACTTCGCCAAGAAATACGCCGAGGCCAACGGCGTCCCGCTGCGGCCGCTGTCGGCGGATGCACGGCGCGTGCTGACGGCGAACCGCTGGCCGGGCAACGTCCGCGAACTCGAGAATACCATTCACCGCGCGGTGCTGATGGCGGACGGCGACGAGATCGGCGTCGAGGCCATCATCACCCCGGACGGCGACCGGCTCGACCTGGCAAAGACCGCGCCGGCGGTGGCGCATGCGACGCTGGCCGCCGAGCAGGTCACGCGCGCGCTGGTCGGGCGCACCGTCGCCGACGTCGAGCGCGACCTGATCCTGGAAACCCTCAAGCACTGCCTCGGCAACCGCACCCACGCGGCCAACATTCTCGGCATCTCGATCCGGACCTTGCGCAACAAGCTCAACGAGTACGCCGACGGCGGCCTGCCGATCACCCCGGCCGGGGCCGGCGACTATCGCGGGGCGGGCGCCCCGGTCTGAACACGGCCGGCGCAGGACAATCGCTTCGACCCGGAGGGCTTCGAGCGGGTCAGCGAGCTTCGCCCGCCATCCCCGTGCGGTGCTGGTGCGGGGAACGGTGCCGGAAACGACGGGCCGGCGCGGCTATCGACGCGATCGCCACCGCGAACGGTACGATGATCGCGACCCCGTCGGCCGGCCAGGGGGCGATGACCAGGGCACGAGCTCGCCCTAAAACGGCTCCCGCGTCTCGGCCGGGTCAGCGGGCACGGACACCCTGACGATAATTGGTCTGCTCGCGCGTGAGGGGAACCACGCAATGGCGGCAGTGGTCGAGCTCATGCGTGCGCCCGCTCGCCATCAGCGACCGGTGACGCAGGAAGACCGGGCTGCTGTTGAGCATCTCGACCGCATCGACGTCCCGGATATTGCCGATCTCGAACCAGCCGTCATCATCGACGCAGCACAGCGCGATCGCACCGTCGGCGTGGATGTAGACTCGAGACCAGAGGTCCTCGCAGTACGTGATCTTCGCCTCCTTCGGCGCGGCGCCTTCGATGCCGCTCTCGCGGCCCCAGTTGTGCGCCCGGAAATAGGCCACGCGGTCGCCGCGGTCCGGATCGATCCGCGAGCTCCAATAGGCTTCGTAGTCCGGCCATTCATGATCGTTGAGCGGCTGCCCGATCATGCGGATCCAGACTTCGGTGCCATACCGGCCGGCGTCGCGCCGGGCGATGAAACGTTCGGCGTTGTCGACGATCTCGCCCCAATTGGTCCGCTTGCGGATCGCTTCGTGGGTCTCCTTGGTCGCGCCGTCGATGCTGATGATGAGGCGATTCAACCCCGCCTCCAGCAGGCCCTCTCCCACCGCATCCCGCAACTCGGTCGCGTTGGTCGACAGCTGAATCCCGGCAAAGCCCCGGCTCCTGGCCAGAGCGATCTTGTCCCCGATCTTCTTGTCGAGCAGGGGCTCGCCGCAGCCATTCAGCACGATGTAGGCGATATCGTCCCGGTAGGGGGCCAGCTGGTCCATGATCCGGGAGAACAGCTCCAGTTTCATGACCTCCACCGGACGGGTCCACGTTTCGATGGGACACATGGTGCAACGAGCCGTGCACGCCGTCGCGACGGTTTCGACCTGAACGATTTTCGGTACCAGCATGGGGAACAGGGTTGCGGCGGCACGCCGGATGATTCGTCGGTGCGCGAGACACCGTGGACGCAATTCACGCTTGCCACGGGACTGGCGTCCGCGCAAGGAGTCGCCTATGTCGGAACAGGCGCGTCACGGATCCACCTGGCGCGGCTCGCGCGTCGCCCGTTCCCTCCGACGTCCAGGATCCAGCACCGCTGAACCGCCCGATCGACCGCCCATGACCGTCTTCACCCCGCATCAGAACCAGGCCCTCGCCGCCGTCGCCGACTGGCTCAAGGCGCGGCCGGGCGAGCAAGGCACGCCGCAGGTCTTCCGGCTGTTCGGCTATGCCGGAACCGGCAAGACCACCCTGGCGCGCCACATCGCCGACGGCGTCGACGGCAGTGTCAAGTTCGCGGCCTTCACCGGCAAGGCCGCGCTGGTGATGCGCAACAAGGGCTGCGACGGCGCCTCCACCATCCACTCGCTGATCTACCGCGCCCGCGAATCCGGCGAGGAAACCCCGAGCTTCGAGCTGTGGGACGACGCACCGGCCTCGAAGGCCAAGCTGATCGTGATCGACGAATGCTCGATGGTCGACGCCGAACTCGGGCGCGACCTGTTGTCATTCGGGGCGCCGCTGCTGGTGCTCGGCGACCCGGCCCAGCTGCCGCCGATCCAGGGCGGCGGCTTCTTCACCGAGGTCGAGCCCGACGCCATGCTGACGGAGGTGCACCGCCAGGCGCAGGACGATCCGATCGTGCGGATGTCGATGGCGGTGCGGGAAGGGCGCTCGCTCGAGCTGGGGAGCTTCGGCGACAGCGAGGTGGTGCCGCGCGACCGGCTCGATCCGGAGCGGGTGATGGGCGCCGACCAGATTCTCGTCGGACGCAACGCCACCCGGCGCGCCTACAACATGCGGGTACGCCAGAAGCTCGGGATCGAGGACGCGCTGCCGGTGGCCGGCGACAAGCTGGTGTGCCTGCGCAACAACCGCAAGAAGGCGCTGTTCAACGGCGGCCTATGGCGGGTGAAGGCGCGCGCCCAATCCAAATCGTCGCGCATCGTCACCATGCGGCTGACGCCCGACGAGGAACTCGGCGCCAAGGTGACGAAGGTGTCGGTGCGCACCGACTGCTTCAGCGGCGGCCTGGAGGACATTCCCTGGGAGCAGCGGCGGCCCTATGACGAATTCGACTACGGCTACGTCCTGACGGTTCACAAGTCGCAAGGCTCGCAGTGGGACGACGTCGTGCTGTTCGACGAAAGCTTCGCGTTTCAGGAGTCGCGCGCGCGCTGGCTCTATACCGGCATCACCCGCGCCGCGCGCAGACTGAGCGTGGTGGTGTGACGCCGACGGGGCGCTCCGGCGCCGCGGACTTCTGCAAGCCCGGCGACCGCGGCAGTTCGCAGGATTGCACCGGTCTCATTGTAGCCAATATGGCGGGCTCTGATTTGCGAAAGCTTGAGCCAGATCACGGTTACCGGGTATGGCTTTGTTAGCAAATCCATGCGGGCGGGCCCGGGAGGGCGCCTGAATTCCGCTAGGTTGCCGGGGCAGCATGACTGATACGATCACAGGAGCGAAGCCGGACCTTGTCCGGCGGGGGGCCGGCGGTATCGCCATGCGACGCTGGGTCGCAGGCCATGACGTGTATGACGTCGCCACGGCCGCTGTCTTCATCGCACTGACCGCAATCGCCCTGCTGACGTTGCGCAGCTACGCCATTTCCAACGACGAACCGGTGCAGCACCGCTATGGCGAACTGATCCTGGACTATTACCGCAGCGGCTTGCTCGACCGCGCGGTGTTCGCGTTCAAGGATCTCTACCTTTACGGCGGCCTGTTCGACATTCTCGCCGTGTCGCTCGGCAAGGTCATCCCGATCGACGCCTACGAGTTGCGGCATGTGCTCTGTCTGCTGTTCGGGCTCGGCGGGATCGCCGCCGTGGCGGCGACCGCCCGGCAGGTCGGCACGCCGCGCGCGGCCCTGTTCGCCGTGATCACGCTGGCGACCTGCGGCGCCTGGTACGGCGCCATGTTCAACCACACCAAGGACATTCCGCTCGCCGCCGCGATGGCGGGTGCGACCTTGATGCTGATCCGCTGCGCGCGGCAGTTTCCGACGCCGCGCCGGCGCGACGTTGTCGCGTTCGGACTCATGACCGGGGTTGCGCTCGGCATCCGGGTCTTCGGCCTTCTGATCCCGGTCTATGTGGGCTTCGCGCTCGTGCTGTACGGCCCCCGGCCCTGGCGGCCGATCAGCCGCGAACATATCCGCTTCGCCGTGCGCTCGGCCGCGGCGCTGCTGCCCGCGCTGGTGATCGCGTATCTCATCATGATCGCGGCTTGGCCGTGGGCCGCCCAGGCGCCGCTCAATCCGGTTCGCGCGTTGTTCGCCTTCTCCGACTATCACTACACCATCCGCACCCTGCTCGACGGCAAGATCTACGACATGGCGAGCGTGCCGCGCTACTACGTGCCGCTGTATTTCGTGATCCGCGTTCCGCTCGCGACGCTGTGCGGCGCCGCACTTGCCGTCATGCTGGCGTTCCGGCCGCGCGGTGACGCATCCGAGCCGCACCTGTCCGGCGCCGATGTCGGTCTGATAGCGCTGACCGCGCTGTTCCCGATTGCGTGCGAGGTGATCGCCCACGGCCCCGCCGATACCGGGTTGCGCCATTTCCTCTACGTGCTGGCGCCGCTTTCCGTTCTTGCCGGCCTCGGCCTCGATGCGACGCTTGCGACGCTCACGCGACGGCAGTGGCAGCTCGGTGCCGCCGCCGCGGCCGTGATGGCCGGGCTCTATGTCTGGTACGGCAGCATCCTGGTCCGCCTGCACCCTTACGAGTACGTCTACTACAATTCGGTCGTCGGGGGCGCGGCCGGCGCGGCGCGGCGCTATGACATGGACTACTGGGTCAACAGCATGCCCGAGATGGTGGCCGAGCTGGAAGACTATCTGCACCGCACCGAGCCGATCGACGCCGGCAGGCCGCCACGGGTCTACACGGTGGCGGTGTGCGGCGAGCGCCTGTCCTTCGACAAGAGCGTGACGCTGCCGCAACTGCGATGGATCGAGATGGAGAACTGGGAGAAGGCCGACTTCTTCATCGCGCCGACCCAGATGTTCTGTGACCGCATTCTCGGCGGCAAGGTGGTCGGCACCGTGGAGCGGATGGGTGTTCCTCTCGCCTACGTCAAGGATCGCCGGGCCCTGACCCGGCCCGCGGTGGCTGCCGCCACGCACTGATCAAGGCATCGGAACACGGCACGATCTCACGAAGTCGTGTGGGCAGGCGCCGTAACGGGGTCGGCCAAAGCCCCGTATCTTGGACCACAGGGCGCCGCCGATGGCAGGGCCCTGCCCCAGATTAGCCGCCCCTGGGGCTGTTCGCCCCGGCTCGCCGCCCGAGAGAGGACCTTTCCGATGTTCCGTCTGCCCCCGCGCCGCCTGCTTCCGATCCTTGCCGCCGGATTTTCGCTGCTGTCGGTCGTCGCTTCAGGGCCGTCCCAGGCGGCGGAAGACGCCGTCGTGATCCCCGCGCCGGCCGTCGACCTGCCCGCGGCCGACGCGCCGCAGACCGCCGTCTTCGCCGGCGGATGCTTCTGGGGCGTCCAGGGCGTGTTCCAGCACGCCAAGGGCGTGCTCAACGCGGTGTCGGGCTATGCCGGCGGCGCCAGGGAGACCGCCAACTACTCGGCGAGCGGCACCGGCACCACGGGTCACGCGGAATCGGTGCAGGTCAGTTACGATCCGCGCGTCGTCAGCTACGGCAAGTTGCTGCAGATCTACTTCTCGGTTGCGCACGATCCGACGCAGCTCAATCGCCAGGGACCCGACAGCGGCACCCAGTATCGCTCGACGATCTTCGCCCAGACCGCGGCGCAGAAGGAGGTGGCCGAGCGCTACATCGCCCAGCTCAACGCGGCCAAGGTGTACAAGCGGCCGATCGTCACCACGATCGAGACCGGCAAGCCGTTCTACGCCGCCGAGGATTATCATCAGGACTACCTGACGCTGCACCCCTCTCAGCCCTATATCGTCTATAATGACCTGCCGAAGATCGAGGCGTTGAAGAAGCTGTTTCCCGACACCTATCGCGACAAGCCGGCGCTGGTCCGCGATGCGAAGGCAACCAACTGACGCCGCGGTTCGAGGCCGATCGAGGTTCAACGGGGCGCGGTGCCAGGGCGGCAGCCGCGCCTTCGGCTTGCGGCGACGTCGCGCGAGCCGGCTGATGCAATGGAGACGACCATGACCGAGACCCGACCCAAGGCCGCACCGAAAGATGCACCGGTCCACAAGACCGAGTCCGAATGGCGCAAGGAACTGACGCCGATGCAATACGCCGTGCTGCGCGAGAAGGCGACCGAGCGGCCGTTCTCGGGCGAATACGAGCACACCACGACCACGGGCACCTATGTCTGTGCCGGATGCGGCGAGCCATTGTTCGCGTCCGAGGCGAAGTTCGATTCCGGCTGCGGCTGGCCGAGTTTCACCGCGCCGGTCGAGGAGGGCCACGTCGACGAGGAGCGCGACATGAGCCACCGCATGGTCCGCACCGAAGTGCTGTGCGCGCGGTGCCAGGGCCATCTTGGACACGTGTTCCCTGACGGGCCGGGCCCGACGGGGCTGCGCTACTGCATCAACTCCGCCGCCCTCAGGCTCAAGCCGCGCTGACCGGCCAGCCCCCCCGGACCTGCGGGCCGCCGCCGCCCCGAGGCCATGAGCCTCGCGGGAGGCTCGCATGCAGAATGAGCGACCCCGGTTAACGGCACCATCCCTTTGGAATCACGTCGTTTTTCGAGGCCTCGCGGCCCAATTTGAACCACTCGGTTCATGCCACGTCAAGGACGCGTCATAAAACCGGCCACGATCGCCCTCCACAAGCTATAATGCATCCAAATAAATTCGTGAGATGAGTGATCATGCGTTTCAATTACACGAAATCCGCCGAGCTGTTTCCTGCCGCGATCCGCAACAAGCGACGTGCGGGTTTCGCCTATCGCCGCTTCGACACCGCGGCGGACGCGGTGCGCTTCGCGATCGAGGACCTGCCGGCCGATTCCCTCAATGGCGCCTACCTGCAGGTCGGCGAGGCGCGGTTCGACAAGAACGGCATTCGCAGCCTCTACGACAGCGCTGACTTTCCGCTCGAGCGCCGCTCCCTCGACAGCGTCGCCTGATCGCCCGCCTCGCGATGTGACGCGGGGCGCGCCGCTCCGCACCCGGCAACGATCACCTCAACGCGACCGCAGCCGTCCCGCGAAGCGGCGGGAAGCGTCACCGTGGTCGATCAAGCCAGCGCATGAGCAGCCGGACGTTTCGGATGTTGGCGCGGAACAGGACGTCGAAGGCGTCACCGGCGAATGGAACCAGTCCGACCACGCCGTCGATGGCGACGTTGCCGAGCATCCGCGCCGTGACATGCCAGGGTGCGCCCAGCGCGCGGGCCTCGTGCACGATCCACAGCGAAATCGCCTTGCTGACCAAATCGCCGACGATCGGCACGACGCCGATGATGCCCTCGACGCCGTAGCGAATCCGGGTTCCCGGCACCACGAAGGCGACATCGAGCAGGATCGCCAGCGCCTCGAGCCGGGCAATGCGCTGCGCCCGCGTCGGCGGCGCGCCGTGCAACCCGAAGGTCTCGATCAGCCGCGACAGCAGCCGGGTGAAATTCTGCGCGCCTCCGTTCCACGCCCCGTCGCTCCAGAACCCGTTGCCCGGAAACGATGCTTCGCGGCCGATCTCCCGGCCGTCCTGGTCGATGATCAACCCACGGGGCGTGCGCATCGTTGAGATATGGTGCAGGATCCGCGCCTCGGCAAGCCGCGCGGAAGGCGCAGACACGGACCGCTCACGGCCGCGTCGGCGGCGTGAAATTGAGCTCGCGCGCGCGTCGCGCCAGCTCGCAGCCTTCGCAATAGCGCGCATCCTTGAAGTCGATCCAGTCGTGGGCAAAGATCCGATCGCTGGGAATGCCATAGCGCGCCTGCAGCACGCGGACCAGGATGTCCCAGGCCGCGACCTGCGCCGGCGTCGCCGGCGCCGCGACGTCGGGATAGTTGCCGGCGAACTCGACGCCGATCGAGTTGGTCTTCACCACCTGGTGGAAGGTCGCCGCGTTGGCGATGAACTTGTTGTCGTTGCGGTTGGCGCCGTCGCCATGGGTCGGAACGAGATTTTCCGGCACCGCCCAGTAGACCGTGCCGTCGGTTTCGACCCAGACGGTGACGCCGCGGCGGGTCGGATTCCTGAATTGCTCCTGCGCCCCGCCACGTGCCGACCCCGCCGGTCCCTCGGTCTGGTGCACGATGATGTTGCGCCACGGATTGGCTTTCGCAGGCTCCCCCCACGACGCCAGCCACACCATCTTGAGGCCGGCGATCTGCGGCGTGCCAGACGCGCGCGCCAGCATCGCGAAATCGGGCAGGTCATCGGCCAGTGCCGTGCCGCAGCCCACGACGAGGGTGGCCAGCATCCGCAGCGCGACGCGCGCGCCGCCAAGCCGGCGGCTGGGCTGAACGACGATGGAGTGGTGTGCTGTCACAATGCGCGATCACTTCAGGAGCCCGCGATCCTGAAGCATTCCCGGCGATTGCGCAATTCATGCCGGCTGTCGGCTACGTCCGCGAGGCGGGTGAAGCCGGGACGTTCATGGAATTTGTGGCGACGCGGCGTGTTCTGATTCGACGGCGTCCGCCTCGGTTTCTTGCGGCCACGGCATTGGCTATGGTCGCACGGCCGGACCCCCGGGACAGATTCGATGACCATGACCTCCGCGCAACTGCGCGCCATCCTGCGGCTTGCCAGCGGCCTCACTCTGTTCACCTTCGTGACGTGCCACCTCACCGCCCATGCGGCGCTGCTGGTCTCGATCCCGTTCGCGGAGGCGGTGCTGGACGCGCTGATGGCGCCCTGGCGGACGCTGGCCGGTACGGCCGTGCTCGCCACCGCCGGCATCGTGCATTACTGCAACGCATTGTGGTCGATCTATCGCCGGCGGTCGCTGCGGATGTCGCGCTGGGAGGGCTGGCAGCTGGCACTCGGCCTCAGCATTCCGCTGCTGGTCGCGCTTCACGTGGTCAGCACCAAGGTTGCGACGCTTGCCTTCGGCGTGTCGCCGAGCTACGCGGAGGCGCTGGCGAGATGGTGGGTGCGGCAGCCGCGCGAGGCCGCGCTGCAATTCGTCGCGGTGATCGTCGTCTGGACCCATGGCTGCATCGGCCTCCATTTCGGGCTGCGGACGCGGCCGTGGTACCCCGTGGCGCTGGTGGTCCTGCAGCCGCTGGCGCTGTTGTTGCCGGTGCTGGCGTTGGCTGGCCTCGTCGCTGCCGGCACCCACACCCGCCGCGAGGCCGCACGTGACCCCGATTATGTGCGAAGCGCCACCGCCCGCGTCAGCCTGCCCGGCGCCAGCGTCAGGTCGCTGGACACCGTCGTGGCGGCGGTGATCATCGGCCATGTGGCGCTGACGTTGCTGCCGTTCGGCGGCCGCGCGGCGCGGCGCACGTTCACCCGCTGGCGAAGACCGCCGACGCTGACGCACGCCACTGGCCGGCGCCTCGCCATCCAACCCGGCGCGACCGTGCTGGAAACCCTGCGTGACAACGGCATCCCCCACGCCGCGGTCTGCGGCGGCCGCGCCCGCTGCACCACCTGCCGCGTTCTCGTCACCCAAGGCCTCGACGAGCTGCCGCCCCCCGCGGCCCAGGAGGCGTGGGCGCTGACCCGCATCCAGGCCTCGCCCGCGACGCGGCTCGCCTGCCAGATCTGCCCGACCGCCGACCTCACCGTGGTGCCGCTGCTGTCAGCCGACGCCACCGCGGCCGATGGCGCGGCGCGCGGCGGTCTGGAGGGCAGCGAGCGTCTCGTCACCGTGGTGTTCGTCGACCTGCGCGGCGCGACCGGGATCGGCGAAGCGCGGATGCCCTACGACGTCCTGTTCCTGCTCAACCACTTCTTGCGGGAAATGACCCAGGCGCTGCACGACACCCACGGCCACTACTCCCAGTTCACCGGCGACGGGCTGATGGCGCTCTACGGCCTCGCCGGCGAGCCGGCCAAGGGCACGCGCGACGCGATCCGCGGCGCCGGCGAGATGCTGGCCCGCGTCGAACGCCTCAACCGCGAGCTGGCGGCGGCGATGCCGCAGCCGCTGCGGATCGGCGTCGGCATCCATTTCAGCGAGGCCATCGTCGGAGCCATGGGCCCGCCGCGCTCGCAGATCATCAGCGCGATCGGCGACACCGTGAACACCTGCGCGCGGCTGGAGAACCTGACCAAGGACTACGACTGTGCGCTGATCATCTCGCGCCAGGCCGCCGAAGCCGCGACGCTCGACCTGGGAGACGCGCCGTTGCACGAGGCGACCGTGAAGGGGCGCACCGGCAGCGTGCAGTTCTACGCGCTGAACACGGTGCCGCCGCTCAATGCCGGCACGCCGGCCTGACGCGACCGGCGCCGCTCAATGGCCCTGGGCCAGGCGGTCGGCGAAGTAGGCGATGGTCTTGCGGTAGATCACCGACTCGTTCCACTCGTGCATGGCCTGGAAATTGGCCGACCCCTCCTGATAGGAGCCTCCGGTCTGCCAGCCGTTCGACTTCAGGAGGTTGGCGGTGGACGCCAGCACGTCCGGCACGCTGTGGCGCAGATCGACGCGGCCATTGTCGTCGAAGTCGACGCCGTACTTGATGTAGGACGACGGCAGGAACTGGGTCTGGCCGATCTCGCCGGCATAGGCGCCGATCATGTCGCCGATCGACAGGTCGCCCCGCTGCACGATCTGCAGCGCCGCCATCAGCTCGCGCTGAAACAGCTCGGAGCGCCGGCAGTCGTGGGCAAGCGTGGCCAGCACGCGAAACACCGGAAGTTTGCCCATGTCGCCGGCGCCGAAATCACTCTCCAGCCCCCAGATCGCCACCAGGATCTCCGCGGGCACGCCGTACTGCTGCTCGATCCGCGACAACAGCGAGCCGTAACGCTGGATCATGGAGACCCCGGTCCGGATGCGGCCCGGGCCGACCCGGGTCGACACGTACTGCTCGAAGGTCTTGTTGAAGGTGGCGTGCTGGCGCCGGTCGAAAGCCAGCACCGAAGGATCGTCGGTGACGCCGCCGAGCGCGGTGCTGATGACGTTGCCGGAGATCCCCTTGGCGGCTGCGTCACGGGAGAAACTCGCGATGAAGGTCTGGAAGTCCCCGCCGCATTGGGCCGCTTGCGCAGGCAACGCGGCCACGAGCATGGTGAGAAGAACGGCAAGCCGCAGTCTGATCATGTCGAACCTGATCCTTTCGCCATCGCGCCCCGACGGCTTCTCCTAGCATGTCCGGCGGCGCTCTTCGAGGGCTGCAGCGCGGACCGGCAATGCGCGGCGCGTTGCCGGTCAGGATGAACGCCCGAAGCAGCACAAATGTTGCAGCTGTTTTCATGGCCGAGTCCTAGGTCGTGCACAATCGACCTCGGGATTGGTGGCAGCGCGAGCCGAGACCCGCAAAAAGGCGGCCACGAAGGCCGCCTTTTTGCCGAAGATCAATCGAGCGCGCATCCGCCCGCTCAGTTGTCGAGGAAGCTCCTGAGCTTGCGCGAGCGGCTCGGGTGCTTGAGCTTGCGCAGCGCCTTGGCCTCGATCTGGCGGATGCGTTCGCGCGTCACCGAGAACTGCTGGCCGACCTCTTCCAGCGTGTGGTCGGTGTTCATGCCGATGCCGAAGCGCATGCGCAGCACGCGTTCCTCGCGCGGCGTCAGCGAGGCCAGCACCCGCGTGGTGGTCTCGCGCAGGTTGGACTGGATCGCGGCGTCGATCGGCAGGATCGCGTTCTTGTCCTCGATGAAATCGCCGAGATGCGAATCCTCCTCGTCACCGACCGGGGTCTCCAGC
>JARLJA010000095.1 GCA_031291445.1 Xanthobacteraceae bacterium | reverse complement strand
GGGGGGGTGTTGTTTTTTTATGATGGGGGCGGCGGGGGGGGGCGGTTATTTATTCTGCCGGCGGCGCCCCGCCGCCGCCGCGGCCGCGCGCCGGGCCCCGCCCCCCCCCCCCCCGGCCGCGCGGCGCGCCGGCACCGGCGCGGCGGATCCTCGCGGACGTGAAGGGCTTTTCGTCATCACCGGCTTATCGATCACGATTTTGACACTGTCAAGATTGCGCTTGACGGGCGAATGGGTCGCAGCTTAAGGTATCTTTACGATGTAAAGATGAAAAGAATCGACCAAGGTCACGAGGGAGACGCCCGATGCAGCGACCCGATGCCCGTTCCAATCTGGCTCCTATTCCCATGGAGTGCGACGCGCCGCATCTTCGAAGCGAAGGCGACCTGCCGCGGGAACTGAACGGCACGCTCTACCGCAACGGCCCCAATCCGCAATTCGAGGTGCCCGGCGCGCACTGGTTCGTCGGCGACGGCATGCTGCACGCGTTTCATCTGGAGAACGGCCGCGCCAGCTACCGCAACCGCTGGGTCCGCACGCCCAAATGGCGCGCCGAGCACGATGCCGGCCGCGCGCTGTTCCTGGGCTTCGGCGGCCGCCGCGTCGCCGACATGCCGCCCGGCGTGACCGCCGACGGCGGCGTTGCCAACACCAACATCGTGTTCCATGGCGGCCGCCTGCTGGCGCTGGAGGAAGCCCATCCGCCGACCGAGATCGAGCCGGGGACGCTCGCGACCCGCGGCTATTGCGACTACGGCAAGCGCATCGGCGGCCCCTTCACCGCCCACCCCAAGATCGATCCGGTGACCGGCGAACTGGTGTTCTTCGGCTACAACGCATCGGGCCCGTTCACGCCGACACTGTCGTTCGGCGCCATCAGCGCCGAAGGCAAAGCCACCCGCTTCGAACGCTTCGAGGCGCCCTATTCCTGCATGGTCCACGACTTCATCGTCACCACCAACCACGTGCTGTTTCCGGTGCTGCCCCTGACCGGCAGCATGGAGCGCGCCGTCAGCGGCCGGCCGCCGTTCGCCTGGGAGCCCGACAAGGGCGCCTATGTCGGCGTGATGAAGCGCGGCGGCGGCACCGCCGACATCACCTGGTTCCGCGGCGAGAGCTGCTACGTCTTCCACGTCATGAACGCCTGGGAGGACGGCGAGCGGATCTTCGCCGACGTCATGCAGTTCGAGGAACCGCCGCTGTTTCCGCATCCCGACGGACGGCCGACCGATCCGCTCAAGTCGCGGGCGCGGCTGTGCCGCTGGACCTTCGACCTGTCGGGCTCAACCGACCGCTTCAGCCAGCGTTACCTCGACGACATCGCCGGCGAATTCCCGCGCATCGACGACCGCCGCGCCGGCGCCGCCTATCGCCACGGCTGGTATGCGTCGGTCGCCCCGGACGGCGCGATCGACGGCGCGCTGGCCGGCATCGTCCATGTCGACGCCAAGGCCAACCGGCGGGCGCGATATGACCTGCCGGCGGGCGACAGCCTGTCGGAGCCGGTGTTCGTGCCGCGCGACGGCGCCGCAGCCGAAGGCGACGGCTGGCTGCTCACGGTGGTGTGGCGGGCCCGCGAGAACCGCAGCGACCTCGCGGTGTTGGCCGCCACCGACATCGCGGCCGGCCCGGTCGCCCTGGTCAAGCTCGGGCACCGCGTGCCGGACGGCTTCCATGGCAACTGGGTCGGCGCGGCCTGACGCCGCGTCGCCGCCCTTCCCCGACGCGCAGCGGAGCGTGACATGATCGACGTCTTTCGCAGGCTGACCGCCGACTTCCTGTCGACCATCGCCTTCGTGGCGGTCCTGCTCATCTCCGGCAACGTGCTGCTGGCGACCGCGTTCGCGGTCGTGAGCTCGATCGCCCAGTTCGCCTACGTGCGCGCCACCGGAAAAACCCTCAACGCCATGGCCTGGGCGAGCCTCGGCCTCGTCATCGTGCTGGGCGGCGCCACCTTTCTCACCAACGACCCGCGCTTCGTGCTGATGAAGCCGGCCATCGCCCACTTCGCCATCGGCGCCATCATGCTGAAGCCGGGCTGGATGTCGCGCTACATGCCGCCGGTCGTGCTTGACGTCGCGCCGAAGCTGCCGCTGATCGCGGGCTATTGCTGGGCCGTGCTGATGTTCGTGCTCGGCGCCGGCACCATCGCGGTGGCGCTGACCGGCGACCTCAAGCTGTGGACGCTCTACGTCTCGGTGGTCGCGGTCGGCGCCAAGGTCGCGGCCTTCGCCATCCAGTACGCAGCCTTCCGCATTATCATAGCGCGCCGCCTCGCCCGGCGAGCGGTGGCGGCCGCAGGCTGAGAAGCGGAGGATGCCATGCTGTTCTTCATCATCTTCCTGCCGTCGCTGACCTTGGCGACGCTGAGCTGGCTAGTTCCGGCCTCGGCAAGCCTGTTCGCGGCGGCGGCCGTCACCGGCCTCCTGGTGCTGCGCGATGCCGTGGCCGGCCGATCGCTCAAGCTGCTCAACCTCACGATGCTGGCGCTGTTCGGCGGCCTCGGCGTCGCCCTCCTGCTGTCGCCCGCCCTCAGCGCCATCGGCGTCAGGATCGCGATCGATGCCGGCCTGCTGATCGCGGTGCTGATTGCGCTCGCGTTGCGGTTTCCGTTCACGCTGCAATATGCCCGCGAGGAAGCCGCGCCCGACGCCGCGGCGATGCCGGCCTTCATCCGCACCAACTACGTGCTGAGCCTCGCCTGGATCGGCGCCTTCGCGCTGATGCTGGTCGCCGACATTGTCGCCCTGCGCTGGCCGGTCCTGCCGCTTTGGACGGCGCTCGCGGTCGCCTTCGTCGCCCGCAACGCCGCCGTCGGATTCACCCGGTGGTACGTCCGGCGGGCGCGCGGGCGGGCTGCGGGCGCCACCTGAGCCGCCGCTCCAGGTCCAAGACCGCAATGGCTTCTGTCGGATTGGGGTGCTACCCGTAACGGCAACGCATGGCCCGCCGCCGTGCAGGACACGGATCATCCCATGCGCCTCCTGTTCGATTCGGCGAAAATGCTGCTGCTCGACCTCGCATCGACCTTCCTGTTCCTCGCGCTGGTCCTGCTGTTCAAGAACATCACCCTGGCGGTGGTCGCGGGCATGGCGCTGGGAGCCGCCCAGATCGGCTGGGAGCTTGCGCGGAAGCAGCCGGTCGATGCCATGCAATGGCTCAGCCTGTTCGTGGTGCTGGCATCCGGCGCGGCTGCGCTCATCACCGATGATCCGCGGTTCGTCATGATCAAGCCGAGCCTGTTCTACGGTGTCGCCGGCGTGGTCATGCTGAGGCCGGGATGGATGACCCGCTACCTGCCGCCGATCGCGAAGGAGCTGGTGCCGGACATCGCCGTGTTGTTCGGCTTCGCCTGGGCGGTCCTGATGTTCGCCTCCGCCGCGCTGAACATCTACGTGGCGATGAACTACGACGTCGTCACCTGGTCGGCGTTCATGTCGATGTTTGCCATCGTCAGCAAGATCGCCCTCTTCGCGGTCGGATTCCTGACGATGCGTCTCATCGGCGGCCGCCGCCGGCGCATGCAGGTGGCAGCGGTGGCCGGCGCCCTCAATACCAGATCTGCATCCTGAGCCCGCGGCCGTCGCGCGGCGCCTCGCCGGCAGGCAACACGTCGATTGCGTCGCGCGCGGCGAGCGCCGCCGCGCAGGCGTCGAGCACGTCGTCGGCCTTGGCGCCGGTGCCGCGGCGCCGCCGTGTCAGCCAGTCGTCGAGTTCGGCGAAACCGGCGCGCCTGAGCAGCGCGGCGCGCAGCGCCAAGCCCTCGGCGTCGGCCTTGCGCGGCAGCGGCCGGTTGCCGTTGAGGCGCAGGAACGTAAGTTCCGGATGGGTCTCGATGACCCGGGCCTGCAGCGCGGGCGTCAGGACCGCGTCGACCTCGCGGATCTTGGCGCCGAGGTTCCACAGCTGCGCCGAGACCCCCGCCTCGCCCCGCGCCCGCAGCGCCAGGTTGGCCTCGGCCTGCGAGGCGTGATCCCACAGCCCGCGCCGCGCGCCGGTGAAGACCCGCGAGGCATGGGGCCGCAGCAGCGTCCGGGCCGCGAGGTCGCAGGCGCGGTCGCCGTGGTCGGGCAACCCGATCGGCATGTCGATGGCGAGCCGGTCGAACGGACGGCGCATGACCTCGGCGATCCCAGGCACGACGCTGAAGCCGGGGCCGTGCGGCCCGAGTTCGACCGCGACCCAGCCCGGCCGGCAGCCGTCGAGCCCGATGGCGACCGTCATGAAACTCCTCCGATGCGGCCGAAAGGTAACCGGTTGCGGCAATTGCGGGTTTCTCCCGCTCATGGAACGCCACAATCGTTGATGGAACGCGCCAGATGGTTAGCGCTTTGTTAATGTTGCATCGCATTTAATGGCGATTCGACGGGGACAGTCGATTCGCCCAATTCCTCCGCTCCAATGTGTTGACGATGGCCAACTTCAAGCCCGGCGATCTTGTCGTCCTGAAATCGGGCGGACCGACGATGACCATCGACACGGTCAACACCGACATTTTCGACGACGACAAGATCACCGGCCTGCTGTGCGTGTGGTTCGTCGGCGACATCATGCAGCGGGTGCGCTTCGACCACCGAGCGGTCAGGCTGACGAGCGCACGCCATGGCGTCCTGCTCGAGCCCGACACCGCGGATGGGCTCGCCACGGCCGGCGCGGCGAACGGCATGGCCGCCGCGGCCCCGCTGCGCGCCAGCATCACGATGGCGGCACCGGAGATCGTGCCGGCAACCGCCAAAAAGTCTGCCAAGGCGCCGGAGGCGGCCACCGAGCCCGCGCCGGCCGAGCCGGCAGCGGCGATCTCGACAGACGCACCGCCACCGGCCGACATCGCGGCGGCACCGCCGCAGGCCGGGACCGCTCCGGAAGCGACTGAGACGCCGGCGGCGGAAGCCCCGCCGGAGGCGACCGGCGACTACGCCGCCGTGCTCGACAGCATGGTCGGCGCCATGAACGCCACGGCCGACCTGATGGCTGCGGAGCCGCGTCCGGCGCGGCGCGCCAAGTCCGCTTCCAAGACCTCTTCCATGCGCGCGGTCCGCAGCAAGGGCACGACGACGCATTAGCCACCGCCGAACAGCCGGGCGCGACAGGCCGCGGTAACCTTCCAGCTTAAATGCCCCGTAGGACTTCGCCGTTACATACGGTCACGACAATTGATTTCATGTCAGTCATTCCCATGATTGTGCTTTCACTCATTCGCTTCGTCGCCATCGCCGCCATGCTGTGTGCTCTCCCCGGCACGGTGAACGCGGCGTCCTTGATCAAGCGCACGCACCTGCTGACGATCGCCGCCTGCCCGCCTCGGCCGGGGATCGGGGACAGCTCACGCGACGCGTGCGCGCATCTGCTGCCGATCCTGACAGCGACGCTGGCGCAACGGCTCGCGGTCGAGTCGTCTGACATTCACCAGCTCCTCAACGACCAAGCGACCGGTCCGCGCCTGCTCGCGCAACTCAAGGATTATGCCGACCGGCTCGGGCCCGACGATCGCCTGGTGATCACCATGATCTCCCATGGCGGCACCGGCCCCGATCGAACCAGATCCGACGAGATCTTCATGCTCTGGACCGAGCAGCCGCCCGCCTTCTTCCAGCTCGGCCTGGCGACGGGGGTCTATGTGCCCGCCGTCGAATTCGCCGCGGCCGTCCACAAGCTGCGCGCCGGCGAAGTCGTCGTGATACTCGACGCCTGCGAATCCGGCCTCGCCGACGCGGTCTTTGTCAGCCAGCATCCCGACAAGAGACCCGAGCGTCCCGAAGCCGTCGTCACGTCGACCACCGGCACGCAATTGGCCATGATGGACGTCGACTACAGCCCCGCCTTCAGCACGCGCCTGCTTGCGGCATTGCAGCGCGCGCATCCGACCCTTGCGGATGTCCTCATGGACGCGGCCGCGGACATGCGCCGCGATGCGCCAGGCATCTGCCATGGGTGGTCAGCTCCCAAGCGGCACCCCCTGTCCTGCGAGCAGGACCCGACACTCGACGACCCCGCCGGTCTCCTTTCCCGCATTGCCTTGCGACCAGCCCAGCGCCTCGGCATCGACTGACATCCAAGGGGCCACCCGGAGAAAACTCATGCGTCTCGTGACTGCTCTGGCCATCGCATCCATCACGGCTGCTCCCGCGTTCGCGCAACAGGGGCCGTGTGTTTTTTGCGAGCCCTCGTTCTCTGCCTCCGACATCGCGAATGGCGTGGCCTGCCGGGTGAAACGCGTGACCGTGCTCGCCAGGAATGCCGGCGACTGCGGCAGGATCGGAGGCAAGGCCTTGAAACCGGCCCGGTAAGCACGGCCCCGAACGATTGAATATCATCCAAACGATTTCTCGGAGAAGACCATGCGCCTCGTGACTGCCCTGACCATCGCGTCCCTCACGACCCTGACTGCCGCGCCTGCCTTTGCTCATCTCGAGTGCAACTTTAATCCTTGGTCGGCGAATTGCGATTATCTCTCCGCTCCCAATATCGCCAACGGCGTCGCCTGCCGGGTTAAGCGCGTGACCGTGCTTGCCAAGGACGCCAACGACTGCAGCCACATCGGCGGCAAGGTTCTCAAGCCGGCGCAGTAAGCCGCCCCGCATCGCCTCGAACGGAAACGGCCGGGATCGCTCCCGGCCGTTTTTTGTGTAGCCGTCGGCGGACGGGCATCAGCCGAGATTGAGCTCCTTGAAGAAGTCGTTGCCCTTGTCGTCGATGATGATGAAGGCGGGGAAGTCGACCACCTCGATGCGCCAGATCGCCTCCATGCCGAGCTCGGGATATTCCACCACCTCGACCTTCTTGATGCAGTGCTCGGCGAGGTTCGCCGCCGCGCCGCCGATCGAGCCGAGATAGAAGCCGCCGTGCTTCTTGCAGGCCTCGCGCACCGCCGGCGCGCGGTTGCCCTTGGCCACCATCACCATGGAGCCGCCGGCGGCCTGGAACTGGTCGACGAAGGAATCCATCCGCCCCGCGGTGGTCGGCCCGAAGGCGCCGGAGGCATAGCCGGCGGGCGTCTTGGCGGGACCGGCGTAATAGACCGGATGGTTCTTGAAATAGTCCGGCAGGCCCTCGCCCTTGTCGAGCCGCTCGCGCAGCTTGGCGTGCGCGGCGTCGCGCGCCACGATCATGGTGCCGGTGAGCGACAGCCGGGTCTTGACCGGATACTTCTTCAGCGTCGCCAGTATGTCCTGCATCGGCTGGTTGAGGTCGATCTTCACCACCTCGCCGCCGAGATGGCCTTCGACCTCGGGCAGATACTGCGACGGGTTGTGCTCGAGCTCCTCGAGGTAGACGCCGTCCTTGGTGATCTTGCCGAGCACCTGGCGGTCGGCCGAGCACGACACGCCGAGCCCGATCGGCAGGCTGGCGCCATGGCGCGGCAGCCGGATCACGCGCACGTCGTGGCAGAAATATTTGCCGCCGAACTGGGCGCCGACGCCGAGCGACTGCGTCATCTTGAGGATGTCCTGCTCCATCTCGAGGTCGCGGAAGGCGTGGCCGTCGGCCGAGCCCTTGGTCGGCAGCGCATCGAGGTAGCGGGCCGAGGCCAGCTTCACCGTCTTCATGGTGAGCTCGGCCGAGGTGCCGCCGATCACGATGGCGAGGTGGTAGGGCGGACACGCCGCGGTGCCCAGCGTCAGCACCTTCTCCTTGAGGAAGGCGAGCATGCGGTCGCGGGTCAAGATCGAGGGCGTCGCCTGGAACAGGAAGCTCTTGTTGGCCGAGCCGCCGCCCTTGGCCATGAACATGAACTTGTAGGCGTCGTCGCCCTCGGCATAGATCTCGCACTGCGCCGGCATGTTGTTCTGGGTGTTCTTCTCCTCGAACATCGACAGCGGCGCGACCTGCGAGTAGCGCAGGTTGCGCTTGAGGTAGGCGTCACGGGCGCCTTCGGCGAGCGCCGCCTCGTCGTCGCCCTCGGTGATGACGCGGGAGCCCTTCTTGCCCATGATGATGGCGGTGCCGGTGTCCTGGCACATCGGCAGCACGCCGCCGGCGGCGATGTTGGCGTTCTTGAGGAAGTCGAAGGCGACGAACTTGTCGTTGTCGCTGGCCTCCTTGTCGTCGAGGATGGCGCGCAGCTGCTTCAGATGCCCCGGCCGCAGGTAGTGGTTGATGTCGATGAAGGCGGCTTCCGACAGCGCCCTGAGCGCCTCGCGCCCGACCACCAGCATCGGCTTGCCGAGCACGGTCTCGACCCGCACGCCGTCGGACGAGATCTTCTTGTAGGGCGTGTCGTCGTGGCCGAGCGGGAACAGCGGGGTGTGCTTGTAGGGCGGCAGCGCCGGGGTCTTGGTGGGAGCGTTCATCGGGATCTCTCTGTCGTTGGCGCGGCGCAGCCGTCGGGGCCGGTTTCGCGGGGCCATGACTGGGTTGATAGACTATCGGGCAAGCCCGGCGCAACCGCGCCAAAGGACCAAATCCGAGGACTTGAGAATGGCGATTTTCGTAATGGTACCAGGTGGATGGCATGGGGGCTGGGCGTTTGCCGGATTGGCCGGACGGCTCCGCCGGGACGGTCACGATGTCTTTACACCGACACTCACCGGCCTCGACGAGGACGAAGCCCTGCGCGCCGCCGCCCCGGGCACCAACCTCGACGCCCACATCAGCGACATCTGCGACCTGCTCGCCGTCGAGGATCTCTACGAGGTCGTGCTGGTGGCGCACAGCTATGGCGGCATGGTCGCCACCGGCGTCGCCGACCGCTCCCACGACCGGATCGCGGCGCTGGTCTATCTCGACGCCTTCGTGCCGCAGGACGGGCAGTCGTGGTGGGACCTCACCGGGGAGACCTACCGCATGCTGGCGCTGGCGCGGGCCCGCCATGACGGCCTCACGGTGCTGCCGCCGGACCATCTCGACCGGCGCTGCGCGCCGCACCCGCTCGCCACCTTCGTCCAGCAGCTGCGGCTCGCCGGCCGCGAGCGCCGGATCGCCCGCCGGGTCTTCGTGTTCGCCTCGGGCTGGGCGGCAACCCCGTTCCGCGACCAGCACGAACGGCTCAAGGCCGACCCGGCCTGGGAGGTCCACGAGATCGACCGCGGCCATGACCTGATGAACACCGCGCCCGACGAGGTGATGGCGATCCTGCGACGGCTGGTCTCGATCGCCTGAGCCGCCTATCCTGCCGGCCTCCGCATCATCGCCCGCCCGCTCTCGGCATCTGGGGGACACTCATGGATCGTTTCGCCGTCGCCGCCATTCTCGCCACCGTGCTCGCCGCCGCTCCGACGCTGGCGCTGGCGCAGCAGCGGCTGCCGACCGTCCCGCCGGAGCACTACGACGACGAGCAGAAGAAAGCGGCGGAAGAGTTTCTCGCCGCGCGCAAGGCGCCAGTGTTCGGTCCGTTCGAACCGATGATGCATTCGCCGCAGGTGATGAACCTCGCCCGCGCCACCGGCGACTACCTGCGCTACCACTCATCGATCGGCAACACCTTGAGCGAACTGGTGATCCTGATCACCGCGCGGGAGTGGTCGCAGGATTTCGAATGGTCGGTGCACTATCCGATCGCGCTCAAGGCCGGCATCGCGCGGGACACCGCCGATGCCGTCGCCGACGGCCGCCGGCCCGCCGGCATGAGCACCGACGAGGAGATCGTCTACGACTTCGCCACCGAGCTGCTGAAGACGAAGCGGGTGTCCGATCCGACCTACGCCCGCGCCGAACGGCGGTTCGGCAACAAGGGCATCGTCGACATCACCGGCATCTGCGGCTACTATTCCTTCCTCGCCATGCAACTCAACGTGGCACGCTATCCGGTGGCGGGCGACGCTCCCGGGCTGTCGCGCTTTCCGAACTGACGCGAGGGGACCAACCATGACCACCGCCCGCCTCACGGCCGCGCTGGCCTTCGCCGCCCTCGCCGCCGCCGTGGCATCCACGCCGGCCCGCGCCGACGCCTGCGAGGATCTGGCCGCGCTGCTCAAGAGCCAGATCGACGGGCTGGCGCTCGGCAAGCCCGCCGCCAACCACATCGAGCTCGCCCATTCCGCGGTGAGCCGGGCCTCGCTCGGCTGCGCCGCGCGCAACGTCACCAACGAGGTGTTCCTCGCCACCGACAGCCGCAAGCCGTCGGATGCGTTCTACGATTTCGCCGCCCGCGCCGGCGCGGTGGTCTTCACCGTCCCGAGCGACGACATCCGCCGCGGGGTGCGGCGCTGCGTCGGCCGCATCGGCCTGTTCCGCGGCTACGACATCGCGACGCGCTACCGCAGCCTCGACATCCACTGCTCGGGCGCCAAGACCGGCACCACCGTGACGATCTCGCGCCCGCGCGACACCTGAAGCAGCTCCATCAAGGGGGAAGACCGATGCTGGATCTCGCTGGAAGGACGGCCTTCGTGACCGGTGGCGCCAGCGGCATCGGGCTCGCGCTCGGCCGGGCCTTCGCCGAGGCCGGCATGAACGTGATGCTGGCCGACATCGAGCGCGACGCGCTTGCCGCCGCCGTCGCGAGCCTGCGCGACGTGGGACCGGAGGTGCGCGGCGTCGCCTGCGACGTCACCGATCCCGACAGCGTCGATCGCGCGGCACGCGCCGCCTTCGACGCCTTCGGCAAGGTCCACGTGGTCTGCAACAATGCCGGGGTGGCCGGCGGCGGCGGCATCGACGACCTCTCGCTCGACAGCTGGCGCTGGGTGCTGGACGTCAACCTGATGGGGGTGCTGCACGGCATCCGCGCCTTCCTGCCCCACATCCGCGGCCACGGCGAAGGCGGCCACGTCGTCAACACGGCCTCGATGGCCGGCATGACCGCGGGCCTCGGCTTCAGTCCCTATACCGCGAGCAAGTACGCGGTGGTCGGCATGTCCGAGGGGCTGGCGCTGCAGCTGCAGCCGTTCGGCATCGGCGTGAGCGTGCTCTGTCCCGGCTATGTCCGCACCCGGATCGGCGAAAGCGGACGCAACCGGGCGGAGCGCTACGGTCCGAGCCGGACGCCGGATCCCGCAAGCCCGGCGGGCGCGCTGGTGGCCTACATCGCCGAACAGCTGAAGGCTGGGCTCGATCCCTCGGACGTCGCCGCGCGGGTGCTGGCCGCGATCCGCGACAACCGGCTCTACGTCTTCACCCACCCCGAGATGCGCCCCGAATTCGATCAGCGCATCGCCGCGATCGACGCGGCCATGGACGAGGCGGCGGCGTGGTGACGGATCGCGTCGCCTCGCCCCGCGTTTTCGGTTCAAGGAGCAACCGGTGACCGCCGTTTTCGTCGACGCCAACGACTCGCTCGCCGCGGTGTTCGAGCGGCTCAGCCGCATCGAGGATCCGCCGCTGCGCATCCACCGCGACCCCGACGTCGCCCCCGAGGCGCTGCCGGGGGTGCTGGGCGACGCCGCGATCGCCATCGTCGACCACACCTATCTGCCGACCGCGATCGCCCGGCGCTGCGCCGGCTTGCGCCATGTGGTGTTTCTCGGCACCGGCGCGCGCAGCTACATGGACCCGGAAGAGCTCGCCGCCATCGGCATCCAGGTCCACATCATCAAGGGCTATGGCGACACCGCGGTGGCGGAGGCGGCGATCGCGCTGATGTGGGCCTCGGCACGCAACATCGCGCTGATGGACCGCGAGATGCGGACCGGTGCGTGGCTGCGCGAGGACGGGCTGCAGCTCACCGGCAAGACGCTCGGCCTGGTCGGCTTCGGCGGCATCGGCGCCGAGGTGGCGCGGATCGCGGCGGGAAGCGGCATGACGGTGCTGGCGTGGAACCGGACGCCCAAGGCCGTGCCGAACGTCAGCTTCACCGACCTCGACCACCTGCTCGCGGCGAGCGACGTGGTGTCGCTGCATCTGCTGCTCACCGACGACACCCGCGGCCTTCTCTCGCGCGAGCGCATCGGCCGGATGAAGCGCGGCGCGATCCTGATCAACACCGCGCGCGGCGCGCTGGTCGACGAGGCCGCGATGATCGAGGCGCTGCGCGCCGGCCAGTTGCGCCATGCCGGTCTCGACGTCTTCGACGTCGAGCCGCTGCCGGTCGATCATCCGCTGACGAAGCTTCCCAACGTCACGCTGTCGGCGCACTCCGCCTTCCGCACGCCGGAGGCCAGCGACAACCTGGTCGAGGCGGCGCTGCAACATTGCCGCAGGATCGCGAGCGCGCCCTGACCACGCGTCACGCCAGTTCGCGATAGCCCTGCCGCCAGTACAACAGCGGCCGGTCGGGATCAGCGGCCTGCGCCATCGCCACCACCTTGCCGAGCACGATGACGTGGGAGTAGCGGTAGATCATCTCGTCGACCGCGCAGTCGAAGCCGGCGAGCGCGCCGTCGGCGAGCCACTGGCCGTCGCCGTCGCGTTTCGACCATCGGCCGTGACGAAACCGCTCCTCGGCGGAGGAGACCGCGGGGCGGGCGAAGCCGGCCGCGACCTCCCCCATCCCCTGGCCGAGCAGGCTGATCCCGAACCGCCCGGATTCGGCGATCATCCTGGCCGACGAGCTGTCGCGTCCGAGCGACACCAGCAGGATCGGCGGCGCCACAGCATAGCACTGCAGCGAGCTGATGGTGCAGCCGGTGCGCCGCCCGCCGACCGAGGTGGTCAGGATCGCGACCGCGCCGGCGAGATCGCGCATGGCGAGGCGAAAGGTCTCGCCGTCGATGCCGGGCGGCGATGCGGCAACGCCGTCGGTCGCCCGGCCGGCGCGCCCCGCCAGCGCGCCCTCTCCGTGCGCCATGCTACGCCGCCGCGCCGCGCGGCGACCGCAGGCCGCGCGCCTCGAGGATCGGCAGCACGGTGTCGCGGAAATAGGGGAATTCCTTGACGTAGTCGACGAACGACAGGGTCGAACCCTTGAAGCCAGCCTCGTGCAGCTGACAGATGCCGTCGGCCACCTGCTCCGGCGTGCCCACCAGCGGAAAACCGCCATGGCCGGCGGCCATGCGGTCGCGGATCAGGGCCAGGAGGTCATGCGGGAAGGATTGCGCGTTGGCGAACTGCAGCGCCATCAGGTTGTCGACCGCGCCCCAGTCGGCGTTGGTGTCGGCAAAATATGTCCAGTAGTCGCGCGCTTCCTTTTCGGTCGGCCGGCACACCACGTGGGAGAAGGTGAGCACGTCGACGTCGCGGCCGATGCCCTTGCCCTTCTGCTTGAGCTCGGCGACCTCGTCCTTCGACCGCGCCAGATCGATGGCCGGCGTGAACAGGAAGTTGGCATTGCGGGTGGCGAAGTCGCGTCCCTGCCCCGATCCCGCGGCGTTGATGATCGGCGGGACCTCGCCGTTCCACGCCTTCGGGCTGCCGTAGCAGTCCTTCAGCTTGAAGAATTCGCCGTCCCAGTCGAACTTGCCGTCGGTGGTCCAGATCTTGCGGACGATGTCGAACCATTCCTGGGCGTAGCGATAGCGGCGGTCATGGTCGGTCGGCAGCTCGAGGCCCAGCGCCTCGTATTCCGGGCGATTCCAGCCGGCGACGATGTTCAGCCCGGCGCGGCCGCGGCTGATTTCGTCGATGGTCGCGATCTGCTTGGCGACCACCACGGGGTGGTTGGCGGTGACGTGCATGGTGGCGAACACCGTGAGATGCTTGGTCTTGGCCAGCAGCGCCGCGGCCCAGGTGATGGTCTCCAGCACGGTGCCGTGAAAGTCGGTCTCGCCGCCGTATCCGATCCAGCGCGCGATCGGCAGCATGAAGTCGATGCCGGCGTCGTCGAGCAGGAGCCCGAGCTTCTCGTTGTTCTCCCAGGTGGCGGCCCAGCGCTCCGGCAATTTGGTCACCGTCATGCCGCCCGAACAGTTCGAGGCGAAGGTCCCCAAGACGAAGTCTTTCGTTCCCACGATCTTGCGCATACGGTAGTTCCTCTCAGGTTGGCTGTGTCGTGCACCGGTTGGAAGGTTCGCGAAGGCTCATTGCAAAATTACAGAAGGCTGCGGAAAGGAAACGTCCATGGCATCGCCGTCTCACCGAAACGCGGCCGCGGGGAAGGAGGAGAACTCCCACACCTGGCATCTGGCGGAAGACGCGACCGGGATCGCGATGGCGGATCTCGAATACGCCATCCTTCGGGTGTTCGAGGCGTTCGGGCGCTGGCAGTCGGAATGCCTCGCGGCGGTGTCGGGCGCGACGATCACGGGGCCGGAGAACATCCTGCTGCACGTGATCGCCATGAAGGGACGGGCCAAGACCATCCGCGACATCGAACTGCTGACCAACCGCAGCGACACCGCGAACATCCAGTACGGGCTGCGCAAGCTGATCAAGCTCGGCTTCATCGAGAAGCAGGGCTCGGGCCGGGTCGGGGTGTACTATCGCTGCACGGAAAAGGGCGTCGCGGTCTGCAAGACCTACGCCGACCTGCGCAAGAAGCTGCTGCTGAAATCGGTCAAGGGGCTGCCGAAATTCGAGGCCGAAGCGGCCCGGTGCAGCGCCCACCTCGAGGCGATCGAGAAGATCTACACCATCGCCAGCCGCGAGGCGGCGACGTTCTTCCGGCGCTGAACGCGATCCCTTCCCCACCCTCGGACCACCGGCCATATCGGCTCCCAGCGCCAGATCTTTTAACTGTCAAACATCATCAGATAGACAATCTATTTGATTGTCAATGTCAAAAACTGCGGCAAATGCGCGAACAACCGGCAATCGGCCGCCGCAACCGCCGGACAGACCGCGCGGCAATACGGACGGGGGTAGCGTCGCGCTCCCATTCGGGATCGCGGGCCAACGGCAGCCGCCCGCAGCGAGGACCCCCGGCCGGCTTCATTCGTTTATGCCCCGCTTATTTTTTCGCTCCGCGGGCCGCCTCGAATTCCATCGCGGGGCGGCACTACTTCTCCCGTACTCGGGAGATTCCTCATGATTCGAAAGGCAGCGCCCTCGATCCTTGCGCTGGTGGAAACCATGTTCGGACTGCTGGTACACACCCTGACCAAATTCCTCGTCGGCGACGGCAAGCCGCGCTACAACCCGGCCCGCCACTACATGCGCGGCCCGGGCCCGAAGTGGGCCGAGAAGCACGGCGTGGCAATGGCGCCGGGCAGCGCCCGGCCGAACGCGCGCGACTGACGGCTGCGGCTGGCGGCGCCATCCGCCGGCCAGCCCCGATATCGGGGGTGCGAGGCCGCTTGCCCGCGCCCGCGAACCCCGCGATACTCGATCAAAAGCGCCCATGCGCCCGCGACGAGGATTGCAATGACCGCTCTCTGGCAACTGTCGGCCACCGACCTCGCGGCGCAGATCCGCTCCCGCAAGGTGTCGGCCCGCGAGGCGGCCAAGGCCGCGCTGGACCGGCTCGACGCCGTCAATCCGGCGATCAACGCCGTGATCGAGCACCGGCCGGACGAGGTGTTCAAGCGCGCCGACGCCATCGATGCCATGCTCAAGCGCGGCGAGCCGGTAGGGCCCATGGCCGGCGTTCCCGTCACCACCAAGATCAACGTCGACCAGGCCGGCTTCGCCACCTCCAACGGCGTCACCTTGCAGCGCGAAATCATCGCCGCCACCAACAGTCCCGTGGTCGACAATCTGCTGAAAGCCGGCGCGGTCATCGTCGGGCGCACCAACACGCCGGCCTTCTCATTCCGCTGGTTCACCTCCAACCAGCTCCATGGCGAGACCTTCAACCCGCGCGATCGCGCGCTCACCCCGGGCGGCTCGTCGGGCGGCGCCGCCGCCGCGCTGACCGCCGGCATCGGCCACATCGCCCATGGTACCGACATCGCGGGCTCGATCCGCTACCCGGCCTATGCCTGCGGCGTGCACGGCCTGCGTCCCAGCCTCGGCCGCATTCCCGGCTACAACGCCTCGCTGCCGGAGCGCTCGATCGGCGGCCAGATCTCGGCGGTGTCCGGCCCGCTGGCGCGCAGCATCGCCGACATCGCGCTGGCGCTGGCGGCGATGTCGGCGCGCGACATCCGCGATCCGTGGTGGGTGCCGGCGCCGCTGGAAGGACCGATGGCGCCGAAACGCGCCGCGCTGGCGGTGGCGCCCGACGGGCTCGAGGTCTCCGCCGAGGTCAGGGCGGCGGTGCTCGACGCCGCCGCCCGCCTCAGCCGCGCCGGCTGGATCGTCGAGGAGGTCAAGACGCCGCCGCTCGAGGAAGCCGCCGAGCACCAGACCAGGTTGTGGCTCGCCGACGGCTACCAGACCATGGTCGACGCCGCCGGACGCGAGGGCGATCCCGGCGCCATCAACGTGCTGCGCAACCACCGCGCCAGCGCCGAGGCGCTCGACCTCGCCGCCTTCTCCCGGCTGCTGACCCGGCGCGCCACCCTGGTGCGCGAATGGCAGGTGTTCTTCGAGACCTGGGCGGTGGTGGTGATGCCGGTGTCGGCCGAGCTGCCGTTCGCCAACCATCTCGACATGCAGGACGACGCCTCGTTCGCCCGGGTGTGGCGGGCTCAGATGCCGCAGATCGCCACCCCGTTCCTCGGTCTCCCCGCGCTCGCGGTGTCGACCGGCCTGGTCGGCCGCGCGCCGGTCGGAGTCCAGATCATGAGCGGCCGCTATCGCGAGGACCTCTGCCTCGCCGCCGGCGAAGCGATCGAGGCCGGCGGCACGCCGCCCTCGCCGATCGATCCGGTGGTGTGAAGCGCAGCACCGGCGCAGGCCACGCGCAGAGCGAGCCGAACTCTCTCTGCGTCACCCGCGGACTTGATCCGCGGGTCCACGCTTAGGCGGCGACGTCGTGAAAGAAAGCGTGGATCGCCGGGTCAAGGCCCGGCGATGACGCAGAGGACGTCGATGCCCCCCTCACCCATCGAGCTCGCGGTAGTGGCGGAAGATGCCGTCCTCGTTGAAGGCAATGCGGCGCTCGCTTGCGAGATAGGCGCGGATGTTCGGCCGCGCCGCCACCTTGTCGTGCAGCGCGACCAGCCGCGGCAGCTTGCGCTCGAGCCGCGCCATGGCCTTGGGAAAGGCGTAGCGCATCCCCTCGACGATCTGGAACAGGGAGAGATCGGCATAGCTCAGCCGGCGGCCGGCGACGTAACCGCCCGACGCCAGCAGGCCCTCGAAATAGCCCAGGTATTTCGCCGCGCGCTGCTCGCGGAATTCGGCGGAGCGCAGCCGCGCCGGCGCCAGCTGCTCCTCATAGTAGCGCATCGGCCCGAGCGGATGATGGGTGTCGTGGACCTCGTCGACGAAATCGGCGATCGTGAGCTGGATCTGGTGCACCCACAGCCGCCCGGCCTCGGTCTTCGGCGCGAGCCCGAGCCGCGACCCGAGGAACAGCAGGATGTTCGCGGTCTGGCCGATCACCTGCCGGCCGGCCACCAGGAACGGCGGCGCGAAGGACGGCGTCGCGGTGCCCTTGCCCGCCAACAGGCCCATCATCGCCGCGGTGCCGCGCGGCCCGCGCGCGACGTCGACATAGTCCGCCGCGGCCTCCTCCAGCGCCAGTCTGACGAATTCGCCGCGGCCCTGAATCGAGGGCCAATAGTAAAGCTGATAGCGCATGGAACGTCCCGCGTTGCCCGCCGCGCCATGCGCGGCCCCGGCGCGAACCTGAGGCGGCCGACAACCAAAGGCAAGGCGGCAGGCGGTCGAGGACCCCGCCGCATGGCAGGCCCGCCTGGACGGCGGGACCGGCCGCGGCGATGCTGCTCTCGGGCAAGGGGCGGCAGCGGCTTGAGCGGCTGCCGCGGTCGCCCTATCTTGAGGGGCCTCGGTCGCATCAACCGAGATGGCCGTCATGTCCGCCGCAAACCCGACCGTCCGGTTCGGCTTGGTCGTCGCGCTGCTGCTCGTCACCGCAGCACCCGCGCTCGCCGATGCGCGCACGCACGGCCGTCACGCTGCATCGCGCGCCACCACCGGCCAGGCCGGACGCCAGGCCGTCAATGACGAGCATGCCGGGACCGCGTCGGAACAGATCGACAAGGTGCTCGACAGCAAGATCAAGAACATCTGCCGCGGCTGCTAGTACCTGCTCCGCATGTTGGCGAAGCCGCGCCGCGGTTGAGGCCGCGGCCTCACTCGTGCGGGGGGTGTGGGCGGCGCGCGGGCATCCGCCACGACCGGCTGAACACGCTCCAGGCCGCGGCCCCGAGCGCGGCCTTGGACTTGCGGTCGAACGCGGTCAGCGGCCGCGCTCGCAGATGGGCAGACCGGCGCGCCGACTTCAGCCAGCGACTCTTCATTGTCCCCATGATCAATGTCATTTTACCCACCCTTCGCCGCCCGCGGCGGCGCGCCGGTTCGCCCCAGACACCAGTAGCGACACCGCCCAACGGGGCGACATCAATGACAACGACACGTCGAAACCCGGATGTCCGGGAATCGATCAGTGAATTCAGCCCGAGCCTTGCGGCTTATTCGCGGCGCGTCCGGTTCCATCTGCCGCAGCTTTGCCGCGAAGTCTGCTACAGTTCCGGTTCCACGATGAGGCTTTGGGGGCAATCCATGACCGAGGCGAGGACCTTTACCGGCGGATGTCACTGCGGCCTGGTGCGCTACGAGTGCACCAGCGATCTCGCGATGGTCACTGCCTGCAACTGCTCGATCTGCACCAAGAAGGGGCTGCACTTCGCCTTTCTCCCGCCCCAGAGCTTTCGTCTCGACGCCGGCGAAGAGGTGCTGAAGGAGTATCTGTTCAACCGCAGGGCGATCCGCCACCAGTTCTGCGGCGAGTGCGGCGTCGAGGTGTTCGCCAAGGGCGAGAAGCCGGACGGCACCCGGGTCGTCGCGCTCAACGTCTCCACCATCGATCAGGTCGATCTGGCGCAGGTGAAGATGACACCGATCGACGGGCGGAGTCGGTAGGCGGCATCGGTCTCTTCATTCCAAGACACCCCGCGCGCTCCAACCGTCATCCCGGGGCGGCGCGCTCTCGCGCGCGGCCCCTGGGATCGTAGCCCCTGCGTCCGAGATGTTCTGCGACCTGCGCCGCTCGCGGGAGGCACGGCTGCGCCCCGAGCGGGCACCGGGAGTATGGTTTCCGGGCTCGACGCCAACTGCGTTGGCGTCGCCCCGGAATGACATCCGTTGTGCAGAAGCTTACGCCTGCTGGATCGCCGACAGCCGCCACGGACCGCCGGCGTCGCGCCGGAAGGTCCAGATCTCGGTGACCTCCTGCGGCGTCGCGCTGCCCTCGACCAGCTGGCCGCCGACGCGATCGAGCGTGCGGTCGACGAGGCTGAAGCGCATCGCCACGGTGGCATAGTCGACGGTGCCCTCGCGCCAGGCTTCCGCCAAGTCGCCCTGCAGCAGCTTGACCTGCGAGACCTTGTTGACCACGCCGCGGCGCTGGTTGGCGGTCATGTCGCGGGTGAAATAGTCGAGCATCTCCGGCGTGGCGAGCCGCGTCAGCGCGCCCACATCCTCGTTCGACCACGCCGCCTGGATCTCGCCGAGCACGCGCTCGAACTCGTCATAGTCGCCGGGGGTGACCTGCAGCGGCGCCGGGCCACTGCGGCCGAAGCCGAATCCGCCGCCCCCGCCGCTGCCGAGGCCGCCCGCGGGCGCCGCGCCGACATAGGGCGATGCGCCGGCATAGGCGGCGTTGCGGCGCTGCCAGTACGACAGCACGAGCCGCACGATGAGGACGATCACGCCGATCTGCAGCACCAGCCCGATCAGCGAAGCAAACCCGCCGAGTCCGCCGAACAGGCCGCCGCCGAACAGCATGCCCAACAGGCCGGCGCCGAGGAAGCCTGCCATCAGCCCGCCGAACAGGCCGGGGCGACCGAAGAAACCGCCCCCCATGCCGGTGCCGAAACCGGGCGCCGCGCGATCGGTCATGGTGCGATCGAACGGCCGCGCCGCGTTGGGCGCCGTCGACGTCGACGGCGGCGGCGTGAAGCTCCGCGCGCCCCGCGAACCGGACGAGAAACCGCCGCCGATGCGGGCATCGGCGCTCGGAACCGCGAGCACCAGCGGCACCGCCAGCGTCAGCACGACGGCGAGGCTTTTCAGGAGGGAACGCAGCACGGAGACTTTCATGACATTAACCTTTGGGACCGTTGGGGCCTCTGGGTCCCGGACCGGGACGCCCAGCACATAGTGTGTGTGGCGCCAAAATGAAGCGGCCGGGAATACCGTTTTGTGCGGCTCTCGGTCGCGGACCCCGGGTCCGGCGCCTGCCGTACTCCCGGTTGTGACCGGCACCTCACGCGCCGGTCATGGTTTCCTTCACCTGGGCGACCAGCTGGCTAAGCATGAACGGCTTCGGCAGGAACGCGAACTGCTGGTTCTCCGGCAGGCTTCGGGCGAAAGCGTCCTCTGCATAGCCCGAGACGAAGATGATCTTGAGGTCCGGATTGCGCTCGCGCATCGCCTTGAGCAGCGTCGGGCCGTCCATCTCGGGCATCACCACGTCGGAGACCACTAGGTCGACCGCGCCGCCCTGCTCCTCGAGCGTCTCCAGGGCCTCGACGCCGTTGGCGGCCTCCAGCACGGTATAACCGCGCGACCGCAGGCCGCGGGCGTTCAGCGAGCGCAGGCCGTCCTCGTCCTCGACCAGCAGGATGGTGCCCTGGCCGGTGAGATCGGCGCGCGGCTTCGCCGCCCCCGCCGCGTCCGGCGCCGGCGCGACCGGCTCGGCCGCCGCGTCGAGCTCCGGGTGATGGCGCGGCAGGAAGATCCGGAACGAGGTGCCGTGCCCCTCCTGGGACTCGACATAGATGAATCCGCCGGTCTGCTTGACGATGCCATAGACCGTCGACAGGCCGAGACCGGTGCCCTTGCCCACTTCCTTGGTCGAGAAGAACGGCTCGAAGATCTTGTCGACGATGTCGGGCGGAATGCCGGTGCCGCTGTCGGTGACCTCGATGCCGACATAGTCCGCCGGCGGCATTCCCTTGTAGGTCAGCCGCGCCGCCTCGTCGGCGCCGATATTGGCGGTGCGGATGGTGAGCTTGCCGCCGTCGGGCATGGCGTCGCGGGCATTGACGGCGAGATTGACGATGACCTGTTCGAACTGCGGCAGGTCGGCCTTCACCGGCCACAGGTCGCGGCTGTGGACGAGGTCGAGCTTGACCTTCTCGCCGATCAGGCGGCGCAGCAGCATGGTGAGGTCCGACAGCGCGTCGCCGAGGTCGAGCACCTGCGGCCGCAGCGTCTGGCGCCGCGAGAACGCCAGCAGCTGCCGCACCAGCGTGGCGGCGCGCGTGGCGTTCTGCTTGATCTGCATGATGTCCTGGAACGACGGATCGGTCGGCTTGTGCGCGTTCAGCAGGAAATCGTTGGCCATCATGATGGCCGAGAGCACGTTGTTGAAGTCGTGGGCGATGCCGCCGGCGAGCTGGCCGACCATCTCCATCTTCTGCTGCTGGGTGACACGGTTCTCCAGCGCGCGCTTGTCGGTGGTCTCGAGCATGTAGACGATGGCGATCTCGGCGTCGCGCTCGTCCTTTTCCACCGCGGTGACGAAGAACTGGCCCCAGCGCTCGGCCTGACCGTCGAGCATGGCCTCGACCGGCGCAATGTCGCCCTGCCCTTCCGCGGCCCGGGCGATGGCGGCGGAGAGCGCCGCGCGGTCGCGCTGGCTGGCGACCGCGAGGATCGACTTGTTGGCGCCGGGCGCCGACGGCAGGCTCTGCGCCAGCTTGGCAAAGCGCGCATTGGCGCGCACCACGGTGCCGGCGCGGTCGACGGTGGCGATCGCCATCGGCGTATGATCGAAGAAGCGCATGAAGCGCACCTCGGCGGTGCGCTGCGGGTCGGCGCCCTCCTCACGGGCGCGGCTGATCACCAGGGTGCGCGAGGCGCCGGGCCTGCCGTCGGCCCCGAACGCCAGTTTGTGGTAGAGCCGCGCCGGCAGCGTCTTGCCGTTGCGCATGCGGAGGTCGACGTCGAAGGTCTCGGTCTTGACGTCACCCGGGTCGCCGGGGATCGCGGTGAGCAGCGCGGCGCCGTCGCCCGACACGATGTCGGCGAGCTTGAGGCCGCCCGAACCGATTTCCGCCAGATCCTGGTCGAGCCAGTTCGCCAGCGTGGCGTTGATGTAGACCACCTCTCCGGCCGGGCTCACGGAGAAGAAGCCGCAGGGAGCATGATCGAGATACTCGATGGCGTGCTGCAACTCCTGGAACACGTCCTCCTGGCGTTCGCGGTCGCGGGTGATGTCGGCGAGCGACCACACCGAGAACTTCGAGAACCGCCGGGCCTGGGACAGCGGTCGCACCCGCAGCCGCAGCCAGCGGCCCTGGGCGCCGTCTCCCGCCGCGACGCGCACCTCCTCCTGCTGCCGCTTGCCCTCCCGCGCCGCCTTCAGCAGGCGAAACACCGCCTCCGACACGTCGGGATTGCCGATGAAGACACGCTCCACCGGCCGCACGTCGTCAGCCCCGGCGGCGCCGGTCAGCGCCAGATAGGCGGCATTGGCGTACATGACGTGGCCGTGACTGTCGGTGACGGCGATGCCGTCGAAGGCCTGGTCGGCGATCTGCCGCATCACCGGGTCTTCGGAGTTGCCGTCGGAGAACCGCACGATGCCCGAGGCGAAGCCGAACAGGCAGAACAGGCCAATCACCGCCAGCAGCGCCAACAGCCCCAGGATATAGGGCTGGGCCTGGGCCCGGCCGATCATCATGAACACCACCGCGGCCGCGACGATGCCGGCGGCCACCGCCAGCACCAGCAGAATGCTGCCGCTGCGACGCGGGGTGTCCACGCTGCCCAGGTCCGGTTGGTTCGCCTCGGAGGTCAATTCATTCAGCCAGATCAGCCCGTCGCTTCAGTCGGTCGGCCCGGGAGCGCGCGACGACCCAACGCCCCCTTGCCCGCTCCTGAGTGCCTGAATCGCCGGCCCTTGCGCAAGCGAATCATCGCCTTTAACGTCGTTTCCGAAGTTCGTACACCGCCTGCCCCGCGGCGTCAGCGGCGCGCTCCGGCGCCGCCAAGCCCGCGCCTGAGGCGCATGACGTAGCCGATCACCTCGGCGACGGCTTGGTAATGCTCGACCGGGATTTCGCCGTCGATCTCGACGGTGGCGTGAAGCGCGCGGGCCAGCGGCGGGTTCTCGACCACCGGCACGTCGTTGGCCTTGGCCACCTCCCTGATCTTGAGGGCGATGACGTCGGCGCCCTTGGCGACGCAGACCGGCGCTCCCATGCCGCGCTCGTATTTCAAGGCGACGGCGAAGTGGGTCGGGTTGGTAATGACCACCGAGGCGGTCGGCACCGCCGCCATCATCCGCTTCTTCATGCGCGCCTGGCGCAGCTGCCGGATCCGGCCCTTGATGTGGGGGTCGCCTTCGGACTGCTTGAATTCCTCCTTGATCTCGTGCAGCGACATCTTCTGCCGCTCGAACCATTGCCGGTACTGGAAGAAATAGTCGGCCGCGGCCACCACGGCGAGCAACGCCACCACCGCGCCGAACAGCTGCATCGCCATCGCCTTGACCGGACCGAGCAGCGAGCCCGGATCGATCCGCACCATGGCCTCGACGCGATGGCGCTCCGGCCACAGGATCGCCGTCATCACGGCGCCGAGCGCGACCAGCTTGACGAGCCCCTTGAGGAAATTCGCCCCCGCCTGCTTGCCGAACAGCCGCTTGGCACCGGCCATCGGCGACAGCTTCGAGAGCTTGGGCGTCAGCGCCTCGGCCGACCACACCAGACGGTGCTGCACCAGATTTCCGGCCAGCGCCGCCAGCAGCAGCATCAGCAGCGGCAAGCCGAGCAGGCCGAACAGCATCAGTTCGATGCTTTTCGCCAGCGCCAGCAGCCCGGGCCCGTCGACCCGTATCAAATGGACCTTCTCGATCAGGGTGCGCAGCGCGGCGGCGACGCCGGCGCCGACGCCGGAGGAAAACGACGACACCACCAGCGCGGCGCCGGCGATCACGAACCAGCTGTTGACCTCCTGGCTCTTGACGACGTCGCCACGCTCGTGGGCGTCGTCGAGACGTTTTTGCGTTGGGTCCTGTGTCTTCTCGGAATCGTCGTCATCGGCCATCGCGTGAGTTCCTCAAGGCGAGAGCTGATGCATGACGCTGCCGAAATAATCGAGGAACGTCCCCATCATGGCCGCGAGCACGCCGACCAGGATGAGAAAGCCCAGGAAGATCGACAGCGGCACGCCGACGAAATAGACCTGCATCTGCGGCATCATGCGCGCCAGGAGCCCGAGCCCGACATTGAACACCAGGCCGAACACGATGAACGGCGACGACAGCTGGATGCCGATGCGGAACGCCGAGCTGAAGGCCCTGGTCGCCAGCGCCGCGATGTCGCCGCTCGGAATCAACTCGCCGGGCGCGAAGATCCGGTAGCTGTCGGCGAGCGCGGCGATCACCAGGTGATGCATGTCGGTCGCGAACAGCAGCGTCAGCCCGAGCAGGGTCAGGAAGTTGCCGAGCAGCGCGCCCTGCTGCCCCTGGGTCGGATCGACCGCGGTGACGAAGCCGAGCCCCAATTGTTGGGCGATCACGGCGCCGGCGGTCGAAAGCGCCGCCAGCGTGATCCGTGCGGTGGCGCCGAGAATGATACCGACGATGATCTCCTGCATCATCAGCACCAGCATCGGCATCAACGACGTCATGTCGACGTGATAGGCGGCGCGGTGCAGCGGCAGGATGATCAGCGTCAGCATCAGCGCGATCGACAGCTTGATGCGGGTCGGGATGTTGGTCTCGCCGAAGCCGGGCATCAGCATCACCATGGCGCCGATGCGGGCGAAGGCCAGCATGAAGGCGGCGGCAAGCGCGGGTAGCACTGAGATGTCGACGCGCATCGCGCTGGCGTGTCCCGGTCTTTCACTGCGGCGATTTCGGCGACGGCCGCCGAATCGGCCACGGTCCGGCGCATCATGCACCAGGACCGCCGATTTGAAATCGTCGCATCACCCGCCGGGCCGGCCGCGCGTCGCGAGCGGTACCGGAATCCGCCGCCGCTAGCCCGCGACGATTCGCGACGAGATCCGCATCATGTGGCCATGCAGCGCGTCCGCCATGAACGGCAGCGCCAGCAGCAGCGTCATGAAGATCGCCAGGATCTTGGGCACGAACACCAGCGTCTGTTCCTGGATCTGCGTCAGCGCCTGCACCAGCGAAATCACCACGCCGACCACGAGACCGACCAGCATCAGCGGCGACGACACCACCACGATGGTCCACACCGCGTCGCGCGCCACGTCCAGAACCTCAGCACCCGTCATTGCATCGAACTCCCAGAGCGACCGGACCGGTCAGATCGACATCTTCATGATGTCTTCGTAGGCCGCGATCACCTTGTCGCGCACCGACACCAGCGTCGACACCGCGACGTCGGTCTCGGCCACGGCGGTCACCACGTCCATGACGTTGGCCTTGCCCTTGGCCATCGCCAGCGTCTGGGCGTCGGATTTGCGCCCGGCGTCCATGACGTTGCTGATCGTATCCTTGAGCAGGTCGCCGAACGACGGCGTGCCGGCGACGGCGCCGGACGCCGATCCGGACTTGCCGGCGCCGGAGGTCTCCATGATGCGTGCGAGGCTCGCATAGGCGCTTGCGGCAGCGGTCGGGGTAGCCATGGCTCAGCCTCCTGATCAGGATTTGAGAATGTTGAGGGTTTGCTGGATCATCCGGCGCGTCGCCGAGATGACGTTGAGGTTGGCCTCGTAGGAGCGCTGGGCCTCGCGCATGTCGGTCATTTCGACCGTGGAGTTGACGTTGGGATACTTGACGTTGCCGGAGGCGTCCGCCGCCGGATTGCCGGGCTCGTATTTGACGCGGAACGCCGACTGGTCGGGCTTGATCGCGCCGAGCGAGACTACCCGGGCGTCGAGCGCACGATCGAGCTGGGAGGAAAAGGTCGGGACCTTGCGCCGGTAGGGATCGCCGCCCGCGGTCTGCGCGGTGGATTCGGCGTTTGCGAGGTTTTCCGACAGCACACGGATCCGCCCCGCCTGGGCGCGCAGCCCGGAGGTGGCGATGTGCATGGCCTTGGTGAAGTCCATTCCGTCCGCCATCGGCTATCTCCCTTTGCTGAACACTGCCGAGCCGCCGACCGTCACGCCTTGCCGATCGCGGTCTTGAGAAGGGACAGGCTGCGGCTGTAGAGCGAGGTCGCCGCCTGGAAATCGACCTGGTTGGTCGCCGACTTCTGCATTTCGTCCTCGAGGCTGACCGCGTTGCCGGCGGGACGGGTCTCGTAGGCGTCCTTGGTGTTGCTGTTGAAGGACTCGCCGGTGATGGAGGCCGAGATGTGGGACGGGCTGGTGCGCGCCATCGACAGGGAGCCCGACGCTCCCCCAGCGCCCGATCGAATGTCGGCTCGACGAGTTCACGCGGTCGAAAATTGGGGGTGTCCGAATTGGCGACGTTTTCGGCCAGCACGCGCTGGCGCTCCTGATGCCATTGCATCCGGGTGCGCAGGGCATTCAGGGCAGGAATATCGGTTATCGGCATGGCTGGCCTCTCCGCCCGCCCGACTCTGGCGGTCGTGGCGGATAGGCAGAATTTGCCGCCCTTATGGTTAACAAGTCGTTAAAGGGGCAACGAACTCATTTTCGCCATGAAGTCTCCGTTAACCATCCAAACCATTGAAGTCTCATGTTTCGCCGCGTCGAGCCCGCCATTTACCGCCGGCCGGGGCGGCGGTCGTCCCGATTCGGGACGGCAAATGCTGCCCAACGGCGTTAACGATAGCGATCGAGACGGCGCCGGCCGGGCTGGACTCAACGAAGGACGGGTGTAGCGACGTCCGGGCGCGGACCGCAGGCCGCCGGGTTGCCCACAGCGGCATTCGACGAATCTGCGGATTGAAGTATGCTAGCCATGAGTGTCCCGGTTCGGCGTCGGCCTGCGATGGCCAGACTCCAAAGGGACGCTCGCAAGTATGGATTACTAGTGCGATTCTGGGTTCGTCATTCGCCGGGAGGACTCGCGGCACGGCTGAAGCGAACGTCGAATCCGCCGCACTAGCGGGGACAACAGATGCAGACACCACTGACGATTTTCCTCCTGTTCCTGGCGGTGCTGGCGCTGATCGCCGGTGTGTTCTGGCTGTTCCGGCGATTCGCCGGCAGCCGGCTCGGCTCGAACGCGAATCGCGGGCGCCTGCCGCGCCTCGCCGTGATCGACGCCGCCGCGGTCGATGGCCGCCGCCGCCTGGTGCTGGTGCGCCGCGACAATGTCGAGCATCTCCTGATGATCGGCGGACCGAGCGACATCGTCATCGAACCAAACATCGTGCGGGCGTCGCCGCAGCGCGAGCCGGCGCCGCCGCGGGGCCCGGTCGC
>JARLJA010000094.1 GCA_031291445.1 Xanthobacteraceae bacterium | reverse complement strand
TCTCCTGCCGACGCTTCGCCCTCGCCCTCGCGGGCGACGGCGCACGGCTCGGGGCCAGTGCGGTTCGCTACACCTTCACTGCAGAGGACTTCCACCTCCTACTCCTTGCCGGTTTGACCGGCGCTCAGCCCGGAACCCATAGCCACGAGCGCCCGTTTGGAATCCGGGAGCTGGCCCACGACCCATTATTGGCACAGGGGATATAGATTCCGGGCTCGCGCGCACTCGGGTGCGCGCGCCCCGGAATGACGGCGCCTATTTGCCCCCGCCCCTCACCCCGCCGTCAGCTCGGCGGTGTGCCGCGCGATCATCAGTTCTTCGTTGGTCGGGATCACGAAGGCCCGCACCCGCGAACGGTCGGAGGAAATGATCGTTTCGCTGGTCAGGTTGCGGGCCTCGTCGAGCTCGAGCCCGAGCCACTCGAAATCCTCGCAGATCCTGGCGCGGACCCGCACCGCATGCTCGCCGATGCCGCCGCAGAACACCACGGCGTCGAGCCCGGCCAGGATCGCCGCCATGGCGCCGAGCTCGCGGCGGATGCGAAACACGAAATAGTCGACGGCCTCGGCGGCCTCGCGCGTGCCGGCGGCCTCGAGCTCGCGCATGTCCTGCGACAGCCCGGACATGCCCTTCAGCCCGGAGCGCTGGTAGAGCAGCGTCTCGACCTCGCGCACGCTCATCTTCATCTCGTCGATCATGTAGAGCACGACGCCGGGATCGAGCTGGCCGCAGCGGGTGCCCATCGGCAGGCCGTCGAGGGCGGTGAAGCCCATGGTCGAGCCGACGCTCTGGCCGTCGCGGATGGCGCACATCGAGGCGCCGTTGCCGAGATGGGCGACCACGACGCGGCCGGCGGCATGCATCGGCGCGATCTCGTGCAGCCGGGCGGTGACGTATTCGTAGGACAGGCCGTGAAAGCCGTAGCGGCGGATGCCCTTGTCGTAGAACTCGCGCGGCAGCGCGTACACGTCGTTGACGAACGGATGGGCGCGGTGGAACGAGGTGTCGAAGCAGCCGATCTGCACCGCGTCGGGAAAGGCGCGCATCGCCGCGCGGATGCCGGAGAGATTGTGCGGCTGGTGCAGCGGCGCCAGCGGCACGAGGGTCTCGAGATAGGCGAGCTTGGCGGCGTCGAGCCGCACCGGCGCGGTGAGTTCGATGCCGCCATGGACGATGCGATGGCCGACCGCCTCGATCGCGGTCTCGCCGATGGCGTCATGCAGATGCGCCAGCAGCGCGCCGAGCGCGCTGTCGTGATCGTGCACCGCGTCCTTGTCGAGCGCCTGTTCGAACGGCTTGCCGCCCGGCGTCACGCTTTCGAGCCGCGGCAAGGCGCCGAGCCCCTCGACCTGGCCGCGGATGGTCTCGTCAAGCGCCCCGTTCTCCTCGAACAGCGCGAACTTGATCGACGACGACCCGGCATTGAGCGTGAGAATGTGGCGCATCGGTTGGTCCAATTCCAGAATTCGCGTTCCGTTCCAGCGGGCGATTACATCCCGTCGTCGACGTCGATATGCATGCGCGGCACGCCGCCGGCGCGCCAGGCCTGGAACAGCGCGGCGATGGCGCAGGAGGCGAGCCTTGCCTTGTCGCCGTCGGCGCGGCTGGTGAGGATGATCGGCACCGTGGCGCCGAGCGCGAGGCCCGCGGCTTCGGCATGGGCGATGAAGGTCAGTTCCTTGGCCAGCATGTTGCCAGCCTCGATGTTGGGCACGATCAGGATGTCGGCGTGGCCGGCGACCAGCGAGGTGATGCCCTTGGTCTTCGCCGCCGAGACGTCGACGGCGTTGTCCATGGCCAGCGGCCCGTCGACGATGCCGCCCTTGATCTGGCCGCGCTCGCTCATCTTGGCGAGCGCCGCGGCGTCGAGCGTCGACTGCATCTTCGGGTTGACGGTCTCCACCGCCGACAGCACCCCGACCTTGGGCACGTCGATGCCGAGCGCCAGCGCGACGTCGATGGCGCTCTGGGTGATGTCGACCTTGGTCTCGAGGTCGGGCGCGATGTTGATGGCGGCATCGGACACGATCAGCACGTGGTCGAGCCCCGGCACGTCCATGACGAAGACGTGGCTGAGGCGGCGGTTGGTGCGCAGGCCGCCGTCGTGCTTGACGACGTGATGCAGCAGCACGTCGGTGTGCAGGTGGCCCTTCATCAGCGCGCCCGCCTTGCCGGCGCGCACCAGCTCGACCGCGCGCGCAGCCGCCGCGTCGTCGCCCGCGACGTCGACGATCTCGATGCCGGCGAGATCGGCGCCGATCGCCTTGGCGGTGGCGGCGATCGCCGTGGCCGAGCCGACCAGGATGGGACGGATCAGGTTGTGTTTCGCCGCCAGCAGCGCGCCGCCGAGCGAGCTGTCGTCCTCGGGGGCGACCACCGCGGTGACCAGCGCCGGAATGCCGTCGCAGGCGGCGATCATCCGGTCGAAGTGGCGATGCCGCTCGACCAGGATCTCCGGCACCTCGTCGTCGTCGCAATGGACCTTCACCGGCGGCGCCGTCACCTCGGCGACGCCCTCGGCAACCACCGCCCCACCGCGGCCGGTGATGGTGGTGTCGAGAATGACGCGGGCGTCGGTCGCCTTCTCCCGCACCGTCACCGTGACAGTCAGTTCGTCGCCGACATGGACGCGGCCGACGAAGCGGAAGCTCTGGCTGCGGTAGAGCGTGCCCGGCCCCGGCAGCAGGTTGCCGAGCACGGCGGACACCAGCGCGCCGACCCACATCGAGGGCGCCACCGGCTCCTGGCGCACCGCGCCTTCGCTGGACGGCAGGTGGATCGGGTTGAGGTTGCCCGAGGCGTGGGCGAAGATATAGAGGTCATTGGCGGTGCAGACCCGCTTCACCGAGGCGGTATCGCCGATCTTGAGCTCGTCGTAGAGCCGGTTCTCGCGAATCATGCGGCGGTCTCCGTTGTGCCGTCGCCGGCAGGGTGAGGCGTTGCGATCGCCGCCGCAACCGCCTCGCGCGGACCGGCTGTGGCCGGGGTATCGGCCTCGATCTAACTGCACCATAGCGATGATGCGTTGCGATAGGTCAACGCCACCAGGCACCCCACCGCTCCGGCGAGATGACAAACGCCAAAAGATTCATGACAATGACGTGATGGCCGCCGGGACAGTGACCAGGTCGGCCGGGCCGCCGCCGGTTGACGCGCCGGGCTCCCGCAATGCTAGGCTCGGCCGCAGCAGCACCACGGAGACAATGGATGACGCCCGCCCCCCTCGCCCGCGCCGCTGTCATCGCCGCCGCGCTGGCGTTCGCCGCGCCCGCGGCGGCCGGATTCCTCACCGGCGCACAATGGCTCAAGCTCAGCGCCGAGGAGCAGGCGGCCTATGTCGCCGGCGTCTACGACGCGCTGGTGACCTATTCCACGACCACGGTGGAGGCCGAGGCCAGCGCGCATTACCAGACCTGCGCGGCGCGGGCCCGGCTGACGCCGGAGTCGATGGCGGCGGGGCTGAAGGGCGATCTCGGCGACGACGCCAAGCTGCTCGCCGAGCCGGCGCCCGGCGCCTTCCTGAACTACATCATCAAGCTCTGCGGCAAGCCGCAGGTGCGATAGGTCGTCATTCCGGGGCGGCGCGAAGCGCCGAGCCTGGAATCCATAGCCACCAACGTGAATGGAAGAGGACGGCGTGGCCGGCTCGGCGGCCTCCGCCAGCACCGTGGTTATGGATCCCGGGCTCGCGCGTTGCACGCGCGCCCCGGGATGACGGTCCGAGAACCCTTCGCCCTTTGCCGTGTGAATTCAGGTTCGTTCACGTTCACCCGTCGTCCTGAGTGTCTGACCGAAAATGCAGCGAGCATTTTCAAGATGTTGCGATTGCTGTTTTTTCCGTCATGGCCGGGCAGCGCGATCCGTCTTCGACGGATCGCTAGGACTAAGGTCTCCCGGCCATCCACGTCTTTCTTGCGGCAGC
>JARLJA010000093.1 GCA_031291445.1 Xanthobacteraceae bacterium | reverse complement strand
TGAGCCCAAGGGCGACCAGCCCCAGGCGATCAAGGAACTGGTCGAGGGCATCAACCGCCACGACCGCACCCAGGTGCTGCTCGGCGTCACCGGCTGCGGCAAGACCTACACCATGGCGCAGGTGATCGAGGCGACGCAGCGCCCCGCCATCATCCTGGCGCCCAACAAGACGCTGGCCGCGCAGCTCTACGGCGAGTTCAAGAGCTTTTTTCCCGATAACGCGGTGGAGTACTTCGTCTCCTACTACGACTACTACCAGCCGGAGGCCTACGTCCCGCGCACCGACACCTATATCGAGAAGGATTCCTCGATCAACGAGCAGATCGACCGCATGCGCCATTCGGCGACGCGCGCGCTGCTCGAACGCGACGACGTCATCATCGTGGCCTCGGTGTCCTGCATTTACGGTATCGGCTCGGTCGAGACCTACACCGCGATGACCTTCACCCTGAAGAAGGGCGAGCGGATCGACCAGCGCCAGATCATCGCCGACCTGGTGGCGCTGCAGTACAAGCGCACCAGCGCCGACTTCACCCGCGGCACCTTCCGCGTGCGCGGCGACACCATCGACATCTTTCCGGCGCACTACGAGGACCGGGCCTGGCGCGTCAACCTGTTCGGCGACGTCGCCGACTCGATCGAGGAGTTCGATCCCCTCACCGGCCACAAGAGCGACGAACTGGAATTCATCAAGGTCTATTCGAACTCGCACTACGTCACGCCGCGGCCGACCCTGATCCAGGCCATCAAGGGCATCAAGTCCGAGCTCAAGCTGCGGCTCGACGAGCTCCACGCCCAGGGCCGCCTACTCGAGGCGCAGCGGCTGGAGCAGCGCACCACCTTCGATCTCGAGATGATGGAGGCGACCGGAAGCTGCGCCGGCATCGAGAACTACTCGCGCTATCTCACCGGCCGCAAGCCGGGCGAGCCGCCGCCGACGCTGTTCGAATACGTTCCCGACAACGCCCTGGTGTTCATGGACGAAAGCCACGTCACGGTGCCGCAGATCGGCGGCATGTTCCGCGGCGACTTCCGCCGCAAGGCGACGCTCGCCGAATACGGCTTCCGCCTGCCCTCCTGCATGGACAACCGGCCGCTGCGCTTCGAGGAATGGGATGCGATGCGCCCGCAGTCGGTCGCGGTGTCGGCGACACCGGGCGGCTGGGAGCTCAACGAGAGCGGCGGCGTGTTCGTCGAGCAGGTGATCCGGCCGACCGGCCTGATCGACCCGCCGGTCGACATCCGACCCGCCCGCACCCAGGTCGACGACCTGGTCGGCGAAGTGCGCGCCACCGCCGCGGCCGGCTACCGCAGCCTGGTCACGGTGCTGACCAAGCGCATGGCGGAAGACCTCACCGAATACCTCCATGAGCAGGGCATTCGCGTCCGCTACATGCATTCCGACATCGACACCATCGAGCGCATCGAGATCATCCGCGATCTGCGGCTCGGCGCCTTCGACGCGCTGGTCGGCATCAACCTGCTGCGCGAGGGCCTCGACATCCCCGAATGCGCGCTGGTGGCCATTCTCGACGCCGACAAGGAGGGCTTCCTGCGGAGCGAGACCTCGCTGATCCAGACCATCGGCCGCGCCGCCCGCAACGTCGATGGCAAGGTCATCCTCTATGCCGACCAGGTCACCGGATCGATGGAGCGCGCCATCGCCGAGACCGACCGACGCCGTGAGAAGCAGGTTGCCTACAACAAGGCCCACGGCATCACGCCCGAGAGCATCAAGAAGTCGATCGGCGACGTCATGAACAGCGTCTACGAGCGCGACCACGTGCTGGTCGAGATCGGCGACGGCGGGCTGGCCGACGACGTGAGCAGCATCGGACACAATTTCGAGGCCGTGCTCGCCGATCTCGAAACCCGCATGCGGGAGGCCGCCGCCGACCTGAACTTCGAGGAAGCGGCGCGGCTGCGCGACGAAGTCAAGCGGCTGCGCGCCACCGAACTCGCGGTGGTTGACGATCCCACCATCAAGCAGAGGGCCGTGGCCGGAAAGGCCGGCGCCTACGCCGGTGCACGCAAATATGGCGATGCAGCAAACCTGCCGCCGCGCCCCAAGGTCAGGAAGCCCGATCTGGACGAAATGGGACCCGGTCCTGAATCGCGGCCCTATCGGCCGGGTCCCGCGCCGCGCTCATCGGGCGGAGCACCGGGACACCGCGGGCGCTGGAAAAAACGCTAGGCCGCTTGCCGCGCTGCGTCATCGGCGAGTTCCGATATTCCGTGGCGCTGGAACCGCAAAATTAATATAAGAGATGATACGTATCAGCTGAAGCACTCTCTTCCGTCAAGGGAGCAACCGCATGGCTGCTTGTTCCGCACGCGAGTGCGTGGTGGCGTTTCTTGATGGCTTCTACGCCGGGGACATCGCGCGCGTCGAAGCCTGTTGCGACGAGAACTTCACGTCGCTGACCCATTCGCCCGTGGAGATCTTTCCGCATCACGGCCTCAAGACCGGCAAGGAGTGGCTCGCCGAGGCGATCCGCATTCAGCAGGAGCGCTTTTCCGCGCGCAGCTATGCGCTGCATTTCATCGCGGTGGAGGGCCAGCGCGTGGCGACGATTACCAGGGCGAGCCTGACCAAGCGAAACGACGGCCGGGTCATCGATCTCACCGTCGCCGATTTCTTCGTCCTGGGCGGCGGGCTGATCCGCGAGCACCATCACTTCCTGGATTCGCTCGATCTGCTTCAGCAGTTGCTCGGGCGAGACCTCACCGAACCGTTGGCCGCGAGCGTCAGGGGCGCCATGCGCTAGCAAAAGCGGCATCCGGACGGCCGTTTGAACGCGGCCGGCGGCATCGACGACCAACCAGGAGAAGCGGGCGCCAGCCCGCCGGGGAAGCGTGGGCGGGGACACATGAAGATCGTGCTGCTGGTGCTGATCGGACTGATGCTCGGGCTGCTGGGCGGAGCCGTGATCGGGGTCGGCGCGGGGCTGGCGTGGGTCTCGGTGTTTCACACCAGCGATTTCGAAGGCTACAGCGGCATGCTGGTGTTCTTCACCTTCATGCCGATCGGATCGATCATCGGTGGCCTGGCCGGGGCGATCGGTCTCGGGATGGTCGCCGGCCAGAAGCCGGCACCGGCTGAAAATCCGCACCCGTAGGAGCGGAGATTTCCTGAAACGAGTCGGCATCACATTTGTGCAATGCAATATTTGCATTGGTCAACCGGGTGATGCCCCCCTATATGCAGTTTTCGAAAGCATGCAGCATCGAGTCCTAGCGCCGTTTCGGCGCTCGACGCGTTTCGATCGCTGCTCCCTACACCTACATAGCTGGATATTTGTCATGACAGAGCACGGTCTCTGGCGCGTGTCACGTGCGTTGCACGCTGCCATCAATGACGGGGAGATGGAACTCCTCGAATCGGTCCTCGACGATGACGTGGACTGGGCGATCTACGGCCCGATCGACATGTTCCCGTTTCTCGGCGCCCGGCGCGGCAAGCGCGCCGCCATCGATGTGTGCCGGCAGATTGCCAAGCACATCCGGGTCCGCCGCTTCGACCGCGAGTCGGTCATGCTGGGCGACAACCAGGCGGCGTCGCTGGTCCGCTATTCCCTGACGTCGACGTCATCCGACAAGCCGATCAGCGTGCGCGCGGCGCAGTTCGTCCAGTTCAAACGGGGCCGGCTGTCTTGTCTGCGGGTGCTGCTCGACACCTTCGACCTCGTCGAACAGGCCCTGGGACACCCGATCCATTTGCCTGCCACCGTCTAGATCGAGACCGGCCTCGCGGGCTATTTTGCTTGCCCGCGTCCGCCGGACGAGCGTCGTTGGTGTGACTCCCGCGCAGGGCGAGGGTGCGTCATTTTGCACCCGGGCTTAGGTCACAATTGCCGCGCCACAATTGCGAGCTAAACTGTCTTGGTTCGGCGCCGAAGCATCGGGTGTCTCCATGACTGCAGCGGAATCCAGTCCTGCGAAACCAGGTCCGGCAAAGCCGGGGCAGCCCCCTTTTCGCCCCATCGCACGTCAGACCGTTGCCCTTCGAACCATTGCACTGACGGCCCTGGGGATTGCTGCGGGACTGACAGGGGCTGTCGGCCGCACCCACGCGGCCGACCCCTCCGATCCGCCCGCCGACGCGCCGCGTGACCCGTGGGCCTTCGTGGCGCCCAAACCGGCCGCTGAGCCGGCAGACGACGCCGACGACGACACCGTCGACGAGAAGCCTGCGGCCGACGCGGCGCTGCCCGATCCCGCAACCGTCGACTGGAGCGCACTGACCGCCGCGCCGGGCCTTGCCAAGGCGGCGCCGCGTCGGCCGGCGAGCGGCGGCGCGGCGAATGGCGGCGCCGTGGCGTGGTCGCACGCCGAACGGCCGGATGGATCCGCCGCGCTCACCGTCAAGCAGCCCCTGCTTCCGCTGTGGGACACCCGCGTCGGCGCCGACTTCAGCGTCGCCGGCCCGTCGCAGCCGGCCCCCCTGCCGGCGACACTCGGCCGCCCGCAACAGTCCTCGGGGACGGCGTGGGCGGCGACAACTGCGCCGGGCCTCGGTCCGATCTGGGACAAGACCGCCGTCGAAGCCCGCCTCGATCCGGCCCAGGACCAGGGCAAGCTCGGAACCTCGATCAGCAAGGCGATCCCGCTTGGCGACAGCGCGACGACGCTGATGCTGCGGGGTGGATACAACATCACGGACCAGGCGGCCCTGCCCGCGTTCGCCAGCCCCGGCCGACCTCAGTACAACTACGGCGCGGATCGGTCCGCGAAGCTCCAGTTCTCGCAGACGGGCACCAGCCTGATCGCCGGCCAGTCGCTGTCGCCCGCCGAAGACCGCTGGCTGAGATCGGTGGGCGCGGAGCAGTCGCTGTTCGGCGGGGTCAACATCAACGCGATGATCGGCGAGACCGCCTCGGGCAACCTCAACAAGAGCCTGACCGCCGGTTTCAAGAAGACCTGGTAGCGGCGGGGCCGCCGCCACAAATCCCGCGACCATTCCGATTGATACCGAAGGATTGCCGGTCGCGCGCCGTAGATTGGCCCCGTTGCCGTCAAATTCGGCTGTCCTCATGCGATTGTTACTTTCGTCGTGCGGGGGACAATCCGCGCTCGCGTCATGCGAAACAAGGAAAAGCCGATGAATGCCATTCGATCAGAGAAGACCGAACAGCCGACCGAGGACGCGAACCTCGCCGCGGTGACCGAGGTGGAGGCCGGAATTCGCGATTTCGTCCGCAACGACGTCGCCTATCTGCGGCGGCCGGGCGTCAGTTTCGCGATCAGCAGCGACGCGCCGGCGCTCGACAGCACGGCCGAGGCCACCGTCAGCAGCGTCAATTCGCTGATCCAGCGCGTCGCGGGCACCTCCCTGACCGAAATCGAGAACCTGATCTCCGAACTGGAGGCGCTGCGCGACCTCCTGCACAGCGAGGGTCAGCGGGTCCAGCGTGAAATCGCCGGCTATGCCCAGCTGAGCCAGGCCGCGATGAAATCGACGCGCATGATCTCGGAAAACGTCTCCCAGTGGAAGCGCACTGCCGACACGCTGCGCTGACCGCCGTTGCCTCCTGACGACCTTCCGCCGCGCGGCGCGCGGCGGAAGCCTGCCGGACCGTCACGCCGGCGCCCGGATGGCTCCCGAAAGTCCGGCTTCCCGCTTTGAACCGACCGCGCCCATGCCCCGACCAAGATGGATCCGGCGGCAGCAAGGGCATGGCGTTTGAAGATCATCCGACCGAACAGTTCAGATCCGATCGCGCCCCCGCGACCGGCTCCGGAGACCGGCAGAATCGGCACGGTCATCGGACGGCTGGCCGCGATCCTCGCGATCGCGGCGCTGTTGCTGGCGGTCGCCTGGCTGCGCAGCCTGTGGCCGGTCTGATGGCCGGTGGGCGCGGATCAGCGCGAGATACTCGCAGTGGTCTCGGACACCTCACCGCCGTCGGCCTGGCTCTTCACCACCTGGACCGAGGTGAGCATGACCGCCAGCGTCACCGTGGCGAAGATGAATCCAACGATTTTCAACCCGGCGCGATCCGCCATGACGTTCCCCGATCAAAATCCATGTCCGTGCCTGGTCTGTCGGGCGATCGCCGCAACAGGTTCACGCGACAATGGTTGTCCCTGGCCCCGGTTCCGGGCCCATGCCCCAAGCGTATGTCCCAAGCCCGCACAGTCGCGGCAAAATGTTAACGAAGTGTTTGCGCGAATCGGCCTTAGCTGCCGCCGCTCAGGGGCGGCGTGGCACGAAGGCGATGCCGGTGAAGGCATAGGCCATTTCGCCGCGCTGGTTGGTCGCCGTGGTGCGGGCCTGCATGATCCCCCATTCCGGCTTCGACGCCGATTCCCGCAGGGAAATGATTTCCGACGCGTAGGTCAGGGTGTCGCCGGCGAGCACCGGCTTCAGCCATTTCAGGTCACGAAAGCCCGGCGAGGGCCCCCACGCCGGGTCGGCCACGCCGCCGGCCGCGGCCGCCGCCTCGGCGCCCCGCCGCCGCTTGGCGACCAAAAGCTTCATGCCGACCGATCCGACGTGCCAGCCGGACGCCGCCAGCCCGCCGAACAGCGACCGGCGCCCCTCCTCCTCGTCGAGATGGAACGGCTGCGGATCGAACTGGCTCGCGAACTGCTTGATCAGTTCGGCGGTGAAGGTGAACGAGCCGACCTCTTCGCGGTGGCCGATCTTCAGGTCCTCAAAATACGGCATCGCCGACCTCACTCCACTGCCGACGTCTCGCGGCGCGCGAACATGGCGGGCCATTTCGCCTCGAGCAATTTCTGTCCCGACGCATTGCGGATTTCCACGCGCATCGTGACGATGCCGAGCTGCGGGCGATTCTGCGACACCCTCTTGTCCAGCACGTGGAGGTCCAGCGTGATGTCGTCGCCCGGACGCAGCGGCGCCAGCCAGTTCAGTTCCTCGATGCCGGGAGCGCCGAGCGAGGAGGAGCGAAGCAGCAGGCCGTCGCACAGCATCCGCATCATCAGCGAACACAGGTGCCAGCCCGACGCCGCGAGCCCCTTCAGCAACGACTGCCGCGCCGCGTCCTCGTCGAGATGCATCGGCTGCGGATCATATTCCGCCGCGAAGGCGATGATTTCCTCGCGGGTGACGTGGCGAGGCCCGAAGGTGCCGAAATGGCCTGGTTCGAAGTCTTCAAAGCTGAGGATCATGGTCTGCAACATCGTCCAACGGCCCGATTGTGGCCGTTATTGCCGTCAATCTCAAGCGAACGATCGGACGGTGGATTTGACGTTCGCGCCTCATCTTTCAGCCGGGCCAGGCGCCGATGTCAAATCCAAAAACTCCACTTGCCGTGACAACTTGGCCCGCGGTCCGTTCTTCCGGCAGTCGCGGAGCGCCGCGCCAAACGGGACGAGAATGCCGGAATCGCACCACTGGTCTGCAAACTTGCTGACCGAACGGTTCGGGGCTAAGCCCTGCGCCGTCCCGATGTCGTGATTTGCTGGGAGATCGCCGATGTACGAATTCCGTGACCTGTTTCAGTGGGACCGGTTCATCACGCCGACGATCATCAAGACGTTCTACAGCTTCGTCATCGTCCTCATCGTGCTGTTCGGGCTCATGGGCGTGTTCGCGGGACTTGCGGCGATGGCGATCAGCCCGTTTCTCGGCCTGCTCCAGATCCTCTCGACCCTGGTGGGCAGCGCGGTCGCCGTCGTGTTCGCCCGCATCGCCACCGAGTTCATCCTGATCGTGTTCCGCATCAACGAGCACCTCGGCGCGATCCGCGACCAGGGCACGCCGCGCTGACGACCGCGGCGTTCAGGTGTTGAAGCGGAAGTGCATGACGTCGCCGTCGGCGACCACGTACTCCTTGCCCTCGAGCCGCAGCTTGCCGGCATCGCGGGCGCCGGCCTCGCCGCCGCACGTGACATAGTCGTCATAGGCGATGGTCTCGGCGCGGATGAAGCCCTTCTCGAAATCGGTGTGGATCACCCCGGCCGCGGCCGGCGCCTTGGTGCCGCGGGTGATGGTCCAGGCCCGCGCCTCCTTCGGTCCCACGGTGAAGTAGGTGATGAGGTCGAGCAGGCGGTAGCCGGCGCGGATCAGCCGATCGAGCCCCGCCTCCTCGAGCCCCAGCGTCGACAGGAACTCGACCCGCTCCTCGCGCGACAGCGTCGCGATCTCCGACTCGATCTTGGCCGAGATCACCACCGCCAGCGCACCCTCCTGCGCCGCGCGCTCCGCCACCTGCGCCGCCAGCGCGTTGCCGGAGGCCGCCGCGCCCTCCTCGACGTTGCAGACGTACAGCACCGGCTTCGAGGTCAGGAGGCCGAGCATCCTGAAGGCGCGCTCCTCCTCGGCCTTGCGTTCCAGCAGGCGCGCCGGCTTGCCGTCGCGCAGCAGCACCAGCGCCCGCTGCACCAGGTCGAGCTGCTCCTTGGCGTCCTTGTCGTTGCCCTTCGCCTTCTTGGTGAGGTTGTCGACGCGCTTCTCGAGGCTGTCGAGATCCGCCAGCATCAGCTCGGTCTCGATGGTCTCGATATCGGCCAGCGGCGCGATCTTGCCCTCGACGTGGGTGATGTCGGAGTCCTCGAAGCAACGCACCACGTGGGCCACCGCGTCGACCTCGCGAATGGTCGCGAGGAACTGGTTGCCGAGGCCTTCGCCCTTGGAGGCGCCGCGCACCAGGCCGGCGATGTCGACGAAGGTGAGCTGGGTCGGAATGATCTGGCCGGACTTGGCGACCTCGGCGAGCTTGTCCAGCCGCGGATCGGGCACCGCGACGGCGCCGACATTCGGCTCGATGGTGCAAAACGGATAGTTGGCCGCCTGGGCCGCCGCCGTCTCGGTCAGCGCGTTGAACAGGGTCGACTTGCCGACATTCGGCAACCCGACAATTCCGCATTTGAATCCCATGGCGTCTACCGCCTCCTCTCGCGGGCTCGGCGTCTCACGCCGGCCCCTTGTCGCCGTTGCCGTCCGACGCGAAGCCCTTGGCCTGCATCGCCAGATGGACCTTGTTCTGGAACGACGAGTCGCGGTCCGCCGCGATCAGTCCGACATGGTCGGCGACCGCCTCGCACAGCGCCTCGACCCAGGGCCGGTCGCTCTTGGCGAAATCGCTCAGCACGTGGCCGTGCACCAGTTCCTTGACCCCCGGATGCCCGATGCCGAGCCGCACCCGCCGGTAGTCGTTACCGACATGCGACGAAATCGATCGCAACCCGTTGTGCCCGGCGATACCGCCGCCGACCTTGACCCGGACCTTGCCGGGCGGCAGCTCGAGTTCGTCGTGAAACACGGTGATCTCGCCGACCCCGAGCTTGAAGAACTTCGCGGCCTCGCCGACCGCGCGCCCGGACTCGTTCATGAAGGTCATGGGCTTCAGCAGGATGACGCGCTCGCCGTCGACCGCGCCTTCCGAGGCCTCGCCCTGAAAGCGACGGCGCCACGGGGAAAACCCGTGACGCCGCGCGATCGCCTCGACGACCATGAAACCGATATTGTGCCGGTTGCCCTCATGCCGCGCGCCCGGATTGCCCAGACCGACGAACAGGCGCATGGCGGCAGAACCCCGGTTGGGGCGGGCGGTTCGCCATCAGGCGGACCGCCCGCGACCGTCTTACTTCTTCTTGTCGGCGGCCGGGGCCTTGACGGCGCCAGCAGCGGGGGCCTTGGCACCGGCGGCAGGGGCCTTGGCACCGGCAGCCGGCGCAGCCGCACCGGCGGCAGGCGCCGCGGCAGCTGCGCCTTCGGCGGCCGCCGGACCCTTGGCCTCGTCGGCATAGCCCGACGGCGGCACGACGGTCACCAGGGTCTGGTCGTCGCGCGACACCACCTTGACGCCCTTCGGCAGCTGGACCTCGCTGAGGTGAACCGAGGTGTTGATTTCGAGCTTGCTGACATCGACCTCGATGAACTGCGGGATGTGCTCGACGTCCGCTTCCAGCTCGACCGTGTGATTGACGATGTTGACGGTGCCGCCGCGCTTCACGCCCGGCGAGCTCTCCGCGCCGGTGACGTGCAGCGGAACGCTGACGCGAATGGTGGCGCCCTCGCCCAGCCGCAGGAAATCGACGTGCAGCGGGAAATCCCTGACCGGATCGAGCGAGAAGTCGCGCGGAATCACGCGGTGCTTCTTGCCGTCGAGATCGATGTTGAAGATCGTGGTCAGGAAATGACCCGCATGGATGCTGTGACGCAGAGCCTTGTCGTCGAGCGAAATGGTGACCGGGGCCTGCTTGTCACCATAGATCACGGCTGGCACGCGGCCAGCACGGCGTTCTGCGCGGGCGGCCCCCTTGCCGGCCTTCGGACGCGCGGTCGCCTTCAATTCCTTGACGGTCGCCATTGATGTCAGTCCTTGGTTTTAAGCATGTCCGACGCCGCACCGTTTCGGGCCGGCGAAAAACAGCTTTATTTTCAAAAAGTTAAAGGCCGCAACGCGGCCCGTTCACAAGCCTGCCACAAGCCTCCAGGGGTGCGGGGGTGGCTGACCGGGCGCTGTCTTAGCCGCAAAGCGGCATAAAGACAAGAAAGGCCACGGAAAAGACTATCGGAATTCGCGCCGGCGGCCGGCGCGCCGGCCCGGTTCCGGCGGGTGCCCTCAGCCGCCGGCCTTCTTCTCGAGCGCCTCGATCCTGGCCTTGAGCTCCTCGTTCTCCTGACGGGCGAGGCGAGCCATGTCCTTGATCGCCTCGAACTCGTCGCGACGGACGAGATCGAGATCGGCCAGGATGCGCTCGACCTGGTGACGCATGACGCCCTCGACCTCGCGCCGGACCCCCTGCGCTGCGCCGGCGGCGTCGTTCATCAGGCGCGCCATTTCGTCAAAGAACCGGTTGGTGGTCTGGGTCATCACGTCCTCCGCTCCTGCACCGGTGTCCCGGTTCTGACGGTCGCCGCGCGACTTCACGTCGGGCTCTCGTGCGAAAGTCAAAACCAGCAGGAACACCAGCGCCGGCAAAATGGCAATGGCGGCGCGGGACTGCAAGCCGGATCACGCCCTCGCCCCCTCGGCCGCCGGGCTAGGTCACGGCGCTTTACCGCCAGCGCCGGAGGCCATAAACCCCTCCGCATGTTGGCCCTCACCTTCCCCGCATTCGACCCGATCGCCGTCAGCTTCGGGCCCCTGGTGGTCCGCTGGTACGCGCTCGCCTATATCGGCGGCATCGTGCTGGGCTGGATCTACGCCCGCGCCATCATCCGCAGCGACCGCTTGTGGGGCGGCGCCGCGCCGGTCACGCTCGTCGACTTCGACGATTTCATCCTGTGGGTGACGCTCGGCATCATTCTCGGCGGCCGCACCGGCTACGTCCTGTTCTACAATCTCGACCACTTCATCCAGCATCCGGCGGAAATCATCGAGCTGTGGAAGGGCGGCATGTCGTTCCACGGCGGATTCCTGGGCTGCGTCGCCGCCGTGCTGCTGTTCGGCCGCACCCGCGGCATCCCCGTCCTGTCGCTCGGCGACATCACCTGCGCGGTCGGGCCGATCGGGCTGTTTCTCGGCCGCATCGCCAATTTCATCAACGGCGAGCTGTGGGGCCGGCCGGCCGACGTGCCGTGGGCCATGGTGTTTCCCTCGGGCGGGCCGCTGCCGCGCCACCCCAGCCAGCTCTACGAGGCCGCCCTCGAGGGGATCGTGCTGTTCTGCGTGCTGGCCGCGCTGATTCGCGGCGGCGCCTTGCGGCGGCCGGGGCTGATCGTGGGAAGCTTCGCCATCATCTACGGCCTCGCCCGCATCACCGGCGAATTCTTCCGCGAGCCCGACGCCCAGCTCGGATTTTTGTGGGGCGGCCTCACCATGGGTATGGTGCTCTCGGTCCCGATGATTCTCGCGGGGATCGGCTTCGTGACCGTGGCGCTGCGCCGCAAGGCACCATCGGCGACCTGAGGATGCGGCCCTTGCGGGCCTCATGCGAATGCGCGAGCCTGATGGTCGCCATCTCACGGGGGGCCGTCCAATCGCGCGAGGCGGCTGCGGGACGACAGGGTTGGGAGCGGCTTTCCTCGCGAGGGGGCCGCGGCGGGGCTGATTGTGACGACATCCTCATTGCTCGAGGCCGAGATTCGACGACTGATCAAGGATACCGGCCCGATGCCGGTGTCGCGCTACATGGAGCTGTGCCTGACCCATCCGGAGCACGGCTACTACATCGCGCGCGATCCGCTCGGCCGCGAGGGCGACTTCATCACCGCGCCCGAGGTCAGCCAGATGTTCGGCGAACTGCTCGGCCTGTGGGCTGCCTCGGTCTGGAAGGCGATGGGCACACCCGACGCCGTCCGCCTGATCGAGCTCGGGCCCGGCCGCGGCACGCTGATGATGGATGCGCTGCGCGCCATCCGCGTGCTGCCGCCGTTCTACCTCGCCTGCCACGTCCATCTGGTCGAGATCAACACCCGCCTGCGCGACAAGCAGCGCGCCACGCTGGTCGGCGTCAAGAACGTCCACTGGCATGATAGCATCGACGAAGTGCCCGAAGGCCCCTCGATCATCCTGGCCAACGAGTTCTTCGACGTGCTGCCGGTCCACCAGATGGTCCGCAAGGAGACCGGCTGGCACGAGCGCGTGGTGGAGATCAACGCCGCCGGCCGGCTCGCCTTCGGCACGGCCGCCGAGCCGACGCCACGCTTCGAGGTCCTGCTGCCGCCCCTGGTGCGCGCCGCGCCGGTCGGTGCGGTGTTTGAATGGCGGCCGCCGCTGGAAATCATGAAGATCGCGCGGCGCACGCGGGAATTCGGCGGCGCGGCCCTGATCGTCGACTACGGCCACACCCGCAGCGACGCCGGCGACACCTTTCAGGCGATCGCGCGCCACACCTTCGCCGATCCGCTGAAGTCGCCGGGGCTGTGCGACGTCACCGCCCACGTCGATTTCCAGGCGCTGGCACAGGCCGCCGAGGATATCGGCGCGCGGGTGCATGGCCCGGTCGAACAGGGCGCCTTCCTGCGCCGGCTCGGGATCGAAACCCGCGCCGTGACGTTGATGTCGAAGGCGAACGCGCAGGTCTCGGAAGAGGTCGCCAGCGGGTTGAAACGCCTGACCGAAGGGGGGCGCAGCGGCATGGGATCCCTGTTCAAGGTGCTCGGCGTCTCGCATCCCTCGATCACCGAACTCGCCGGACTGACCGACAACCCGGCGCCGACGGAGCCCAGCATCGCCGCCAGGACGAACGTGGGATGAGCCAGCCGACCGCACCGCTCGCCTCGCCATTGCTCGGCGCCGCGCCGGGCCTTCGCCACGCCTTCTTCACCCGCGACGGCGGCGTCTCGCACGGCATCTATGCCAGCCTCAACGGCGGCATCGGCTCGGCCGACGATCCGGCCAGCGTCGCGGAAAACCGCCGGCGCATGGCGGCGGCGCTCGGCGTCGAGCCGTCGCACTTTCTCACCGTCCATCAGGTCCATTCGCCCGACGTCGCGGTGGCGGAGACGCCCTGGCGCCAGGATGAGCGGCCCAGGGCCGACGCCATCGTGACCCGCGTCCCGGGGCTCGCGATCGGGGTCACCGCGGCCGACTGCGGACCGATTCTGTTCGCCGATCCGGCCGCCGGGGTCATCGGAGCGGCCCATGCCGGCTGGCGCGGCGCATTCACCGGCGTGCTGGAAGCGACGCTGGCCGCGATGGAGGCGCTCGGTGCCGCGCGCGGCCGCGTCATCGCCGCGATCGGCCCGCTGATCCGCCAGCGCAGCTACGAGGTCGGCGAGGAGTTCGTGCTGCGCTTCGGCCGCGACGATCCGGCCAACGCCCGGTTCTTCGCCCCGGCCGAGCGCACCGGCCACGCCATGTTCGACCTCGCCGGCTACATCCGGATGCGGCTGGAGCGCGCCGGCGTCGCCGCGATCGACGATCCCGACATCTGCACCTATGAGGACGATCGCTTCTTCAGCTACCGCCGCTCCGTCCACCGCGCCGAGCCGGATTACGGCCGCCATGTTCACGCCCTGGTGCTGGAAGGCTAGTGGCCGCGGCGGCGATGCTCCGCCAGCTCTGACGGGCGCCGATTCGTCCCGGTGTGGAACACGTCGTCAGCGCCCCTGCCCTAGACGTTAAGGGTTTTTAACGATATCGCTCTGGCGTCCGGCGGCGAGACCGCGGTCGGGGCAGTTTGGTTCGGGACAGTGCGGGCATGGGACGGCGGGACATTGCCAGGACGCGGCATTTGAAGCGCCGGAATCCGTCGACCGGGGTGTTCGGGCTGATCCTGCTCGGCGCCGCCTCCACGCTCGCGGGCTGCGGCGGCGTGACGCCTTCCGCATCCGGTCCCTCGGCGACCCTGGTGTCGACTTCAGCCGCGACAAATACCGTCGCCTTCGAATCCATCGACGGTCCGCCGCCGCAGGTGTTCGACCGCTTCGTGCAGGTGCTCGACGGCGAGGCGCTGAGCCGCAACGTCGCCGTGGTGTCGCGCACCGCCCCCGCGGGCTACCACGTGCGCGCCTACCTGTCGGCGCAGGTGCGCGGCGGCCGGACCCTGATCGCCTGGGTATGGGACGTCTATGACCGCAACCAGCAGCGGGTGCTGCGGCTGAGCGGCGAGGAGGACGGCGGACGGAACGGCGGACGCGATGCCTGGACCGCCGCCGATGCCGCCTTGCTGCGGCGGATCGCGCAGTCCGCGTTGATCAGCCTCTCGGGCTACGTCAATGGAACCGCTCCCCCCGAACGACCGCCCCTGGATCGCAGCGGGCCGGCGGTCGCGAGCCTTTCCGACACGCCCGCCGACACGCCCGCCGACGCGCCTGCGGCCATGAACCGCGGCGTCGCGCTCGGCTTCAGCGCGCAGTGAGGCGCCGCACGGCCAGGGGGGCGCGGCGGGCCCATGATGGTGAACCGCGCGCCACCGGAATCACCTCTGTTTTAGCCTTGCCGCGAAGCGCGCCTTTACCGCGCCGCCCGCGAGGCCCCGACGACCGTGGCCGGGACGGCGCATTGGTCTGTTTTTACGCAGGAAAACAGCGCCCGCCGTATTGCCAGCCCGGCACGCTCCTTGCTATTTCCTCGCTGCACCGGTCCAAGCCGTGACGAACGAGCCAGCCCAGCGAGCAAAGTGTGGTGGTTGAGAAATTCCCCAGACCCTGTAGCAACCTCTCAGGGGAATTTCTCAGCCGAACCACACTTCGATTTTGGATCACGAGCGTCCTTTCGAATCCGAAGTTCGTTCGAGGACCGTGCGGCACAGTCAGGCGAACTTCGGATTCGGGACACTTGTGATGTTGAAGAGCGTTGCCACTGCGCCACGGGGGAATTCGGCGATGCCGGCCAAGAACGGAGCGATCAAGCTGGTCGCCGGAAATTCCAACCCGGCGCTTGCTGACGCCATCGCCGCGTGGCTCGGGCTGCCACTGACCAGGGCCATCGTGCGGCGCTTCGCCGACATGGAGGTCTTCGTCGAGATTCAGGAAAACGTCCGCGGCTCGGATGTCTTCATCATCCAGTCGACCTCGTATCCGGCCAACGACCACCTGATGGAACTGCTGATCATCACCGACGCGCTGCGCCGCGCGTCGGCGCGCCGCATCACCGCGGTGATCCCTTATTTCGGCTACGCCCGCCAGGACCGCAAGGCCGGCCCGCGCACCCCGATCTCGGCCAAGCTGGTCTCCAACCTGATCACCCATGCGGGCGCCGACCGCGTCATGACGCTAGATCTCCACGCGGGACAGATCCAGGGCTTCTTCGACATCCCGACCGACAACCTCTACGCCTCGCCGGTGATGGTGCGCGACATCAAGGAGCGTTTCGACCTCGCCAACCTGATGGTGGTCTCGCCCGACGTCGGCGGCGTGGTGCGCGCGCGCGGTCTCGCCAAACGCATCAATGCGCCGCTCGCCATCATCGACAAGCGGCGCGAGCGCGCCGGCGAGTCGGAGGTCATGAACGTGATCGGCGAGGTCAAGGGCTACACCTGCATCCTGATCGACGACATCGTCGATTCCGGCGGCACGCTGGTGAACGCAGCCGACGCGCTGCTCGCCAACGGCGCCAAGGAAGTGTTCGGCTACATCACCCACGGCGTGCTGTCGGGCGGCGCCACCGCGCGGATCGCGTCGTCCAAGCTCAAGGAGCTGGTGATCACCGACTCGATCCAGCCGACCGAGGCCATCCGCGTCGCCCAGAACATCCGGGTGCTGTCGATCGCGAGCCTGATCGCCGACGCGATCGGCCGCACCGCGGCCGAGGAATCGGTGTCGAGCCTGTTCGACTGAGCCGGCGGCGGCGGGTCGTCGCGCGCAGCAACGGCCGCCTGTTACTGCTGCGACGCGGTGCGCAGCCTGAAGACGAGATGGAACAGCCACACCGCTGGTATCGCCAGCGCGCCGCCGAGATAGGCGGCGTTGTGCATGTAGCCGGCGCATAGGTAGCGGCGGAGATTCGCCAGCCCGGGCGGAATGAACCAGCCGCCATAGTTCGCGAGATCGATCGTCTCGGTCTGGTGCCAGCCGTAGAACAGACCGGCGAGCGCGGCCGTCAAGGTCAAGCCGACGCCGAGCCAAACCGACCAGATCAGCGCCCGCCACATCAGGTCGGGCGAGCGCTGGACGAAGCCCGCCAGCCCGCAGGCGATCCCGAGCGCAACGCCCATCCACCAGGCCGCCAGAAAGCCGACCTCGCAGGCCCGGATGCGTTCGGGGACCCCGGGATCGAGCAGCCGGAACTGAACGAACTTGAACCGGGTGAAATACTCCGCCGACACCGAGTAGCTGATCTGGTCGTGCAGGACGCCGAACAGGCCGGCCGCCAGCACCGCCACCGGGACGAACAAGGCAAACAGCCCGACCTTCTTCATCGCGGCCCCCGCGCGCCGGTCCGGTCGCTGCCGCGCCGATTCGTCACTCCAGGCCCGCCGCGACCTGGCTGCCGAGAAAATCCAGGCTCGACAGCGTGTGCAGGCAGGCCTGCGCCACCTCGACGCCCTTCAGCGCGAAATGCTGGCGGAAGAAATCGAATTGCGCAGCCTGTTCATGGAATTGCTGCGGCGTCAGCACCGCCGAGAAGATCGGGATTTCGGTCTGCAGCTGCACCTGCATCAGCGCGTTGACCACGGTCGAGGCGACATGGGCGTGGCGATAGACTCCGCTGTCGACCACCAGCGCGGCCGCGACGATGGCGGTGAAGCGTCCGGTCTTGGCCAGCAACTGGGCGTGCAGCGGGATCTCGTAGGCGCCCGGCACCACGAACAGGCCGACCTGGTTCGCGGCGATGCCGTGGACCGAGACCTCCTCCAGGAAGGCGAGCCGGCAGGCCTCGACGATGTCGGCGTGATGGGACGACTGGATGAAGGCCACCCGATGCGGCCGCGCGAAGCGGGGCCGGGCGGCGAGTGCCGGAGCATCCGCGCCGGCGTCGCGGCGGGGCTCGCTCGCAACGTCACTTGCGGAACCGGCAGGGGAGTCACTCGGAGTCTGATTCATGGCCTTCCTCGTCAGCACCAGAATCAGGGCACAGGGCCGGCCGGCCGCGCGCCCGCGCAGCCGTCGCGTCCCGTTCTCTTTCATCCGGACTGTCACCGTCGGCTTCGGAGTTGCACCGAATCTGCTGCCTCCCCGGGAACCGCTGCGACAGCCCCGACGAGCGCTCGCGGGCTTCAGCATTCGCTGTTTACCGCCGGTGGGGACTTGCACCCCGCCCTGAGAACACGCTGCCGCCCGGTCCGGGCGGCATGAAAACTATGCAAGAGCGGCCGCCCCCGCGCAAGCATCCCGCCGCCGGCGTGGGGCCCGGGCATGCACCCCGCGCCGCCACAGAGGTTAACGGCGCCCCCCGCGCGGATGCGATTCCGTTTTGTTCTGGCCGCAGCCAAGCGAGCTGTGGACGAACCCGCCCTACCCTGTGGACGGGATTCGCACCCGGTTGCGCGCCCGCCGCAAATCACTGATCAATCGTGGTGCAAGGTTGGCCGCCGGACGGCGTCCCGGTTCGCGATCGAACCGCGCCGATCCGTCCCAGGCGGCATGCCGCGACACTTCCTCGCGCGATTCCCGGCGTCTTGTTTTCGGCGTGCGCACCCTCGGTACAAGACAGGACGCGAACATCATGTCCCAACTGGACATCCCTCTCGATTCTTCCAGCAACCCGATCACGGTGGTCGAGGAGATCGCGGCTTTCAACGACTGGACCTTCGAGCGTTCCGGCGCCGACGAGGTGACGATCCTGTCGAAAGGCCGGTGGTCGGACTACGAGGTTGCGTTCACGTGGATGGCGGAGATCGAGGCGCTGCACCTCGCCTGCGCTTTCGACATGAAGATCCCGGAAGCGCGCCGCGCCGACGTGCAGCGGCTGATCGCGATGATCAACGAGCAGATGTGGGTCGGCCACTTCGATCTGTGGACCTCATCGGGGCTGATCATGTACCGGCAGGCGCTGGTGCTGCCGAACGGCATGGTGGCGTCCGAATCCCAGTGCGAGACCATGTTCGCGAGCGCCGTCGAGACCTGCGAGCGCTACTATCCGGCGTTCCAGTTCGTGGTGTGGGCCGGCAAGACCGCCGCCGAGGCGATGAGCGCCGCGCTGTTCGACACCGTCGGCGAAGCCTGAAGCCGGCGTGCCCGGCCTCCCCGCCATCGTCATCCCCGAGACGCCGGATCCGGCCGATCGCGAGGCGATCGCCAGGGCCCTGATCGCCTACAACGACGAGGCCGGCGGCCCGACCGCGTGGCGGCCGTTTGCGATCCTGCTCAAGGACGACTCCAGACGCGGCGGCGGCGGAATCTGGGGCCGCTTCGTCTACCGGTGGCTGTTCATCGAGATGTTCGTCGTGCCGCAGGGGCAGCGCCGCCAGGGCCTGGGATCGCGGCGGCTGGCCGAGACCGAGCGGGAGGCCCGCACCCATGGCTGCGTCGGCGTCTGGCTCGACACCTACGCCTTTCAGGCGCCCGGCTTCTACCTCAAGCACGGATTTCAGGAATTCGGCCGGATTGACGACTTTCCGCCGGGACCGAGCCGGCATTTCTTCATGAAGAGACTGGACCGCTCGCCGCCATGAGCCACCGCGCTTGGCGGTGGACATCGGCCCGCGCCCGGGTGCTATGGTCCGGCCGATCATTTCAGGACATGCCATGACCACCACGCTCGATGCCGCCGCGCTCGCCGCCGTCACCACCCCGCTCGCCCTCGCCGGTGCCGGCAAGATGGGCGGCGCCATGCTGTCCGGGTGGCTCGCCCGCGGGCTCGCGCCGCAGCTGGTCACCGTGATCGATCCGCAGCCCTCCGACGAGATCCGCGCGCTGGTGGGGCACCGGGGACTGCGGCTCAATCCGGCCGACAGCGCGCCCGCAGCGACGCTGATCGTGGCGGTCAAGCCGCAGATGTTCCGGGAAGCGGGCGAGCAACTGCGCGCTCTGGTCGGCCCGCACACGCTGGTGGTCTCGATCATGGCTGGCGTGCCGATCGCCGCCATCGAGGCGGTCTGCGGCGGAGCGGTGGTCCGCGCCATGCCTAACACGCCGGCCGCCATCGGCCGCGGCATCACGGTGGCGGTCGCGGCGCCGACGGTCAGCGCGGCGCAGCGCGCCCTCGCCGATCAGCTGCTGCGCGCCACCGGCGCGGTGGAATGGGCGGCCGAGGAAAAGCTGATGGACGCGGTGACCGCGGTCTCCGGCTCCGGCCCGGCCTACGTCTTCCTGCTCGCCGAGGAGCTCGCCCGCGCCGGCGTCGCCGCGGGCCTGCCGGCGGATCTCGCCACCCGTCTCGCGCGCGAGACGGTCGCGGGCTCCGGCGAACTGCTGCACCGCTCCGATCTCGATCCCGCGGTGCTGCGGCAGAACGTGACCTCGCCGGGCGGCACCACCGCCGCGGCGCTGGGCGTGCTGATGGCGCCGGACGGCCTCGCGCCGCTGATGCAGCGCGCCGTCGCGGCGGCGACCAGGCGTTCGCAGGAACTGGCGGGCTAGTCTTACACCCATACTCTTGTCATTCCGGACGGCTCGCGCCAGCGGGCCGATCCGGAATCTCGAACTTCACGGTAATGCAGAGATTCCGGGTTCGCACGCCGGAATGACGGCTACACCGGGATCCGCACCGTCGCGCGCAGGCCGCCGAGAGGGCTGTCGCCGAGCATGATGTCGCCGCCGTGGGAGCGCGCGATGTCGCGGGCGATGGCGAGGCCGAGGCCGGTGCCGCCCTCGTCCTGGTTGCGGGCGTCGTCGAGCCGCAGGAACGGCTTGAAGACGTCCTCGCGCATGTTGGTGGGGATCCCGGGACCATCGTCGTCGATGCTGATGCTGAGATAGCGGTGGTCGCGATGGCCGGTCACCGAGATGGTGTCGGCGTAGCGCGCGGCGTTCGACACCAGGTTGGCGAGGCAGCGCTTGAACGCCGCCGGCTTGACCGTGACGATCGGGTCGCCGTGGAACGCCACCGTCGCCGCGTGGCCGTGGCGCTCGGCGTCGCCGCGCAGGTCCTCCAGCGCGGCCCGCATGTCGGTGGGCTGCGCCTGCTCGCCGGAATCGCCGCGGGCGAAGGAGAGGTAGGCCTCGAGCATGGCGTTCATCTCGTCGACGTCCTTGCGCATCGCCTCGACCTCGGGGCTGTCGCCGATCAGCGCCAGTTCGAGCTTGAAGCGGGTCAGGATCGTGCGCAGGTCGTGCGAGACGCCGGCGAGCATGGCGGTCCGCTGCTCGATGCTGCGCTCGATGCGCGCCTTCATCTCGAAGAACGCCTGCGCCGCGCGCCGCACCTCGCGCGCGCCGCGCGGCCGGAAATCGGGCAGCTCGCGGCCCTTGCCGAAGCTCTCGGCGGCGTCGGCCAGCCGCAGGATCGGCTTGATCTGGTTGCGGAGGAACAGCACCGCGACGATCAGGAGGATCGAGGAGGTGCCGAGCATCCAGAAGATGAAGATCTCCGAGTTCGAGGCGTAGGCGGCGCTGCGGCGGGCGAAGATCCGCATCACGGCGTCGTCGAGCTTGATGCGGATCTCGACCAGCGACGACTTGCCCACGGTGTCGATCCAGAACGGCTTGCCGATCTGCTGGCTCAGCTGCACCGAGAGCGTCTGGTCGAGCAGCGAGAAGAACGGCTTCGGCCCCGGCGGCGGCATGTCGCCGACCGGAAGGAAATCGACCACCAGGCCGAGGCGCTCCTGGGCGATGCGCCGCAGCTGGGTGCGGTCCTTGTCCTGGGGGTAGACCTTGTAGACGTCGAGCAGGGCGGCGATGTCCTGCACCACCGCGGCCGAGAGATGCCGCGTCACCGTGTTCCAGTGGCGTTCCATGAACACGAAGGCGACCACCGACTGCAGGATCACCATCGGCACGATGATGATGAGCAGGGCGCGGGCGTACAGCCCCTTCGGCATCAGATTCTTGAAGCTCGCACCGAGCCGGCCGTTGAGGTCCGACAGGCGCTGCGACGCGCCGCGGATCAGGGTGAGGCCGGTGTCGAGGGTGCTCATGGCTCTCTGTTCAAGGCGACGCCACGAGGCGATAGCCGATGCCGCGCACCGCCTGCAGGAACAGCGGATTGGCCGGGTCGTGCTCGATCTTGCGGCGCAGGCGGTTGATCTGGACGTCGACGGCGCGTTCGTTGGCGGCACCGTCGCCGGCCAGCGTGGTGCGCGAGACGGTCTCACCCGGCACCGCCGCCAGCATCCGCAGCATGTCTCGCTCGCGGTCCGTCAGCTTGAGGATGTCGTCGCCCTGGCGCAGCTCGCCGCGCTCGAGATGGAAGACGTAGGGACCGAAGGCGATCTCCTCGATCGCCGGCGCGGGTGCCGGCGTTGCGCGCTTGAGGATGTTGGCGATGCGCAGCACCAGCTCGCGCGGCTCGAACGGCTTGGCCACGTAGTCGTCGGCGCCGATCTGCAGCCCCTCGATGCGCGCCTCGGCCTCGTGCCGCGCCGTCAGCATGATGATCGGCACCGGCGAGCTCGCGCGCAGCGAGCGCGCGAGATCGAACCCCGATTCCCCGGGCATCATCACGTCGAGGATCAGGAGGTCGAAATGCAGGCCCGCCAGCTTGGAGCGCGCGTCCGATGCGCTCGCCGCCGTGGTCACCCGGTAGCCCTCGTGAGTGAGGAAGCGCGACAGCAGGTCGCGGATCCGGCGATCGTCGTCGACCAGGAGAATGTGCGCCGCATCGTCCGACGGCCGCGCCTTGGCGCGTGCCGGATCGATCTTGGACAGGACCGCTTCAATGGCCATCGTCGTCGTTACCTCGGCGGCTCGTGTGCGAAGCTTTTCATTCGGGCACTAGGTGCCGCTGCCGGATGTGGCGCCCAGAATGATCTCGAGCACCTTGTCCGGATCTTGACGGTCGATCATCGCGCGAAGAAAACGCCGGAGCGCCTCGGCGTCGCCGGCACCGACGTCGCGCAGGGCGCGGTCGATGCGCGCGGTCTGCAAGCCGGCCAGCCTGGTCACCAGCGCCTCGCCCTTGGGGGTCGCGAACAACAGCCGCTGGCGGCGGTCGACGTCGCCGGATTTCTGGACGATGAACTCCTCGTCGAGCAGTTGCTTGAGGACGCGCCCGAGCGACTGCTTGGTGATGCGCAACACGTCGAGCAGGTCGGCGACCTTGAGCCCGGGATAGCGGGAGACGAAATGCACCACGCGGTGGTGGGCCCGGCCGAAGCCGTAGGCCTGCAACACCTCGTCGGCGTCGCCGACGAAGTCCCGATAGGCGAAGAACAGCAGCTCGATGATGTCCCAGCGCAGTTCGCCGCTTCCGGGCGCCGGCCGGCCCGGGTCGGTCTCCCGCTCGGAGGCCTCCCGATCGGCGCGGCTACCCTGGCTCACGAAATTTACGTCAGGCATATTGACATATTCTGGTTTCATTGTTACAAAAACGGCCATCGCAACGAAATAATAGAATATTTCGTCCGCCAACGAGACTGACCTGAAGGTTCATCCGGCCAGCCGGGCGCGACGCTCGGTGATGGTCCGGGCGCCCGGGTGTCGGTGGCGCAACGCGAAACATACTGGACTTCCGACGTTCCCGCAAAAGCCGGGACGCCCTTGGTCCTGCCCTCCGATCGGCGGAACTGGTCCGCGATAGTTACCGGGAGAACTGCAATGGGTGTGTCATTCGACAAAGTCGACGGTGTCATCTGGTATGACGGCAAGCTGGTGCCGTGGGGCGACGCCAATGTCCATGTCCTGACCCACGGGTTGCATTACGCCAGCTGCGTGTTCGAGGGCGAGCGCGCCTATGGCGGCACGATCTTCAAGTCAACGGCCCATAGCGAGCGGCTGAAGCGCTCGGCCAACATCCTCGACTTCGAGATTCCGTGGTCGGTGGCGGAGATCGACGCCGCCAAGCGGCTGGTGCTGGAGAAGAACGGCCAGGCCGACGCCTATGTGCGCCCGGTGGCGTGGCGCGGCTCGGAGACGATGGGCGTGTCGGCGCCGACCAACACCATCCACCTCGCCATCGCCTGCTGGTCGTGGCCGAGCTATTTCGATCCAGCGGAGCGCCTCAAGGGCATCCGGATGGCGCTGGCCGACTATCGCCGCCCCGACCCGAAGACCGCGCCGGCGCTCGCCAAGGCGTCCGGGCTCTACATGATCTGCACCATCTCCAAGCACAGGGCGGAGCGCGCCGGATTTGCCGATGCCATGATGCTCGACTGGCAGGGCCGCGTCGCCGAATGCACGGGCGCCAACATCTTCTTCGTCAAGGACGGCAAGATCCACACCCCGATCGCCGACTGCTTCCTCTCCGGCATCACCCGCGAGACCGTGATCGACCTGGCCAAGCGGCGCGGCATCGAGGTGATCGAGCGCCGCGTCATGCCGGAGGAACTGACGGGATTCTCGGAGTGCTTCATCACCGGCACCGCCGCCGAGGTCACCGCCGTGCAGCAGATCGCCGACTGGAAGTTCACGCCGTCCGGCATCACCAGGCAGCTGATGGACGACTACACCGCCGAGGTCCACCCGAAGAAGATCGCGGCCTGAAGATGCTTGAATCAATAACGCCGGGCGGGCTGGTGTTCCGGTTCTAGCCCGCCGGCAGCAGCCCGAGCCGCTCCCGCCTGATCCAGCGACGGATCATGGCGCAGGCCACCACCACCAGACCCGCCACCAGCCCGATCCAGATCCCGATGCCGCCGAGGCCGGCCTTGAAGGCCAGCACCAGGCCGAGCGACATGCCCACCCCCCAATAGCCGAAGGCGGCATAGAGCATCGGCACCCTGGCGTCGTGCAGGCCGCGCAGCATGCCGGCGCCGACCGCCTGTGCGCCGTCCGCGATCTGGAACACCGCGGCGCAGAACAGGAACTCGACCGCGGTCGCCACCACCGTGGCGTTCGCGGGGTCGGCGACGTCGATGAACGCGCCGATCAGCAACCGCGGCGCCGCCATCATCAGCACGCTCATGGTCGCCATGAATGCGATGGCGAGGCCGAAGGCAGTCCAGCCGGCGCGCGTGACCGCGTCGCGGTCGGCCGCGCCGCGGGCAAGGCCGACCCGCACGGTCGCGGCCTGCCCCAGCCCCAGCGGCACCATGAACGTCACCGCCGCGATCTGGATCGCGATCGAATGCGCCGCAATCGCCGCCGTGCCGAATTGTCCCATCAGGAACACCGCCGCGTTGAACACCGTGATCTCGAACGCCATGGTCGCGCCGATCGGCAGGCCCAGCCGCCACAGCGCGACCAACCTGGGCAGGTCCGGCCGCCACCAGCGGCCGAACAGATGATAACGGCGGAATCGACGGCTGAGACCGACCAGCAGCGCGAAACAGATGAACAGGAAACTGTTCGACAGCGCCGTCGCGAGTCCCGATCCGCGCACCCCGAGCGCCGGAACGCCGAGATGACCGAACACCAGGACCCAGTTCGCCGCGAGATTGAAGGCGATGGTGATCGCGGTCACGGCAAGCGCCCAGACCGGCCGTTCCAGCGCCGACACGAACGAGCGCAATGCGATGAAGCCCAGCGCCGGCAGGATTCCCCACTGCAGCGCGCGCATGAAGCGTTGCGCATCGGCCGCAAGCTCCGGCGCCTCGCCGAACGCCAGCAGCACCGCCTCGGTGTTCCACAGCAATAGCCAGCACGGCAGCGAGATGATCGCCGCCGACCACAGGCCCTGGCGGAAGGTGCGGCGGATGTCGCGCACCGCTTTCCGCTTGCGCCCGATCGCGGTCGCCATCATCGGCGCCGTGGCGGTGACGAGGCCGATCGCGAAAATCAGCGGGCCGAAATACAGGTTGGCGCCGAGCGTTCCGGCCGCCAGCGCCGGCGCGCCGAGCCGGCCGAGCACGATCACGTCGGTCGTGGTCAGCGCGATCTGGGCCAGATTGGACAGCACCAGCGGCCAGCCGAGCGCAAGCGTCGCCCGCAATTCGCCGAGCCACGCCTGGCGTACGGACGCGCCTTGACCGTGAGGCTGGTGCATGATGGTTCGATCGCCCGCATTGAAGACCCGGCCACCACATAGCCTGCAGGGTGCGGGGGCGAAAGCGGCAATCAGCCGGCGAGCGCTTCCGCCGGCAGCCAGAACACCTCGCCCTCGGACTCCTCGGTATCGAGCCACAGGAACGGCAGGTCGGGGAACGCGTCTTCGAGCGCGGCGCGGCCGCGCCCGATCTCGCACACCAGTCCGCCGCCCTCGACGAGGTGGCGCGAAGCGCCCGCGAGGATCCGCCGCACCACGTCGAGGCCGTCGGCGCCGCCGTCGAACGCGAGCACCGGCTCGTGGCGGCATTCGGGCGGCAGGTTCGCCATCCCTTCGGCGTCGACATAGGGCGGGTTGGTGACGATCAGGTCGTAGCGGGCGTCGCGCGGCAGCGCCGCGTAGAGGTCGCCATGGTAGAGCGCGACGGTGTCTTGGAGGCGATAGTCGGCGAGGTTGCGCGCCGCGACCTCGAGCGCGTCGCGCGACACGTCGACGGCGTCGACCCGGGCGTTGGGAAACTGGCGCGCGGCCAGGATCGCCAGGCACCCCGAGCCGGTGCACAGGTCGAGCACGCGCCCGACCGCGCCGGGGTCGTCGACCAGTCCGCCGTCGTCGCCGCCGAAATGCGACTGCAGCAGTTCGCCGATGAAGGAGCGCGGCACGATGACGCGCTCGTCGACATAGAACGGCAGCCCGAGCATGTAGATCTTGTTCAGGAGATAGGCGGCGGGCTTGCGGGTCCGGATCCGCGCCTCGATCAGCGCCAGGATGGCACTGCCTTCCGCTGTGGTGACCCGCGCGACCGCGAAGCCGTCGAACTGGTCCGGGCGCAGGTGCAGGGATTCGCAGACCACGAAGACCGCTTCCGCCACCGGATCGGTGGTGCCGTGGGCGAACGCCAGCTCCGCCGCGTTGAAGCGGCTGACGGCGTAGCGGACGTAATCGAGCAGCGTCGCAAGCTCGGATGCCGCCGGCGCGGCCGGCTCGATTTGCGACGTCCTGGCGCGCGACGCCGCTGTCCCGATGGTCCTGGCGCGAGCGGGCTTCGCGCCAACGGCCCTGGCGCGAGTGGACTTGGCACGCTTCGCCATCTAGGAGTCCTTCCAGCGCGTCAGCGCGGCATCGTCGCGATGATGCGCCTCGACCCAGGTCGCGGCGCCCTGCGGGCGTTCCTCGCGCTTCCAGAACGGCGCATTGGCCTTGAGATAGTCCATCAGGAACTCGGCGCCGAGAAACGCCGCCTGGCGATGCGCCGACGCCGTGACCACCAGCACGATGTTGTCGCCCGGAACCAGGCGGCCGTGGCGGTGGATCACGGTGACGCCGGTGAGCGGCCAGCGCGCGACCGCCTCGTCGACGTGACGGCGGATCTCGGCCTCGGCCATGCCGGGATAGTGCTCGAGGGTGAGGGCGGTGATCGCCTCGCCGCCCTCGCCGCCCCGGCAGATGCCGCTGAAGGTCACGACGGCGCCGACGTCGGCGCGTCCCCGCGCCAGCGCGGCGATCTCGGCGGCGACGTCGAAGTCGGCCTGCTGCAGGCGGATCGTGATCGGAATCGGCGCCGGCGACATTGCCTCAGCCCCCGGTCATCGGCGGGAAGAACGCGATCTCGCGCGCGCCCGCGATCGGGGCGTCGGGCTTGACATGGATGTGGTCGATCGCGGCGCGGATCACCGGCTTGGCGAAGGCGAGCGCATATTCCTCGCCGCGGCCGGCGAGCCATTGCATCAATTCGCCCACGGTCGTGACCGAGGCCGGCGGCTCGATCACCTCCTCGGCCTTGCCGACGCGCTCGCGCACCCAGGCGAAATAGAGGACCTTCATGCATCCTCCGCGATCAGGTGATGAATCCCGGCGCGGAAATAGTCCCAGCCGGTGTAGAGCGTGAAGATCGCCGAGATCCACAACAGCGCGATCCCGACCCGCGTCGTCACCGGGATCAACAGGTCGCCGGCCTCGCCCGCCAGCAGAAAGCCGATGGCGACGAGTTGGACCGTGGTCTTCCACTTGGCGAGCCGGGTCACCGGAACGCTGACGCGCAGGCCGGCGAGGTACTCGCGCAGCCCCGACACCAGGATCTCGCGGCACAGGATCACGATCGCCGCCCACAGCGTCCAGCCGTGGATGCTGTCCTCGGCGGCGAGCATCAGCAGGCAGGAGGCGACCAGGAGCTTGTCGGCGATCGGATCGAGCATGCGGCCGAACGCCGACTGCTGGTCCCAGGCCCTGGCATAGTAGCCGTCGAGGAAGTCGGTGACGGCGGCGGCGATGAACACGGCCAGCGCCACCCAGCGCAGCCACAGCGGCCCGCCCATGATCGATCGCGCGAAAATGCAGCCGACCACCACCGGGACCGCAGCAATCCGCGAGTAAGTCAGGATGTTCGGCAGCGAGAACGAATGTCTCGCCGGCCCTCTGGCAGTCACAGTTTCCATTCCACCTACCAATACCGCCCGCGCATCGACGTCAACCGGCCGGACGCCGCCGCCGTCCCGCGCTCCGCCGCCCACAGATAACCTCCTTTGGCGACCGGGAGAAGCCGCCGTCCGCGCGCCGCGCCGGCCGGCGCCATGCCGCCCCGACAGGTCTCCACGCGCCTATTTCGGCCCGGCGTGGAAGAAATCGAAGATCCGGCGCGCCCCCTCGGCGCTGATGCCGGGAACCTTGCACAGGTCGGCCAGCGACGCCCGCTCGATCTCCTTCAGCGTCCCGAAATAATGCAGCAGGGCGCGCTTGCGGGACGGCCCGATCCCCGGAATCTCCTGCAGGCCGGCCTCTCGGATGTCCTTCTTGCGCAGCTTGCGGTGCGAGCCGATCACGAAGCGGTGGGCCTCGTCGCGCAACCGCTGGATGAAGTACAGCACCGGATCCCGCGGTTCGAGCTTGATCGACGGGCGGTCGGGGAAAAACAGGGTCTCGCGGCCGGCGTCGCGGTCGGGACCCTTCGCCACCGAGATCAGGGCGACGTTGTCGACGCCCAGCGCGGCCATGATCTCGCGGGCGGCATTGAGCTGGCCGAGACCGCCGTCGATGATGACGAGGTCGGGCCATTGCGGCGTGTCGTCGCCACTGTCAGCGTCGGTCGCCGGGGCGGGTCCCGGAGCGTGCGCCAACAGGCGCTTGAACCTGCGCTCCAGCACCTCGCGCATCATGGCGTAGTCGTCGCCCGGCGTCAGCTCGGCCGAGCGGATGTTGAACTTGCGGTACTGGTTCTTGATGAAGCCGTCGCGGCCGGCGACGATCATGGCGCCGACCGCGTTGGTGCCCTGGATGTGGCTGTTGTCGTAGACCTCGATGCGCGCGGGCACCCGCGGCAGCTTGAGCGCCGCGGTCATGGTCTCGAGCAGCCGGGCCTGGGTCGCGGTGTCGGCGATCTTGCGGCCGAGCGCCTCGCGCGCATTGGTGAGGACGTGGGCGACGAGATCCTTCTTCTCGCCCCGCTGCGGCACCGCGACCTCGACCTTGACGCCGGCCTTGGCGCTCAACGCCTCGGCCAGCAGCGCACGGTCCTCGATGTCGTGGGACAGCAGGACCAGCCGCGGCGGCGGCTTGTCGTCGTAGAACTGCGCCAGGAACGCTCCCAGCACCTCGCTGCTCTCGATCGAACGGTCGGCCCGCGGGAAATAGGCGCGGTTGCCCCAGTTCTGGCCGGTGCGGAAGAAGAACACCTCGACGCAGGAGTAGCCGCCCTCCTGGTGGATGGCGAACACGTCGGCGTCCTCCACCGTCCGCGGATTGATGCCCTGCTGCGACTGGATCGCCGACAGCGCCGCGAGGCGATCGCGGTAGAGCGCCGCGCTTTCGAATTCGAGGTCGGCCGAGGCCTTCTCCATCTCGGCGGCGAGCAGCTCCTTCACGGCCCGGCTGCGCCCCGACAGGAAATCGGTCGCCTCGCGCACCAGTTCGCGATAGCCGGCAAAATCGATCTCCTGGGTGCAGGGACCGGCGCAGCGCTTGATCTGGTAGAGCAGGCACGGCCGGGTCCGGCTCTCGAAAAAGGAATCGGTGCAGGCGCGCACCAGAAAGGCGCGCTGCAGCGCCGTGATGGTGCGGTTGACGGCGCCGACCGAGGCGAACGGCCCGAAATAGCGGCCGGGCCTGGTCTGCGCGCCGCGGTGCTTGACGATCTGCGGCGCCCAGTGATCGCCGGTGATCAGGATGTACGGAAACGACTTGTCGTCGCGCAGCAGGACGTTGAAGCGCGGCCGCAGCTGCTTGATGAGATTGGCCTCGAGCAGCAGCGCCTCGGTCTCGGTGGCGGTCGAGACGATCTCGACCGCCACGGTCAGCGCGATCATGCGCGCGATGCGGATCGGATGTCCGGTCGGCCGGGCGTAGGACGACAGCCGCTTCTGCACGTTCTTGGCCTTGCCGACATAGAGCACGTCGTGGCCGGCGTTGAGCATCCGGTAGACGCCGGGCGAGGTCGGCGCGAGGCGCACGGCGGCGGTGATCGCCGCGCGGCCGATGGCGAGCGGCCCTTCCGCCGCGGGCTCGGCCGAGTCGTCGATGGTTTCGGGCAGTTGGGCCTCGTCCTCGTCGGCGGCGGTCCCCGCGAGGTCGAACTCCTGCGGCGGGACGTCAGCCGCCGGCACCGCCGGCGTCGTGCCGGGGCGCGCGTCCACGTCGACCGGCTCGGCCGGGTCGGATGCAGCGGCCCGCCGGCGCGGCGGGGGCCTGGAGATGCGATCGCTGTCCATGCGCCTCAAGGTAATTTGCCACCATCGGCCCGGTCTGCGCGGGCCCTGTCAAGCCGCGCCGTGGCCGGGCGCGGCTGGTTCATCCCACATATGCCTCCCGCACGGAATTGCCCACGCCCGTCCACAAGTAAGACTCTTTTAACAACGATACGGACGCCGCCCGCGGGCTTAACGACCGCTTAACGAAAAAATCTCGATAAATCGTCCGTAACAAGTTTGGACGTCCGTAACCTTAAGGCGCGGTACCCGCACGAACGAATGCGGGCAGGCCTTCATCGGACGCGTGGCGTGGAGAGTTCAAATGCGTAAGGCAACCCTCGGGGCATCGGTTCTCGCGGCGATCGGCGTCAGCGCCTCGGCCCAGGCGGCGGACCTGAACTACTACCGGCCCGGGCCGCAGCCCTACACCGTCAACCAGCCGCTCAACGCCTTCAGCTGGGCCGGCCCGTATCTCGGCGGCACGCTGGGCTATTCCTGGGGCACCGTCGACAACAACCCGACCCGGCCGTCGGGTTTCGAAGGTGGCGCCGAGATCGGCTACAACTGGCAGTCCGGCCTGTGGGTATTCGGCGTCGAAGGCGACCTGTCGGCGAGCGCCGCCAACGACACCTTCGCGCCGTGGAAGTTCTCGAACCCCTGGTTCGGCACCGCGCGCGGTCGCTTGGGTTACACCATGAACAACGTGCTGTTCTACGGCACCGCCGGCCTGGCGTTCGGCGAATTGCGCGCCGCGACCGCCGGCCTGGTGTCGGAGACCCACACCAATGTGGGCTGGACCGCCGGCGTCGGCGCCGAGGTCGGCATCACGCAGAACTGGTCGGCCAAGGTCGAGTACCTGTTCGTCGATCTCTCGGACAGCAACTTCACGCTCACCGGCGTCCAGAACGGCTACCGCTTTTCGACGGTCCGCCTCGGCGTGAATTACCATTTCTGAGCAGAGCTTCGAGCTGACGAAGTGATCTGACGGCGCGGCAAGCGCCATGGGTCGCGGCATCCGCCGCGGCCGCAATGGGCACAGATTCCCCCACGGCGGCAGCCCGCGGAATCTGGATTTCCAGGCGCAAACCGCATTCACTCGCGACCGGCACCCCGTGGGATTGCATCGGATGGGTTGCAACCCACGCCCTCGCCGGCCGGAAAGACTTTCAGTTCAGCGATCTCCGAGCCGCCGGCTCAGGATGATAGAACGAGATCGACCGCCTTGGGCCCCTTGCCCTTCTTGTCGGGTTCGACCTCGAACGTGATGCGCTGCCCTTCCTTCAAGTCCTTCAGCCCCGCGCGTTCGACCGCGGTGATGTGAACGAACACATCGCGTCCGCCGTCATCCGGCTTGATGAAGCCGTATCCCCGCTCACCGTTGAAGAACTTGACGGTACCCGTCATGGCCATCAGGAGACCTCCTATCCCCAGCATTGCTGCGCCGTCGCGATTCCGCGTCTTGGCACGTCCGGTCGTCACTGCCGGAAAGCATCGGCCACTGGGTGTTTCGGTCTGCGGCCGCCGGTCCGCCGACCGTCCGCCCGCACCCCGAAGGCCTCGTCACTCCGCCGCCTCCATTCGCGAAAGCGGAACGTAAAGCCGTCCGTACAATGACAAGCATAATACGGTTCCGTGCGGATTGACCATGGCTCAATTGCAAATCTGCGGACCTGGGGCGATGCGAATGTTGGAAGCGGACCACCGGTGAGGGGAAGGTGCGGCGGGCGACTCACGAACTTCGGAAGCCGGGTAGTGGCCGAACCGTCAGGCGCGGGCCGGCCCGAGGCGAAACCGCGCCGCGCCGCCGAGCCCCAGAGGCTTCTCGAGTTCCGGCAGCAGCGTCCTGAGCTGGGTCGACAAGGTCCAGGGCGGGTTGACCACCAGGAGCCCGGCCGACACCAGCGGCCCGTCGGCGGCGGCCGGCGCGACGCTGAATTCGACGCGCAGCACCTTGTCGTCGGCCGCTTTCACGCTCACCGCGCGGGCCACGGCTTCGGCCAGCGTGTCAGGCGCCCGGCGCTCCTTGACCGGGTACCACAGCATGTAGGTTCCGGTCGGCCATTTGGCGAAGGCGACCGCAAACCCGTCGGCGAGGCGGGTGAATTCGTCGCGGGCTTCGAATGGCGGATCGATCAGGACCAGCCCCCGCCGCTCCTGCGGCGGCACGAAGGCAGGCAACGCCGTCCAGCCGTCGAGATCGACCACCCGACCCTGCTCGTCGCGGCGCAGCGCGTTGATCAGGCTCTGGCGCGCACCGGGCTCGGTCTCGCAGGCCACCAGCCGGTCCTGCGGGCGCAGCATCGCCCGCGCGATCAGCGGCGATCCCGGATAGGCGCGCAGCTCGCCCGGTGGGTTGAAGGCGCGAACGATGTCGAGATAGGGCCCGACCAGCGTCTGGGCCTCGGGGGTAAAGCGGGCCTGCATCAGCCGCGCGATCCCGGTCCGCCACTCCCCGCTCCGCTCGGCCTCCGGGCCCGTGAGATCGTAGAGGCCGGCGCCGGCATGGGTGTCGATGACGCGAAAGGCCGCCGGCTTATCCTGCAGATGGATCAGGACCCGCACCAGCACGATGTGCTTGATGACGTCGGCGAAGTTCCCGGCGTGAAAGGCATGGCGATAGTTCATCTAGCTAGCGCTATGCCATTTGCGCGCACCCTGGCAACCGGCGCCGCCCCGACCGGGGCGGCGGGGGCGGCGGGCGAAGCGGCTGGTGCGGTGGATCCGACCTTCGCTTCAAGTATTGCCGCGAGTCCTGCGGGACACTAGCCGCCGCGCATCGGCGGCATTTCCACCACGTCCCGCCGGCAGGAACGGCGGTTGATCTCCTCGCACGACCTGAACTGCAGGTCCTTGCCGAGGCAGATCCGCACCTCGCCGAGCCGCCGGCTGTCGCAGGTGATGGCGATTCCGCCATCGCTCAGTCCGGGGTTGGCCTTGATGAAGGCCTCCTCCACCGCCGCCGGCGCAATCGTCTTCGTCTCGGTGAGATCGAGGAACTCCTGGGGGACCTTCACCGCGGCCCGCGCCTTGCGCACCGTTTCGAAATAGGCCCGGGCGGAGACGCCGGTGCAGGTGCCGTGCTTGTCCCACTCGTTGAAGATGAGCCCCGGGGCCGGCATCAGGTCGAGCATCTCGGACACGATGTTGCGATCGAGCCGCGGCGACGGCCGCTGGCAGTAGTTCGGAAATCCATGCTCGTATTGCGGCCACAGTCCGTGGACCACGAACGAATAGGGCCGGCCGCCGCACTGGATCTGCTGGTTGCGCCCGGTGTTGCCGCGCTCGCTGGCCGCCTCGCAGAACGACGGCGACCACGACAGAGACAGTACATAGAAATCGAATTCGCCGGGGGCGTTCTGGCGCCCGTCCTCGGCACGCGCCGGAATACTCCCGGCCACCGCGCCAAGCAACACGGGCGGTGCGAGCAGAATCAGGGCGGCGAGCCAGCCGGCCACCCTGACGCGGGCCTTGGAACGCGACGGAACCGGGCTGAGAGCTGTGGACGACGGGCGGGCCGAACAGTCTGATGCGGGAACAATCGACATGACAACGCCTCCAAATGCGGAAACACAAAAACAACCGGGCCAGCCTAGACGCCGACCCAGAACATTTCAAGAACAAAATGCAACGATAGGTGGTCTTCGACCCAGGACTCGCGTCACAAACCCTGCAATGACAGGGCCTTAGGGCTTCGCCGCCTTGCACGCCGGGTTGAACGCCCAGTCGCGGTCCAGTCCGACGACGCAGAAGTCGACGCCCGATCCGTAGCTGGCGAAACCGCCGTCCTCGATGATGGAATAGTGGACCTGGCGGACATGGCCGTCATTCATCAGCGCGTGGGCGGTGCAGAAGCGCCGCGGGATCGAATCGGACGGCCACGGCCGGTAGGCGAGCTCGCGGACCTTCTCATAGCCCGTGATCTGCAGGTCTGAATTCCAGAACTTGCTCTCCTTTTCGGCAAAGCGGGACGAGATCTCGCCGAGCGCCGATTCGCACGGCGGCAGGTCGCCGTCATAGCGCGGGCCGGACAGCCAGAAGTTCTTTTCCAGGAGGTTGGCGGCTTGCGCCGGTCCGCCACACGCCAGCACGCCGAGACAGGCGGCAATGGCCACCGGAACACTGGAGCTGCGGAAAACCTTCATGAACCTGCGCATGGACCGTCCACCCATTTGAGATCGGGCGGACGGTGCCGCGAACGATCGATCGGGTCAAGTGCGGCGCGGCAACACCGGTCAACAACCGCAGGCCAATGCCATATCCCGGCTTTTCAGCGCCGGACGGGGCCGTTAGCCTGCAACCGGACAGGCCGGCGCGCCGACGTGGGGCGCGGCCACGGCGTGGCCGGCAACGATGTGCCGAGCCACGGACCAACGGATGGAGATCGAGATGCGTTTGACACGAGCCGCGGCCCTGATCGCGACCACCACCCTCGTGGCGAGCGGCGCAGCGCGGGCGACCTATGTCGCTCCCTTCGTCGGCAACGACACCGGCGGCATCATCTCTTATTCGCTGACCGCCCAGGGCGACGTCAGCGCGCTCGCCGCCAGCCACTGCGCCCAGTATGGCAAGGTCGCCCGGCTCACCGGCGTCCAGGCCTATCCCGGCGGCTACCTGTCGTTCTCCTGCGTCTGGGCTCTGCCCGACCAGCCGCCGCTCCGCGTCCGGGGCTGACCGGACACCATGGGCCGTCGCGGCCGGTCATGGATCCGGTTATCGATCTGCGCGCTGGCGCTCGGCGCCGCGGCCCCGGCGATCGCGTCGGCCGAGGACCTGCCGACCCGCAAGCCCGGCCTCTGGGAATTGCGGATGACGACGGGGCCGCTGCCCGCCATGACCATGCAGCAGTGCACCGACGAAGCCATCGACCGTCAGATGAGCACGATGTTCGGACCGCTGCAGAAGGAGATGTGCGCGCGCAACGAGGTCCAGAAGACCGCGGCCGGGTACACCGTCGATACCACCTGCAACGCCGGCGCGGCCCCGCTGACCTCGCATCTCGACATCACCGGCGATTTCCAGTCGGCCTATACGGTCAAGGTGTCGGCGCAGGCGGGTGACGCTCCTGCTGAATCGCCCCCCGACGCCTCGCTCGTCGTGGAGGCCAAATGGGTCGGTCCCTGCAAGGCCGACCAGAAGCCCGGCGACATCGTCATGGGCAGCCTGAAGATGAACATCAGGGACATCGAGAACCTGCGGCCGCACGGCCCGGCGGCCGGCACCAAGCCGCAAAAGCCCCAGTAAAGACGTCAGCTCGCGCCGAAGCGGGCCTTGAACTTCGCGGTGTCGACCACCCCGCGGCGATGGGTGCCGTCGCCGATCTTGCGGTCGCCGTCGAAGGCCTCGACCTCGAAGGTGACGCTCGTCGCCTCGACCCGCGCCACGCGGGCGACCGCCCGCACCACGCGCCCGACCGGCGTCGCCGCGAGATGGCGGACGTTGACCTCCATTCCGACGCTGACATGGCCATCCGGCAGGTGCGGCGAGATCGCCGCTCCCGACGCCATCTCCATCAGCAGGATCATCATCGGCGTGGCATAGACCTTCGGCATCCCGTCGACGAAATGCGCGACCGTGAGGTCCTCGGTCACGGTGGTGGAGAGCTCGGCGCTCATGCCGAGCTCGATGGCGTCCAGCATACTCATCCCTTCTCTCACCTGACCGGATTACTTGCCGGCCTTGATCTCGACGAAGGTCTTGCCGCCCTTCATCTTGTCGGCGAGCCGGGCCTCGACGATCTGCACCGTGACGACGTCGGCGGAGACGCCGAGGTTCTTGACCAGCGCCTCGGTGATGTCGCGCATCATGGCCTTCTTTTGGTCGTCGGTCCGGCCTTCGGCCATGAACACTTGCACTTCAGGCATGTCGTCTCCCTGGATTTCCGCATCGATGTCGCGGCCGGTCATGGGCGCCGGCGCATCGTGCCATTGTGGCCGAACCTCGCGCCGTCGCAAGTCACGACCAGGTCACGCGATGCCGCACCAGCACCTCGCGCACGGCCTCGACCAGATCGTCCTCCCGGACCGCGAACTGGGCCGGGCGGCTTTCGCGCCATTCCTGGTTGGAGGCGATGGCGGCCGCGGCCTTGGCGCCCTCGATCAGGTCCTTGATCTGGACCTCGCCGCGCGCCTTCTCGTCGGAGCCCTGGATGATGACGCAGGGCGAGTTGCGCCGATCGGCGTATTTGAGCTGGTTGCCCATGTTCTTGGGATTGCCGAGATAGAGCTCCGAGCGGATGCCGGCCTGGCGCAGCCGCCCGACCATGCGCTGATAGTCGGCGACGCGATCGCGGTCGAACACGGTGACGACCACGGGGCCGAACTCCGGCGCCACGTCGCGCTCGCCGATCAGCGTCAGCGCCGCCTGCAGCCGCGACACCCCGATCGAGAAGCCGGTCGCCGGCACCGGCTCGCCGCGAAACCGCGACACCAGGCCGTCGTAGCGGCCGCCGCCGCCGACCGAGCCGAAGCGCACCGGGCGGCCCTTGTCGTCGCGGGTGTCGAGCAGCAGTTCGACCTCGTAGACCGGCCCGGTATAGTATTCGAGGCCGCGCACCACCGACGGGTCGATGCGGATGCGATCCTCGCCGTAGCCGCTCGCCGCGACCAGCTTGTAGATCTCGCCGAGTTCCGACAGCCCCTGCTTCATCAGGGTCTCGCCGGCAGACACCAGGAATGACGCCGGAAAGTCGCCCTCGATCGTCTCGCGCCAGCTGCCATCAGGGGCCTGCGTGAAATTGATCCTGAAATTCACGCTCTGAAGCACCGCATCGCTCTGGGCGTCGTCGAGCCCGGCGCCCTTGGTGAAATCGCCGCTTTCGTCCTTGCGTCCCGGCCCCAGCAGCAGGCGCACGCCTTCGGGGCCGAACTTGTCGAGCTTGTCGATGGCGCGCAGCACCGTCAGCCGGCGGCCCGCGTTGCCGTCGCCGCCGAGCCCGATCGCCTCGAGCACGCCGTCGAGCACCTTGCGGTTGTTGACCTTGACCAGATAGGCGCCGCGCGGAATGCCCAGCGCCTCCATGGCGTCGGCCGCCATCATGCAGATTTCGGCATCCGCCGCCGCCGAGCCGCTGCCGACCGTATCGGCATCGAACTGCATGAACTGCCGGAACCGGCCCGGACCCGGCTTCTCGTTGCGGTAGACATAGCCGGCGCGGTAGCTGCGATAGGGTTTTGGCAGGGTCTCGAAATTCTCCGCCACATAGCGCGCCAGCGGCGCGGTCAGGTCGTAGCGCAGGCTGATCCACTGCTCGTCGTCGTCCTGGAACGAGAACACGCCCTCGTTGGGGCGGTCCTGGTCGGGCAGGAACTTGCCGAGCGCATCGGTGAATTCCATGGCCGGCGTCTCCACCGGCTCGAAGCCGTAGAGTTCATAGACCTTCTGGATGGTCGCGATCATGCGGCGGGTCGCCGCCAGCTCCGCGGGGCCGCGGTCGATCAGGCCGCGCGGCAGGCGCGCCCTGAGTTTCTGGGGTTTCTTCGGCTTTTCGGACATTGTTCTCGCGATTCTCGCGGCCAGGGTCGCGCGGCAGGCGCGCCGTCGCGGGTGAGCCGGGCTGGCCCGCCAATCTTTGCCCCCGGGGTTACCAGCCGCGACCGTGCCCGGCAAGCATGCAGGGCAGCTACCTTGGGCGGCATGGAAAACTGCACCTGCGACGCTTTCAAGCCAACCCCAACCTGATAGGGTCGGCGACTGGCGCGTTGCGCGCCCGCCCGGGAGACCGGCGGGCGCCGCGCCTTTGCCACTTTGGATCACCACGCAGGTCACCATGTCCCCGAAAAGCAGTGCCGCCGCCGTCACCCCCAATGACCTCGCCGCCTATTGGATGCCGTTCACCGCCAACCGCGCCTTCAAGCGCGCGCCGCGCATGGTGGTTGGGGCCAAGGACATGCACTACATCACCTCGGACGGACGCAAGGTCATCGATGCCGCGGCCGGCATGTGGTGCAGCAATGCCGGGCACAACCGCGACCCGATCACGGCGGCGATCGCCAGGCAGGCCGCAACCCTCGACTACGCCCCGCCGTTCCAGTTCGGACATGCCCAGGCCTTCGAGCTGGCGACCCGGATCGCGGCGCTGGCCCCCGAGGGGCTCGACCACGTCTTCTTCTGCAATTCCGGGTCGGAAGCCGCCGACACCGCGCTCAAGATCGCGCTCGGCTATCACCATGCCCGCGGCGAAGGCGGCCGCACCCGCCTGATCGGCCGCGAACGCGGCTACCATGGCGTCGGCTTCGGCGGCACCGCGGTCGGCGGCATCGTCAACAACCGCAAGGTGTTCGGCAACCTGCTCGCCGGCGTCGACCACCTGCCCACCACCTACAATCGCGAACAGCAGGCCGTCACCAAGGGCGAGCCGGAGTGGGGCGCCCACCTCGCCGACGAGCTCGAGCGCATGGTCGGCATCCACGGCGCCACCACCATCGCAGCCGTGATCGTCGAGCCGATGGCCGGCTCGACCGGGGTGCTGCCGGCGCCCAAGGGCTACTTGCCGCGGCTGCGCGCGATCTGCGACAAGCACGGCATCCTGCTCATCTTCGACGAGGTCATCACCGGCTTCGGCCGGCTCGGCTTCGGCTTCGCCGCCGAGCGCTACGGCGTGGTGCCGGACATGATCACCTTCGCCAAGGGCGTGACCAACGGCGCGGTGCCGATGGGCGGCGTGATCGTGCGCGACGCCATCCACGACGCCTTCATGACCGGACCGGAGCATGTCGTCGAGCTGTTCCACGGCTACACTTATTCCGCGCACCCGCTGGCCTGCGCGGCCGGCCTGGCGACACTGGACATCTACCGCGAGGAGGGCCTGTTCGAGCGCGCCCGCGCCCTGGAACCGGTGCTGGCCGACGCGGTGATGACGCTGAAGGGAGCGCCCAACGTGGTCGACATCCGCACCATCGGCCTCACCGCCGCGCTCGACCTCGCGCCTCGCGGCGGCGGCGCCGGCCTGCGCGGCACCGACGCGCTCAACAGCTCGTTCCACGAGCACGACATCATGCTGCGCGCGGTCGGCGATACCCTGGCCCTGACCCCGCCGCTGATCGTCTCCGAAAGCCAGATCGGCGAGATCGTCGACAAGGTCGGCAAGGTGATCCGCGCCGTGGCCTGACCGGACCGCGGGCGCCCCCTCGCGAGCCGGCGCCAGCCACCGCTGCGTCCACACCCCCGACGCCTCCGGCGCGAAGATTTCGACGCCGAATCAACAATGATGCTAGAGTGCTGCCGGTGGCGCGGGGTACGGGGTATGCGTCGGGTATGATTCGCATTTCGACGATTTTCATCGCCATATGCATGGTCCTGATCGCGGCCTCGCTGGGCCTCGTGGCCTATGCGACGGCGGGCTTCAATGTCGCCGAATCCGCGATCATCGCGCTCACCGTCCTGACCTTCATGATCCTCTACAACGCGGTGTCGATGCGGCTGCGCGACCGCACCGACGTCGGCAGCCAGATCACCGACCTGTCGCGGGGCACCGCGGACCTCGCCCGCCAGTTCGCGGAGTTCGGACGCCGCCTCGCCGCCATCGAGGCGCGCACCACCGAACTGGACGGCACCTCGCAGGAGCGGGTGCAGACCGCGCTCGGCGAGATCAACGAGCTCGGCGCGCTGGTCAAGCAACTCGCGGTGTCGATCGCGGCGCACGACGACGTCCTGAACGGCCGGATGCAAGGCGCGGCCGCCGTCCCTCAGCGTCCCGCCCCGCGCAAGGACGCCGCCGCCTCGACCGCCGACCTGGAGTGGGTGGATTCGCCGGTGCGCGACGACCATGCCGCCGCTCCGCAACCCGATGCCGCCGCGCCGCCTGCCCGCCCGAGCGGCGCGCCGCTGGTCGCGGCGGTCAAGGGCGCGATCGAGGCCAACCGCATCGACATCTACCTGCTGGCGCTGGTGACGCTGCCGCAGCGCAAGGTCCGCTTCTACGAGGCGATGTCGCGGATCCGCGACAGCAGGGATCAGCTGATCGGCGCCGACGACTTCATCGCCGCCGCGGAAGCCGCCGGCCTGATGCCCCACATCGACCGCATGGTGCTGTTGCGCTGCATCCAGGTGCTGCGCCGCCTGATGGTCCGCAACAAGGACGTCGGCGTGTTCTGCAACGTCTCGGCCACCACGCTCGCCAATGCCGAGATCTTCGCCCAGTGCCTCGACTTCCTTGACGCCAACCGGGTGCTGGCGCCGTCCTTCATCCTCGAATTCAAGCAGGCGACGTTGCGCCAGCTCACCCCGCTGCAGAGCGAGAACCTGGCGGCGCTGGCGCAGCGCGGCTTCCGCTTCTCGGTCGACCACGTCACCGACCTTCGCCTCGAGCCGCGCGAGCTCGCCGACCGCGGCGTCCGCTTCGTCAAGGTGCCGGCGCACCTCTTGCTCGACCAGAAGCAGCTGTCCTCCGCCGACATCCATCCCGCCGACCTGTCCGATCTGCTCGGCCGTTTCGGCATCGATCTCGTCGCCGAGCGGATCGAGGGCGAGCGCGCGGTGGTCGACCTGCTCGACTACGACGTGCGCTTCGGCCAGGGCTTCCTGTTCGCGCCGCCGCGGCCGCTGCGCCCCGAGGGCGCCACGTCCACCGCGGGCGAGGCGTCCGCGCCCGAAGGGGCGCGGCCTGACGCCACCAGGGGCGAGGCGGCGGCCGACGCCGGCCGCGTCACCGGCAAGGCGGCGCTGGCGCGGCGCATCGCCGGCCCGAACTAGTTGGTGTGGCGATGACGGCCCTTCCCTTTGTCCGCCACCTGCGGGACCTCGCGTCCGGCGTCGACATCATCCTCAGCGACATCTGGGGCGTGATCCACAACGGTCTCGTCGCGTTTCCGGAGGCCTGCGACGCACTGCAGACCTTTCGCGCCGACGGCGGCACCGTGGTGCTGATCACCAACGCGCCGCGGCCGGCGGATTCGGTCAAACGCCAGCTGGAGAAGCTCGGGGTTGCGGACGCGACCTACGACGCCATCGTGTCCTCCGGCGACCTGACCCGCCAGTTCGTCGCCGCCCATCCCGGCCAGTCGGTGTTCCTGATCGGCCCGGACCGCGACCATTCGATCGTCCGCGGCCTCGATGCCGGCTTCGCGCCGCTTGCGGAAGCCGGCACCATCATCTGCACCGGGCTCTATGACGACGAGACCGAAACGCCCGACGACTACCGCGCCGTGCTGGCCCAGGCGCTGGCGCGCCGGCTGCCGCTGATCTGCGCCAATCCCGACATCGTGGTCGAGCGTGGCGATCGCCTGATCTACTGCGCCGGCGCCATTGCCGAACTCTATCACTCGCTTGGCGGCGACGTCATCTTCTATGGCAAGCCGCACCGGCCGATCTACGACCGCGCGCTCGGCCTCGCCCACGATATCCACGGCGGGACCGGCCGCGTTCTGGCGATCGGCGATTCCGTGCGCACCGATCTCGCTGGCGCCAACGCCATGGGGCTCGACTGCCTTTTCCTGACCCGCGGCATCCATGCCGACGAGTTCAAGGGCCTCGACCAGCTCGACGACGACGCCGTGCGCCGGGTGTTCGGCGAGACCAGGCCACCGGTCGCCCTGATGCACGAGCTGCGCTGGTAGACGCCGACAACGTCTGGTCTGTCTTCGCGACCGCTGTCGGCGAAGCCTCCCGTCAGCCACGTCATTCCGGGGCGCGCGTAGCGCAAACCCGGAATCCCGAAGTCGGGATCATCGGCGGCTCAAACCGCGAGATTCCGGATCGGCCCGCAATGCGGGCCGTCCGGAATGACGGGATGTGGCGAAAAAATGGCCGGGACGAACCCGGCCATTCGCGAAACTGGTGACTGGCGCCGAAGCTTCAGGCGTTGGCGTGATCCGGGAACACCGCCTCGATCTTGGTCTTCAAGGTCGCCGCGTTGAACGGCTTGACGATGTAGTTATTGACGCCGGCCTTCTTGGCGGCGATCACGTTTTCGGTCTTGGATTCCGCCGTGATCATGATGAAGGGCGTGGTCGCCAGATTGGGATCGGCGCGCACTTCCTTGAGCAGATCGTAGCCGGTCATCGGCTCCATGTTCCAGTCGGAAATCACCAGACCGTATTTCTTGCCGCGCATCTTGTTGAGCGCCGCAGAGCCGTCGCTGGCCTCGTCGATATTCTCAAATCCAAGCTGCTTCAGCAGATTGCGGATGATGCGGATCATGGTGCTGTAGTCATCCACCACCAGAACCGACATCGACAAATCCATGGCCATCGCGTGTTGCTCCCTGTCGCAGTCGTGGCGCCGCTCGCATGAAGCACGGCAGAATAGCCCTGCCGCACTGGCGCCTGTGCCGCGGCAGCCTCTTCATCCCCAGGCGCCCGACGTGTTCGAGTCCTATCATCAGGCCTTAAACAGCACGTTAATCGGGCGAACCCGCGGGTACCGCCTGACAGCCGGGATGGCCGGCGATTGCGGAGAGGCCCTGGGGGCGGCGGCTTGACTTCCGGCCCGTGCGGGCCCCACGGTGGCTCGAAATCCGTCCCGAATCCGATCACAAGTCCCGATGCTGCCAGCATTCTCCGTCATCCGCGACACCACGCCGTCGAGCGCGATCCCGCCCGGGTCCGTGGTCGCGCTGGGAAACTTCGATGGCGTGCATCTCGGCCACCGCGCCGTCATCAACGCCGCGCTGGAGATGGGGCGCCGGCACGGTCACCCCGCCTTCGCGGTGACCTTCGAGCCGCATCCGCGCAGCTTCTTCAGCCCCAATACGCCGCAGTTCAAGCTGACGGAGCTGCCGGACAAATTGCGGCTGCTGGCGGCGACCGGCCTCGCCGGCGCCGTGGTGATGACCTTCGACGCCCGGCGCGCGGCGACGCCGGCGATGGATTTCATTAACCACGATCTCATTGGGCGGCTTGGAATCAGCGGAATTTCCGTCGGCTTCGATTTTCACTTCGGCAAGGGGCGGTCCGGCTCACCCGACCTGCTCAAGCGCGAGGCACCCCGGCTCGGCCTCGAGGTCCATATCCAGCCCCATATCGACGTCGAGGGCCGCGCGGTGTCGTCCACCGCCATCCGCAATGCGCTGGGCCAGGGCGAGATCGACGAGGCCACCGCCCTGCTGGGTTACCCCTGGTTCATCTCCGGCGAGGTCATCCACGGCGAGAAGCGCGGCCGCGACCTCGGCTACCCGACCGCCAACATCAGGCTCGGTCCGGCCTGCGGGCTGCGCCACGGCATCTATGCGGTGCGGGTCGGCCGCGACGGCGAGCGGTTCGAAGGCGTCGCGAGCTTCGGCACCCGCCCGACCTTCGACAACGGCGCGCCGCTGCTCGAGGTGTTCCTGTTCGACTTCAAGGGCGACCTCTACGGGCGGCGGCTCGACGTCGCTTTCATCGCCTTCCTCCGCGAGGAGCTGAAATTCGACGGCGTCGATGCGCTGATCCGGCAGATGAACGAGGACAGCGCCCGCGCCCGCGCCGCGCTCGCCGCCGCCCCCGAGGCCTTTCCGAGGCTCGGAACGGTCGCGGACTCCCCGGTGTGATGGTTCGGGAGACCAGTCGGGCCTTTCCGACCCTGCCGTCCTTTGCTAATGAGCAGCCCATGGTGGCGCAGCGCACGACAGGTGGCGGGATTAGCCGCCCGGCTTCCGCCTGAGCACGGCTCGGGCGCAAGACCGGGATCGCCGTCCTTCGTCCAGCTCACGCTGATTGTCTCCACAATGTGCAGCCCGATAGCGCGCAGCACCACCGAGTTCCGCACCATGACCGATAGACCCAAGTCCCCCGACGCCCCGTCTGCAGCGGGCCATGACTATTCCAGCACGCTGTATCTGCCGCAGACCGAATTCCCGATGCGCGCCGGGCTGCCCCAGCGCGAGCCGGAGATCCTGAAGCGCTGGAACGAGATCGACCTCTACCGCCAGTTGCGCCAGACCGCCAGGGGCCGCGCCAAATTCGTGCTGCATGATGGGCCGCCCTACGCCAACGGCCACATCCATATCGGGCACGCGCTCAACAAGATCCTCAAGGACCTCGTGACCAAGAGCCAGCAGATGCTCGGCCACGATTCCAACTACGTACCGGGCTGGGACTGCCACGGCCTGCCAATCGAGTGGAAGATCGAGGAGGAGAACTATCGCTCCAAGGGCAAGCAGAAGCCCGACCTCAAGAATTCCGCGGCGATGATCGCGTTCCGGCGCGAATGCCGCGCCTATGCCGGCCACTGGCTCGACGTCCAGCGCGAGGAGTTCAAGCGGCTCGGCGTGATCGGCGACTGGGATCACCCCTACACCACCATGAGCTTCGCCGCCGAGGCCCAGATCGCGCGCGAGATCATGAAGTTCGCCGCCAACGGCACGCTGTACCGCGGCTCCAAGCCGGTGATGTGGAGCGTGGTGGAGAAGACCGCGCTGGCCGAAGCCGAGGTCGAATACGAGGACTACACCTCGGACACGGTGTGGGTGAAGTTTCCGGTCGCGCAGATCGAACTCGCCTCCGGCGCCGAGGCCACCGCGGCCGTCGTCGCGGCGGCCCAGGACGCTGCGGTCGTCATCTGGACCACGACGCCATGGACGCTGCCCGGCAACCGCGCCATCAGCTTCTCGTCGAAGATCGCCTACGGGCTCTACCGCGTCACCGACGCGCCGGCGGACAACTGGGCCAAGCCCGGCGACCTGCTGATTCTCGCCGATACGCTGGCGGACGCCGTGTTCAAGCAGGCCCGGGTGGCGCAGTTCGAGAAGGTCGGCGCGATCCCGGCCGCGGTGCTGGCCGCCACGGAGTGCGCCCATCCGCTGGCCGGGCTCGCCGACGGCTACGGCTTCCGGGTGCCCCTGCTCGACGGCGAGCATGTCTCCGACGACACCGGCACCGGCTTCGTCCACACCGCGCCCGGCCACGGCCGCGAGGATTTCGAGATCTGGATGGCGAGCGGCCGCGCGCTGGAGGCCCGCGGCATCAGTCCGGCGATCCCCTACACCGTCGACGAGCACGGCGCGCTGACCGAACAGGCCCCCGGCTTCACCGGCCGCCGCGTTCTCACCGACAAGGGCGAGAAGGGCGACGCCAACGAGGCGGTGATCAAGGCGTTGACCGAGCGCGGCATGCTGCTGGCGCGCGGCCGCCTCAAGCACCAGTATCCGCACTCCTGGCGCTCCAAAAAGCCGGTGATCTTCCGCAACACCCCGCAGTGGTTCATCGCCATGGACAAGCCGATCGCCGACGGCGGCGCGGCGAAATCCGGCGACACGCTGCGCGCCCGCGCGCTCAAGGCGATATCGGTGACCCGCTGGGTGCCGTCGCAGGGCGAGCGCCGCATCACCGGCATGATCGCCGGCCGTCCCGACTGGGTGGTGTCGCGCCAGCGCGCCTGGGGCGTGCCGATCACGGTGTTCGTGCGCGAGAAGGGCGACGGTTCGGTCGACATCCTGCACGACGACGCGGTCAACCTGCGCGTCGTCGAGGCCTTCATGCAGGAGGGCGCCGACGCCTGGTACGCCGAGGGCGCGCGCGAGCGGTTCCTCGGGGCCCGCGCCGGCGAGGGCTGGCAGAAGGTCGACGACATTCTCGACGTCTGGTTCGATTCCGGCTCGACCCATGCCTTCGTGCTGGAGGACGCACAGCACTTCCCGAGCCTGGCCGGCATCAGGCGCAAGATCGATGGCGGCGACGACACCGTGATGTATCTCGAGGGCTCGGACCAGCATCGCGGCTGGTTCCACTCGTCGCTGCTGGAAAGCTGCGGCACCCGCGGCCGCGCGCCCTACGACGTGGTGCTGACCCACGGCTTCACGCTCGACGAGCAGGGCCGCAAGATGTCGAAGTCGCTCGGCAACACCGTCGAGCCACAGAAGGTGATGGCGCAGTCGGGCGCCGACATCCTGCGCCTGTGGGTCGCCGGCTCCGATACCGCGGACGATCAGCGCATCGGCCCCGAGATCCTCAAGAACACCATCGAGACCTACCGCAAGCTGCGCAACACCCTGCGCTGGATGCTCGGCACGCTGCATCATTTCACGCCCGCCGACACGGTGGCCTTCGCCGACATGCCGGAACTCGAACGGCTGATGCTGCACCGGCTCGCCGAGCTCGACGCGGTGGTGCGCCAGGCCTATGCCGATTTCGACTACAAGACCGTGGTGGCGGCGCTTGCGGCCTTCATGAACACCGAGCTGTCGGCGTTCTATTTCGACATCCGCAAGGATACGCTGTATTGCGATCCGCCGTCGTCGCTGGCGCGCAAGTCGGCGCTCACCACCATCGACATCCTGTGCGACACCATCCTGAAATGGCTGGCGCCGATCCTGTCGTTCACCTGCGACGAGGCCTGGCTGCTGTACCGGCCCGAGGCTGCGCCCTCGGTCCACCTCACCACCTTCCGCGACGACCTCGCCGGCTTCCGCGACGACGGGCTGGCGCAGCGCTGGGAGATCATTCGCGCGGTCCGTCGCGTCGTCACCGGCGCCCTCGAGCTCGAGCGCGCGGCCAAGCGGATCGGCTCGTCGCTGGAGGCCTCGCCGCTGGTCCATGTCTCCGAGCAGGCCATCTTCACGGCGCTCGCCGATGTCGACCTCGCGGAGATCTGCATCACCTCGAACGCCATGCTGACCAACGCCGCCCCGCCCGCCGGCGCATTCAGGCTGAACGACGTGCCGGGCGTCGCCGTGGTGGTCGAACGCGCGGTCGGCACCAAATGCGCGCGATCGTGGAAGATCCTGCCGACGGTGGGCAGCGATCCGGAGTTTCCCGACGTGACCCCGCGCGACGCCGTGGCGTTGCGCGAATGGAAGGCGCTCGGCCATGCGGTCTAGCGTCCTGGCCGGACCATGAAGCCCGCGCTCCGCGCCGGCGTCGCCGCGGCCATGGCCGGGCTCGTGCTCGACCAGGCTTCCAAGGCCTGGCTGCTCTACGGCTTCGACCTGCCGCGGCGCGGCAGCGTGGCGGTGACGCCGTTCTTCGATCTGGTGCTGGCCTGGAATACCGGGATCAGCTACGGCTGGTTTCAGAACGAGGGTCCGTTCGGCCAGGCCGTTCTGATTGCGGTCAAGGTCGTGGCGGTGCTGGTGATGGCGATCTGGATGGCGCGGTCGCAGACCCTGCTGGCGGCGCTCAGCCTCGGGCTGATCATCGGCGGCGCCATCGGCAATGCCATCGACCGCTTCCTCTACGGCGCGGTGGTCGACTTCGCGCTGTTTCACCTCGAGATCGGGGGGCGCCCCTTCAACTGGTACGTCTTTAACCTTGCCGACGTGGCCATCGTTGCCGGTGTGGCGGGGCTCCTGTATGATTCCTTTATCGGTCGGACCGCCGTAAAAGCGCCCTGATCCCGGTGGATACCGCGAGATCGATCGTCCAGCCCCAGCGGGCCGACGTAACGCCTTGATAAGGCTGATGTTAATTATCATGCACAGATCCGGACCAACGATCAGGACCTCCTGGCCCAGCTTGCGGCTGACGACCTGCGCCATCGGCGTCGGCCTCTGCGTCATGACCGGCGCGGCGCGCGCCCAGGACACCCAGGGTGCCCAGAGCGCCGATGAACTGCAGCAGCGTTTCATGAGCGCCTTCAGCATCGACAAGATCGGCGAGCTGACCGGCATGAAGAAGGACGAGAAAGAAAAGGCCGGCATCGAGTACCGCGAGCGGTCGCCGCTGGTGGTGCCGCGCACCCGCGACTTGCCGCCGCCGGAAACCGGAGAGGCCGCCGCCAAGGTGACCAACTGGCCCAAGGATCCCGCCGCGGCGGGCGCCCGCAAGCCGGCGGCGACCCGTGCGGCCCTCGCCACCCAACAGCCCGGCACCACCGAACTTCCCGAGGGGCGCAGCGGCGGCTTCAAGATCGACTTCAGCGATTTCAACCTCGGCAAGAAGAAGGCCGAAGCCGTGCAGTTCACCAGCGAACCGCCGCGCGAGACGCTGACCCAGCCGCCGATCGGCTACCAGACCCCGTCGCCCGACTATGCCTACGGAACGGGCGGCGAGCCGGCGGCCCAGACCTTCCACAATCCGACGCTGCCGACCAACGAGTCCAAGTGACGCGCCGCGCATGGCCCTCTTGAGCGCGCGTCGCCCGACCAACCGCCCGCAACGTAACGGCGCGCGCAGCGCGGCATGGCTCGCCGGCCTGCTCGTCGGCACGCTGGCCGCCGCCTCGCCGCTGCGGGCCGAGAACCTGACCCCGGCGCCGCCGCCGACGGTGGCTCCCGCCGCCGCGGCGCCCGAGGCCACGTCCCAGCGGCCGTCGATATTCACCCTCGCCAACGGCCTCCAGGTCGTGGTGATCCCCGACCACCGCACGCCGGTCGTCACCGAGATGATCTGGTACAAGGTCGGCTCGGCGGACGAAACGCCCGGCAAGTCCGGGCTCGCGCATTTCCTCGAACACCTGATGTTCAAGGGCACCGCCAGCCATCCGGCCGGCGAATTCTCCCAGACCGTGATCCGGGTCGGCGGCAACGAGAACGCCTTCACCTCGACCGACTACACCGGCTATTTCCAGCGCGTGCCGCGCGAGCAGCTGGCACGGATGATGGCCTTCGAGGCCGATCGCATGACAGGCCTGACGCTGAAGACCGAGGAGGTCCTGCCGGAGCGCGACGTCGTGCTCGAGGAATACAACATGCGCGTCGCCAACAGCCCCGACGCGCGGCTCGCCGAGCAGGCCATGGCGGCGCTCTATCTCAATCACCCCTATGGCCGCCCGGTGATCGGCTGGCACCACGAGATCGAGCAGCTCAGCCGCGAGGACGCGCTCGCGTTCTACAGGCGCTTCTACGCCCCCAACAACGCCATCCTGGTGATCGCCGGCGACGTCACCGCGGACGAGGTCCGGCCGCTGGCGGAACAGAATTTCGGGCCGCTCGCCGCGCGCCCGGACATCGCGGCGAAACGGATCCGGCCGCAGGAGCCGACGCCGGTCGCGCCGCGCACCGTGACGCTCGCGGACCCGCAGGTCGAGCAGCCGACGCTGCGGCGCTATTACCTGGCGCCGTCGGCGACCTCGGGCACCGCCGACAGCGATGCGCTCGACGTGCTCGCCGAGGTGCTCGGCGGCGGCAACAACTCGCTGCTCTACCGCGCGCTGGTGGTCGACCACCCGCTCGCGGTCGCCGCCAATGCCTCCTACCAGGGCGCAGCGCTCGACCCCACCCAGTTCATCATCGCGGCGTCGCCCAAGCCGGGCGTCGGCTTCGACCAGCTCGAGCAGGCGATCGACGCGGTGCTGGCCGAGATCGCCCAGAACGGCGTGTCGGCGGACATGCTCGAACGCGCCAAGACCCAGCTGGTCGCCGAGGCGATCTATGCCCAGGACAGCCAGGCGACGCTGGCGCGCTGGTACGGCGCCGCGCTCACCGTCGGCCTGACCATCGACGACGTCGCCGACTGGCCGCGCCGGGTCCGCGCCGTCACCGCGACCCAGGTCCGCGACGTCGCGCGCGCCTTCCTCGACAAGAAGCGGTCGGTCACGGGCTATCTGGTCAAGGACACCACCAAGCGCGCGGAGAAACGCTCATGATGCTGCGCCGGCGCGACGTCATCCGCTCGCTCGGCTTCGCCGCGGCGCTGCCGTTGCTGTCGTTCGGCGGCGGCTCGCCGGCCCGCGCCGCGGCCCGGATCCAGCGCCTGGTGACGCCGGGCGGCATCGAAGCCTGGTTCGTCCAGGATTCCACCGTGCCCCTGGTGGCGATGGAATACGCCTTCGCCGGCGGCGCCGCCCAGGATCCGGCGGACAAGCCCGGCCTCAGCAATATGGCTGCCGACCTGCTCGACGAGGGCGCCGGCGACCTCGATGCCAACGCCTTTCACGGCCGCCTCGAACGCCGCGCCATCCAGATGAGTTTCGGCACCGCGCGGGACTTCTTCCGCGGCTCGCTGCGCCTTCTGAAGGAAGACCGCGACGAGGCCTTCGACCTGTTGCGGCTGGCGCTGACCGAACCGCGCTTCGATACCGAGGCCGTCGAGCGCATCCGCTCCCAGATCGTGTCCGGGCTGCGCCGCGAGAGCACAACGCCCAGCGCGCTGGTGAACCGCGCGTTCTGGCAGCTCGCCTACCCCGACCATCCCTATGGCCGGCCGGCCGGGGGCACCCTCGAGAGCGTGCCGACCATCACGCAGGCGGACCTGCACGGCTACCGGCGCCGGACGCTCAGCCGCGACCAGCTCAAGATCGCGGTGGTCGGCGACATCGACGCCGACACGCTCGGACGGCTGATCGACCGCGCCTTTGGCGCGTTGCCGGCCAGGACCGATCTCGTCGCGGTCGCCGACGTCGCGCCGACCGCTCCGCCCAAGCGTCTCAAGGTCGCGCTCGACGTGCCGCAGACCGTGGTGATGTTCGGCGCGCCGGCGCCGAAGCGCAGCGACCCCGATTTCATGACCGCCTATATCATCAACCACATCCTCGGCGGCGGCGGGCTGTCGTCGCGGCTCTATCACGAGGTGCGCGAGAAGCGCGGGCTGGTCTATTCGATCTCCGAATCGATGATCTGGATGAGCCACTCCTCGATGCTGGTCGGGTCCACCGCCACCCGGGCCGACCGGGCCGAGGAGACCATCGAAGCGCTGTCGCGCGAGATCCGCCGCATGGGCGACGCCGGGCCGACCCAGACCGAGCTCGACGAGGCGAAATCCTACCTCAAGGGGTCGCAGATGCTCGCGCTCGACTCCTCCGCCAAGATCGCCGCGGTGCTGGCGCAGTACCAGCTCGACAATCTCGGCATCGACTATATCGAGCGGCGCAACGGCCTGATCGACGCCGTGACGCTCGAGGGCGCTCAGGGCGTGGCGCGGCGCCTGTGGGGCCAGGGCCTGCTGACGGTGGAAGTCGGGCGGACCACCGAGGCGACGGCGCAATCCACCGCACCGGTGGCGCCGCCGGCGCCGGTCAAGAATTGACCCGCTGAGGGCGGTCCGTACGGTACAATGGCCCGGTCGATTCCCGTTGCGGGAGTTGAATTGAGCCCGGCCGCCCATGTTGCGCATCACCCACGCCATCGCCATCGACGACAACGATCTCGAGATCACCTTCGTGCGCGCCTCGGGCCCGGGCGGCCAGAACGTCAACAAACTCGCGACCGCCGCCCAGCTCCGTTACGACACCGCGCGCGCCGTGCTGCCCGACGACATGCGGGAGCGGCTGGCCCGGCTCGCCGGGCAGCGCATGACCAAGGACGGCGTGATCGTGATCCACGCCCAGCGCTACCGCACCCAGGAGCGCAACCGCCAGGACGCCATCGACCGCCTGGTCGACCTGTTCCGCGACGCCGCCGTGCGTCCCAAGCCGCGCCGCGCCACCCGGCCGACGCTGGGCTCGAAAATGCGCCGCCTCGAAGGCAAGAAACACCGCGGCAACGTCAAGGCGCTGCGCGGCGGTCGCCCCGACGATTGAACCGCGTGGCGCGGGCCACCCTCCCGCCCCCGGCCAATTGCCACTACATTCATCTGGTCCCTCCCCCGAGTCGCGCCACGCATGCCCGTTCGCCAGTTGCCCGAAACCATCGTCAACCGCATCGCCGCCGGCGAGGTGGTCGAGCGCCCCGCCAGCGCGGTGAAGGAACTGGTCGAGAACGCCATCGACGCCGGGGCCCACCGCATCGACGTCTTCACCGAGGGCGGCGGCCGCCGCCGCATCGCCATCACCGACGACGGCCAGGGCATGACGCGCGGCGATCTGGCGCTCGCGGTCGAGCGCCACGCCACCTCCAAGCTCGACGACGAAGACCTGCTGCGGATCCGCACCCTGGGGTTTCGCGGCGAGGCGCTGCCGTCGATCGGCGCTGTCGCGCGGCTCGCCATCACCACCCGCCAGGCCGGAGACGGGAACGCCTGGACGATGCAGGTGGATGCCGGCGTCAAGTCCGAGATCGCGCCGGCGGCGCTGACGCAGGGCACCCGCGTCGAGGTCACCGACCTGTTCTACGCCACCCCGGCGCGGCTGAAGTTCCTCAAGACCGACCGCACCGAGGCCGAGGCGATCCGCGAGACCGTGCGGCGGCTGGCGATGGCGCGGCCCGAGATCGCCTTTACGCTCGCCGGCGAGGAGCGCGCGCCGGTGACCTGGGCGGCGGCGCTGCCGGGAGGACCGGGCCGGCTAACCCGGCTCGGCGACATTCTCGGCGCCGAATTCCGCATGAGCGCCATCGCGGTCGAGGCCGAGCGCGAGGGCGTCCGCGTCGAGGGCTATGCGGCTGCGCCGTCGCTGACCCGGGCCAACGCGCTCGGCCAGTATCTCTTCGTCAACGGCCGGCCGGTACGCGACAAGCTCATACTCGGCGCGGTGCGGGCGGCCTATGCCGACTACCTGCCGCGCGACCGCCATCCGGTGGTGGCGCTGTTCGTCACGCTGGATACCCGCGAGGTCGACGCCAACGTCCATCCGGCGAAAACGGAAGTACGCTTCCGCAATGCCGGCCTGGTGCGCGCGCTCATCGTCCACGCCCTCAAGGAGGGCTTGGCGCGGGAAGGCCGCCGCACCGCCGCCAATGGCGGCGACAGCGCGCTCGGCGCGTTCAGGGCCGGACTGAACCGGCCGATGAACTGGGACTGGCAGCGCTCGCCCGCGGCACCCGCCGGGCAGCCATTCGCCTATGCCGGCGCCGCGGCCGCCCTGGCGGAGGCCGGTTTCGCCGAGGGCAGCCAAGCGGCCTTCGACGTGGGCTGCCCGAGCGCCGACGTGCGGCGAGAGCCGGCGCCGTCGCCGGACCTGCTCGACCGCCCGCTTGGCGCCGCGCGCACCCAAATTCACGCCACCTACATCGTGGCGCAGACCCGCGACGGCCTGGTGGTGGTCGACCAGCACGCCGCCCACGAGCGCATCGTCTACGAACGGCTGAAAGCGTCGCTCGCCCGCGACGGCGTGGCGCGGCAGATCCTCTTGATCCCCGAGATCGTCGAGATGGACGAGGCCACCGTGGAGCGGCTGGTGGCGCGCGCGGCCGAACTGGAGAGCTTCGGCCTCGTGGTGGAATCGTTCGGCCCCGGCGCGATCGCGGTGCGCGAGACACCGGCGCTGCTCGGCAAGGCCGACGCCGGCGCACTGTTGCGCGATCTCGCCGAGCACATGGCGGAATGGGACGAGGCGCTGCCGCTGGAGCGCCGGCTGATGCATGTCTCGGCCACCATGGCCTGCCACGGCTCGGTGCGCGCCGGCCGCCTGCTGCGGCCCGAGGAGATGAACGCGCTGCTGCGCGAGATGGAAGCGACGCCCAATTCCGGCCAGTGCAATCACGGCCGGCCGACCTATGTGGAGCTCAAGCTCGCGGATATCGAAAAGCTGTTCGGGCGGCGGTGAAGAGCTGCGTTTTTTGGTCGTCATGGCCGGGCTTGACCCGGCCATCCACTCTTTTCAGCCGCGTGGCGCCGCGAAGTGTGGACCCGCGGGTCAAGCCCGCGGGTGACGCATAACCGTAGATCAACCTGCAGAAGCAAATCGCAGAAACACGAACTCCGTGTCGTCGTACGCCCGCCGCTCGAGCTCATCGAAGCCCTCCGGCGCGGTGAACGCCGCCGCCTTCGCCTCCTCCACCACCACCAGCGCGCCCGGCGTGAGCCAGCCGCCGTCGCGCAGCGAACCCAGCGCCTGCTCGGCGAGACCCTTGCCGTAGGGCGGATCGAGCATCGCCAGCGAGAACGGCGGCATCGGGTGTGCCGGGCCGAGCCTGGTGGCGTCGCGGCGATAGACCTTGCTGACGCCGCCGAGCGCCAGTGCCTCGACGTTCTGCCGCAGCAGCGCGCGGGCTTCGGCGCCGTTGTCGACGAACAGCGCGAACTGCGCGCCGCGCGACAACGCCTCGATGCCGAGCGCGCCGGTGCCGGCGAACAGGTCGACGACGCGTCCGCCCTCGACCGGATCGCCGTAGGCATGCACGAGAATGTTGAACAGCGCCTCGCGCAGCCGGTCGGCGGTCGGCCGGATCTCGCGCGACGTCGGCGAGGCGATCGTTCGGCCCTTCAAGCGGCCAGCTACCACACGCATCCGCAACCGCTGCCTATGCAGCCCCTCGCCCAGACAGCACCATCTATTCGTCGCGGGGCTTGATGTCGCGCTTGCCGTGATAGGCGCGCTTCGGCCGCTTGTACGGCTTCGCCTCACCGGCTTCGCTCTCGCCGGAACGTTCGACCAGCACCCGGCGGCCCTTGCGGTCGGCGATCAGCCCGGCGCGCGGCCGGGTCTTCTTCGCCGGCGCCGGCGCCACGGCCGCGTCGTCCGGCTTGACCGGCAGCTGGAAGTCGGCGTTGGCGAGCGCCGCGATCTTCTCGCCGAGTTGCTCGCGCAGCACCCGGGTGCGCACTTCCTCGACCTCGCCCTCGGGAAGCTCGGCCAGCTGGAACGGGCCGTAGGAGATCCGGATCAGGCGATTCACCTCGAGGCCGAGATGGGCGAGCACGTTGCGCACCTCGCGGTTCTTGCCCTCGCGGATCGCGAACGTGATCCAGACGTTGTCGCCCTGCTCGCGCTCGAGCGTGGCCTCGATCGGACCGTATTTGACGCCGTCGACCTCGACGCCGGCACGCAGCGCATCGAGCTGGGCCTGGGCCACCGCGCCATGGGCGCGCACGCGGTAGCGCCGCAGCCAGCCGGTTTCCGGCAGTTCCAGCGCCCGCGCCAGCCCGCCGTCGTTGGTGAGCAGCAGCAGGCCCTCGGTGTTGAAATCGAGCCGGCCGACGCTGATCAGCCGCGGCAGGTCCTCCGGCAGATTGTCGAACACCGTGGGGCGGCCCTCGGGATCGGCATGGGTCGTCATCAGCCCGCGCGGCTTGTGATAGAGGAACAGCCGCGTCCGCTCACGCTCCGGCAACGGCTTGCCGTCGACGGTGATGGTATCGCGCTCGGTGACGTCGAGCGCCGGCGAGGTCAGCACCCGGCCGTTGACCGCGACGCGGCCCTGCATGATCCACTCCTCGGCGTCGCGCCGCGAGCACAGCCCGGCGCGGGCCAGACGCTTGGCGATGCGTTCGCCGGTCTTGGCCGGATTGGGCGGCGGCGGACGACGGCGCTCCTTCTCGGGCGGGCGCTCGCGATAGGCGCCGCGGCCGCCGAAGGCCGGACGCTTGACGAAAATCCGCGCCTCGTCCGGCTCGCCCCGCGGCCGTTCCTCGCCGCCTTCGCTGCGCGGATGATCCTTCCAGGAGGCCTCGCGATCGGCGCGCGGACGCGCGAACGTCGCGCGCTCCGGACGAGGGCGGTCCGATCGGGGCCGCTCGAAGCCGGGCCGGTCGCCCGACCTCTGATCGCGACCCGGGCGATCGGACCGCGGTCGATCGAATTTCGGACGGTCGGCGGCGTCGCGCGGCCGGCTGAACTTGCGCGGCGCGCGATCCTCGGCGCCGGCGCGATCGGGCCGCTCGGTGCGGGGTTTCGAGAACCGTGGCCGCTCGTCGCCCTCGCGACGCGGCCGTTCGCCACGCGGTGCGAAACTCTTTTCGCCGCCGCGATCCTCGCGCGGCTTGAACCGCGGACGGTCCGGAGCCCCGCGGTCGCCCCGCGGCGTGAACTCCTTGCGCGGCGCACGCTCGGGCCGGTCGCCGTCCTTGCGAAACCCTCCGCCGCGCGAGAACGGCTTGTCGCCGTCCTTGCGGAAGCCCTCACCCTTGAATCCGGGCTTGCCGCCGAACGGCCGCTTGTCGCCGAACTTCTTGTCGGCGAACCGGCCGGCGGGGCGGGCATCGCGGCGCTCGCCACGCGGCGCGAACGACTTCTCGCCGCCGCGATCCTCGCGCGGCTTGAAGCGCGGACGCTCCTCGGCCCCACGGTCGCCCCGCGGCGTGAACTCCTTGCGCGGCGCGCGCGCGGGCCGGTCGTCGCGGCTACGCGGCGGACCCGCGTCACGGTCGGCGCGGGGCCGCCCACGATCACCGCCAAAGCGCTCGCCCTTGGCGGTGCCCGGCCGCTCCGACCGCGGGCGGTCGGCGGCAGGCCTTGCCGCATAGGGTCGCTTGTCGCCGCCCTTGCGGTCGCCGAGCGGCTTGTCGCCGAAAGGCTTCTTATCGCCATAGGGCTTCTTTGCGCCAAACGACGCCTTGGCGCCGAACGGCTTGCCGCCGGCGCGCGCCGGACGCTCTTCGCCGCCGCCGGGACGGCCCTTGCCGACATGGCGTCCCGCGCCCCGGGTGCCGCGCGCAGGGCCGCTGGTCTTGTCTTTGTCGCGGGGCATGAGGTCTTCTCGCTGGAAATAGGGCGTTCGCCTCGACCTGACTCAACCGCGTTGACTCAGACCGGAACGACTGGCTCTGTGACGATGAAGTTGATGCTGTAACAGAATTGAGCGCGCGAAACGAGGGATGACGGCACAATCTTTCATGGATCTGGCCCTCAAACAGGCCGAAATCGCCCAAAACCACGGGGAAGTGCCGATCGGCTGCGTCATCGTCCGCGAGGGCGAGGTGGTGGCGGCGGCCGGCAACCGGACGCTGAACGACCACGACCCGTCGGCCCATGCCGAAATCGTCGCGATCCGGGCCGCGGCGCGGCGCCTCGGCAGCGAGCGGCTGACCGACTGCGACCTCTACGTCACGCTCGAGCCCTGCACCATGTGCGCCGGCGCGATCTCGTTGGCCCGAATCCGGCGGCTCTACTACGGCGCACGCGACCCCAAGGGCGGCGCGGTGGAATCCGGTGTGCGGTTCTTCGCCCAGCCGACCTGCCACCACGCCCCGGAGGTCTATTCGGCGCTCGGCGAGGTCGAGGCGGCGGCCCTGCTGCGCGGCTTCTTCCAGGCGCGACGGTAGCACGAGTAACGATCGATCCGTCATCCTGAGGTGCGAGCGAAGCGAGCCTCGAAGGATGAACGGCCCCGGGGCTGTCATCCTTCGAGACGGCGCTTCGCGCCTCCTCAGTGTCTGACCGAAAATGCAGCGAGCATTTTCAAGATGTTGCGATTGCTGTTTTTTCCGTCATGGCCGGGCAGCGCGATCCGTCTTCGACGGATCGCTAGGACTAAGGTCTCCCGGCCATCCACGTCTTTCTTGCGGCAGC